>DASXDJ010000135.1:0-27599 GCA_036490755.1 Streptosporangiaceae bacterium
CTCCGGCGGGGGCGGGGCCAGCTCATCAGGCACGGGCGGCAGCAGCAGCGCGACGGCGGGCCTGACCCCGCCGGAGGCCGGCGCGGCCGTCCCGACCACCGTCGGCAAGACCGAGGGCCACCTCAACCTGATCGCCTGGGAAGGCTACGCCCAGCCGCAGTGGGTCAAGCCCTTCGAGCAGGCCACCGGCTGCCAGGTGAGCACCAAGTACGCCGGGTCATCGAGCGAGATGGTGTCGCTGATGGCCAACGGCGGCGGCGGCCAGTACGACCTGGTGTCCGCGTCCGGCGATGCCGACCTGCGGCTCATCTACAGCGGGGACGTGCGGCCGGTCAACATCAGCCTGATCCCGTCGTGGAAGGACTTCCATCCCTTCCTGCAGTCGCCGCCGTTCAACACCATCGGCGGCAAGCACTACGGCGTCTCCTACGAGTTCGGCCCGAATGTGCTGCTGTACTCGACCAAGACCTTCCCCGCCGCCCCGACGTCGTGGTCGGTGCTGTACGACAAGAAGTACGCCGGCCAGATCACGGTGCCGGACAACCCGATCCAGATCGCCGACGCCGCGCTGTACCTGTCCAAGACCAAGCCGAGCCTGGGCATCACCGATCCCTATGAGCTGACCCAGCCGCAGTTCAATGCGGCCGTGAGCCTGCTCACGGCCGAGCACCCGCTGATCAAGAAGTACTGGGCGCTGGCCTCGCAGGAGATCTCGCTGTTCCAGTCCGGCACCACCGTGGTCGGCGCGGCCTGGCCGTACCAGACCAACACGCTGGCCGCGGCCGGCGCGAAGGTCGCCGACACCATCCCGTCGCAGGGCGCGACCGGCTGGGCCGACACCTGGATGCTGGCCACCAAGGCGCCCGACCCGAACTGCGCCTACAAGTGGATGCAGTGGGCGACCACGCCCAAGGTCCAGGCCCAGGAGGCCGACTACTTCGGCGAGACCCCGGCCAACAAGCTGGCCTGCCCGATCATGGACAAGATCCAGAAGGGCTCGTGCGCTGACTACCACGCGGACGCCCCGGAGTCCTACTTCCAGACCATCAAGTTCTGGAAGACGCCGCTGGCCCAGTGCGGCAACGGCAAGAGCGACTGCGTGCCGTTCCAGCAATGGGTGACCGCCTGGACCGGGATCACCGGGTAGCGGAGCCTGCCTGATGACCGTCAGCACGACGCAGGCCCGGCGGCCGGCGCCAGCGGGAGGATCCAGGGTCTCGGCGGCGCTGTGGCGCCGGGCCTGGCTGCGGGCCACCCTCACGCTGACGCCGCCGCTGGCCTGGTTCCTGGTGATCTACCTGGCCTCGCTGGTGGTGATGCTGGCCACCGCGTTCTGGTCGGTGAACCCGTTCACCAACCAGCTGGTGCACACCTGGACGCTGGCCAACTTCCGGCAGATCTTCACCGGCACCTACCTGACGATCATCGGGCGCACGATCGGCATGGCGGTCATCGTGACCGTCACCGATGCCATCCTGGCCCTGCCGTTCGCCTACTACATGGCCCGCATCGCGTCGGGCCGCGGCCGTCAGCTGCTGTTCACCGCGGTGCTGCTGCCGCTGTGGGCGAGCTACATCGCCCGGGTCTACGCCTGGATCGTGATCCTGCAGAAGGGCGGCACGCTGAGCTGGGTCTTCACCAAGCTCGGCGCCGGGCCGGTGAACATCGGCTACACCAACACCGCCATGTGGCTGGTCTTCTCCTACATCTGGCTGCCGTTCATGATCGTGCCGGTCTACGGCGCGCTGGAGCGGATCCCTGACTCCCTGCTGGAGGCCTCCGGGGACCTGGGGGCGCGCAGCTGGCGGACGATGCGCAGCGTGGTGCTGCCGCTGGTGCTGCCGGGCGTGGTGGCCGGGTCGATCTTCACCTTCTCCCTCACCCTCGGCGACTTCATCACGCCGCTGCTGGTCGGCGGGGCGAACTCCAACTTCATCGGGAACGTCATCTACGCCAACCTGGGTACCGCCGGGAACCTGCCGTTCGCCGCGGCCCTGGCCATCGTGCCGATCGTGATCATGATCATCTACCTGCTGGGCGCGCGGGCGGCCGGCGCGTTTGAGTCGGCGTGATGGAGGGACGGCTGGCCCGCATCGGGCTGCGGATCTGGGTCGGCGGCGTGCTCGCCTTCTTGTTCGTGCCGATCGGCATCATCTGCTTCTACGCCTTCAACTCCTCCAACGTGCAGAGCTGGCCGATCCGCGGGCTGAGCACCAAGTGGTTCTCGGTGGCCTGGCATGACCCGCAGGTGCGCGCAGCATTCGGGCTGTCGCTCAAGGCGGCGCTGCTGTCCACGGTGATCGCGCTGCTGCTCGGCTCGGCCGCGGCCTTCGGCGTGCACCGGTTCCGGTTCTTCGGCCGCGAGGCCGTCTCGCTGCTGCTGGTGCTGCCGCTGTCGCTGCCCGGCATCATCACCGGGATCGCGCTCAACTCGGCCTTTCACTTCGCCGGGATCGACCTGTCGCTGCTGACGATCATCATCGGGCACGCCACGTTCTGCATCGTGGTCGTCTACAACAACGTGCTCGCCCGGCTGCGCCGGGTCTCCGGCTCGCTGTACGAGGCCTCGGCCGACCTGGGCGCGCACGGCCTGTTCACCTTCCGCACGGTCACGCTGCCGATGCTGTCGACCGCCCTGGTATCCGGGGCACTGCTGGCCTTCGCGCTGTCGTTCGACGAGGTCATCGTGACCACCTTCACCGCCGGGGCGCAGAACACACTGCCGCTGTGGGTGTTCGGCGCCATCCGGCTGGGCCAGGACCTGCCCGAGGTGAACGTCGTGGTGGTCGCGGTGCTGCTGCTGACCATCGTGCCGGTGATCATCGCTGCCCGGCTGACCGGGGGCGGCGGCATCACCCGCGGGTCGGCCGGCCGGGTTACCAGCTCACGCCGTTGACCGGGCGGTGCAGCCGCACCACGCCGTGCCCGCGGACCCACCGGTAGGTCGCGAAGCGGGCGCCCAGCGGGGTCGTGACAATCGCGGCGCTGCCCGCGGGATCGACTGCCGACCAGGCGCCGTCCTGGGTCCGGGCCAGTCCCCGGCCGAGCCTGGCCAGCACGACCGTGCGCGAGCCCCCGGCCCGGGCCAGGACATACCGGCAGGTCCGCGCCGACAGCTGCAGGCAGGCGGTGAACGCGACGGCGCCCGCGGTAGTGAACTGCGGCGTGAACTCCGCGCACGACCGCCCGGCGGCCGGGCACCGCAGCGGCCGGCCGGGGTCATAGCGCGCGGCGGTCAGCGGCTGAGCGAGGACCCGGACCTGGCTGATGTCCAGCGGGCCGCCGGTCACGTCCACCGCCAGCCGCCGGTCCCGCGGCGACCAGGCCAGCCCGGACACCCCGCCCGGCACGCCGCGCAGCGTGTGCCGCGCGCCGGTGCGCAGGTTCTGCACCGTCAGGTTCGCCGGCGAGGTGACGTCGCACCGGAAGCCCGGCGCGGCGCTGCCCTGCGGCGACCATACGTAGGCCAGCATCCGGCCGTCCCGGCTGACCGTGAAGGCGGCCACGGAGATGTTCACGAACCGCCGCAGCACCCGGGGCTGCCCGCCGCCGTACCGGAAGCGCATGATGGTCGAGCAGTTCGGGCCGGTCCCGTCGGTCAGGTAGTAGAGCTGCCGCGGGTGGCCGGCGACCTCCGGGCCGGACGCGCTCTTGACGGTGGTCACCGGCCGCAGCAGCCGTCCGCTGCGGGCGGCGAAGACCTGCAGGCCCTGACGGCCGCCGGTCATGGCCGAGCCCGCGAACGAGGCCGGGTACACCACCCGCCGGGCGGGCCGGGCCGGCACTCGCTGCGCCCGCGCCGCCGGCGCCGCCGTCCGGACCGGGGTACCGGGAGTCCCGGCGCCCGCGGCCAGGCCCGCCAGGCCCGCGGTGAGCCCGGCCGCCAGCAGCCCGGCGGCCAGGATGGCCGCTAAGACCGCGCGCCTGCCCAGCGATGTCATGTGTCGTCCTGCGGTGCTGACGGAGTCCCGCCGCCGGCCGGCCCGGTCCAGGCCGGCTCCGCCCCCGGCGGCAGCGGCACCGCGCAGCCGTTCAGCAGGTAGGAAATCAGCGTGTAGTACCCGCACAGCGAGATCAGCTCCACCATCCCGGCGTCGCCGAAGGCCAGCCGGGCCGCGTCGTAGGTGTCCTGGCTGAGCTGGCCGGCGCTGAGCAGCTGACGGGCTACCGCGTAGGCGGCCCGCTCGTCGGCGGCCTGCAGGGGCGGCTCGGCACCGCGGCCGATGGCGTCGATGACGGCCTGCGGCACGCCGTGCTCGCGAGCCGCCGGGACGTGCGCCCACCACTCGAACTCGGCCTTCCAGCGCGCGCCCACCGTGAGGATGACCAGCTCGCTGACCCGCCGGTCCAGCGACGTCTCGAACCGCACGGCCTGGCCCAGCGCGCTGAGCCGCCGGCCGACGACCGGCGCGTGCAGGAACGCGTTGAACGGCCCGATCAGCCCGCCCTCCGCGCTGATCATCGCGGCCCCGCGGCTGCCGGTCACGCCATCCCAGACCCGCAGCCCGTCCGGGTCAAGATCATCGTGACGGAGGACGGGAAGCCTGCTTGCTGTCATCATTCCTCCTGTTTTTCCGGCGAGCCTGCGGGATGCCCTGGGAGGCGCCGCCTTCCCTCGTGGCAGGCTCCTCAGTCCAGGCGGCGCCGGGCATCCCTCCGGCTCGCTGGGCTGGTGTAGAGGCGGGCCCGCCTGGGGTCCATCATCGCCCGCCGGGCGACCGCCCGTCGACCGCCCGGTTGGCACGGTTTTATCAGCAGACATGCCATGACGCACCGACCTGCGGTCTTCACACGGTCACCACGGGGGTGCCACTGCCCGGTCACCGCCGGGTGATCTACTTGATACAGATGACTGGGGCCGGGGGGGTGAGCAGCCAGCAGGGCGGGCTAGCAATCGCGGGATTCGCCGCCCTCGCAGCAGCATGCGCATTCGGCGTAGCCGCCGCCCTGCAGCATCAGCAGGCCGCCCAGGCCCCGCCGTCCCGGACCCCGTCGCTGCGGTCGCTGGCCTACGTGGCCCGGCGGCCGCTGTGGCTGGCCGGGATGGGGCTGGCCGTGGCCGCCTACTGCCTGCAGGCCCTGGCCCTGGCCTACGGCCCGATCACCCTGGTCGCGCCCATCATCGCGGCTGACCTGCTATTTGCGCTGCCGCTGGCCGCCCGGTGGTCCCGGCGGCCGCTGCGGCCCCGGGACTGGGCTGGCTGCCTGCTGGTCGCGGCCGGGGTGGCGGTGTTCCTGGCCGTCGCGCCCCCGTCCGGCGAGCGTCCCGACGTGCCCGCAGCCGACTGGATCGTGGCCTTCGCCGCCGTGCTGATCATCACCGTCCTGGCCGTCGTGGCGGGCCGCTCGGTCAGCGGCCGGGCCCGGGCCGGCCTGCTGGCCGCCGCGGCCGGCGTGGTCTTCGGGCTGACCGCCGCGGTCACCGCGAGCTTCACCCGGTCGCTGCGGGCCGAGGGGATGTCCACGCTGCTAGCCCACTGGCAGCCATGGGTGCTGATCACCCTGGGCATTACCGGGCTGCTGCTGTCCACGGGCGCGTTCCAGTCCAGCGCCCTGGCCACCAGCCTGCCGATCATCGACACCGTGGAGCCGGTCTCCGGGGTGGTCATCGGGGCCATCCTGTTCGACGAGCGGCTTGCGTCCTCGGCCGCCGGCCTGGCCGTCCAGGCGGTGGCCGGCCTGGTGGCGGCGGCCGGGATCATGATGCTCGGCCCGTCCCTGGCCGCGGTGCAGTCCGGCTCGGGCCTGCCCGCCGGCACCCGGCGGGGTTCCGTGCCGTCAGCCGCCGTGCCGCCCGGCCCGGCCCGGCTGGCCAGCGCCCGGCTGACCGCCGGCGTCCCGGCGCAGGCGGCCCCGGCCAGCGGGACAGGTCACGGAAACGGCCGGGTCCCGGTCGTGGCCGGGGCGGGTCACCCGCCGCTGGCCGCCCCGCCCCGGCCCCGGTCCGCCGAGGCCAGCGGCAGCCCGGCCTGGAGCTGGCTCGCCGGACCCGCCGGACCGGCCGACGGGGCGCACGCGCAGGAAAACCGCGGGGAGTCACGCCGCGTATCCGGCCCCCGACAGCAATGTGATCTGCTGGAACCCGGATGCCCGAGGACCACCGCGGAGGACCGTGCTGACCACCCCTGACCCTGACCACATCGCCGGCCGGGCCGGCCTGCCGCCGCTGGTGCGCTGATGATCAGCCTGACGCACCTGGCGATCTCCTCGCCTGTCTCCTACCTGATCGCGCTGCTGCTGCCCGCTTTCGACGCCCTGATCCCGATCCTGCCGAGCGAGACGGCGATCATCGCTCTCGGCGTGGCCACCGCGGGCAGCGCGGACCCCCGGATCGCGATCCTGGTCGCGCTGGCCGCCGCCGGGGCGTTCCTGGGGGACAACATCACCTACCTGGTGGGCCGCAAGCTGGGACCCTTCATCAGCCGCCGCATCTTCGCCGGCGAGAAGGGCGCCAGGCGGCGCGCCTGGGCCGAGCAGGCGCTGAACCGCTACGGGGCCCGGATCATCATCGTCTGCCGGTTCATCCCCGGTGGCCGCACTGCCGTGACGCTGACCTGCGGGCTCATCGAGTACAACCGGCGGACCTTCATCGCCGCCACCGCCGTCGCCGGGGTGATCTGGGCCTGCTACGCCTTCTTCATCGGCCGGCTGGGCGGCCAGGCGTTCGAGGACCGGCCCTGGGCCGGGCTGCTGCTGGCCTTCGGCATCGCCCTGGCCGCCAGCGGCATCATCGAGCTGATGCGCCGGTTCCGCCCGTGGCGATGGTTCGGCTTCGGTCGCGAGGACCAGGCGGCCGAGACTGCGGCCCCCGGCTCCCCCGGCTCCGCTGACTCCCCGGCCGGCTCGCCCGGCTCCGCTGACTCCCCGGCCGGCCCACCCGCCGCCGGCTCCGGATCCGCCCGCGACCCCGGCAGCAGCGACACCGGCAGCAGCGACACCGGCGGCAGTGACAGCGGCGGCAGTGACAGCGGCGGCAGCGGCAGCGGAAGCAGCGGCAGCGGAAGCAGCGGAGGCGGAAGCGGAAGCAGCGACAGCAGCGATGGCGCCGGCGGCGAGGCCGGGCGGGTCGCGGTCAGCAGGACGGATCATTCCGGCCCGTAACGGCGTTCCGGCGGCACCGGCATCCGGATGACCCGGGCTCCGCGGGCCCGCCGGGCGGGCTCAGCATGTCAGCGCGGCAGCAGGTGAGCGTTCACGGCGCGGGCCGCGCCGGCCAGGGCGGGCATCTCCTGCACCGTGACGCCCTGCTCCCGGAGCCAGTCAGCCCCGCCACCGGGCACGAACAACGGCGGCTCCCGCCAGGCCAGCACGACCCGACCGATCCCGGCCGCCACGATGAGCTCCGCGCAGGACCTTGTGCGGGACAGCCGCCGCCGGCAGGGCTCCAGCGAGGTGTACATCGTCGCCCCGCCCAGCACTCCCCCGCCGTCCGCGGCCCCGGCTGTCACCCCGGTCCCGGCCGGCCCGGTCGCCCCGGCTCCGGCCTGCTCGCCGGGGCCGGGCCGGTCGCTGCCCGGCAGCGCCCCGGCCTTGGCCAGGGCCACTTCCTCGGCATGGTCGCGGGGGTTCAGCTCACGTGAGTAGCCGGTGGCGATGACCGCTCCGTCCGGCCCGACCAGGATCGCGCCGACGGAGAACGCCGAGTCCGACGGCGGGCAGCGCCGCGACAGCTCGACAGCCTCGCGCAGGAAACCGTGGTCTGCGGTCGCCTGTGCCGTTCCGGTCATGTAGTCCCCGTTTCGGCTGGGTCAGGACCCCGGCGGATTCCGGTCAGCGGCAGCCCGCGCGCCAGCCGGGCTGCTGCCTACCCAACGGTATATTCCGGCCCGCAGCCAGTGGTTTACTGGCACGCAGGAGCCTGTGATGGCGGCCGTCCCGGCCCAGGCAGCTACCGCACGGAAATGGTGGTGGACCCGATGGTGATGACAGCACGGCCGGCGGGCACGGCGCGGGGCGCGCAGACCTTCGACACGCAGAATCCGGCGACCTCGGAGGTCATCGCCACCTTCCCGGTCTGCAGCGAGCAGGACGTCGCCGACGCCGTCGCGCGAGCCCGCGAGGCCGGGGCCTGGTGGGCCGGGCTGGACTGGAAGGAGCGGCGGCAGCGGCTGCTCGCCTGGAAGTCCCATATCACCCGGTATATGGGCCGCCTCGCCGAGCTGGTCCACAACGAGACCGGCAAGCCCCTGGCGGATGCCCAGCTGGAGATCCTGCTGGCGATCGTGCACATCGACTGGGCGGCCCGCAACGCGCGCCGCGTCCTGGGCCCGCACCGGGTCCGGCCGGGCCTGGTGGCCATTCATCAGGCCGCGACGCTGGAGTACCAGCCCGTCGGTGTCGTCGGCGTGATCGGGCCGTGGAACTACCCGGTGTTCACCCCGGCCGGCTCTCTCGTCTACGCGCTGGCCGCGGGCAACGCCGTGGTGTTCAAGCCCAGCGAGCTGACTCCGGCCGTCGGCGGCTGGCTAGTCAGCTCGTTCGCCGAGGTGGTGCCCGAGCAGCCGGTGCTGCAGCTGATCACCGGCTTCGGCGCGACCGGCGAGCACCTGGCCCGCAGCGGGGTGGACAAGATCGCTTTCACCGGCTCGGCCGCCACCGCCCGCAAGGTGATGGCCGCCTGCGCCGACAACCTGACACCGCTGGTCGCCGAGTGCGGCGGCAAGGACGCGCTGCTGGTGGGGGCCGACGCCGACCTGGACGCCGCGGCGGACGCGTGCGCCTGGGGCGCGATGTCGAACGCCGGGCAGACCTGCGTCGGCATCGAGCGGGTCTACGTGGCCGAGGACGTCTACCACACGTTCCTGGAGAAGCTGGCCGACCGGGTCAGCCAGGTCCGCCCCGGCGACGACCGGGAAGCCGACTACGGCCCGATGACCCTGCCCGGCCAGGCTGACGTGATCGAGAAGCACATCGCCGACGCCCTGGCCCGCGGGGCGCGCCCGGTGGTCGGCGGGATCGCCAGCATCCGCCGGCCCTACGTGGGCCCGGTCATCCTGGCCGACGTGCCGGAGGACTCCAGGGCGGTCACCGAGGAGACCTTCGGGCCGACCGTCACCGTGGCCAGGGTCGCCGACCTGGCCGAGGGCGTCGCCCGGGCCAACGCCAGCCCTTACGGGCTGGGGGCGAGCGTCTTCGCCAAGAACAAGAAGGCGGCGATGGACGCGGCCCGGGCGCTGCGCAGCGGGATGACCGCAATCAACGGGGTGATCTCCTTCGCCAGCATCCCCGCGCTGCCGTTCGGCGGGTCCGGCGACTCGGGATTCGGCCGGATCCACGGCGCGGACGGGCTGCGTGAGTTCGCCCGGCCCAAGGCCATCGCCCGGCAGCGCATGAAGCCGATGGTGAACCTGACGTCATTCAGCCGGACCGACCAGGACATGAAGAAGATCCTGACCCTGACCACGATGCTGCACGGCCGCCGCTACCGGTAGCGGCGGCCGCCCCGCGGGGCGCGGCTCGGGGTCAGCCGGGCGCGGCAGCCAGGGCCAGGTCGGCCGGGTCGACCGGGGCCAGCGGCGCCCGGCCCGAGATCAGGTCGGCGGCCCGCTCGGCGATCGCGATCGTCGGGGCGTTGGTGTTGCCGCGCGGCACCGTCGGCATCACCGACGCGTCCACCACCCGCAGCCGCTCTACCCCGCGGACCCTCAGCTCGGTGTCCACGACGCTGGCCAGCTTGCTGGCGGCCAGCTTGGAGTCGCCGCCCATCGCGCACGTTCCCACCGGGTGGTAAATCGTGGTGATGCTGGAGCGGATCCAGTCCATCAGCTCGGTCTGGCTGGTCAGGTCGACGCCGGGGGCCAGCTCAGCGGCGCAGATCTTGCTCATCGGCCGCTGGGCGGCGATCTGCCGGGCCAGCCCGATCGCGCGCAGCAGCGGGTCGAAGTCGGCCATGTCGGACAGGTAGGCCGGGTCGATGGCCGGCTTGTGCCGGGGGTCGTTGCTGTGCAGCCTGATCTTGCCCCGGCTGCCCACTGACACCAGGGTGATCAGCACCGACAGCGCGCGGAACGACGGGTCGGTGAGGCCGAAATTCTGGTACGGCACCGGCAGCACGTGCCACTGGATGTCGGGCGCCGGGAGGGCCGGGTCGGTGCGGGCGAAACCGCCCGCCTCGGCGACATTGGTGGACATCGGGCCGGAGTGGGTGAGCTGCCAGCGGGTCAGGTTCTTCGGCCCGGCCTTCTCCCACAGCCCGCGCGACTTCGGCGTGCTCCACATCGCGGTGACGACCGGGTGGTCCGACAGGTTCGAGCCGACGCCCGGATTGTCGGCCATCACCGGGATGTCCAGCTCGCGCAGGTGATCCGCCGGGCCGACGCCGGACAGCATCAGCAGCTGCGGGCTGCCGATCGCCCCGCCGGCCACGATGACCTCGGCCTCGGCCGGGGCGTACTCCTCCACCCCGCGCCGGAGGTAGCGCACCCCGACCGCCCGGCCGCCCTCGATCTCGATGCCGGTGGCCAGCACGTCGGTCATGATCGTCAGGTTGGGCCGGTCGGCGGCCGGGTGCAGGTAAGCGTCAGCAGCCGACCAGCGCCGGCCGCCGCGCTGAGTTACCTGGTAGTAGCCGACGCCCTCCTGGCTCGGGCCGTTGAAGTCATCGTTCGCCGCCATCCCGGCGGCCCTGGCGGCGGCCAGCCAGGCGCCGGTCGGGCTCGACTTGTAGCGCAGGTCCTGGACGCTCAGCGGCCCGGAGGCCCCGTGGTAGGCCGAGTCGCCGCGGGAGTTGTTCTCCGCCCGCAGGAAGTACGGCAGCAGGTCGGTGTAGCCCCAGCCCTCGCAGCCGTAGTCGTCCCGCCAGGTGTCAAAGTCGTAGCGGCTGCCCCGGATGTAGATCATCGCGTTGATCGAGGAGGATCCGCCCAGAACCCGGCCGCGCGGCCAGTAGATGGCCCGGTCAGCCGCCCGTGACTGCGGGACGGTGGAGTAATCCCAGTCGTAGGTGGTCTTGAACAGCGTGCTGATGGCCGCCGGGATGTGGATCTCGTCGGCGGTGTCCGGCGGCCCGGCTTCCAGGACAAGCACCTGGATGTCGGGGTTCTCGGTCAGCCGTGAGGCCAGCACGCAGCCGGCACTGCCGGCTCCCACGATGACGTAGTCATACACGGCCAACCTCCTGAAGGTGCCCGGGGCCGGGCATTACAGTACTAGCCGGTGCCATCGGCGGCCGCTGATCTTTGGCGCTGGCGTAGCCGAACCGGTATCACCGGCTCCTGTGCCGGCCGGCCCGGGAGCACCCCCCCCGCGCAAAAATGAGCGCGCCCCCGGCTGGATCAGCCGGGAGCGCGCTCCCCCCACCCTCTGACCGCCTCCGTGCCGGCGGGCCCCCGAGAACCGCCGGCGCAGGGAGGAGGCCATCGGCCGCCTGAGGCGGCCCCTCTGCGGACCGGTTGAATTTCGGTCTAGCAGAGTTCCCTGTTAAAGCTGTTGTAGCACTGCGACCTTACGTGAAGCCTTCTGATCACTCTTTGTATCTATACGATGTCACATCGTTGTCTAGATGTGAATACCCCAGGTCAGCGCCTTGGAACTTCTTCATGCCCTGAATCTTGCCGCTTACGCTCCGCGACTGACACCTTGAAACTTGTGCCCGATGCGGCTCCTGAGGCGTGTTATGGCCCTCGGTGTACCCCAATTTGGGTCATGAAACCTGGTCTCCGGCCCGGAGTGCCCGCACGCACCCCTGAGGCCTCAGAAACACCTGAGGCGCCAGCCGCTACGGTGGAGCCATGCCCTCCGATCGCGGCGACGACCGTGCTGCCCCCGGCCGTGTTTCCCCCGACAACGCCGGCCAGCCCGTCGTGCTGTCCCGCATCTACACCCGGACCGGCGATGACGGGACCACTGCGCTGGGGGACATGAGCCGGGCGGCCAAGACCGATACCCGGCTGGCCGCCTACGCCGACGTGGACGAGGCGAACTGTGCCATCGGCGTCGCGGTCACCATGGGCGGCCTGCCGGGCGGCATCCGCGAGCTGCTGATCCGGATTCAGAACGAGATGTTCGACGTCGGCGCCGACCTGTGCAACCCGGTCGCTCCCGATCCCGCCTATCCCCCGCTGCGGGTCGCGGAGTCCTACATCAGCGACCTGGAGCAGGCCTGCGACAGCTACAACGCCGGGCTGCCCACGCTGCGCAGCTTCGTGCTGCCCGGCGGCACCCCCGGGGCCGCCCTGCTGCACACCGCCCGCACGGTGGTCCGGCGGGCGGAGCGGTCGACCTGGGCCGCCCTGGAGCAGCATGGCGACACCATGAGCGCGCTGCCCGCGCAGTACCTCAACCGGCTTTCTGACCTGCTGTTCATCCTGGCCCGCTGCGCCAATGAGCCCGGCGGCGACCTGCTGTGGAAGCCGGGCAGCGACCGCTGAGCGGGCCAGCCGGGCCGATGCGACCGGGACGGCGAGCTGGACCGGGCTAGCTGAGCCGGCCGACCCGTCCCGGCGGAGCCGCCTCCAGCCAGGCCAGGAACCCGGTCAGGGCCTCGGGGCTCATGGCCAGCTCGACCGTCCGCGGCGCGGCGCAGGGCGCCGCCCCGCGGGACGCCAGGCCCGGCTCGCGGCTGGTCCGGCACTCGATCACCATGGTGCCGGCCCCGATGCTCAGCGCCTCGGCCTGGGCCGCCGGGCGGCGGGCCAGCACGCTCAGCGTGCCCCGGTCGAAGACCTCGTTGGGCCGCAGCCGGACGCCGAACGCGCTGAACCACTGCAGCTGGTCGAGCTGATAGGTGGCTATGCCCAGCCGCCAGGCAGCCGCCTGGCTGGCCCGCAGCCCGCATTCCACGGTGCCGCCGGAGCGGCCGAGCAGGATCCGGCGCGAGGCCAGGCCGAGCGCCGCGATGACGGCGACGGCCAGGATCAGCAGCAGAACCCAGCCCGCAACGAGCGCCAGTGCCTCACTCACCCCGGCGCCCCGCCCGTGCCCTCGTCAGGATCCGGAGCCGGCAGCCCGCAGCTGGGCCTGGTAGTAGCGGACGTCGGCCGAGTCCTCGCCCGGCCCGGCCTGCTCCTGCGCGTCATCCAGCGCCGCCTGGGCGGCGGCGGTGTCCACGTCGGGGCCGAGCACCGCCTGGCGGGCCAGCACCGACACCCGGTCGTTGCCGATGGAGAAGAAGCCGCCGCCGACGGCCGCGACGATCTCCTGCCCGTCCTCCGGGCGGATCCGGACCACGCTGCCCTCGACCAGGATCCCGATGACCGGCGCGTGCCCGGTGTAGACCCCGATGTCGCCGTCCAGCGTCTTGGCGATTACCATCTGGGCGGGCCCGGACCACACCTCGCCCTCGGGCACGACCAGCCCAACCTGCAAGGTCATGACTTCTCCAGCGCCTTGGCCTTCTTCTCCACGTCCTCGATACCGCCGCACATGAAGAATGCCTGCTCGGGGATGTGGTCGTACTTGCCCTCGGTGATCGCCTTGAAGGAGGAGACCGTCTCGTCCAGCGGCACGAACTCGCCGTCCTGGCCGGTGAACTGCTTGGCCACGAACATCGGGTGCGACAGGAACCGCTCGATCCGGCGGGCCCGCTGCACCGTGACCTTGTCCTCTTCCGACAGCTCGTCGATGCCCAGGATGGCGATGATGTCCTGCAGCTCGGTGTAGCGCTGCAGGATCCGCTGCACCTCGCGGGCCACGTCGTAATGCTCCTGCCCGACGTAGCCGGGGTCCAGGATCCGGGACGTCGAGCCCAGCGGGTCGACCGCCGGGAAGATGCCCTTCTGGGTGATCTCCCGCGACAGCACCGTGGTGGCGTCCAGGTGCGCGAAGGTCGTCGCCGGCGCGGGGTCGGTGATGTCGTCGGCGGGCACGTAGATCGCCTGCATCGAGGTGATCGAGTGGCCGCGGGTCGAGGTGATCCGCTCCTGCAGCTGGCCCATCTCGTCGGCCAGCGTGGGCTGGTAGCCCACCGCCGACGGCATCCGGCCCAGCAGGGTGGATACCTCCGACCCGGCCTGGGTGAACCGGAAGATGTTGTCGATGAACAGCAGCACGTCCTGGCGCTGCACGTCGCGGAAGTACTCGGCCATCGTCAGCGCCGACAGCGCCACCCGCAGCCGGGTGCCCGGCGGCTCGTCCATCTGGCCGAACACCAGCGCGGTGTCGGCGATGACGCCGGACTCGGTCATCTCGGTGATCAGGTCGTTGCCCTCGCGGGTCCGCTCGCCCACCCCGGCGAAGCAGGACACGCCGCCGAAGTTCTTCGCGACCCGGGTGATCATCTCCTGGATGAGCACCGTCTTGCCCACGCCGGCGCCGCCGAACAGGCCGATCTTGCCGCCCTTGACGTAGGGGGTCAGCAGGTCGATGACCTTGATCCCGGTCTCCAGGATCTCGGTGCGCGGCTCCAGCTGGTCGAACGGCGGCGGCTCGCGGTGGATCCCCCACCGCTCGGTGACCTCCAGCGAGGCGGCCGGCACGTCCAGCGGCTCGCCGAGCACGTTGAACACGTGCCCCTTGGTGACATCGCCCACCGGGACCGAGATCGGGCCGCCGGTGTCGGTGACGACTGCCCCGCGGGTCAGGCCGTCGGTGGGCGCCATCGCGATGGCCCGGACGGTGTCGTCGCCCAGGTGCTGCTCGACCTCCAGCGTGAGCCTGGAGGTCGCCTCGCCCAGGCTGAAGTCCACGGTCAGCGCGTTGTAGATGGCCGGCATCTCCTCAGCGGAGAACTCGATGTCCACGACGGGGCCGTTGATCCGGACGACCCGGCCGTCTCCGCCCGGTGCGGTCCCGCCGGCGGCCTGCGGGCTGTCTACGGTTGCGGTCATGTCGCTCACTTACTCCCAATCGACTCGGCCAGCGCGTTGGCGCCGCCGACGATCTCGCTGATTTCCTGGGTGATCTCTGCCTGCCGGGCCTTGTTGGCTTCCCGGGTCAGCGCCTCGATCAGGTCGTGGGCGTTGTCGGTCGCCGACTTCATCGCCCGGCGCCGGGCCGCGATCTCCGCGGCCGCCGAGTCCAGCAGTGCGTGAAACAGCCGGCTCTCGATGTACCAGGGCAGGAGCGCGTTCAGGACGGCTTCCGGCGATGGCTCGAAATCATAGACCGGCAGCGGCCCGTCCGGCGTTTCCTCCGTGGTCTCCTCGATCTCCAGCGGCAGGATCCGACGGCTGACCGGCTGCTGGGTCAGCATGGAGACGAACTCGTTGTAGACGACGTGGATCTCGTCCACGCCGCCCTCATCGGCCGGCTTCTCGAAGGCCTCGAGCAGCGCGGTGGTGATCTCCTCCGCGTCGGCGTTGCGCGGCGTGTCCGAGAACCCGGCCCACTCCCCGGCTACGTCCCGGCCGCGGAACCGGTACCAGCTGATGCCCTTGCGACCCGACGCGTACGGCACCGTCTCGATGCCCTGCTCGTCCAGGTAGGCCCGCAGGCTCTGGGCCTCGCGCAGCACGTTGGAGTTGAAGCCGCCGCAGAATCCGCGGTCGCTGGTGAGGACCAGGACCGCGGCCCGCTTGGGGTCCTTCGGCGGGGTGGTCAGCGGGTGCTTGATCTGCCCGGAGCGGCTGACCACGGCCTCGACGGCCGCGGTCAGCTCCCGGGCGTACGGCGCGGCGTCCCGGGCCCGCTGCTGGGCCTTGATGATCCGCGAGGCCGCGATCAGCTCCTGGGCGCGGGTGATCTTGGCGGTGGACTGGACACTCTTGATCCGCCGCCGGACCGCTCGAAGCTGGGCTCCCATCGGCTGCCCGCCTTACTTCTTCGCCGGGATGTTCGGCTGCGGCTTCGGGACGCGCTTCTTCAGTGTTTCCTGCTGGACGTCGGACTCGTCCAGCGCCTCAGCCGGCTCGTCGCCGACCAGCATGTCGCCGGAGCCGGTCTCGAAGCTGCGGCGGAACTCGTCGATCGCGTCCTTGAGCGCCGTCTTGGTGTCGTCATTCAGCCGGCCGGTCTCCCGGATGGCGTCGTAGATTCCGTCGTGGGAGCGGCCGATCGAGTCGAGCAGCTGGGACTCGAACCGGCTGACATCCGCCAGTGGCACGTCGTCGAGGTAGCCGTTGGTGCCGGCGAAGACCGAGACCACCTGCCGCTCGACCGGCATCGGGCTGTACTGGCCCTGCTTGAGCAGCTCCACCAGCCGCCCGCCGCGGTCCAGCTGCGCCCGGGAGGCAGCGTCCAGGTCGGAGGCGAACGAGGCGAACGCCTCCAGGTCGCGGAACTGCGACAGCGACAGCTTCAGGCCGCCGGCGACGTCCTTCATGGCCTTGACCTGGGCGTCACCGCCGACTCGCGACACCGACTGGCCGACGTTGATGGCCGGGCGGACACCGGAGTTGAACAGGTCGGTCTCCAGGAAGATCTGCCCGTCGGTGATGGAGATGACGTTCGTGGGGATGTAGGCCGAGATGTCGTTGGCCTTGGTCTCCACGATCGGCAGCCCGGTCAGCGATCCGCCGCCCAGTTCCTCCGACAGCTTCGCGCAGCGCTCCAGCAGGCGGGAGTGCAGGTAGAACACGTCGCCGGGGTAGGCCTCGCGGCCCGGCGGGCGGCGCAGCAGCAGCGAGATGGCCCGGTAGGCCTCGGCCTGCTTGGTCAGGTCGTCGAAGACGATCAGCACGTGCTTGCCGTCATACATCCAGTGCTGGCCGATGGCCGAGCCGGTGTAGGGCGCGATGTACTTGTAGCCCGCCGGGTCCGAGGCCTGGGCCATCACGATCGTGGTGTACTCCAGCGCGCCGGCGTCCTCCAGGGACTGCCGGACCTGGGCCACGGTGGACCCCTTCTGGCCGATCGCCACGTAGACGCAGCGGACCTGGCGCTTGGGGTCGCCGGAGTCCCAGTTCTCCTTCTGGTTGATGATCGTGTCGACGGCGATCGCGGTCTTGCCCGTCTGCCGGTCGCCGATGATCAGCTCGCGCTGGCCGCGGCCGATCGGCACCATCGCGTCGATGGCCTTGATGCCGGTCTGCAGCGGCTCGCTCACCTTGGCCCGGTTGACCACCGACGGCGCCCGCAGCTCCAGCTGGCGCAGCTGGGTGCCGGTGATCTCGCCGAGGCCGTCCAGCGGCAGGCCGAGCGGGTTCACCACGCGGCCCAGGAAGCCGTCGCCGACCGGCACCGACAGCACCTCGCCGGTCCGCCGGACCTGCTGGCCCTCCTGGATCTTGCTGAAGTCGCCGAGCACGACGACGCCGATCTCGGCGACGTCCAGGTTCAGCGCCAGGCCGCGGGTCCCGTCCTCGAACTCCAGCAGCTCACTGGCCATGGCCGAAGGCAGGCCTGCCACCCGGGCAATTCCGTCGCCGCACTCGACGACGGTGCCGACCTCCTCAGCGGAGGCGGTTCCCGGCTCGTAGGCCTCGACGAAACGCGCGAGGGCGTCCCGGATCTCTTCCGGCCGGATTGTCAGCTCCGCCATCTTCCTCGTGTCCTTCTCGTCTGGTCCTGCTCGGTCACGTCTGTGGTTGTCCGCTATCTGGCTCAGGCGGCCAGCCGGCGCCGGAGCTCGGCCAGGCGAGTGGCGACGCTGGCGTCGATCTGCTCGCCCCTGATCCGGATGATCATCCCGCCGATCACCTGGGGGTCCAGCACCATGTTGAGATGCACCTCGTGGCCGTAGGTCGTGGCCAGCACCGCTGCCAGCCGGGCCCGCTGCGCGGCGCTCAGCTCGGTAGCGACGCGCACCTCGGCGACCAGCCGCTCGCGGAACTGAGCCGCGAGCCGCGCGTACTCTTCCAGGTTTCTGTCGAGGCTATGTCCTCGCGGGTGCAGGCTGGCCTGGATGACCAGCTGCACGGCCTCCGGCGTGGCGCGGCCCGCCAGCAGGGTGGTGACGAGCTGCTCCTTGGCCTCGGCCGGGGCGAACGGGTTGCTCAGCGCCGCGCGCAGCTCGGACTGGCTGCCGACGATCCGGGCAAACCGGAACAGGTCGTCCTCCAGGTCGTCCAGGTGCTGGTCGCGGTCCGCGATGGTGACGGTGGCCAGGACAGCCAGCTGCTCCAGCGCGTCCACCAGGTCAGCCGGGCTGGACCACGGCGAGGTGACCACGGACTCGATCAGCTCAGCGGTCCGGTCGCTGACCCGCGGCCCGAACACGGCCGCGGCCAGCCCGGCCCGCGCATCGCGCGCGCTGGCCGCGTCGGCCAGCGCCCGGCGCAGCGCCAGCTCGTTATCCAGCAGGGTCACCACGGCGAACAGCTCGTCGCCCAGCTGGCGCGCGGACGGCGCGCCGGCCGTCAGCGCGGTCAGCCGCTCGGTGGCATCGGCCAGTGATGCCCTGCTCGCGCCCCTCATGACGAGGCCCGGGCTCCGGCCGGGCCTGACTGGGCTTCCAGTCCGGCCAGGAAATCGTCCACCAGCCGGCTCTGCCGGGCGTCATCGGCCAGCGACTCGCCAACGACCCGGCTGGCCAGCTCGACCGCCAGGGTGCCGACCTCCGCGCGCAGCGCGGACAGGGCCTGCAGCCGGTCGGCAGCCAGCTGCGCCTGCGCTGCCTCGGTGATCCGGCGCGCCTCGGCCTGCGCCTGCTCGCGCATCTCGGCGATGATCTGGGCGCCCTGCTCCTGGGCATCCTCGCGCAGCCGCGCGGCCTCGTGCCGGGCCTCGGCCAGCTGCGCCTTGTACTGATCCAGCGTGCGCCCGGCCTCAGCCTGGGCCTCCTCGGCCCGCTGCAGCCCGCCCTCGATCGCGTCCGTCCGCTCCGCCAGCGTCTTCTGGATCCGCGGCATCAGGACCTTGTAGAGCATGCCGAAGACGATCAGGAACGCAATGAAGCCGATGATCAGTTCCGGCCAGGCCGGGACCAGCGGGCTGGAGCCCGGGACGACGGGCTGTTCCTGAGCCAGGATGTGCATCATCGTCGGCTGTCCTTCCTATCGCGCATTACATCTCCCTCGTCCGCAGGCAATCAGGAACTGCCGGTGGCGTGAAAGATGTACGGGACGACGATGCCGATCAGGGCCAGCGCCTCGGTCAGCGCGAAGCCGATGTACATGTTGGACTGGATCAGGCCGCGGGCCTCAGGCTGCCGCGCCATGGCCTCTACGCCGTGACCGAAGATCAGGCCGATGCCGATGCCGGGGCCGATGGCCGCCAGGCCGTAGGCCAGCGCGCCGAAGTTGATGATGAGGCTCTGGGACGAGCCGGTCGCCGCGAGAAGGTGCAGCATCTATGCATTTCCTTTACGTTCGTGCCAGCGGGCTGCGCCGGCAGTTGCGGGTGAGTGCTTCACGCGCCCGGCGGGCGCGCGCTCCCATCCAGGGCCACGTCAGTGGCCCGCTTCCAGCGACCCGCCGATGTACTGGGCGGTCAGGATGGTGAAGATGTAAGCCTGCAGCGCCTGGATCAGCATCTCGAACAAGGTCAGCACCACGGTGAGGATGAACGAGGTGGCGCTGAACAGCAGCCCGATCGAGGCGCTGAACATGTACCAGGTCGCCAGCGTGAACACCAGCAGCAGGATGTGGCCGGCGAACATGTTCGCGAACAGCCGGACCGCCAGGGTGAACGGGCGTACCAGGATGTACTGCAGGATCTCGACGGGCGCCAGGATGAGCAGAATGAAGATCGGCACGCCCGTGGGGATCATGTTCTTGAAGTAGCCGCCCAGCCCCTGGTGCTTGATCCCGAGGTAGGTGTAGGTCACGTAGACCATCAGCATCAGGGCGACCGGGAAAGCGATGAACGACATCGGCGGGAACTGCGCGACCGGGATGATCTCCATCAGGTTCATGGCCCAGACGAAGAAGAACAGCGCGACCAGGAACGGCAGGTAGCCGTCGCCGCGCCGGCCCATCATCGGCCGCAGGATCTGGTCCCGGACGAAGGTGATGCCCAGCTCGGCTACGTTCTGCGTACCGCGCGGCACCAGCTTCGGCCGGGCGAAGCCGGCCCAGAAGAAGGCGATCACGCCGGCCATGCAGATCAGGGCCAGCAGCATCGGCTTGGTGAAGTAGAAGCTGCCGATCCGGAAGAACGGGGTGAAGATGAAACTGTCCGGGTAGCCCGGCGCCGGGTAGCCGCAGTGCATGGAGGAGAAGGCGTGGCTGTTCTCCTCGGTGCACCTGGCAGCAGTGAGTGCCACCGTGTCAAGTGCCAAGATCTGATCCTCCAGCTTCGGAACGGCGCTCAGCGCGCAGCGCGGCGCCCGTGACTACGTCTGCCGCCCCCGGTGCCGCAAGACGCCCCAGCACGGGAATGCTAGCTTCCCGGCCTGCGGGCTTTACACGCGGATTACCTGTCAGGGCCTGCCGTACTTGTAGAAGACACCCACGATCGCCAGGACCAGCCCCGCGAGGGCGCCGATCGGGATCGCGGGCGTCCAGTGCGTGAGCCAGGAGACCAGCCAGCCGAGCAGGCTGTAGACCACCATGCCGGACACCAGGTACCCGAAGACCGCGTAGCCCTGATTCTCGGACGTGCGCCCGCTGCCCGGCCCGGAGCCGGGTTCGGGAGGCACTGCCGCGGGCACGTCGCGCTCCTCCGGCTGGGTCCGCTGACCGGAGCGCATAGCTACCGGTCCCGCCGCCGCACCGGGCAGCAGTCACCGCGGGCCGCAGTCTGCCGTCCGGGATCAGGTGCTGGCCCACGGGTCATCCTTGCCCGTGCGGTTCGACGTAGAGGAACTTGAGCTTCATCGACCAGAACACCTGGGACAGGCTCCAGGCCAGGATGCACACGAGTGCGGTCAGGCCGAACAG
The DNA here is from genome assembly GCA_036490755.1 of Streptosporangiaceae bacterium. Taxonomy (GTDB): domain Bacteria; phylum Actinomycetota; class Actinomycetes; order Streptosporangiales; family Streptosporangiaceae; genus DASUBV01. The sequence goes on from DASXDJ010000135.1 coordinate 20,637, forward strand.
CCGCGGGCTGAACACCGTGGTGTCGCTGAACCGGGAGACGAAGACCAGCAGCAGCAGGATCTTCACGATGTAGGTGGCCAGAGCCGTGATCATCATGGCCTGCGGGCTGATCCGGGCCGCGCGGCCGACCGCGAGCACGCTGATCGCGAAGAACACCGCGACCAGGGCCACGCCGAGCACGGCACCGAGCAGGCCCTTACCGCCCGCGACTCCCCCGCCTACCGCAGCCATGATCACTGCCGCCGCGGCCGTGACAAGGGCCGAGCGACGGACGATCTGTGCATAGATGGCCGGCATCTACAAGGCTCCGGGGGTCTCGACGAGGACTGCAGGCCCCCGCCGGCTTGACGAACTCATCACGGTACCAAGAAGGCACCGGATCATCCGGCCGACAGCACTCGGGTGCCCCGCCAGATGAGCGAAACGTATCACGGACCTCTCACTCGTCATTGAGTAGATGCTCGTGAAAGATATCACAAGCTCCCGGACACCCAGCTCAACGGGTCACCTAACGTGACAGACCCCGCCGGTACCCGTCACGACGCGTCACCCGCGTACTAACTCACAGTAGCGACTCGGCTCATCTCCCCGGCTGCTCCCCGCGGCCGGCGGGCCCGTGGCTCCAGCTGGCCAGCCCGTAGCCGGAGCGGGCGGGCGGCGGCAGCTCAGCGACGGGTCAGGGGCGCCGCGGCGGCCGGCGGCGCGGCCACGGGTGCTCGGCATCACGGCTGTGACCGGCGCTGTGACCGGTCCGGCCGTCGCCATCCGCGCGCTGGCCGGCCGGGCCGGGCTGATCAGCGGCCAGCGGATCCGCTGCCGGGCGATCGGGAGTGCGGGGGCCGGCGAGGTCCGCGGCGGGCCCGCTGGAGGACGCGGCCGGCCCGCTGGAGGACATCGCATCCTCTGACAGCGTGTCCGGCCCGGAAATGTCGGGGTGCAGCGGGTCGGGCGGCGGCGCGCCCAGCGGGGCGGCGGGCGGGATGGTCCCCACCACCGACCGGGCCGGGCGGGCCGGCGGCATCGGCGGGATCGGCGGGATCGGCGGCGCAGGCGGGACCGGCGGCCGGCCGGCCGCCTGGTCACCGGGCAGTTCCGGGCTGTCCCAGCCGCCTCCCGGAGCAGCCGGACGGCCGGCCGGGCGGCCGGGGCCGGCAGCGCCGGCGCCGGGGTCCGGGGCAGGGCCGGGCGCCTGGCCCGACCGGCTGGCCGGCTCCCACGGGGAGCCGCTGCGGCCGTTAGCGGCTCCGCCTGCCTGCCCGGCCGGCCAGGCGGGCTCCCAGACCGATCGCGCGGCTCCCCCGGCCGCCCCGTTTGCGCTGGTCCGGCTGGCCGCGGTCTCCGTTGCCGCAGGCCGGCCGGCGGCGGTCCCGCGGGCCGCATGCCGCTGCCCGGAGCGCCCGGCGGCGGGAGTCCCGGCGGCGGGACGGCCTGCGTCACCGACGGACGCCCGGCCACCCGGGTACTGCTCCGCGGGGTCACGCCCGGCGGCGAGCCAGTCGTCGGCGGCGAGCTGGCTGACCGGCTCGCGGGTCAGCACCGGCGCGCCGGCCGCGGCGGCTGTCGCGCCCAGGCTGGCCGTGACGGCCGGGCCTGCGGGCCCAGGGGCGGCGGCGCCGGGCCGGGCCGCCGGGGCGGCGGCGGCCGGAGCCAGGCCCTTCCGCCGGGCTCGCTGCCACCAGCGCAGCCGCGGCATGGACATCAGCAGCAGGGCCAGCACGGCGGCCAGCGTGATCACCGCGAAGGCGAACAGCGGCGTCCGGACGGTGGAGAACCAGACAATCAGCCCGGAGAACATGGCCGCCCACAGGTACATGATCAGCACGCTGAGCCGGTGCGAGTGCCCGATGTCGAGCAGCCGGTGGTGCAGGTGCTTGCGGTCGGCGGCGAACGGGGACATGCCAGCGCGAGTCCGGCGTACCACCGCCATCAGCATGTCGGCGTACGGGATGACCAGGATCGTGGTGGGCAGCAGCAGCGGCAGCACCTCGGGGAACCGGTTGACCGCACCGGTGAGGGTCCGCGGGTCCAGCGTGGTGATGCTGGAGATCGGCACGTAGGCCAGCAGCAGGCCGAGCAGCATCGACCCGGTGTCGCCCATGAAGATCCGGGCCGGGAAGAAGTTATGCGGCAGGAAGCCCAGGCACATGCCCGCCAGCAGGGCGGAGGCCAGGGTGGGGGCGGCCTCGGCGGACAGCCGCAGCGTGTGGGTCAGGGAGTAGTAGTACAGGAAGAAGCTGATCGCGGCGATGGCCACGACCCCGGCCGCCAGGCCGTCCAGCCCGTCGATGAAGTTGACCGCGTTGATGGTGGCCACCACGACCAGGACGGTCAGCACCAGGGCCTGGTTCGAGGTAGGCGAGAAGGTACCGCCGCCCGGCAGCGGCAGCCAGCCCAGCTCGCAGCCGCTGGCCACCAGGATGACCCCGGCCGCCACCTGCCCGGCCAGCTTGCTGATGGCGTTCATGCCCCAGCGGTCGTCGATGATGCCCATCGCCACGACCAGGCCGCCCGCCAGCAGCAGGCCGATGGCCATGTTGCTGCCCGACAGCACGCTGTCCAGCGGGGACATCTGGGCCGCCACCAGCAGCCCGACGGCCAGCCCGGCGTACATGGCCAGGCCGCCCAGCCGCGGGATCGGCACCACGTGCACATCGCGGTCGCGGACCGCCTGCTGCGCTCCGGCCTTGATCGCCCCGCGCCGGACCAGCGGCGTCAGGATGTAGGTGACGGCGGCCGTCACCAGCAGAGTGAGAACGTACTCGCGCACCGATCACCAGGTCTGGGCGGATGAGGCGGGCATTGATGTCACTCTAGAGCACCCTCGGGTGACATCAGGCCCGTGGCTAGCTGGCCGTGTCGCCCGTGGCGCGGACCCCGGCGATCTCCCGGAGCCGACCCATGGAGATGGCCCCCTGGCGCAGCAGGCGGGGCGCCTCACCGGTCAGGTCCACGATGGTGGACGCCTGCCCGCCCGCCGACGGGCCGCCGTCCAGGTAGACCGCGACCGAGTCGCCGAGCTGGTCGCGGGCCTCGGCGGCGGTGGTCGCGGCCGGCGAGCCGGTCAGGTTGGCGCTGCTGACGGCCATCGGGCCGGTCTCCCGCAGCAGGTCCAGCGTGACCTCGTCCTGCGGCATCCGGATCGCGACCGTGCCCTTGGTGTCGCCCAGGTCCCAGCTCAGTGTCCGGGATGCCCGGCAGACAATCGTCAGGCCGCCCGGCCAGAACTCGTCGATCAGCTGCTGGCCGTGCGGACCGAGGTCCTCGACCAGGGCCGAGGCGGCCCGGACGGTCCCCACCAGCACCGGCGGCGGCATGTCCCGGCCGCGGCCCTTGGCGGCCAGCAGCGTGGTCACCGCCGCCGGGCTGAAGGCATCGGCGCCGATGCCGTAGACCGTGTCGGTGGGCAGCACGACCAGCTCGCCGCGGAGCACGGCCTCGGTCGCGGCCTTCAGGCCCTCAGCCCGCTGAGTCTCGTCGGAGCAGTCATACCAGGCGCTCATAGCCGCTCATCCTTGCATGCGCCAGGCGGCCGTGACGAACCTGTCCCGCCCGGTCAGATCGGGGTGGTTACGAGTCTGCCGCCAGCCCTTCTCCTCGGCGAAAATCCAGTACACAGCTGGTCCCTGGGTCTCGCCGTGCTCGACGGCGACCAGCCCGCCGGGGCGCAGCAGCCGCCGCGCGCGGGCCTCGACCACCTCGATGGCGTCCAGCCCGTCCGGCCCCGACCACAGGGCCGCCGCGGGGTCATACTCGGCCACCTCGGGCGGCAGCGGGACGCCGGCCTCGATGTAGGGCGGGTTGCTGACGACCAGGTCGATTCCGCCGTCGAGGCCGGCCAGCGCGGTGGCGAAGTCCCCGGCGTGCAGGGTGACCCGGCCGGCGGTGTGCGGTGCCGCCTCGGCGGTCCTGTCGATGTTGCGGGCGGCCCAGGTCCGGGCCAGCGGATCAGCCTCGACCGCGTGCACCCGGGCCCGCGGCACCTCCTGCGCGATGGCCAGCGCGATCGCGCCCGAGCCGGTGCCCAGGTCGGCGACGACCGGCTCGGCGACGTCCATGGCGGCCAGCTGCTCGACGGCCCAGCCGGCCAGCAGCTCGGTCTCCGGGCGGGGCACGAACACCCCCGGGCCGACCGCCAGGTCCAGGTAGCGGAAGTAGGCCACCCCGGTGATGTGCTGCAGCGGCTCCCGGGCCTCACGGCGGGCGATATCGTCCCAGAATTTCGGGTTAAAGTCGGCGTCAGCGACCAGGTGCAGCTGACCCCGGCTGACCCCGTGCAGGTGAGCGGCGATGAGCTCGGCGTCGGCCCGGGGCGAGGAGATGCCGGCCTGCGCAAGCCGGGCGCAGGCCCTGGCGATCTCGTCGGGCAGCAGGCTCATTCGTCGTCGGCGCCTGCGATCTTGTCGGCTCGGTCGGCCTCCACCAGGGCGTTGATCACCGCATCCAGGTCGCCGTCGATGACCTGGTCGAGGTTGTAGGCCTTGAAGCCGACGCGGTGATCGGAGATCCGGTTCTCCGGGAAGTTGTAGGTGCGCACCCGCTGCGAGCGGTCGACGTCAGCGACCTGGCTGCGCCGGGCGGCAGCGGCCTCGGCGTCGGCGTCGGCCTGCGCGGCGGCCAGCAGCCGGGCGCGCAGGATGCGCATCGCCGACTCCTTGTTCTGCAGCTGGCTCTTCTCGTTCTGGCAGGACACGACGATCCCGGTCGGCACGTGCGTGATCCGGACCGCGGAGTCGGTGGTGTTCACGCTCTGGCCGCCCGGCCCGGACGAGCGGTACACGTCGATCCGCAGGTCGCCCGGATCAACGGTGACCTCCACCGGGTCCGCTTCGGGCAGCACCAGCACGCCCGCCGCCGAGGTGTGGATCCGGCCCTGCGACTCGGTCACCGGCACCCGCTGGACCCGGTGCACGCCGCCCTCGTACTTCAGCCGGGACCAGGCGCCCTCGCCGCGCCGGCCCTTGATCGCGACCGTGACATCCTTGTAGCCGCCCAGGCCGGTGACCGTCGAGTCGATGACCTCGGTCTTCCAGTGCCGTCGCTCGGCGTAGCGCAGGTACATCCGCAGCAGGTCGCCGGCGAACAGGGCCGACTCATCGCCGCCCTCCCCCGCCTTGACCTGGAGGATGACGTCCTTGCCGTCATAAGGGTCGCGCGGCACCAGCAGGTGCTCCAGCCGGGCCTGCAGCTCCTTGCGCTGCCGGGCCAGGTCCTCGGCCTCGGCCGCGAAGGACGCATCCTCGGTGGCCAGCTCGCGGGCGGTCTGCTCATCCGCGCCGGCCCGCTGCCACTGCTGATAGGCCGTGATGATCGGGCCCAGCTCGCCGTAGCGGCGGCCCAGCGTGCGGGCCTTATCCGGATCCGCGTGCACCTTCGGGTCGCCCAGGTCGAGCTCCAGCTGCGCATACTCGGTCGCCAGGTCGGCAAGCCGCTCGAACACGCCTACCTCCTGTGCTTTCATGCGCGGGCAGTCCGGAGCACCGGCCCGGGCGGGCGGGCGATCCGGACTGCTGAACCGACTGCGGCCAGACAGCGAGGCCCGGCCCGCCTGGCGCGTGCGCGCCAGCGGCCGGGCCGTCCGCAGCCGGCTACTTGCTGCCGGCTGCCTTCTTGCCGAACCGGCGCTCGAACCGGGCGACGCGGCCGCCGGTGTCGAGGATCTTCTGCTTGCCGGTGTAGAACGGGTGGCAGCTGGAGCAGATATCGGCGTGGATGACGCCGTTCTTGGCCGTGCTGCGCGTGCTGAAGGTGTTCCCGCAGGTGCAGGTCACCGTGGTCTCAACGTACTCGGGGTGAATTCCCGACTTCATGGTGTGACTCCTGGTTCCGCGATCGCCGGGTCGCCAGGCGCTCTCGCGCCGACGTGAACCGGTATCGCATTGGGGTTGGCGTCCAGTGTGCCAGATGCGGTAACGCACGGGGGCACCGGGAGATTCCCGGCGGTCACCGGCACGCGCCGGGCAGGACGCAGGCTGCGCGGGAAGGCCGGCCCGGCAGGCGTGCCGGGCCGGCCCCGCGCCTCGTTAGGAGGAGCCGAGCGTGGTCCGCTGCACCGTCAGCAGGAACTCGGCGTTGCTCTTGGTGTCCTTCATCCGGTCCATCAGGACCTCCAGCGCCTGCTGCGGCTCCAGCGCGTGCAGGACGCGGCGCAGCTGCCAGATGATCTTCAGCTCATCCGGCGACATCAGCAGCTCTTCCTTGCGGGTGCCGGAGGCGTCGACGTCGATCGCCGGGAAGATCCGCTTGTCGGCCAGGTCGCGGCGCAGCCGCAGCTCCATGTTGCCGGTGCCCTTGAACTCCTCGAAGATGACCTCTTCCATCCGGGACCCGGTCTCGATCAGAGCCGTGGCCAGGATGGTCAGCGAGCCGCCGTTCTCGATGTTGCGGGCCGCGCCGAAGAACCGCTTGGGCGGGTAGAGCGCCGCGGAGTCGACACCACCGGACAGGATCCGGCCGCTGGCCGGGGCGGCCAGGTTGTAGGCCCGGCCCAGCCGGGTGATGGAGTCGAGCAGCACGACCACGTCGTGGCCCATCTCCACCAGCCGCTTGGCCCGCTCGATGGCGAGCTCGGCGACCGTGGTGTGGTCATCGGCCGGCCGGTCGAAGGTCGAGTGGATGACCTCGCCCTTGACCGTGCGCTGCATGTCGGTGACTTCCTCAGGCCGCTCGTCGACGAGGACGACCATGAGGTGGCACTCGGGGTTGTTCTTGGTCACCGCGTTGGCGATGGCCTGCAGGATCATCGTCTTGCCCGCCTTGGACGGCGACACGATCAGGCCGCGCTGGCCCTTGCCGATCGGGCAGACCAGGTCGATGATCCGCGTGGTCATGATCGTCGGGTCGGTCTCCAGGCGGAGCCGGTCCTGCGGGTACAGCGGGACAAGCTTGGAGAACTCCGGGCGGGTCTTGGCCTGCTCCGGGTCCAGTCCGTTGATCTTGTCCAGGCGGACCAGCGCGTTGAACTTC
>DASXDJ010000136.1:0-34165 GCA_036490755.1 Streptosporangiaceae bacterium
GCCCGCCGACCAGGAAGTTGAATCCGCTGAAGCCGAGGCCGAGCAGCCCGCGCAGCTGGCTCAGCACCTGAGTGGCTGACCCGGTGACCACGTCCTCCTGCGGCCGGGACGACGGATCCACGCAGATGCCCAGGTTGAGGATGCCGCGGATCTCCGCTGGCCGCCGTCCGGCCGCCTCGGCCGCAGCGTCGATGCGCTGGCGCAGGGCGGGGAAGCGCTCGGTCGGCACGTAGCCCAGCGACGGGATCCACCCGTCCGCGAGGCGGCCGGTCACGGCCAGCGCGCGCGGCCCGAACGTGCCCAGCCAGACCGGGACCGGCCGGGCCGGCCGGGGCTGCATCTCCAGGTCCCTGACGCGGTACTGCGTCCCGGTCAGGCTGAAGCCGGCCTGCGACCAGGCGCCCCGCAGGATCTCGACTGTCTCGGCCAGGCCGGTGATCTTCGCGGCGGGTGACAGCTCCGGGGCGCCGACGGCGGCGATCTCGGAGTCCGAGTAGCCGCCGCCGAGACCCAGGATGAGCCGGCCGCCGGACAGCTGGTCCAGTGATGCCGCGAGCTTGGCGACCATGGCCGGGCGGCGGAACGGCACGGCCAGCACCCGGCTGGCCACCTTGATCCGGGTGGTGTGCGCGGCGATCCAGGTCAGCATCGTCAGCACCTCGTAGCTGGGATCCGGCCCGCACGGGTGGTCGGCGGCCGAGACGAAGTCGTAGCCCAGCCGCTCGGCCTCCCGGGCCATGGCCACCGGGTCATCGCCCGGCGCGGCGGCGGCGGCCACGCCCACGCCGAAGATCAGGTCAGTCATCGTCAGGTGTCCTTCCGGGTCGCTCTGCTGTCCGCTCGCTGGGTGACGGTCAGCCGGGGCAGCAGGATGTGGGTCAGCGGGCCGATGGCCAGCGCGTAGGCGACGGTGCCGATGCCGATCGCGCCGCCCAGCACCCAGCCCAGCGCTAGCACCGACAGCTCGATAGCGGTCCGCACGACACGCAGCGAGTGGCCGCGCGCGGCGATGCCGGTCATCAGCCCGTCCCGCGGGCCGGGGCCCAGCCCGGCGCCGATGTAGCAGGCGGTGGCCAGGCCGTTCAGCGCGATCGCGGCGGTCAGCCAGGTGATCCGCCAGGCCAGCGCCGCGGGCGCGGGCAGCAGGTCCAGCCCGGCGTTGACGACCAGGCCGACCACGACGGCGTTACTGATGGTGCCCAGGCCGGGCCGCTGCCGCAGCGGGATCCAGGTCAGCAGGACGATCGCGCTGACACCGATGGTCACCCAGCCCAGCTGCACGCCGAGGTGCCGGGCGATGCCCTGGTGCAGCACGTCCCACGGCCCGAGGCCGAGCCGGGCCCGGACCATCAGCGCCAGGCTCAGCCCGAAGCCGACGAGCCCCGCGTACAGGCGCACCAGGCGCCCGGCCAGGCCGCTCCGGCCGCGCGCCGCCCAGGTTACTGACATGTCAGCAACGTATCCGATTCCTGACGTGTCAGCAATCCGGTATGCTCGGCGGATGGCCTCGCCACCCCGCTGGCTCACCGCTCCGCAAGAGCGCGCCTGGCGCCGGTACCAGCGCATGCGCACGCTGCTGGACCTGCAGATCGCGCGTGACCTCAGCCGCGACGGCGGCCTGTCGGAGACTGACTACCACGTGCTGTCGACGCTGTCGGAGCAGCGGGATGGCTGCTGGCGGGCCCGCGACCTGGCCGCCCAGCTGCTGTGGTCGACCAGCCGCCTCGCCCACCACGTCGGCCGGATGGAAGAACGGGGCCTGGTGGCCCGGCAGCCGGTACCCGGCGACGCCCGCGGGGCCCTGATCAGGCTGACCGGGCCGGGCCGCGCCGCCCTGGCCGCCGCCGCCCCGGCGCATGTCGCCTCCGTCCGGGACAACATGATCGGCCTGCTCACCCCGGCGGAAGTCGCGGCGCTGGACTCCATCGCCAGCAAGATCATCACCCACCTCACCGGCGAGCCGCCGGCCGGCCTGCCGCCGCGCTGACCGCAGTCCCCCGCGGACCAGGGCCGCGTCCGGTTCCAGCCTGTTCATCACCGTATTTTCGCATGTCAGCCGGTTGTCGGCCCGGCCAGGGCCGGGCGCGGCCGCGGCGATTCAGGTCCCCGCGACGGGGGTAGGGCCTGCAATTCGGGCATCACGGTCGATCATGCAGGGTCCTGAGGGGGCAGCTGGCCATGAGCACGGACATTGTGTCGCCTGCGGTAGCACGGGGGCCGGAGACCGGAACGGTCCGGCTGAGCATTAACGGCCAGCAGCGCGAGCTCGCCATCGAGCCGCGGGTCAGCCTGCTCGACGCGCTGCGCGAGCACCTCGGGCTGACCGGCTCGAAGAAGGGCTGCGACCAGGGCACCTGCGGGGCCTGCACCGTCTGGGTCGACGGCCGCCGCGTGCTGGCCTGCCTGACCCTGGCGGTGACCTGCGAAGGCCGCGAGGTGACCACCATCGAGGGGCTGTCCGCCGACGGCGGGCTGCACCCGATGCAGGCCGCGTTCGTGGCGCAGGACGCCTTCCAGTGCGGCTACTGCACGCCGGGGCAGATCATGTCCGCGGTGGCGCTGCTGCGCGAGGGCCATGCCCGCGACGACGACGAGATCGGTGAGTGGATGAGCGGCAACATCTGCCGGTGCGCCGCCTACCCGCACATCCGGGCCGCGATCCGCGAGGTCCGCGACACCGGCCGGGGCGAGTGAGGATGCGGCCGGTCAGCTACGCACGGGTGTCAGACATCGACACGGCTATCGCCACGGCCCGGGAGGACCGCGACAGCGCCTTCCTGGCGGGCGGCACGACCGAGGTCGACCTGATCCGGCAGAACGTGCTCCGGCCACGGCTGCTGGTCGACATCAACGACCTGCCGCTGAACCGGGTCGAGGAGACCCCCGGCGGCGGGCTGCGCATCGGGGCGCTGGCCCGGATGAGCGACGTCGCGCAGGTACCCGCGGTGCGGCAGCGGTTCCCGGTCATCTCCGAGGCGCTGCTGCTAGGCGCCTCCGCGCAGCTGCGCAACATGGCCTCGATTGGCGGCAACCTGTGCCAGCGGGTGCGCTGCAGCTACTTCCGTGACGCCGCCTCGCCGTGCAACAAGCGCGACCCCGGCAGCGGCTGCGCCGCCCGGCAGGGCGTCAACCGCGGGCACGCGATCCTGGGCACCAGCGACCGGTGCATCGCCACCCACCCGTCCGACGTCGCGGTGGCCCTGACCGCCCTGGACGCGGTCGTGCACACCCGCGGGCCGGCCGGCGAGCGGGCGATCGCGATCGATGCCTTCTTCCTGCTCCCCGGGGACACCCCGGAGCGGGAGCACCCGCTGGAGCACGGCGAGCTGATCACCGCCATCGAGGTCCCGGCCGCCCCGGTGGCCTGCCAGTCGGCGTACCTGAAGGTCCGCGACCGCGAGTCGTATGAGTTCGCCCTGGTGTCAGTGGCGGCCGCCGCGCAGGTCCGGGATGGTGTCATCGGCGCGGTCCGGCTCGCCCTGGGCGGCGTGGGAACCAAGCCATGGCGGGCCCGCCGCGCCGAGGCCCGGCTGGCCGGCCAGCCGGCCACCCGCGAGGTGTTCGCCGCCGCGGCGGCCGACGAGCTGGCACCCGCCCGGCCGCAGCCGCTCAACGCCTTCAAGGTCGAGCTCGCGCAGCGGGCCATCGTGCGGGCGCTGACGACAGTGACGGACGGGGGATCGTCATGACCGGCGCCATCGGGCAGGCCATTCCCCGCGTCGACGGCCCGGCGAAGGTCACCGGCACCGCGCGCTACTCGGGCGAGGTCCCGCTGCCGGACCTGGCCTACGCCGAGATCGTCGGCGCGGGCATCGCCAGCGGCCGGGTGACCGCCATCGGCACCGCCGCGGCCGAGCAGGCCGCCGGCGTGGTCGCGGTGCTGACCCGGCGCAGCATGCCGAAGGTCGCCGCGGTGCCGCTGCTGCCGTCGCTGCTGGGCGGCCCCGCGCCGGGCGAGACCTTCTTCCCGATGCAGGACGACGTCGTCCACTACGCCGGGCAGCCGGTCGCGATCGTCGTGGCCGACACCCTGGAGCAGGCCCGGCACGCCGCCACGCTGGTGGCCGTCAGCTACGCCGAGGACCCGTCGGTGACCACGATCGGCCAGGGCCGGCCCAGTGCCTACGAGCCCGGCACGCTGTTCGGCGGCCTGATGCCGGCCCGCACCGAGCGCGGCAGTGCCGCGGACGGCCTGGCCGCCGCCGACCTGCAGGTCGCTGCCGGGTTCCGGTTCGCCGCCAACCACCACAACGCGCTGGAGGCGCTGACCACCATCGCCACCTGGGACGGCGATCAGCTGACCCTGCACGACTCGTGCCAGGGCATCAAGGCCGTGCAGCTGACCGTCGCCGCGCTGCTCGGGCTGTCCCCGTCGAAGATCCGGGTGCTGACCGAGTACGTGGGCGGCGCGTTCGGGTCCAAGGCGATGGTCTGGCCGCATGTGACGCTCACCGCCCTGGCCGCCCAGCATGTCCGGCGCCCGGTCAAGCTCGCTCTGCCGCGCGGCCAGATGTTCACCTCCTGCGGGCACCGCGAGGAGCAGGAGCAGCACATCGAGCTGGGTGCCACCCGCGATGGCCGGCTCACCGCGATCCGCCATCACAAGATCTCGCTCACCTCGCCCTTCGATGACTGGGCCGAGCCTGCCTTCGGCGTGGCCTCGCAGCTGTATGGCTGCCCCAACTTCGAGGGGGTGCACCGCCTGGTGCGCGGCAACACGATGACGCCGACCTTCACCCGGGCGCCCGGCGAGGCGGCAGGCGTGTTCAGCCTCGAGTGCGCGATGGATGAGCTGGCCGGCCAGCTCGGCATCGACCCGATCGAGCTGCGGCGGCGCAACCTCACCGAAGTTGACCCCAACACCGGCTACCCGTGGTCGAGCTACGGCCTGCCCGAGTGCCTGGAGGCCGGCGCCGCCCGGATCGGCTGGGACCGCCGCGACCCGCGGCCGCGGTCTGAGCGCGACGGGAACTGGCTCATCGGCACCGGGATGGCCGCCGCGGCCTACCCGGTCGCGTTCTTCATGCACACCCAGCGGGCCCGCGCGCACATGTACGCCGACGGCACCGCCATCGTGCAGACCGCGGCGCAGGAGTTCGGCACCGGGGCACCGACCGTGATGACCCAGGTGGCCGCCGACGGGCTCGGCATTGACCCGGGGAACGTGCGCTTCGAGTTCGGTGACACCGACCTGCCCACCTCCGGCTCGCCGGTCGGGTCCAACGGCGCCATGATGGTCAGCTCCGCGGTACACAACGCGGCGACGGCGCTGCGCGACCAGCTGATCACGCTGGCGGTAACCGACGAGCAGTCACCGCTGCACGGAGCCGGCCCGGCGCAGGTCATGGTCGCCGGCGGCCGGATGACGGTCACCGGCAGCGGCCCGGCTGGCCGCGGGCCGGCCGGCGAGACCTACACCGACCTGATGCAGCGGCACTTCATGAACGACGCCGAGGCCACCGGCAGCTGGGACCCGCCGCCGCCGGACACCCCGCACGGGCTGCTCACTTTCGGCGCCCAGTTCGCCCGGGTCGCGGTGGATGCCGACCTCGGGCTGGTCCGGGTCCGGCACCTGGCCGGCGCCTTCGCGCCCGGCCGGGTGCTCAACCCGGTGACAGCCCGCAGCCAGCTGATGGGCGGCATGCTGTGGGGCATGAGCCAGGCCCTCCTGGAGGGCACCCGCATGGACACCCGGCTGGGCCGGTGGGCCAACGCCAGCCTGGGCGACTACCTGGTGCCGGTCAACGCCGACGCGCCCGAGGTGGATGTCGACCTGATCGAGGTCGAGGACACCGTCACCGGCCCGCTCGGGGTCAAGGGCGTCGGCGAGGTCGGGCAGGTGGGCGTGGCCGCCGCCATCGCCAACGCGGTGCACCACGCCACCGGCTTCCGGCCCCGCGAGCTGCCGATCTCCGTGGAGCACCTGCTGGCCGCCCTGCCCCCTGAGCAGGCGACCGCCAGCGCGGGAGCGGCCCGGGCGCGATGACGGGCCAGGCTCCGGCCCGCCGCCGGCCAGCCGACCTGCTCAGCTGCGGCGGTCCCGGGCCGCTGCCCGGCCGGCCCGCGCTCACCACCCCGCCGCACCTGCAGCGCAGGGCGCTGGCCGACCTGCAGCGCGAGCACCTGGCCGCGCAGCCCTGGCTCGGCCTGGGCGGCCTGCTGCTGGCGGCGGTCGTGTTCTTCGCGCTCGCCCTGGGGATGGGCAGCACCGAGGCCTCGCTCGTCGTCCTGGGCCCGCTGGCTACCTTCGCCCTGCCCGCCGTGGCCATGATCGCGCTGTGGTGGGACGACTGGCCCGGCTCCCGGCTGGCTACGCCGTGGACCGGCCTGGTCGACACCGTCCTGGTCGTGGCCGTGGCCATCGCGCTCACCATCGCCGGCCAGGCCGTCGTCGAGCGGTCCGACGTGCCCGCCATCTTCGATCCCACCCCCGGGCCGGGGACCGCGACGACCTTCCCGGTCACCCTCGCGCTGGCCGGCGCGGCATTCACCGCGATGATCCAGCTATCGCTGGTCTGCGAGCGGTGGCCGCTGGGGCATCTCGGGCGGCTCCGGTCCGGGGTCGCCGCGCTGGTGCTGTCGTGGGGCCTGGCCATCGGCGCCTATTACCCGCTGGTGAACCTCAACGCGGTGCCCGCCGCCGCCCGCCAGGCGGCCGGGATCCGCAATCCGGGCGGGCCGTTCGCGGCCCCGGAGTTCGGGTCGGCCCTGATCGCGGTCGGCGTCTGGCAGGCGGTGATCTTCATCGCGCTCCGCGGCTGGCCCGTGAACACCATCAGCCGCCGGCCGCTCCGCCTGGTGGCGGGCAACGTCCTGGTCATCGCCCTCGGCGCGGCGACCTACCTGGTGCTGAGCGACCTGGCCGGCTGGCCGCCGAGCGCCATCGCCGCGGCCTGCGGGTGCGTCATCGCCGCCGCGATCGTCACCGGGATGCTGTTCGAGGGCTGGCCTGCCGCCCGGCTGTCGCCGGGGCCGGCCCGCGCCCTGGTGCTCATCCTGACCGCCGTCGTCGCCGTCGCGCTGGACCGGGCCCTGAGCGGCTATGCCGACGGGGTGCAGTGGGTCCGGGTCACGCCGGACGACTGGGTGACCACGGCCTCGCTCAGCTTCATCGGGGCCAGCATCATCCTGCACGTCGGCATCGGCCTGCGCTGGCCATTTGCCGCCGCGACCAGGACCCCGCCGTAATGGCCGGCCCGGCCGCCAGCCGGCCCAGCTCCGGGCCTGTGCTGGAAGCCTGATTCCGGGCCGCCAGGCTAGTGCCTTTCGGCCCGCTTTCCCGTTATGCTCCCGGTGACCGGCATGGAGGGCACCGTGGTGTTCAAGAGTGCTGAAGAGCGGGCGGCCGAGCGGCAGGCCCGCGAGGCCGAGGAGGCCCGCGCGGCGGCAGCCCGCGCCGAGCAGGCCCAGGCCGAGCAGGCCCAGCGTGAGCGTGCGGCCTACCTGGCCACCCCGCTCGGCGCTGCCGCCGCCGCGAAGGAAGCAGGCCAGCCGTTCTTCGAGATCCAGCTCGAGGTCGGCAGCCATTCCGGTACCGCCGGATTCGGGACCGCGGACGGGCGCCGCACTGCGGCCAGCCCCGCGGCCACCCTCGGCGAGATAGAGAAGCTCGGCTGGCGGCTCGAGCATACGGGTTACTACTTCATGGTCACCGGAGAGAACAGCACCGCGAAGGCCTTCGTCAGCGGCGAGGCCACCGTGGTGAGCGGGGTCACGGTCGGGGTCTACCTCTTCAGGAACACCGCGATCCCCGCGCCGGCCTCCTGACCGCCGGCCCGCAGTCCTGCCCGGCCTGCTGACCGGGGCCACGGTGCGGGCACCCGGCCCGGGCGGCAGCCGGAGGCGATCTTCAGGGGTGCGCGAGCGCGGCCCGGGGCAGAACAGTGGTGACCGGGCCCAGACCCGGCGCCACCGGCACAGGTCACCCGGCAGGCAGCCGGCGGAAAGGGAACCGCTCATGGACATGAAGCTCGAGGTCATGGTGCTTCCGGTCGGCGATGTGGACCGGGCCAAGGCCTTCTACGCCGGGCTGGGCTGGCGGGAGGACGCCGACTTCGCCGCCGCGCCGGACTTCCGGGTCGTGCAGCTCACTCCGCCCGGCTCGCCGGCCTCGGTCATCTTCGGGACCGGGATCACCTCGGCAGCGCCCGGCTCGGCGCAGGGCATGCAGCTGGTGGTGACCGACATCGACGCGGCCAGGGCTGAGCTCGCGGCCTGCGGCGCGGACGTCAGCGAGGTTTTCCACGACGCGGGCGGGGTGTTCCACCACGCCGGGACCGCCAGCCGGGTAGCCGGGGCGGCAGCCGGCCACCAGACCTACGGATCGTTCGCCTCCTTCCGCGACCCGGACGGAAATGAGTGGTTCGTCCAGGAGATCACCACGCGGCTGCCCGGCCGGGTGGCGGACTCCTGACCGCCGGGCCGGCATGCCTCGATGAATGACCTGCTGAAACTCGCCATCGACGGGCACGGCGGGCTGAGCCGCTGGGAGCAGATCTCCCGGTTCCGGGCCACGGCGTCCATCACCGGCGCCATCTGGGGCCTGAAGGGCAAGCCGGGCCTGCCCGGCCGGGTGGTGCTGGACGGCGACGCCCGCCGGCAGCACCTGACCATGGCCCCGTTCCCGCAGCCGGGCGAGTACGTCATCTGGGAGCCCGGCCGGGAGGTGATCAGCGCCGCCGACGGGTCGCCGGTCGCCGAGCGCGACGATCCCGCGGCCTCGTTCGCCGGCCTGACCCGGCAGTCGCCCTGGGACGACTTCCAGTGCGCCTACTTCGCCGGGGAGGCTAACTGGAACTACTTCACTGCGCCGTTCATCTTTGCCAGCGACGGCTTCACCACCGAGGAGACTGAGCCCTGGCAGGAGGACGGGCATGCGTGGCGCAGCCTGCTGGTCACCTATCCCGACTCCGTCGTGACGCACACCCGGCAGCAGACTTACCACTTCGACGATGACGGCCTGCTGCAGCGCATCGACTACTCGGTCGACATCCTCGGCGGCGGCCCGGCGGTGCATTACCCCTCGGAGTACCGCGAGTTCAACGGGATCATGGTCCCGACCCGCCGCCGGGTCTACGTCCGGAACCCGGACGGCTCGCCGGCCCGCGAGTCGGTCTCGGTCGCCATCGACATCGCCAGCGTCACCTTCAGCTGACCTCCAGCCGGGTGCCCCGCGCGGCGCCGCGCTGAGCTCACCAGCCCCGGCCCTAGCGGTAGGGGTAGAAGCGCGAGTGGTCACCGGCGTCCCACTCGGCCCGCAGGCCCGGTGCCGCCAGGTCCCAGTCCGGGCGGATCTGCCGGGTCACCTCACGCAGGTCGCGGCGCAGGTCATCGACGGAGGGCCGACCCCAGAACCAGTAACCGTTGTACACGCTGCGAATCACCAGCCCCGGCGCGAGCACCAGCGTGTGCGGGATCATCGGGTTGTGGCCCGGGTCGGTGTACTCGGCGATATCCAGGTCCTTCTGCACGTGCCGGCCCGCATCGGACAGGAAGGTCCACTGGGCGCCGACCGAGGCGCGGAACTCGCTGGTCTCCAGCAGGTTGTCGGTCGAGACGGTGACGATCTGGGTGTAGGAGACAGCGATCTTCGGGTAATTCGCCGCCAGTTCCAGGTGCTGCTGGTGATCCTTGGGGCAGAAGTGGCCGCGGGACAGCAGCAGGATCATCGGGTCGGGGCCCTGCAGCTCGCTGAGCTTGCGGCGGGTCCGGGTGTGGTCGGTCAGCTCGTAGTCGGGAAAGGTCCCGCCGGGCACGATATCTGCGCGCATGATCTGCCTTCCTGTCGTGGTCAGCTGCGGGAATGCTGCCACGAACCGGCCCGCTCCGCGCGGAAGCCGCCGCCCGGCGGCTCAGCTCCCGGCCGGGGCCGCGATGTCGTCATAGACGCGGACCGCGGCCAGCAGGCCGTCCGGGCCGCGCTCGCAGACGGCGATGCCCGCCTGCGGCGGCAGCTCATGGCTGCCCCAGCGCACGCAGGTGTACTCCAGCGCGCACCGCACGCCGTCGTCGGTCACGGCGCAGCACTGCAGGCCGATGCCGCCGCCGGCGCTGAACTGCCGCGCGAAGAACGCGCGGAGCTCGGCGGCGCCCTGATGCCGTAGCTCCGGGCTGCCGCCGGACTCGCGGTAATAGCCGCCGGGCGAGAAGGCGCCCACGGCCGCCTCGGCGTCGCCGGCCGCCAGCGCCGACAGGTAGCGGGCCACCACATCGCCCGGCCGGTCCGGGCCGGGCGGCAGGATGGCGGGCCGGACCCGGTGCGGCCCGGTGATCGGCCAGACCCGGCAGTAGGTGCGGAACTGCACCGACCGGCCATCCGACTCGGCTGCCACCGCGATCGGCCACGGCAGCTCCCGGCCGTCCTGCGTGGCGTGCGCCAGCAGCTCGACCACGGCGCGCTGGCCGGCGGCGACCGAGGCGACCCGCTCGGCGCGGGCCTGCAGCCCGCCCAGCCAGGACTGATTCTTGCGGACGAACCGGTGCAGTTCCCGGTGACCGCGAATCTCGCCTGCCAGCGGGTCGAAGACCGTGATCTCGCCGGGCCAGACCGTCTCCAGGGCCCGGGTGTCACCGGAGTTCAGCAGGTCGAAGTACTGCGTGACGGGATCGGCCTGCCCGGCAGCGCGAGTCTGCTGGCGCGCCAGCTGCACGGCGCTGACAAAGTCAGGAAACCACGGCATCAGATCCCCTTGCCGGGACCGTCCGGCCAGCGCCGGCCGGCGCTGGGCGGTGTCCCATGTGTCCCGAACGCTACTCATTCCCGCCGGCCGCCCGCTGGAAGCCTGCCCGCCAGGAGACTAAGCGGCGGGACTGGCCGGCGGCTGCCCGGGAAGGAACGGGATATGACGGACACGCCGATCGCCGACTACGGCCTGCTGTCGGACTGCCACTCGGCTGCCCTGGTCAGCCGGGACGGATCGGCGGACTGGCTGTGCTTTCCCCGGTTCGACAGCCCGTCGGTCTTCGGCCGGCTGCTGGGCGACGCAGCCGGGCACTGGTCCATCCGCCCGGCCGGGGCATTCCGGGCGACTCGCCGGTACCTGGACAAGACCATGGTGCTGGAGACGACCTTCAGCACGGCCGCCGGCTCGGTCACGCTGACCGACGCGCTGGCCATGGGGGCCACCGAGCGCGGCCATGACCTGGGCGGCGGCGCCCCCGGCCTGCTGCTGCGGCAGGTCACCGGGGTGCGCGGGCAGGTCGAGCTGGAGATCGAGTACGTGCCCCGGACCGAGTACGGGCTCATCTGGCCGCTGCTCAGCGTGGTGGACGGCGGCCTGGCCGGGCGCGGCGGCGCCGACATCACCATGCTGTCCGCACCGGTCAGCCTGCCGCCGCAGCAGGGCAGCGCCCGGGGCCGGTGCACCGTCGGGCCCGGCGACCGGCTCTGCTTCGGGCTGCATTACGGCCAGCCCGGCGGCCCGGAGCCGCGGGTCTGGACCCAGGACGAGCTCGGCCAGCGGCTCGCCGACACCATCGCGGCGTGGCAGTCCTGGTCCGCCATTCACCAGAGCTACCAGGGCCCGTGGCAGGACCTGGTACACGCCAGCGGCCGGGTCCTGCAGGCCCTGACCTACTACCCGACCGGCGCGATCGTCGCCGCGCCCACCACCTCGCTGCCCGAGCAGCCGGGCGGCAGCCGCAACTGGGACTACCGCTTCTCCTGGGTCCGGGATGCCTCGCTGACGATGGATGCGCTGTGGGTGGCGGCCTGCCCCGATGAGGCACACAAGTTCTTCAGCTTCCTGAGCACCGCTGCCGCGTCCTCGCTCAGCCTCGGCACCGACCTGCAGATCATGTTCGGCGTCGGCGGCGAGCATGACCTGTCCGAGCGGATCCTGCCGCAGCTGCCCGGCTGGCGGGGCAGCGCCCCGGTCCGGGTCGGCAACGGGGCCTGGACCCAGCAGCAGATGGACGTCTACGGCGAGCTGCTGGCGGCGGTGGGCCGGCTGCACGGCCAGCTGGGCGAGCTCGACCCGGCGACCCGCGAGTTCCTGATCGCCGTGGCGGACACGGCGGCCCGCCAGTGGACCGACCAGGATCAGGGCATCTGGGAAATCCGCAGCCCCGGTCAGGACTTCCTGTCCTCCAAGGTGATGTGCTGGGTGGCGCTGGACCGGGCCATCGCGCTGAGCGGCCAGCTCCATGCCGCGGACAAGGTCGCGGGCTGGGCCCGTATCCGCGAGGAGATCCGCGCGGCCGTGCTGACCCGCGGCTGGAGCGACACGGCCGGGGCGTTCACCCAGTACTTCGGCTCCGACAGGCTCGACGCGTCGAGCCTGCTGATGCCCATCATGGGCTTCCTGCCGGCCAGCGATGAGCGGATGCTGGCCACCATCGACGCCATCGCCGGCCGGCTGACCGACGAGCGCGGGCTGGTCTACCGCTACGACACCGCCGGCGGCGACGACGGCCTGGACGGCGGCGAGGGCACCTTCGTGCTGTGCACGTTCTGGCTGGCCCAGGCGCTGGCCATGGCCGGGCGGACCGGACGGGCCCGCGAGGTGTTCGGGCACGCCACCGGCTACTGCAATGACCTCGGGCTGCTGGCCGAGGAAGTCGACCCGGCCACCGGCGAGCTGCTGGGCAACTTTCCGCAGGCGTTCAGCCACATCGGCCTCGTGAATGCGGCGTGGGCAATCTCCGAGGCCGAGCGCACCGCCGGCGGCGGCGCCGGGCCTGGCTAGCGCGGCGGCCGGCGGCGACCGCGCGGCGCAGGCCAGACAAGGCCCGTCCTAATCCGGATTTCTCCGACAGGCGTCGGAACTGCTATTACCTGTATGCCACTTCTGTAGCATGTGACCGCCCCGTCCCCGGGCGTACCATTCCTACCATCGTGCGCCGCAAGATGCCATGACGAGGAGCCAATCGGGCGATAAACCGCTGTTTGCCGGCGCGGCGACTGATCTCCTGAGGGGACTGATCCAGCCATGACATCTCGTGATGAGCCGACCTGGTACTCCCGCCCGACGGATCGCCGGCAGGCTCTGAAGAGCCTGGGCCTGGGCGCTGCCGCGCTGAGCGTTCCCGGCCTGCTCGCCGCCTGCGGCGGCGGCTCCTCGCCGGCCTCCTCCGGCAGCTCCGGCCCGGTCTCGGCCGCGCGCATAGCCAGCCTGAACTGGGCGCTGCCCACCTCCACCATCGTCGGCCTGGACATCGCCACCGCGTTTGAGGCCAACACCGCGTGCGTGCAGGTGCTCGGCCTGGAGGGCCTGCTGACCGTCTCGGACTCCCTGGGCCTGGTGCCGCTGCTGGCCACCAGCTGGAAATACCTGGAGTCCGAGAAGAAATACGTATTCCAGATACGCCAGGGCGTGAAGTTCTGGGACGGCACGCCGATGACGCCCGCCGATGTGGCCTTTTCCCTCAGCCGTCATATTGACCCGAAAGTCAGCTCGCAGATCGGCGCCTATCTCGCCAACGTCGATGCCTTTACTGTCACCGGGGCGAATGAGGTAACTGCGCACCTGAAGCGGCCCGACCCGCTGGTCGCGAACACGCTCCCGTTCGCGCCGATCCTGTCCAAGGCGTTCGTCGAGCGGGTGGGCAAGGCCCTGGGCACTCCCGGCTCCACCGTGAACATCATGGGCACCGGGCCGTTCAAGATCACCGCCTTTCCCAGCAGCACCGCCGCCACCGTCGAGCGCAACGACGGGTACTGGGGCCCGGCGCCGGTGGTGGGCAAGTGCACGTTCAGCTGCATCCCCGATCCGCAGACCCTGCTGCTGGCGATGCAGTCCGGCCAGGTCGACGGCACGTTCAACGTGCCGGTCCAGCAGACCGCCGACTGGCAGCGGCTCAGTAACGCCTCGCTGAACAGCGCACCCGGCATGTTCATCGCGTACCTGTCCTTTGACCTGAGCCAGGCGCCGTACAACGACCTCCACGTCCGGAAGGCCTTCGCCTACGCAGCCAACCGCGCCGGGTACGTCAAGGCGTTCCTGGGCGGCAACGGGACTCCGGCCGCCTGCATGGTCCCGCCCCAGCAGTGGGGCTCGGTGCTGCCGCAGGCCCAGGTTCAGAAGCTGTACGCGGGGCTGCCGTCCTACCCCTACAGCATGGCGATGGCCAAGAAGGAACTGGCGCAGTCGAAGTTCCCGCACGGCTTCACCACCAACAAGGTGCTGGCCCCGTCGAACTACCCGGCCGTGGTCAAGACGCTGGAGAGCCTGAGCACCACGGTCAAGGCCATGGGCATCAACATGCCCGTGCAGCAGGTGACCTCCAACGAGTGGCTGGCCAACATCTACGCGCACAAGGACATGGGCATCGCCACGGTCCTGTACTCGCCGGACTACGCCGACCCGGCCGACTACCTGAACCTGTCCTACCCGAGCGCGAACGCGGTGAAGAACAACTTCAACACCGCGAACTTCAAGAACCCCGCCGTGGACAAGCTGCTGGAGAAGGCGAACGCGGCGGCTACCAACGCCGAGCGGGCCCAATACCTCGGCCAGGTCCTGACGATCTCCCAGCAGCAGCTGCCCTACCTGGGCCTGTTCTGGCAGAACGACGTCATGTCCATCCAGGACCACTACGTCTACAAGGGGTTCACCGGCCTGTTCTACAACCAGAACTGGCTGACCCGCATCTCCGCCGCCACCTGAGCCTGTCCCGCCGCGGGCCGCCACCAGGGCCCGCGGCGGTGCTGGCCCAGGTGAGAATCCCCTTCATGGACAGTCAGTACTGCGGACCGGCTCGGCGCGCTCACCGGCTGTGGAAGCACCTTGCGCATCCTGGGCCGCTACGAGGAAGCCGTCGGAATGCTCGAAGGCGCCCTCTCCGAGTTCCCCGGTGACGGTGGCCTCACGGCGTTCCTCGCCATGGCGCTGTACAACGCGGGCCGCCACGGAGAGGCGACGAGCGCGCTCCTGCGCCTGGTTGCGACGTCGAGCACCGCACCGAGCGTCGAGCAGTACCGCGCCGCGATCGAGTACTACGCCGGCGATCTCGACAAGATCGAAGCAGCGGGCTAGGCCCGCCGCGCGTGGATCACCTGAGCACCGGGCTGGTCACGAGCCGGCCGCCGGGGCGCCCGCCCCGCTGCCGCCGGCGGGCGGCTTCCAGACCTGGCCCGCGACGCGGAGGAAGTTGCCGCCCATGATGCCGGCGATGTCGCCGGGCGGGTAGCCCAGCCCGGCCAGCTCGGCCTCCAGCGGCACCAGCTGCTCGGGCGGCACGAAGTCCACCCGCCCCCAGCGCCGGTAGCTTTCCGGGAACAGCTGCGGGCTGCGCGCCAGCTCCCGGTTGAGGTCGTCATTGTCGAAGACGTAGTCGGTGCCGACGCCCACGTGCTGCGGCCCGACGAGCTGGACCGCGTAGTCGATGTGCCGGGCCATCGCTGCCGCGGTGGCGTCGTTCTCGCCCAGGAAGATGCCCACGCCGTTGATGCCGATCACGCCGCCGGTCGCCGCGCAGGCGCGGGCCTGGTCATCGGTGATGTTCCGCTCGTGGTCCCACAGGGCCCGCATCGAGGAGTGGCTGAAGATAACCGGCGCGCGGGACAGCTCGAAGGCCTCCATCGAGCTGCGGTAGCCGCAGTGCGAGACGTCCACCATCATGCCGGCCTGGTTCATCTCCGCCACCACCGCGCGGCCGAAGGGCTTGAGGCCGGTGTCCTCGGGAGCGTGGCAGCCGAAGCCGGCCAGGTTCTCGCCGTTGTAGGTCAGCAGCATCGACCGGACGCCCAGGTCGTAGTAGGCCCCGACCATGCCGATCTCGCCGCCGAGCGGGTTGGAGTCCTCCAGGTCGAACCCGACGGCCAGCCGCCCGGCCGGCCGGGCGGCCAGCACGTCCTGCACCGAGGTGGCCAGCACGAGGTCCTCCTCGGCCTGCACCTGCCGGCGCCAGGAGCTCAGCACCCGCATCGTGGCCTCGATGTCGTGCGGCCCGAACCCGACGTTGACCGAGGCGTAGCTGACCCCGGCGGCCAGGTACCGGCGCAGCGGCCCGATGTCACAGCCGGCCTCCAGCGGCAGGCAGCAGTGCTGCTCCCAGGCGACCGGGCTGGCCAGCCGGGCCGCGTCAGCGGCCGGGGTGCTCGAGGGCTCATTCATGGCGGCGGCTCATCCTCCTGCTGGGT
Source organism: Streptosporangiaceae bacterium (assembly GCA_036490755.1). Taxonomy (GTDB): domain Bacteria; phylum Actinomycetota; class Actinomycetes; order Streptosporangiales; family Streptosporangiaceae; genus DASUBV01. The sequence continues at coordinate 16,082 of DASXDJ010000136.1, forward strand.
CGGCGGGCCCGCCCCGGATCAGCTCGGCGATCTTCTCGCCGACCAGGACGGAGCTGATGTGGGTGTTGGCGCTCGGCACCCAGGGGAAGATGCTCGCGTCGGCGACCCGGAGGCCGTCGATGCCCAGCACCCGCCCCTGCTCGTCCACCACGGTGCCCGGATCGGCGGCGGAGCCCATCCGGCAGGTCCCGCAGATGTGCGCGGCGTCGTAGGCGCTGGCCAGCACGAACTCCGCCAGCTCGGCGTCGGGCACGTCCCGGTCCAGCAGCGCCAGCCCGGCTCCCGCGCCGGGCGAGGGGGACAGTTCCGCCGAGACGGTCAGGCCGGCCAGGGCCGGGTGCCGGGCCAGCTCCGTCATGTGCCGGATCATCTGCAGCATGCGCCGCATGTCCACCGGGTCGGCCAGCAGGCTGGAGTCGATCACCGGGTCGGCTGCCGGATCGGCCGAGGCCAGGGTCAGGCGGCCGGTCGATACCGTCCGGTTCAGCCAGCCGTAGATCTCGCAGTAGTTCGGCGCCCCGGCGTGGCTCAGCAGGGCCAGCATTCCGTCGGCCGGCTCGGTGGTCAGGCCCAGGCCGAACCGGACGCAGTAGCGGCCGTGCCGGGAGCCCGGCTCCTGCTTCTGCGCGCCCTCCCGGGTGTGCAGGGCCAGGCTGGCCAGCGGGTGGTCCTGCAGGCCCGCGCCGACCGGCAGGTCACCGCGCACCTCGATGCCCAGCGCCCGCAGGCCGGCGGCCGGGCCGAGGCCCGAGCGCAGCAGGATCGCCGGCGAGTGCACCGCGCCGGCGCACAGGACGACCAGCCCGGCCCGGAACTCCTGCGGCCCGCCTGGCCCCAGCGCCGCGACCCCGGTGGCCCGGCCGCCGGAGAACAGGACCCGGTCAGCGCGCCTGCCGCCGAGCACCGTCAGGTTCTCCCGCCCCCGGGCCGGGTCCAGGTAGGCGTCGTTGGTCGAGACCCGGACGCCGTTCCGGCTGTTGTAGGCATACGGCGACAGCCCGTGCGTGCGCGGCGCGTTGTGGTCGGGGGCCCACGGGTGCCCGGCGGCCAGCGCGGCCTGCCGGAACCCTTCGTCAATGTCCAGGAAGGCCGCGGGCCGGGTGACCGGGACCGGGCCGCTGGCGCCGTGGTAGTCCGCCGCGCCGAAGTCGAGGTCGGACTCCAGGCGGCACAGCAGCGGCAGCACGTCGGCGTAGGACCAGCCGCGCGCCCCGGCCGCCGCCCAGCCGTCCAGGTCCTCGACCGTGGGCCGGATGGCGAACAGGCCGTTGACCGCCGAGCTGCCGCCCATCCCGCGCCCGCGCATCAGGAACGTCGGGGGCTGAGCGGCCGTGCGCCGGGTCGTCAGGCCCGGGTGGTAGTAGTCCGACAGGCTGCTGCCGGGGGGCGGCGGGTAGGACGGCACGTGCTCCATCGGGTCGATACTGGCGATCACGGCCGGGGTATCGGCGGTGCGGTAGTCCTGCCCGTCTTCCAGGACCAGCACGCTGCGGCCGGGGTCTTCCGACAGGCGCGCGGCGAGCGTGGCGCCGGCCGACCCGGCCCCCACGACAATGACGTCATACTCGGTGCTGGCCATCATCAGGCTCCTTGCTCAGGGCGCGGTCACCGGGCAATCCGGGCGCGGGAGTCGTCGGCGTCGTCGCCGTCCCCGGAGCCGAGCCGCTCGCTCTCGGCCTCGGCCGCGCGGGCCAGCCACGCCTCGTCCGAGCTGGGAATCGAGTCGACGAGCATCCGGGTGTACCAGTGCTGCGGGCGGTCCAGGACCGCGCCGGTCTGGCCTTCCTCCACCACCAGGCCCTCGCGCAGGACATACACCCGCTCGGCGACCTGGCGGACGACCGCCAGGTCGTGGGTGATGAACAGGTAGCTGACCGCCAGCTCCCGGCGCACCTCGGTCAGCAGGTTCAGGATCTGGGCCTGAACCGACACATCCAGCGCCGAGACCGGCTCGTCGCAGACGATCAGCCGCGGCCGGACCGCCAGGGCCCGCGCGATGGCCACCCGCTGGCGCTCGCCGCCGGACAGCGCGACCGGCTTGCGCTCGGCGTACCGGGCCGGCAGGCCGACGCGCTCCAGCAGCTCCCCGACGGCCGCGCGGATGTCGCGGCCCTGCTCATCGGCGGCGGCGATGGCCTCGGCCAGCGTGGCCCCGATGGTGCGGGCCGGGTTGAGCGTCGAGTACGGATCCTGGAAGACCATCTGGACGGTCCGCCGGAGCCGGCGGCGCTCGGCGCGGCTCAGCCCGGCCTGCTGCGTGGCGTCGCGGCCGTTGACCAGGACGGTGCCCGCGGTGGGCCGCTCCAGGCCGGCCAGGCAGCGGCCCAGGGTCGTCTTGCCCGAGCCGGACTCGCCGACCAGCCCGACGGCCTCGTCGGCGCCGATCTGGAGGCTGACGCCCTTCAGCGCGGGCACCCGCCGCCCGGCGCGGTGGCTGCTGCCGAACACCTTCTCCAGGTCGCGGACGGTGACAACGGCGCCGGCTGTCCCGGCTGCCGCCGGGCTGGCGGCGCGGCCGGCATCACCGTCCCGGGCGGCCTGCGCCCCGGCCCTGGCCGCCTGCATCTGCGGCCCGATCTCCGCGACCCGCAGGCACGCCGACCACCGCCCGGCGGCCACCTGGGTCAGCGGCGGCGCGGCGGCCGTGCACGCGTCGGCCCGCCACTCGCACCGGGCCGCGAACGTGCAGGTTCCCGCGACGTCGCCGGGCGCGGGGACCGAGCCCGGGATGGCTGCCATCTGCGACAGGCGCCGGTCCACCGGCGGGTCTGAGAGCAGCAGGCCGAGCGTGTAGGGGTGCAGCGGCTCAGCTTCCATGGGCGCGGCACCGGCGGTCTCCAGCACCGAGCCCGCGTACAGGACCAGGACCCGGTCGCAGAGCGCGAACGCGACCCGCAGGTCATGGGTGATGAGGATGAGCCCCATCCCGCGGCCCTGCTGGACCTCCCGCAGCCGCGCCAGAATCTCCCGCTGAGTCGTCACGTCCAGGGCCGTCGACGGCTCGTCGGCGATCAGCACCTGCGGGTCGCGGGCGATGGACGCCGCGATGCCGACCCGCTGCCGCATGCCGCCCGACAGCTCGGCCGGGTAGGCATCGGCCACCGCTGCGTCGGTGATCCCGACCTCGGCCAGCCGCCGCACGGCCTCGGCGCGCCGGGCCGCGCGGCGCAGCGGCCGGCCGTTCTCGTCGCGGATCAGCTCGACGATCTGCGCCCCGCAGCGCATCAGCGGGTTCAGCATCGTGAACGGATCCTGGAACACCATGGCCAGCTCCGCGCCGCGCAGCTGGCGCAGCTCATGCTCGGGCAGCGCCAGCACGTTCCGGCCGCGGTAGATGACCTCGCCCTCGGCCCGGACGCCGGCCGGCAGCAGGCCGATGAGGGCCCGGGCCGTCATCGACTTGCCGCTGCCGGACTCGCCGACGATGCCCAGCGTCTCGCCCGGCGCCAGGCTGAAGTCCGACCCGACCGTGATGACCCGCTGCACGCCCTGGATGCGGCTGGCGATGCGCAGCCCGCGGACCTGCAGCAGCGGGTCGCCGCCGGCCGCCGGCTCCCCCGCCGGGCCGGCCGTCAGGCCGCCGCTCACCGGGCCCGCCCCCGGTCTGACAGCCGCTCGTACACCCAGTCGCCGATCAGGTTCATGCTGGTCGCGGTCAGCACCAGCGCCGCCGCGGGCGCCAGGCAGGCCAGCGGGTTGGTCTGGATGAGCGGCAGGTTCTGCGCGAGCATGGCCCCCCAGTCGGGAGTGTTGAGCGGAACGCCGAGTCCGAGGAACGACAGGCCAGCCAGCGAGACGAGACTGAAGGCGAAGTTGAGGAAGGTGTTGGCCATCACCAGCGGCAGCAGGTTGGGCCAGATGTGGCGGATCATCAGCCGCCACGGCGACAGGCCCAGGGTGGCCGCGGCCTCGACATAGGGCATGGTGCGCTGCTGCAGGGTGGCGCCGCGGACGATCCGGGCGTCGATCGGGAAGGTCAGCACGATCAGCACGGCCACCGCGATGTAGTAGCCGCCGCCGATGACGCCCACCACCACGATCGCGATGAGCAGGCCGGGCAGCGCCCAGACCAGGTCGGCCAGCCGCATGATGAAGTAGTCCGTCCGGCCGCCGACGTACCCGGCGATCAGGCCCAGCGCGTTGCCGATCACCAGCGCGCCGAGGGCGATCAGCACCGGGCCGATGACCGCCGCCCGGGCGCCGACGATCAGCCGGGAGAAGATATCCCGGCCGAAGTCGTCGGTGCCGAGCCAGTGCCGGCCCGAGGCGGTGTGCACTCCGGCCAGCAGGTCCTGGGCGTTGGCCGGGTGCGGCGCGAGCAGCGAGCCGAAGATGGCGCAGGTCGCCACCAGCACTACGATCAGCAGCGACAGGCCGATGAGCAGCGAGGGCCGCCGCCGGCCGCGCCTGGAGGCCAGTCCGACCAGCCCGGAGTCCGGGGCGGTAATGACGGTCATGCCAGTCCCCGTCCGGCCGTGATCTGCGGATCGATGAACAGGTAGCACAGGTCGATCAGGAAGTTGGCGCCGATCAGCAGCGCCGCCGCCAGCAGCGTGAAGCCCTGGACGACCGGCACGTCCTTGGTGGACACCGCGGTGATCAGCAGCGAGCCGATGCCCGGCAGGGCGAAGACCTGCTCCACCAGGACCGCGCCGGTCAGCACGACACCGAGGATCAGGCCCCCGGCGGTGACGATGGGCCCGAGCGCATTGCGCAGCCCGTGCCGGACGATCACCCGCGCCGGGGCGACGCCGCGGGCCCGGGCGAAGGCGATGTAGTCCTGCTCCAGGACGGTCACCATGGCCGCGCGGGTGAGCTTGACGATCAGCGCCATCACGCCGAAGGCCAGCGCGAGAGCCGGCAGCGTCAGGTGCCACAGCTCATCGGGGAACCCGCTGCCCGGACCGTAGACCGGGAACCAGCCCGCGTGGATGGCCAGCAGGTAGAGCAGGAAGACGCCGCTGACGAAGGCCGGCACGCTCACCCCCAGCAGGCTGACGCCGACGATCGCCCGGTCGGCGACGGTGCGGCTGCGCATCGCCGCGATCACGCCGCCGGGCACGCCGGCCGCCACGGCGATGACAAAGGCGTACAGGCCCAGGAACACGGTCAGGCCGATGCGGCTGGAGATCAGGGACGTCACCGTCTGCCCGGTCTGGATGGACACGCCGAGGTTCAGGTGGCTGGCGCCCTGCAGCCACAGCAGGTACTGCTGGATGAAGGAGTCGTTGAGGTGGTACTTGGCGGTCATCGCGGCCACGATGGCCGGGCTGGACGGGTGCGTGCCGAGCAGCACCTGGACCGCGTTGCCGGGCGCCAGGTAGAGCAGCCCGAAGACCAGGAACGAGATCAGCACCAGCAGGACGAGCAGCGCGAGCGCCCGGCGGATCAGGAAGATGGCGATAGATCGCGCGCGCATGCCGGCTCCGGTCGTTACAGGGGTTCCCTGGACTGCTGCCGAATCTTCTTAAAAGCGACTTACCGGATAGACGGGTATTTCCTTCGCGCAAAAGTACCATCGGCCGCGTGACCAGCGGATTAGGCAGATGAAGGAAGATCGGCAGGTGCCTTTCTCCAGCCGTTGAATCCGGGCGGGGCCGGGTAGCGACAGCTGTCGCGTGCCCGGGCACCGTCGCGCTGCTTACCATCGGCGTCGTGACCTGACCGCCATCATCACCGGCTGCGAGTCCGGCCGCGATCACGACCACGACCCGGTCAGCTGGCACGCGCCGCAGGCCGGCCTGGAGGTCGGCCTGAGCCACTACTCGCGGCTGCGCCAGCCGCACGCCAGCAGCGCCAGCGTGATGGGCTGACCCGGCCGCCGCGACGCGCGGCCCGGCCCCGCTGCCGGGGCGGCCGCCGCCCCGGACGGCCGGCCAGCCGCCGCGCCTCAGCCGCCGGCGCCGGCCACGTACCGGTCGAACCAGGCCCGGCTGCGCTGCCACACGTCGGTGACGTGGGCGCGCTCGGAGATGGAATGACCCTCGCGCGGGTAGACCACCAGCTGCACGGGCACGGTGCCCAGCCGGGCAATGCCGTGATACATCTCGTAGGCCTGGCTGACCGGCACGCACCGGTCCAGCTCGCCGTGGATGAGCAGCGTCGGGGTGGCGACCTGGCGGACGTGCACGATCGGCGACCGGGACAGGGCCCGGCCCGTCACGTCGTAGGGGTCCGGGTCGTAGAACAGCTGCTCGACATAGCCGTTGTTGCCGGTGTTGTGCTTGCTGAGCCGGTTGCTGGGCGCCGCGACCGGGATGGCCGCCGCGAACCGGCCGGTCTGGGTGACGGCCCAGCTGGCCAGGTAGCCGCCGTGGCTGGCGCCGGTCACGCCCAGCCGGCGCTCGTCGGCAATGCCGGCCTCGATCAGCATGTCCACGCCGGCCAGCACGTCGCGCAGCTCGCCGCCGCCCATGTCGTGAATGTTGGCGCGGGCGAAGGCCTGGCCGTACCCGGCGCTGCCGCGCGGGTTGGGCAGCAGCACGGCGTAGCCGGCGGCGGCCCACAGCACGGGGAAGTCGGCGTTTGACCACTGGTAGCCCCACCCCCAGGTCGGCCCGCCGTGCAGCAGCACGACCAGCGGCAGCCGCTCCGCGGCCCGGCCGGGCGGCAGCACCAGGAGGCCCTCGACCTGGTGCCCGTCCGAGGTCCAGGTCACTGACTCCCAGGACGGCGCCGGGCCCGCGTCCAGGCCGGCGTTGAAGCCGGTGACCGGGGTCCAGGCGGCCGGGGCGTCCCCGCCCAGCGGCAGGCAGGCCACCTCGGGCGGCCCGCTGGCGCCCTCGGTCACCGCCACTACCTGGCGCCCGGCCGCGTCGCCGGAGGTCCGGACGTGGTAGCCGTCACCGAGCGTCAGGTCGCCGCGCCACAGCACCGCGCCGCCGCCCGGGCCGGCCGTCCCGATGACCGATCGCGCGCCGTCGGCCGCGGCGTACAGCAGCGACTCGCCGTCGCGCCAGTCCAGGTACTTGACGTTGTCGGGGCCCAGCGGCCGGGGCGCGAGGTCGCCGGGGGCGAGGTCGGCGACCATCAGCTCGCCCGCGAGGATGCCGCGGTCGCTGCACACGCCCTCGAGGAAGGCCAGCCGCTGCCCGCCCGGCGCCAGCCGCGGCACGCCGAGCTGCCAGCGCGGCTGGTAGGCCGCCACCTGCCGGGCGCCGCCGGCCAGCTGGTACACCCCGATGGCGGCGGTGTACCAGTCGCTCTCCCCGGACCCGGCCGACACGATCGCCGCCAGCGTGCCGGCGCCGTCCCAGCTGAAGTCCCAGGCGTTCAGGCCGCCCAGGTCGATCTCGCGGGTCGCCCCGCTCGCGCGGTCCACCTGGCAGAGCCGCCGCAGCGCCGGCGGGCCGGGCAGCACGAGCGGGTCGGGCGCGGCCTGCGCGGCGTCGGCGATCAGCACCGCGTTCAGCGCCCCGGCCGTGTCCAGGCCGAGGTCGGCGGCCAGCACGATCAGCGAGCTGCCGTCCGCCGCCCAGGCGATCTCCTCCACCGACCCGGCGACCTGGCCCAGCGGGCTGACGGTCCCGGCGGCCGGGGCGACGATGTACAGCGACATCCGGCCGGCGTGCTCGCGGTCGGAGGCGATGGCCAGCTCGGTCCCGGACGGCGACCAGCGCGGCACGCCGTCGGTGCAGTCGAGGCCGGTGACCTGGCGCACGGTCCCGCCCAGCGGGCCCAGCCACAGCCGGGCCGCCGGGGCGCGGCCGGGCTGGCCGGCGCCGTCGGCCACGACGACGGCGAGCTGCGCGCCGTCGGGCGAGACGGCGACGCCGGCGGGATGGCGGGTGTCCAGCAGCTGCTCGATGGTCAGGGTCGGCGTGCTCACGGGCGGCCTCCTTGCGGGCGGCGGGCATACGTCGGGAACCGGAACGGGGCCAGCGCCGCAGGAGCCGTGCCATCCCGCACGAAAGCCGCGATATGGGCGCCGGTCACTGCGGCCAGGGTGACACCCAGCGTGGAGTGACCGGTGGCCAGGTAGGCGTTCCCGGTGCCGGGCACCCGGTCCAGTACGGGCAGGCCGTCCGGGCACAGCGGCCGCATCCCGGTCCATTCCTCGGCCGCGCCGGCCCAGTCCAGGTCCGGCAGGTAGCCGCGCGCGGCCGTCTTCAGGGCCTGGATCCGGCGCGGGTTCCGGTCGGCGTTCAGCCCGGAGAACTCGATGGTGCCGGCGATCCGGATCCGGCCGGCCATCGGCGTGACGCCGGCCCGCGTTTCCAGCAGGTACACCGGTGCGCCCGGCAGATCCGGGCCGGGCAGCGAGAAGCTGTACCCCTTGCCCGCCGTCATCGGCAGCCGGGCACCCAGCATCGCGGCGACCGGCACCGACCAGGCGCCGGCGGCGATGACCACGCTGGCGGCCGGCAGCTCGCGGCCGGGCTGGTCCGGGCCGGCCAGCACCGCGGTGACCCGCCCGCCGCGCGTCGCGAAGCCCCGGACCGGGCACCCGGTCTCGATGCTCGCGCCCCGGCTGGCGACCAGCTCCGCCAGCGCCGCGGTGAGCTGCCGGGGATCGAGATGGCCATCGGCGGAGGCGTAGATGCCGCCCGCCACCTGCGGCCCGAGCAGCGGCTCGGCAGCCCGGCACTCGGCCGCCGACAGCCGGGTCAGCCCGGTCAGCAGCCCCGCCCCGGCGAGGCGGCCGAGCTCGGCCGCCTCCTGGTCCAGGGCGGCCTGCGTCCGGCCCGCGAACAGCAGGCCGCGGTGGTGCAGGTCCACCGCCAGGCCATCGGCGATCATGTCCTCGAAGTAGCGGAACGCGTCGCGGGACAGCAGCGCCGTCGCGGCCAGGCCCCGGTCGCTGGCCCGCCGCGTGCAGTTCCGCAGGAACCCCAGGCCCCAGCGCAGGAAGGCCGGGTCGAGGGTCGGCCGCAGCCACAGCGGGCTGGCGGGCCGGCCCACCGACGACAGCGCCGTCCGCAGCGCGGCCGGCCCCGGGATGGGCGCCGACAGCGACGGCGACACCCACCCGGCGTTGCCCCACGAGGCCCCGGCGCCCGCGGGGCCGGCGTCCAGGACGGTGACGGCCAGCCCGGCGCGCTGCAGGAAGTACGCGCACGACAGGCCGACGACGCCGGCCCCGACGACGACGACGGGCGCAGGCACGGCCGGTCAGGCCGGCATGTGCTGCTCGAACCAGCCCAGCGTCCGGCTGCACTGGTCGATCAGGGCCGGGAACCTGCGCACGCCGTGGCCCTCCCCCGGGTAGATGGCCAGCGCCGACTCCACGCCGCACTCCAGCAGGGCGTTGTGGAACTCCACCGCCTGGCCCGGCGGGGTGCACCGGTCCAGTGCGCCGGTGGTCTGCAGGGTCGGCGTCCGCACCTGGTCCGCGAACATCAGCGGGCTGCGATCGAGGAACTTGCCGGCGCGGGCCCGCGGCTGGTCGGCGAGGAACAGCACGTCGAAGTACGGGATGTTGGTCGTGTGGTGCTGGGAGTACCAGTTCGTCGACGGCGCCATCGGCACGGCGGCGGCGAACCGCTGGTCCTGGGTGATCAGCCAGGCCGACATGAAGCCGCCGTAGGAGCCGCCGGTCACCCCGATCCGGGCCGGGTCGGCGATCCCGCGCTCGACCAGCGCGTCGATGCCCGCCAGGTAGTCGTAGGTGTCGGCGCCGCCCATGTCGCCCAGGACCCCGCGGGCGAACTCCTGGCCCCGGCCGCCGCTGCCGCGCGGGTTGGGGTGCAGCACCGCGTAACCGCGGCTGACCAGCAGCGGGGTGTACACATAGCCCATCGACCAGCGGTCCCGGTAGGCCCACACCGGGCCGCCGTGCACGAACACGATGAGCGGGTGCGGCCCGGGCTCCTCGGGCCGGCACAGCAGGCCCTGGATCTCCAGCCCGTCCGGGGCCGGCCAGGCCACCGGCTCGATCCGGCCGCCGACGCTGGTCACGTAGTCCGCGCCCGGATGCCGCAGCGAGGCCACGGTCGTGATGTCCCCGCCGCGCACGAAGGCCAGCTCCGGGTACCGCCGGTAGCTGTGCAGCACGACCGCGATCGAGCCGTCCGCCCCGAACTGGCCGCTGGGATAACGGTCGCCGCAGGTCTCGTGGCTGGACCAGGTTTCCTGCACCGTGCCCGTGGCGGCGTCGTAGATCCCGGCCACGGTGGTCAGGCCGCGCAGCCCGAGGTAGCCCAGGCGCTGCTCATCCAGCCACTGCGTGCAGGTCACGTCGACGCCGCGGGTGTCCACCGCGGCGGGCTCGCCGCCGGCGTCCGCCACGTGCAGGTCGCCCGCCACGATCCAGCGGTCCGAGCTGGTCGCGGTGACGATCGCCCACCGGCCGCCGGACGGCGTGGCGGCCGGCCAGCCCAGCTGCTGCCCGGCCGTGAACCGCGGCTCCGCGGCACCGGTAGCCAGGTCGATCCGCTCCAGCCGCGCGGTGTACCAGGCCTGCTCGCCCGGCACCGGGCTGGTCACGGCGAGCAGGCCGGCCGGGCCGTCCCAGGTCGCCTCCCACACGTTCGTGCCCGGCGCGCTGACCTGGCGGCTGGCGCCGCTGGCCACCTCGGTCACCCAGGCCGAGCGCCACGCGTCGGCGGCCGGGCCGGCGTTGGCCTCGGGCATCCAGTCCGGCAGGTCGCTGGCCAGCCGCGCCGTCGTGCCCGACCCCTCGCCGCCCGACCGGTCGGCACCGTGCCCGGCCACGCCGAGCAGGATGTGCTGGCCGTCCGGGCCGAACTGCAGGTACTCCGCCGTGCCGTTGACGGTCCCGGTCTCGCGCTCGGTCCCGTCGGCCAGCACCCGCAGGCGCAGCCGGAAGTCGCCGGGATGGCCGGCGTCCGACAGGTAGGCCAGCAGCGTCCCGTCCGGCGAGAATCGCGGGCTGCGCTGCTCCCCCGGCCCGTCGGTGAGGACGGTGACATGGCCGCCGGCGGCCAGGCAGACCCGGCTCGCGCCCGTTCCTGACAGCTCGGTGAGCACCGTTCCGGTGAAGGCGATGGCGCCGGTCCCGGGCTGGCCGTCCGGGTCGGCGGCCTCGCTGGGCCGGCCGTAGGCCGGCTCGTGCAGCCGCCGGAAATGATCTTCGACTGCCTGGTACAGGGCGGTGCCGCGCAGGTCGGCCTGACCGAAATCGATACTCATATCAGCCATAGCCCGACTCTAGATACAAAACCCGAACAGATCTTCCGACCTGCGTCGTAACGAGGCACACTGGATTGAACGTCTGTCGAATGCACGACGTTGGGGGCCAGTGTGCAAGACGAGCTGCGAGCCGTTTGCGAGGGACTGGCTGCCCGGCTGCGCCGGGCGGTGGCCATCGATGACCCGCGGATGCACCTGCTCGTGCACACCGCCCACACCGAGGATCACGACCAGGTCGACCAGACCCGGATCACCTCGGTACTCACCATGCAGATCCCGGCGGACGTGCTGGAGCACGTCATGAAGGCGGGCATCGCCCACGCCGAGGGCCCGGTCCGGGTCCCGGCCTGGCCGCAGCGCGAGCTGCTGAGCCGGGTCGCGGTCCCGGTCCGCTGCGGGGGCCGGCTGTTCGGCTACCTGTGGCTGATCGACGATGACTTCTCGCTGACCGATGAGGAACTGCAGATGGCCGCGGACGCCTCCGCCGCGGCCGGCCAGATCATGCACCGCGAGCTGCTCCTGGGTGACCTGCGGCGCAGCCGCGAGCAGGCCCTGCTGCGTGACCTGGTCTCCGACGACACCACGATCCGGGCGCACGCCTCCGCCGAGCTGGCCGCGACCTACCGGCTGCCGGCCTCGGGCCACGTCGTGCTGCTGGCCGTGCGGGTGGCACCCGACGTGCTGGAGCGCAAGCCCGACACCGCGGCGGAGCTGGACCTGGCCCTGCAGCGGCTGGTCCGGCAGCTGATGCCGATGGAGGCCATCGCGGTCACCCGGTCCGGCGGCCATGGCCTGCTGCTGGCCGCCTCGCTCCGGCCGCCGCCGCTGGACACCATGCGCGGCCACGCGCGGCGGCTGTGCGGCGAGGTCGGCAAGCTGGCCGGGACCAAGCACGCGGTCCGGGTCGGGATCGGCCCGGTCGTCACCGGCCTGGACAACGCCGTCACCTCCTGCGCGCTGGCCGAGGTGAGCCTGCGGGTGGCCGAGGCGGTACCGGGTTTCGGTCAGGTCGTCTGCTACGACGAGCTGGGCATATACGGGCTGCTCGTGCACCTGCCGCTGGACCGGCTGCCGCCCGACGCGGTCCCGGCCGGGCTGCGCCAGCTCATCACCAAGGACTCCGGCGGGCACCTCATCGACACCCTGGAGATCTACCTGGACCAGGCCGGGGATGCCCGCACCAGCGCCGTGCTGCTCAGCGTGCACCGCACCAGCCTGTATTACCGGCTGTCGCGCATCGAGCAGATCACCGGGATGACCCTGACCAGCGGCGGCGACCGGCTGGCCCTGCACCTGGGGCTGAAGCTGGCCCGGCTGCTGGGCCAGCTGCCCGACAGCTCGCCGGCGGTGCTAGCCCATCACCGTGCCGCTCGAGGCGGTGTTGACCGGGCGCTTGCGTGAGAACGTGGCCAGGTTGATCGCCAGGCCGGTGTGCTGCCCGGTGTAGTGCACCGGGTCGGCGTCATGGTCGCGGCCGTCCTCCACGGCCGTGATGATCGCGGCCATGAACTGGCCGGCCAGCGGCGCGTTCTTGAACTGGTTGCCGCTGGTGCCCATGGCGACGTAGAACCCGTCCAGGCAGGTCCGGTCGTAGACCGGCGTCCAGTCGCTGGCCACGTCGTACACGCCGGTGATACCGCGCGGCGTGCCGGGGATCTTCAGCCCGGGGAAGCGCCGGGCGGCCCGGGTGACCTGCGCCTCGTAGACCGACGTGGTCGGGCGGGGGTCGGACTGCTCAGGCTCGTCCAGCCACTGCAGCGGGTCACACTCCGGCTCGGTGCCGCCGATCAGCATCCCGTCGCCGGGCGTGCCGCGCACGTAGATGCCCAGGTCCAGGTCGGCGACCGCCGGGCCGAGCCGGCCGCCGGAGTTGTAGCCCGGCGGCGCGGGCACCTGGTGCACCTCCTGGCGCATCGGCCGGACCGAGATGGTGAAGTCCGCGTCGGCCCCGGCCAGCCGGTTCACTGCCGATGACCACGGCCCGGCCACGTTCACCACCACCCCGGCGTGCACCCGCTGACCGCCGGCCAGCTCCAGGCCCGTCACCCGGCCGCCGGCCTGCCGGATGCCGGTGACCGCGCGCCGGAACGCGAAGTTCACCCCGAGCCGCCGCGCGGCGTCCGCCAGGTTCACCGCGGCCAGCTGCGGGTCGTCGATGAAGCCGGCGTCGGGGTTGAAGAACGCGCCGAGCTGGCCGTCGGCCTCGGCCCAGAAGGCCTCGTCGTCGAGGCGCTTCGGCGGCCAGTACCGCCCGGTGTCGATGCCCGGCACCCGGGCCGCCAGCTCGGCGGCGTCCCAGGTCTCGTACGGAACGCCCACCTCGTCGTACATGGCCAGGACGCGGTCGCGGGGCGCCGCCGGGACGTCCAGCATGATGAGCCCGGTCCGGCGCAGCCGGGCCAGCGGATCGGCTGCCGGCGGGCCGCCCAGGTGCTCGGCCCAGCCGGCCCAGTGCTGGCTGGCCTCCCAGGCCGCGGCCACCCCGTCCCGGGTGGAGTAGTTGAACCGCACGATGGCGCTGGACGCGCTGGTCGACCCGTGGCCCGGCCCGGCCAGCTTGTCGACCACCAGCACCCGGCGGCCGGTTTTGGCCAGCTCATAGGCGGTCGAGGCGCCGATGACCCCGGCTCCGATGACGACAGCATCCGCAGTCAGATTCACACAGCCACCATCGGGCCGCGCCTGGCGCCGCACCACCGACAGGTGTCGCAGCTATCCGGGCGGCATTTCGACATCGCGTCCGGTGACGCGCTGACCAGCCCCGGAATAGCGTGCTGAGGGTGAGCCCCGAGGGGCGCGCGGCAGCCTGCCGGCCGCGCTGACTGCTCGCGCGGCCCCAGACGACGGGAGCTGACCTTGAGCGCAGACAATGCGGCCGCCGAGCACCCGGCTCCGGGCGAGCCGTCCCGCGGCCCGGTCTCGCCGCGGCTGACCGCCCGCACGCGCGTCGTGCACAACCTGCGGGTGCCGATGCGGGACGGCGTGGAGCTGGCCCTGGACCTGCTGCGGCCCGGCCTGGACGGGCCGCGGCCGGTGATCTTGCAGCGCACGCCGTATGACAAGGTGCTGGCCCGCGCGGGCAGCCAGGAGCTGTTCGGGCGGCTGGCCCAGCGCGGCTACATCGTCGCGTTCAACGACTGCCGCGGCCGGTTCAACTCCGACGGCGTCTTCCGGCCCTACCACGACGAGGCCGACGACGGTTACGACACCGTCGAGTGGATCGCCGCGCAGGACTGGTGCGACGGCAACGTCGGCATGCACGGCGGCTCGTATGTGGGCCAGACCCAGTGGTACGCGGCCGCGCGGCGGCCGCCGCACCTTAAGGCGATCGTGCCGATCGTCTCGCCGCCGGGCAGCCTGTGGCGCAACGAGCCGGTGCTCGGCGGCTGCTTCCTGCTGCCCATGGCCGAGTGGGCGCAGGGCATGGGCCTGCGCTCGTGGCAGGTGCCGGACTTCATCACACCGCTGTTCGCCGAGCACCAGGACTACTACGAGGCGCTGCCGCTGTCGGACCTGCCCGAGCGCGCCGGGATGAGCTGCGCCTGGCTGGAGGAGATGCTGCAGCACCCGGTCTATGACGACTTCTGGAAGGCCGGCGGCTACGACGTGCCCGCCGACAGCGACCTGGCCGTGCTGAACATCACCGGCTGGTGGGACATGAACTTCCCCGGCGGGCCGCTGAACTTCGCGGCCATGCGGGCCGGGTCAGCGGCCGCGCACCAGAAACTGATCATCGGGGCGTGGCCGCACTGGGTGAACCGGCAGCGGGAGCTGACCGGGGTCGACTTCGGCGAGCATGCGGTCATCGAGCTGGACGACTACATCATCCGGTTCTTCGACCGGTACCTGACCGGCGCGCCGAACGGGATCGAGGACGACGACGCGGTGCACGTGTTCGTGATCGGGGCCAACGAGTGGCGGGCGGCCGACACCTTCCCGCCGCCGGACGCCGAGCCGACCGAGTTCTACTTCCGCTCCGGCGGCCGCGCCAACAGCCTGCGCGGCGACGGCGCGCTGTCGGTGCAGCCGCCGGGCGCCGAGCCCGCCGACTCCTACCGCTACGATCCGGCGCAGCCCACCCGCACCGTGTGGAACCTGCGCGAGGGCCCGGTGGATGACCGGCTGGCCACCATCGGCGATGACTGCCTGTGCTACACCAGCGAGGTGCTCGCCGAGCCGGTGGAGGCGGTGGGCTGGGTCACCTGCCGGCTGTGGGCGTCCTCCTCGGCGCGCGACACCGACTGGCATGCCCGGCTGGTCGACGTCCATCCCGACGGCAGCGCCCGGCTGATCTGCAAGGGCTGCCTGCGGGCCCGGTTCCGCGAGTCGTTCGAGGTACCGCGGCTGCTGGAGCCCGGCCAGCCGGAGCTGTTCGAGTTCACGATGGACGCCTGCGGCGTCCGGTTCCTGCCCGGCCACCGGATCCGGGTCGAGATCTCCAGCGCCTGGTTCAGCCAGTACGACCGCAACACCAACTCCGGGGCCGATAACAACTTCACCGACGCCGAGGTGGTCGTGGCGCAGCAGCGGGTGCACCACGAGCCCGGCATGGCCTCCTGCATCGTGCTGCCCGTCGTGCGCGCGGCCGGCGGCGCGGACCGCCCGGCCGCCGGCAGCTAGGCGAGGCGATCAGCAGATGACGTTCGAGCCGTTCTGGGTTGACTTCTCCCCGCCCTGAGCGACGGGAATTCTCGGCCCTCGCAGGCCAGGGTTCCTGTTTCACGGACGGTCGCCTCCCTGCGCTAGGCGCGTGCAGGTCTCACACCGTCTCCGCAGGCAAGCACGGCCAGCCCGGCCGCTCGTAGGACCTGTGCCGCGTTCACGTCCCGGTCGTGAACGACGCCGCACTGGCATGTCCACTGCCGGATACTGAGCGGCATTCTGGCAGTGATGGCACCGCAGGCCGAGCATGTCTTGCTGCTCGGGTAGAACCGGTCGATCGCTACCACCGTCCGGCCGGACCAGTCCGCCTTGTACTCCAGCATGCGCCGGAACTCCGACCATGACGCGTCGGAGATGGCGCGGGCCAGAGAGTGATTGCGGACCATGTTGCGGACGGACAGATCCTCGATGATCACCGTTTGATTCTCGCGGATGATCCTCGCGGAAAGCTTGTGCAGGTGATCCCGGCGCCGGTCAGCTATGCGGGCATGCAAGCGGGCGACCCTTACTCGCGCCTTCCCCCGGTTCGCGGAGCCCTTCTGCTTGCGGGCAAGGTTCCGCTGAGCCTTTGCGAGTCGTTCCCGGTCGCGGCGCTCGTGCCGGGGATTGGCTATCTTCTCCCCGGTTGAGAGCGTCAGCAGGGAGGTAATTCCCGCGTCGATCCCGACGACTGAATCCGTCGTGGCCAGCGGCGCGACCAGACACTCGCAGAGCAGGGACACGTGCCACCTTCCCGCTGCGTCCCGGCTGACGGTGACCGTGGACGGCTGCGCTCCATCGGGCAGGGGGCGGGATCAGCGGATGTCCAGCGGCTCGCTCATCTTCGCCAGCCAGACCTGGCCGTCCCGGCAGCGGAACCCCGACGTCGTGAACGTCGCTGACGCCCGCGACTTGTGCTTCGACTTGAACCGCGGGTACCTCGCCCGCTTGCCCCAAAAACTCACGTACGCCTGCTGAAGGTGCTGCAGGCCCTGCTGAAGTGCCACGTTCGACACCTCGTACAGCCACGCAGTCCCGGGCTCGGACTTCCACTCGGTGAGCATCCGGCAGGTATCGGCGAATGTGACGCGCCGCTGCTCCTGCGTCCAGGCACGGGACCGCTCGGCTAAAGCGCGGTTCCAGACATAGCGCACCGACCCGAAGGTCCGGTTCAGCAGATCGGCCTGAAATGGCGTCGGGTAGAAGCGGTACCTGTATGCCCGCTTCACCATTTTCGCCATGCTGAAGTACTAACATCGCTGCGTCTCAGACCGGCGGTCGTCACCTTCGCCGAGCTGGATGTGCGGGCCGAGCAGACAGTGGCCGGGAGAGGCAACGAGCTGCGTGGATGGCGGGGTCGTGCAGTGCAACACCTTCGAGCCTAGGAGCTGACCTGGGAACTGACCCCCGCCTGCAGCCGGCGCCGGATCGCGGCCGCGGCGAACTCCAGCGCGGCCTGGCCGCCCGGCAGCTGCGCGGCCAGCCCCGCGAACCCGTGCCCCTGCCCCGCGAACCGCTGGTGCTCGACCGGGACGCCCGCCTGGACCAGCCGCATGGCGTACAGTTCCCCCTCGTCCCTGAGCACGTCGTGCTCCGCCGTCACCACGATGGCCGGAGGCAGGCCGGTGAGGAACATCGCCTGCAGCGGGGAGGCATCCGGGTGCCGCCGAGCTGCCTCGTCCGGCACGTACATGTCCCAGAACCACATCATCGCGGCCCGCCCGGCCAGCACCTGGCTCGCCGGGTCGGTGTAGGACCCGCCATCGAAATCAGCGTCGGTGACCGGGCCGAGCAGCACCTGTGCTGCCACCGGCGGCCCGCCGCGCTCGGCCGCCCACCGTGCCGTCACCGCCGCTAGGTTGCCCCCCGCGCCCTCGCCTGCCACCAGCAGCGGCGCCCCGGCCGTGGCGGCCAGGTCCGCCAGGTGACCGGCCGCCCAGCCCAGCACCGCCCAGGCATCCTGCAGCGCCGTCGGGAACCGGTACTCCGGCGCCCGCCGGTACCCGCCGCACACCACTGTGCAGCCGGTCAGCCGGGCCAGCCGGGCCGCCGCCGGAACCGCCTCGTCCACCCCGCCCAGCGCCCAGCCGCCGCCGTGGAAGTACACGATCACCCCGCCGGGCGTGCCCGCCGGCGCGAGCAGCCGCACCGGAACCGAGCCCCCGGCGCAGGACACCCGCGCCTCGCGCACCGCCAGCCCGGCAGGCTCCGCCTGCCTCTTGCTGTTATCAGCGGAGGCCCCGGCGTGGCCGGAGCGGCCGGCAGTGGCGGCGGCGACGTCTGGCCGGGAGAGCTCGCGGGCCTCGGCCAGGCTCAGCTCGTGCAGCGGCCGGCCCCACCGCGCCGTGATCC
>DASXDJ010000137.1:0-53590 GCA_036490755.1 Streptosporangiaceae bacterium
CGACAACAAGTTCGCCGCGCTGAACACCGCGGTCTGGTCCGGCGGCAGCTTCATCTACGTGCCGAAGGGCGTGCACGTGGAGATCCCGCTGCAGGCCTACTTCCGGATCAACACCGAGAACATGGGCCAGTTCGAGCGGACCCTGATCATCGTCGACGAGGACGCCTACGTTCACTACGTCGAGGGCTGCACGGCGCCGATCTACTCCTCCGACTCGCTGCACTCGGCGGTCGTGGAGATCATCGTCAAGAAGGGCGCCCGCTGCCGCTACACCACGATCCAGAACTGGTCGAACAACGTCTACAACCTGGTCACCAAGCGCGCGATCGCCCACGAGGGCGCGACCATGGAATGGGTCGACGGCAATTTGGGGTCCAAGGTGACCATGAAGTACCCGGCCGTCTACATGATGGGCGAGCACGCCCGCGGCGAGACCCTGTCAGTGGCGTTCGCCGGCGCCGGGCAGCACCAGGATGCGGGCTCCAAGATGGTGCACTGCGCGCCCAACACCTCGTCCTCGGTCGTGTCCAAGTCGGTAGCCCGGGCGGGCGGCCGCACCTCCTACCGCGGCCTGGTCCAGATCCGGGAGGGCGCCGAGCACTCCAAGTCCACGGTGAAGTGCGACGCGCTGCTGGTCGACTCGGTCAGCCGCAGTGACACCTACCCCTACGTTGACGTCCGCGAGGACGACGTGGAGATGGGCCACGAGGCCACGGTCTCGAAGATCTCCGAGGACCAGCTGTTCTACCTGATGAGCCGCGGGATGACCGAGGACGAGGCGATGGCCACGATCGTCCGCGGGTTCGTCGAGCCGATCGCGCGTGAGCTGCCGATGGAGTACGCGCTGGAGCTCAACCGGCTGATCGAGCTGCAGATGGAAGGAGCAGTCGGCTGATGTCGGTGCTGCAGGGGGCCGCCGAGTCGGCGGTCCCCGTCTCACGGTTGCATGAGCAGGGGTCGTTTGACCCCGCGGACTTCGCTGTCCCGGCGGGGCGCGAGGAGGAGTGGCGGTTCACGCCGCTGCGCCGGCTTCGGGGGCTGCACACGGATGCCTCGCCGGGCGGCAAGGTGTCGGTCGCAGTCGATACCGCCCCGGGCGTCACCGCAGACACCGCGAAGCGCGGTGACTCCCGGATCGGCACCGCCTTCGTGCCCGCGGACCGGGTCAGCGCCCGGGCCTGGACCGGATTCTCGGAGGCCACCGTCGTGTCGGTGGCTGCGGGGACGGAGAGCGCGCAGCCGACCTGGATCTCGGTTCGCGGGGAGGACGCCGCGGGGGGTGCTGCGTTCGGGCACACCGTGGTGCAGCTGGCGGCCAACAGCCGTGCCGTCGTCGTGCTGGAGCACACGGGCAGCGCGACCTACGCGGACAACATTGAGTTCGTGGTCGGGGACGGCGCTCAGCTCAACGTGGTGACCCTGCAGGACTGGGCCGACGACGCCGTGCACCTGGCGCACCACTACGCAGTGCTCGGGCGGGACGCGCGGATCGCGCACACGGCGGTCACGCTGGGCGGCAGCGTGGTCCGGCTCGCCCCCTCGGTCCGCTACCAGGGCCCCGGCGGTGACGCCGAGCTGCGCGGGCTGTACTTCGCTGACGCCGGCCAGCACCTGGAGCACCGGCTGTTCGTCGACCACGCCGAGCGCAGCTGCCGCAGCCGGGTGTCCTACAAGGGGGCCCTGCAGGGCGCGGGCGCGCACGGCGTGTGGATCGGCGACGTGGTGATCCGGGCCGAGGCCACCGGGACCGACACCTACGAGTACAACCGCAACCTGGTGCTCACCGACGGCACCCGGGTCGACTCGGTGCCGAACCTGGAGATCCTGACCGGCGAGGTGGTCGGGGCCGGGCACGCCAGCACGAGCGGGCGGCTGGAGGACCAGCACCTGTTCTACCTGATGGCCCGCGGCATCCCGGAGGCCGAGGCGCGGCGCCTGGTCATCCAGGGCTTCTTCGGCGAGCTGATCGGTCAGATCGAGGTGCCGGAACTGCGGGAGCGGATCTCCGCGGCGATCGAGCGGGAGCTGGCCCGGTGAGTGACTTCGTCCGCGTGTGCGCGCTGTCCGAGGTGCCCGGTGAGGGCGCGATCGGCGTGACCATCGGCGAGGTACCGGTGGCCATCGTCCGGGCCGAGGGCGAGATCTTCGCGATTCACGACATGTGCTCGCACGAGGAAGTCCCGCTCTCGGAGGGCGAGGTCTACGACCACACCGTGGAGTGCTGGCTGCACGGCTCCTGCTTCGACCTGCGCAGCGGCAAGCCCACCGGGCCCCCGGCGAGCCAGCCGGTGGCTACCTACTCAGTCAAGATTGACGGCGACGACGTCTTCGTCTCGCTTTAAGGATCGGGAGAGCTGATGTCCACCCTAGAGATCCGGGACCTGCACGCCAGCGTGACGGATGCGGCCGGAGAGGCTCGCGAGGTACTCCGCGGCGTGAACCTGGTCGTGCGGCCGGGGGAGACGCACGCCATCATGGGGCCTAACGGCTCGGGCAAGACGACGCTGGCGTACGCGATCGCCGGCCACCCCCGCTACGTGGTGACCCAGGGCTCGATCACGCTGGACGGCGAGGACGTGCTGGCCATGAGCGTGGACGCGCGGGCCCGGGCGGGGCTGTTCCTGGCCATGCAGTACCCGGTGGAAGTGCCCGGCGTCACGGTGTCGAACTTCCTGCGCACCGCGGTCACCGCGGTCCGCGGCGAGGCGCCCAAGCTGCGCCAGTTCGTCAAGGAGCTGAACACGGCCATGAAGGGGCTGGCCATGGACCCGGCGTTCGCCCAGCGCAACCTGAACGAGGGCTTCTCCGGCGGCGAGAAGAAGCGGCACGAGATCCTCCAGCTGGAGCTGCTGAACCCGAAGATCGCGATCCTGGACGAGACCGACTCGGGCCTGGACATCGACGCCCTGAAGGTCGTGTCCGACGGGATCAACCGGTTCCGCGCGGACCGCGAGCACGGCATGCTGCTGATCACCCACTACACGCGGATCCTGCGCTACGTGCAGCCGGACTTCGTGCACGTCTTCGTCGGCGGCAAGATCGTCGAGGATGGCGGCGCCGAGCTGGCCGAGGAGCTGGAGTCCAGCGGCTACGAGCGGTTCCTGGCGGGTGCGTCGGCATGACCGCGCCGAGCGAGACCGTTCCTGCGACGCAGGTCCCGGCCGGCCCGGTGCCCGCGCTGGATACCCGCGCGATCCGGGCCGACTTCCCGATCCTGGGCCGGGCGGTCCGCGGCGGGCACCCGCTGATCTACCTGGACTCCGGGGCGACCGCGCAGAAGCCGCGCCAGGTGCTGGACGCCGAGCGCGACTTCTACACGATGCACAACTCGGCCGCGCACCGCGGGGCGCACCTGCTCGGCGAGGAGGCCACCGACGCCTACGAGGGTGCCCGGGTGCGGGTCGCCGACTTCATCGGCGCCGACCCCGGCGAGATCGTGTTCACCAAGAGCGCGACCGAGGCCCTGAACCTGGTCGCCTACGCGATGAGCAACGCGGTCACGGCCGGCGCCGAGTCGGCCCGCTTCCGGGTCGGCGCTGGTGACGAGATCCTGGTCACCGAGATGGAGCACCACGCCAACCTGGTGCCCTGGCAGCAGCTGTGCGAGCGCACCGGCGCCACGCTGCGCTGGTTCGGGATCACCCCGGACGGGCGGCTGGACCTGTCGAACGCCGATGAGCTGATCACCGACCGGACCCGCCTGGTGGCGGTGACCCACCAGTCCAACGTGACCGGCACCATCCCGCCGGTGACCGACATCGCGAAGCTGGCGCACGCCCGCGGCGCGCTGGTGGTGGCCGACGCCGCCCAGTCGGTGCCGCACCAGCAGGTGAATGCCGCCGAGCTGGGTGTCGACTTCCTGGCCTTCTCCGCGCACAAGATGCTCGGCCCGTCCGGCATCGGCGTGCTGTGGGGCCGCCGCGAGCTGCTGGAGGCCATGCCGCCGTTCGTCTCCGGCGGGTCGATGATCGAGATCGTCCGGATGGAGGGCTCGACCTTCCTGCCGCCGCCCGAGCGGTTCGAGGCCGGCGTGCCGCCCGCGGCGCAGGCCGTCGGGCTGGCCGCCGCGTGCGACTACCTGGACGGCGTCGGCATGGACCTGGTCGTGGCCCACGAGGAGGCCCTCACGGCGCATGCCCTGGAGTCGGTCACCGCCATCCCCGGCGTCCGGGTGCTCGGGCCGCTGACGACCCGCGACCGCGGCGGGGCGCTGTCGTTCGTGGTCGACGGCGTGCACCCGCACGATGTCGGCCAGGTACTGGACGAGCTCGGCATTGCGGTACGAACCGGGCATCACTGCGCCTGGCCGCTGCACCGGGCACTCGGTGTTCAGGCCAGCACCCGGGCTACCTTCTACCTGTACAACACCCACGACGAGGTGGACTCGCTGGCGGACGGGATCCGCCAGGCCCAGAAGTTCTTCGGGACCGCATGATGTCGTGCCACCGGGGGAGAGCTGACCTCAGGACCGGAACACCGATCCGTCCCGGAACACCGAGGCCGGCCAGCATGTTGAAGGCAACGTGATGCAGCTCGAGTCCTTGTACCAGGAGATCATCCTGGACCATTACCGGCACCCGCACCACAAGGGCCTGCGGGACCCTTTTGACGCGGAAGTGCACCACGTCAACCCGACGTGCGGGGATGAGGTGACGCTCCGCGTCACGCTGAAGGACGCTGGCGGCGAGCCTGCCGTGGCGGACGTGTCCTATGAGGCACTGGGCTGCTCGATCAGCCAGGCCAGCACCTCGGTGCTGACCGACATGGTGATCGGCAAGACCGTCGGCGAGGCGATGGACATCAGCGCGGAGTTCCTGTCGCTGATGCAGTCGCGCGGCGAGGCCGAGCCCGATGAGGACGTTCTGGGTGACGCCGTGGCCTTCGAGGGAGTCTCGAAGTACCCGGCCCGGATCAAGTGCGCGCTGCTGGGCTGGATGGCCTGGAAGGACGCGACCGCGCGAGCCCTGGCTGAAGGCGGCGGCCCCGGTGCCGCGGGCGACACGAGTGAAAGGTGACGAGCATGACCGATCAGGACACTGAGCTTCGCGCGGATGCCGCCGATTCCGCGGCTGCGACCGCGGCTGCGACCGAGGATGCGACCGCGGCGGCGCCGGCCGGGGCTGGGCCGGAGCTGGAGGACGTGCTGGAGGCGATGCGGGACGTGATGGACCCCGAGCTGGGCGTCAACGTCGTGGACCTGGGCCTGGTGTACGGCGTGAACGTCGCCGAGGACCGGGTAGCCACCATCGACATGACGCTGACCAGCGCGGCCTGCCCGCTGACCGACGTCATCGAGGACCAGACCAGGGACGCCCTGGAGGGACTGGTCAGCGACTTCCGGATCAACTGGGTGTGGATGCCGCCGTGGGGCCCGGACAAGATCACTGAGGACGGCCGCGAGCAGCTCCGGGCACTCGGCTTCAACGTCTAGCGCGCCCCGGCCCGGCGGTAGGCCCGGCCGGCTAGTCCAGGCCGGTCTTACCGGGGCTCCAGAACGGCTTGGTGCGCACGGCCCGGCGCGGCCAGCCGCGATCGCGGACCAGGTGGTGGCAGATGGCCTGCACGGTGCGGGCTTCGCCGGCGACGTAGGCGGCGCCGGCTCAGCGGGCAGGTCCAGCGCGGCGATCGCGGCGGTCAGGGAGGCCGGCCCGGCGGCAGGCGTGCCGTGCCGGTAGGTCCACCGCACACCGGGCGTCTCCGGGAACGACAGCCGGTCGGCGGGGGAGCCGACCTCGATCACGCCGCGGATATCCGCCGTGCCGCGGGCCAGCGGCGCGCGGATCATCGCGCCCCAGGCGACGGCGGCGGTCTCCTCGCCCGCGAACACGTGGTAAGCGGCCGGCCGGGCGACCAGGTTGCGCAGGCCGTCCAGCCAGTCACCTGGTGAGCTCACGTCGCCGACGCAGACCCGGACCTGCTGGCCGGGCAGCCAGTCCAGGTCCGGTGCGGCAATGGCGATCCGGCGCATCCGGGCCGCGATATGGCTGACTTCCGTGACGGTCCCGGACTGGAAGAACTGGCCCAGCAGCCGCCTTCCCAGCCCGCGGCCGGGCGCGGCTGGCCCGGCCCCGGCCGGTGCTTGCCCGGCCGGTGCTGGCCCGGCTTGCGCTGGCCCGGCCTGCGCTGGCTCCGGTGCAGCGGTCCCCGGCTCGGCCGGCCTGGCGTCCACAGCTACCTCCACGGAAGGCGATATATCGTGATGGCGCGCTTCACGATATATCGTCGCGCCCGCGGGGTGCTAGTGGTGGCCGCCAGATCGGCCGTACCGGGCGCAGATCGCCCGTCTCGGCGGGGTTGCCCGGTGCCCGGCCGCAGGGCCGGCTAAGCTCGGCGCATCATGACAGGCGTGCTGCTTCTTCGCGGCCGCGGCGAGGCCCGGTAACCAGCCCGGTCGGCCCCTCGTCGCGGGTCGCAGTGCTGCGCCGGCCGGATCCTCGCGGTCTTTCGTCAGGAGCAGCCCTACATGACCAGTCATGATCCTTTCAATCGTCAGCAGCCCTCGGGCATGCCGTGCTACCGCTACCGCCCGTTCCCGGCCGTCGACCTCCCGGACCGGCGCTGGCCGTCGGTGACGATGACGGCCGCGCCCCGGTGGCTGTCCACTGACCTGCGCGACGGCAACCAGGCGCTCATCGACCCGATGAACACCGCGCGCAAGCAGGCCATGTTCGACCTGCTGGTCAAGATGGGCTACAAGGAGATCGAGGTCGGGTTCCCGGCGGCCAGCCAGACCGATTTCGACTTCATCCGCAGCCTCATCGAGAGCGGTGCGGTCCCCGATGACGTCCGGATCTCGGTGCTGACCCAGGCCCGCGAGGAGCTCATCGAGCGCACCGTGCAGTCGCTGGCCGGCGCGCGGCTGGCCACGGTGCACATGTACAACGCCGCGGCGCCGATGTTCCGCAGCGTGGTGTTCGGCTGGGACGGCGACGGCCGCGAGCAGTGCAAGGCCGTCGCGGTCCAGGGCACCCGGGCGGTCATGAAGTACGCCGAGACCTACCTGCCGGGCACCGACTTCGGCTTCGAGTACTCGCCCGAGATCTTCATGGACACCGAGCTGGACTTCGCGCTGGACATCTGCGAGGGCGTGATGGACGCCTGGCAGCCGGGGCCGGGCCGGGAGATCGTGCTGAACCTGCCGTGCACGGTGGAGCGCTCCACGCCGAACGTCTACGCCGACCAGATCGAGTGGATGAGCCGCCAGCTGAGCCGGCGCGAGCACGTCTGCCTGTCGGTGCATACCCACAACGACCGCGGCACGGCCACCGCGGATGCCGAGCTGGCCGTGCTGGCCGGCGCGCAGCGCGTCGAGGGCTGCCTGTTCGGCAACGGCGAGCGGTCCGGCAACGTCGACCTGGTTACCCTCGGCCTGAACCTGTACAGCCAGGGCATCGACCCGATGATCGACTTCAGCGACATCGACGAGATCCGGCGCACCGCTGAGTACTGCAACCGGATCGGGGTGCACGAGCGGCACCCCTACGCCGGCGACCTGGTGTACACCTCGTTCTCCGGCTCGCACCAGGACGCGATCAAGAAGGGGTTTGACCACCTGGACCTGGCCGCCGCGCAGGCGGGCCGGCCGGCCGGCGAGATGCCGTGGTCGATGCCGTACCTGCCCATCGACCCCAAGGACGTCGGCCGCTCCTACGAGGCCGTCATCCGGGTCAACTCCCAGTCCGGCAAGGGCGGCGTGGCCTACATCATGAAGGCCGACCACCACCTCGACCTGCCGCGGCGGCTGCAGATCGAGTTCAGTCACGTGATCCAGCGGCACACCGACGACGAGGGCGGCGAGGTCGGCGCGGACCGGATGTGGGACCTGTTCGCGGCCGAGTACCTCGACCCGGGCCCGTTCCAGCTCGTCGGCTTCTCCTCGGCCAGCGAGGGCGGCACCGAGCGGATCACCGCGACCGTGCGCGCGTTCGGCACTGAGCACACCCTGGACGGCGTCGGCAACGGGCCGATCGCGGCCTTCTGCCAGGCGCTGTCCCCGATCGACCTGGGACTGGGCGGCGTCAGCGTGCGGGTGCTGGACTACGCCGAGCATGCGCTCACCGCGGGCCGCGATGCCGAGGCGGCCGCCTACCTGGAGATCGAGGTCGGCGACCAGGTGCTGTGGGGCGTGGGGATCAGCGAGTCCATCGTGCGGGCCTCACTGCTGGGCGTGATGAGCGCTATGAACCGGGCGGCGCAGCTGCGAGCAGCCTGAGCCCGCCGGGGCCCGCTGGCGCGGGCCCCGGCACCGGCTTAGCTGGCGAACAGGACATCGGCGACGTGCTGGGAGTCGAGGTACTCACGGACCTCGGCGATCTGCCCGTCGCGGATGACGAAGACGCCGCAGTAGGAGTTGTCGTAGGGGCGCCCGGTAGCCGCCGCGATGCCGGTGACCCGCCACTCCAGTACGGCCCGCTCGCCCTCGGCGGTGATATCGCCGAAGGTGAAGCGCTGGGTGCCCGGCTGATACAGCGAGCCCGCGGAGACCAGGAACTCCATGATCGCCTCGCGGCCCTCCCGGATGCCGGACAGCGGCAGGGTGCCGTGCAGCGACCAGGTGGCGTCCGGCGCGAAGCTGGCCGCGATGGCATCCAGGTCGCCCGCGGTCAGCGCGTCCAGGTAGTCCCGGAGGACCTGCCGCGTACCGGGCCGGCCGGCGCCGGGCCGGCCGCCCCGGGTCTGCTTACTGCCGGGCTGACTGGTCATGCCGAGACCTCCAGGATTGCCTTGCCGCGGATCTGGCGGGCCACCAGGGCTCGCACCACCTCGGGAGTCTGCCGCCAGCCGGCGACCCGGCCGATCTCGGGGTGCAGGTAACCGCCCTCGACGAGCCGGACCAGGGTGGCCAGGTCCTGCGCCACGGGGATGTCGCTGTCCAGGTAGTAGAACTTGCGCAGGGTGGCGCCGGAGCCGCCGCGCCAGTCGAAGAAGTTCATGGCCGGCGCGACGCGGCTGGCCTGGCCGAACCAGACGATCAGCCCGCGGGTCTGCAGGCGGCTCCACGCCGCCGGCAGGACGTCGGCACCCACCGACTCGAGCACGACGTCAAACGGGCCCTCGGCCTTCTCCACGTCGCTGACCACCGCAGCGGCGCCCAGTTCCGCAAGTCGCTGGCCGCGCTCGCTGCTGCGGGCGACGGCGGTCAGCACCGCGCCCTGCGCGGCGGCCAGCTCGGTGACAAAATGGCCGACCCCGCCGGAAGCGCCGGTCAGCAGCACCCGCTGGCCCGCGAGCGAGCCGGTGACGCGCAGCAGCCGCAGTGCGGTCAGGCCCGCCAGCGGCAGCGCCGCGGCGGTCCGGAAGTCCACGCTGCCGGGCAGGACGGCCAGGCTGCTCGCTGGCACGGCCACCCGCTCGGCCCACCCGCCGGCCGGGGGATGGCCGGCCACTCGCTGGCCCGCCTGCGGCCCGCTGCCGGCGGCGGCGGCCCGCAGCACGGTGCCGGCCACGTCCTTTCCGGGCCGCCAGCCCGGCGCGGGGTCGTCCACCTGGAAGGTCTCGCCGCGGTTGACCGAGTAGGCGCTGACGCTGATCACCGCCTCGTCCGCGGCCGGCTCCGGCTCGGGAACCTGGTCCAGCCGGACGGAACCCGATCCGTCCGGAACCATCGCCTGCATCGTTCATCACTCCGTTCAGGTCGCGGCCGGCGCCCTCGCGGTGCCGTGCTCGCTGTCCTGAAGATTCTGCGACCCTTAGTTACCTTTCGCTAGTAGGCAGTATTAAGTACTGTAGGCACCTGAAAGTGACTAAGGAGGCATGCAATGGTGCCGAGCAGGACGGCGTCGCCGGACGGCCGCTTCGACGTGCTCGCGGCGGCCTGCCCGACCCGGCAGGTCATCAACCGGATCGGCGATCGCTGGAGCCTGCTGGTGCTGTACGCGCTGGATGGCCGCACGCTGCGGTTCCAGGAACTGCGCCGGGCGGTGGACGGGGTGAGCCAGAAGATGCTGACCCAGACGCTGCGGGTCCTGGAGCGGGACGGCCTGGTCAGCCGCACCATCTACGCCAGCGTGCCGCCGAAGGTGGAGTACTGCCTCACGCCGCTGGGCGCCAGCCTGTCCGAGCGCATCGCGGCCATCCGGTCCTGGGCGTATGACCACGTGGACCAGGTCGAGGCGGCCAGGGTCGCCTTCGACGCCCGCTGACCGGCGCCTGCCGGCCAGCCGCCTGCTACCGGCTGGCGGGCCGGGGCGCGGGCAGGCCCACCGGCCGGCGGTAGAACGGGGCCGCCCGGGCCGACACCCAGCGGTCGATGATGTCCGGCTCGCCCTCGCCGGAGAACGTCACGTCCACCGGCCAGGCGGCATCCGGGCCGGCTTCGGTCACGGCGGCCTGGACGGCATCGAGGGCGGCCGTGCGGGCCGCGTCGTCGGCCGGGTCATCCAGGGTGACCGAGATGACCAGGCCCTCGCCGGCCGCGTCGACGGCCAGCCAGGCGGCCGCCGCCTCGCGCGCCGCGCGGACCTCGCCCAGGCCGGCCCCGATGGCGGCCAGCAGTCCGGCCGGAGTGACTGGCAGCGGGCCGACGCGGACGCGGCTCCCGGCGATCATGGCCTGCTCGGCGGCCAGCTGGGCCACGCCCGCGGCGGAGACGGGCACGCTCAGCTCGGCACCCGGGTTCAGCGCGATGCCGATGCCCGGCGGCAGCCGGCGGGCCAGCTCGACCGCGCCGACGATGATGTGCGGGAGCACGGCGGCCCGCTCGCCGCGGGCCGGCTCGGGGCTCGCCCGCAGCAGCCGGGTGGCGCTGGTGTAGGCGGGGACGTACACCCCGCCGAGGTAGCGTACGGTCGGCAGGTGCACCGCGAAACCATCGGTCACCGGCCCGTCGTTGACGGGCAGCGCCACCCACAGCCGGGCCCTGCGGACGACGTCGAGCAGGTCGTCCAGCCGCCCGGAGTCGCGGGCCAGCCCGGCCAGCGTGCGCTCCACGGCGTCCTGCGGGCTCCCGGTGCTGATCACCACGCCGGCCTGGGCCGGTACCGCGAGGCGGCCGGCGGTCGCGTTGCCCGCCGGCACGACGGTCAGCTCCGATGCCTCCATGTAACGGATAGTAGGCGCTAGAGAGCGGTGCGTAATGGCAAACGAGGGAGCTGGCGGCCCGCGCTGGCTGGATGTCGCACCCGACCGGCTGGGCCGGTGGCTCGGATCGTTCGCTGACCGGCACGGCGGGCTGGCGGAGCCGCCGGAGGCAGGCGGCGCGGTCGTGATCGTGCGGGCCGCCGATGGCTCGGTAGCCGAGTGTCACGTGCCGTTCCCGCCGCTGGCGGCGACGGGGCCCGGGCCGCGGCCGGCGGGCGTGACGGGCGTCGCCGCGCGGATCGCCGCGCACGCCCGCGCGGACCGCACGGTCGGGGTGTTCCTGGTCCGGCTCGGCGGCTACGCGGCTGGCGTGTTCGCCGGCCCGGATCAGCAGCTGGTCGCCTCGAAGGTGGGCTCACGGCTGGTGCACGGCCGCAGCGCGGCCGGCGGCCAGTCCCAGCACCGGTTTGCCCGGCGCCGGGAGAAGCAGGCGAGCGAGGCGCTGGCCGCGGCCGCGGACACCGCCGCGCGCGTGCTGGTGCCCTACCTCGGCCGCCTGGACGCGCTGGTGCTCGGCGGCGACAAGCGGGCGATGAGCGGCATGTCCGCCGACCCCCGGCTGCGGCCGCTGTTCGACCTGGCCACCGACCGGTTCCTCACGGTCCCCGACCCCCGGCTGGCCGTGCTGCGGGCGACCCCGCCGATGTACAGCGCCGTCCGGATCCGGCTAGCGGAGGCCGCCCGCTGAGAACCGAGCCGGAGCGGCGCGGCGCCGCCTGGACTGAGGAGCCTGCGACGAGGGAAGGCGGCGCCACGGAGCGCCGTTCCGGCTCGCTGGGGAAGAAACGTTTTGTCGGTGTGCGGGTGGCCCCGGTATTCTGGCCGGGTGCAGCCGCTCATGTCGTGACGTCCGTCCCCGCTGACGGGGACAGCTATGCCCGAATGACGTCCGGCTGACATTTCTGGAGCGACTTTCTCATGATCTCGGCGCACGAGCTTGAGCTGCGCGCGGGCGCGCGCCTGCTACTGGACTCGGTGTCCTTTCAGGTATCCGCGGGCGACAAGATAGGCCTGGTCGGCCGCAACGGCGCAGGCAAGACGACGCTGGCCAGGGTGCTGGCCGGCGAGGGCCAGCCCGCCGCCGGCACCGTCCGGATCGGCGGCACCGTCGGCTACCTGCCGCAGGACACCCGGGTCGGGGACCTGGAGGCACTGGCCGTTGACCGCATCCTGTCGGCCAGGGGCCTGGACGCGCTGCTGCGCGGCCTGCACGAGGCCGAGCTGGGGATGTCCAGCAGCGACCCGCGGCGGCGGGACGCGGCGGTGCGCCGCTACGGCCAGCTGGAGGAGCGGCTGACGGTGCTGGGCGGCTACGCGGCCGAGTCCGAGGCGGCCGCGCTGTCGGCCAGCCTGGGCCTGCCGCAGAAGGTGCTCCGCCAGCCGCTCCGCACCCTGTCCGGCGGTCAGCGGCGGCGAGTGGAGCTGGCCCGGATCCTGTTCGGCGGCTCGGACACCCTGCTGCTGGACGAGCCGACCAACCACCTGGACGCGGACTCGGTGGCGTGGCTCCGAGACCACCTGCGGTCCTTCCGCGGCGGCCTGGTGGTCATCAGCCACGACACCGCGCTGCTGGACAACGTGGTGAACAAGGTCTACCACCTGGACGCCGACCGGTCCGCCCTGGACGTCTACAACCTGGGCTGGAGCGCTTACCTGGAACAGCGCGAGACCGATGCCCGGCGCCGGCGGCGCGAGCGGGTCACCGCTGAGCGGCAGGCCGTCGTGCTGCAGTCCCAGGCCGACAAGATGCGGGCCAAGGCCACCAAGGCGCGGGCCGCGCAGAACATGGCCAGGCGGGCCGAGAAGCTGCTCGCCGGGGTGAGTGCCGACCGCGCCGCCGATCGCGTGGCGCGGCTGCGCTTCCCGGAGCCAGCGCACTGCGGGCGCACCCCGCTGACCGCGCAGGGACTGACTAAGTCCTACGGTTCGCTGGAGGTATTCGCGGGCGTTGACATGGCGGTCGACCGGGGCTCGCGGGTTGTCGTGCTGGGCCTCAACGGCGCGGGCAAGACCACCTTGCTGCGGCTGCTGGCCGGAGTCGAGGAACCGGATGCCGGCGAGGTGCTGCCCGGCCACGGCCTGCGGCTGGGTTATTACGCCCAAGAGCATGAGACATTGGATAACGAGCGGACTGTGCTGGCCAACATGCGTTCCGCGGCCCCGGACTTGAGTGAGGCCGATCAGCGCAGCATCCTGGGGTCGTTCCTTTTCTCCGGCGATGATGTCGCCAAACCGGTCGGCGTGCTGTCCGGCGGCGAGAAGACCCGGCTGGCGCTGGCCCTGCTGGTCGTGTCGGGCGCCAACGTGCTGCTTCTGGATGAGCCCACCAACAACCTGGACCCCGGCAGCCGGGCCGAGATCCTGTCCGCCCTGCGCCGTTACAAGGGTGCGATTGTGCTGGTCACCCACGATGAGGGCGCAGTGGAGGCGCTGCAGCCCGAGCGCGTGGTGCTGCTGCCGGACGGGGTCGAGGACACCTGGAGCGAAGAACTGGGCGACCTGGTCGCGCTGGCCTGAAAAAGGACCCTTCCGTGCGCTCTCGGTAAATGAGAGATCTTTTTGCTCTCGTGTGGGTAGCCGATCCGGTGCTGATGCGTGATCATGGCGGAGATACGGTAACGCGTCAGTCACTTCAGTTCACCGGGAGGAACTCGTGACGGAGACCCTAAAGAAAGGCACGCGGGTAACTGGTGCCGACCGGGCCAGGCTGGCCTCGGATCTCAAGAAGAGATACAACGCCGGGGAGAGCATCCGGTCACTGGCTGCCTCTACCGGGCGGTCCTACGGATTCATCCACCGCATTCTGTCGGAGAATGGCGTCACCCTGCGCGGACGCGGCGGGGCTACCCGCGGCAAGGCGAAGGCGAAGCGCTGAGCACCGAGCTGAGCGCCGCCGGGCTGGCGGCCTGCGGACTGCGCCTCGACATCGATGACGCGGTCGCCACCATCACGCTCAGCCGCCCGGAGCGGCGCAACGCGATGACTCCGGGCATGTGGCTCGGCCTGGCCGCCATCGGCGCCGGCCTGCCGGCCACGGTACGGGTCGTCGTGGTGCGCGGCGCCGGGCCGTCTTTCTGCGCGGGCATCGACCTGCGGATGCTGTCGGCCGAGGGCGTCGCGGGCGAGGAGCCGGTGCCCAGCGCCGCCGACCCGGGGTTCGAGGACTGGATCGCCCGCGTCCAGGAGGGCTACCTGTGGCTGCGGGACCAGAACATCGTGTCGGTGGCGGCCGTGCAGGGTCACGCGATCGGCGCCGGCTGTCAGCTGGCGCTCGCCTGCGACCTGCGGGTGCTGGCGGAGAACGCGAGCCTGTGCGTGAAGGAGACGGCCCTCGGCCTGGTGCCGGACCTGACCGGCACCAAGCCGCTGGTCGACATCGTGGGCCTGCCCCGGGCCCTGGAGCTGTGCCTGACGGCGCGCTCAGTCGACGCCATCGAGGCGGCCCAGCTGCGGCTGGCGGAGCTGGTGGTGCCGGAGGACGAGCTGGACGGGGCGGTCAGCGACCTGGTCGCCGCGCTGCTGGCCGCCGACCCGGCCGCCGCCCGGGCGACCAAGAGCCTGCTGATGCAGGCCGCCGGGAACACCCTGGCCCAGCAGGCGGCCGCCGAGCGGAAGGCCCAGGCGCGGCTGCAGCGCGCCCGGCTGACCCGCTGAGGCCCGGCCGGCCAGCCGGCCCGGACTTCGCCGTGAGCGGAACCGGGGAAGATCGGCGCCGGATCGCGGGTTCTCGGCGGTATGTCCATGAGTAGCTGGCAGGCGATGCGGTCGTTCAGCCGCGACCGGTCCATCACCGGCCAGCGGCTCAAGCCGGGCAGCGTGCGCCGGATTGTCTCCTATGCCCGCCCCTACCGCGGCACCCTGGCGCTGTTCCTGGGCGTGGTCGTGCTGGACGCCGTGGTGATGGTGGCCGTCCCGCTGCTGCTGAAGGCGATCATCGACGAGGGCATCCTGGCTAAGGACACCGGCCTGGTCATCGGCCTGGCTGCCGTCGCGGCCGGGCTGGCCCTGCTGGACGGCCTGCTGACGCTCGGCCAGCGCTTCCTGTCCTCGCGGATCGGCGAGGGCCTGATCTACGACCTGCGCGCGCAGGTTTTCCGGCACGTGCAGGCCCAGCCCATCGCCTTCTTCACCCGGGCCCAGACCGGCTCGCTGGTGAGCCGGCTGAACAGCGACGTGATCGGCGCGCAGCAGGCGCTCACCTCGACGCTGGCCTCAGTGGTCTCCAACGCCGTCTCGCTGATCCTGGTCCTGATCACGATGCTGTTCCTGTCCTGGCCGGTCACCGTGATCTCGCTGCTGCTGGTCCCGGTGTTCATCATCCCGGCCCGGCTGGTCGGGCGCCGCCTGCAGCGGCTGACCCGCGAGTCGATGCAGCTGGACGCCCAGATGGGGTCCACGATGACCGAGCGGTTCAACGTGGCCGGGGCGATGCTGGTCAAGCTGTTCGGCCGCCCGCGGGAAGAGGGCGACGTGTTCGCCGAGCGGGCCGGGCGGGTCCGCGACATCGGCGTGGTCACCGCCGTCTACGGCAGCTCGCTGTTCATCGCGCTGAGCCTGCTGGCCTCGCTGGCGACCGCCGTGACCTACGGCGTCGGCGGCAGCCTGGTCATCCGCGGCACGATCAACATCGGCACCCTGGTCGCGCTGACCCTGCTGCTGGGCCGGCTCTACGGACCGATCACGGCCCTGTCCAACGTGCAGGTGGACGTGATGACCGCGCTGGTCAGCTTCGACCGCGTCTTCGAGGTGCTGGACCTGCGGCCGCTGATCGAGGACAAGCCGGGCGCGGCTCCCCTGCGGCTGGCCGGCCAGGCCGGGGCGCAGCCCGGCGACCCTGCGGCCAGTATCGAGTTCGACCAGGTCAGCTTCCGCTACCCGACCGCGTCGGAGGTGTCGCTGGCGTCCCTGGAATCGATTGCGCTGCCGGTCCCCGAGCGCTCCGACGCGGGTCAGAGCGTGCTGCGCGACGTCACCTTCACCGCCCCGGCCGGCCAGCTGACCGCCCTGGTCGGGCCGTCGGGTGCGGGCAAGACCACCATCACCCACCTGGTGGCCCGGCTGTATGACCCGGCCACCGGGACGGTCCGGGTCGGCGGCGCCGACCTGCGCGACATCACCCAGGAATCGCTGCACGACGCGGTCGGCGTGGTGACCCAGGACGCGCACATGTTCCACGACACGATCCGGTCCAACCTGCAGTACGCCCGGCCCGGCGCCACCGAGGACGACCTGGTGGCGGCCTGCCGGGCGGCGCAGATCTGGGACCTGATCGCCGTCCTGCCCGACGGACTGGACACCGTCGTCGGGGACCGCGGCTACCGGCTGTCGGGCGGCGAGAAGCAGCGGGTGGCACTGGCCCGGCTGCTGCTCAAGGCGCCCGCCGTGGTGGTGCTGGACGAGGCGACCGCGCACCTGGACTCCGAGTCCGAGGCCGCCGTGCAGCGCGCCCTGAAGGCGGCGCTGGCGGGCCGGACCTCGCTGGTCATCGCGCACCGCCTGTCCACCATCCGGGAGGCCGACCAGATCCTGGTCATCGAGGACGGCCGGGTCCGCGAGCGGGGCCGGCACGCTGAGCTGCTGGCGGCCGGCGGCCTGTACGCCGAGCTGTACCAGACCCAGTTCGCCCGGCAGGAGCCCGCTACCCTGACCTGATGCCCGCGCCGCCCGACGTGCTCGAGGCCGCGGGCCTGCGGCCGCCGTGGCGGCTGTCGGTGCTCAAGGACATCCCCGGCGAGAACGCCAGCTGGCTGGCCGATGGCCCCGGCGGCGAGCGCCTGGTGCTGCGCCGCTACCACCCCCTCGCCACCGAGCCCGACCTGGCCTACGAGCACGCGGTGCTGCGCCACCTGGATCGCGCCGGCTGGACGGTGCCCGCGCCCGCCGGCGAGCTGATCCGGGCCGGCGGCCTGTGGTACTGCCTGACCAGGTATGTGCCGGGCGCGGCAGTAGCGCCGGAGAGCGCGGCGCAGCGCACCCGGCGCGGCCGGGATCTGGCCCGGCTGCATGCCGCACTGCACGGCCTGGGCGGGCAGCTCGGCCAGCGGCCGGGCTGGCGGGCCCAGCATCAGGGCGTCACCGTGCACACGGAGCTGGACTGGGATGCCTGCCTGGCCGGGCTGTCCGCGGTCAGCCCCCGGCTGGGGCACTGGGCGGCGGCGGCCGCCGCGCGGGCCACCTCGGACCTGGCCGCCATCGGGGCGGCGGAGCTGCCGGCGGAGATCGTGCACGGGGACTTCGCGGAATGGAATGTGCACTACACCCGGCGTCCGGCGCTGGCCGGGGTCATCGACTTCGAGCTCACTCATCTCGACTCGCGGCCCTACGAGCTGGCTATCGCCCGCACCTACCGGGCCCCGGAGGCCGTGGCCGGGTATCAGGCCGAGACCGCCGCCCTGGGCTGGCCGCTGACCGCGCTGGAGCAGGCCGCCATCGGCCCGGTCTACCGCGCCTTCCGGGTCGACATGGCGGCGTGGGCGATGCACTGCGGCCTGGTCACCGGCACCTACGACCTGGCGATGATCGAGCGCCAGCTGGCCCGGTCGGGCGCGGCGCCGCCCCGATAAAGCCCGCGCCGGCCCCGCCGCCGGTGCCGGTGTGCGCGGGCAGGCCCTACGAGGGGTCCGGCCCGGCGATCTCGGCCAGGATCAGCTCGCTCAGGTTCCAGCGGCTGGCGTCCCGCCGGAACAGCGGGCCGCGCTGGGCCCGGATCACGGCCGCCAGCTCCCGCCGCTGCGCCTCGCTCAGGCCGGCCAGCATCTGCTGGCTGACCCGCAGCGCGTGGTACTGCTCGAACGGGCTGCGCGAGGCGGAGATGGCGGCCAGCAGGGTGCCGAAGTCGCGCAGCGGCGGGCTGGCCTCCATCATGCCCAGGGCGGTGATCCGCTCTTCCTCGCTGCCCTCGCTCAGCCACCGGCGGACCTCGGCCGGGTCCAGCTGCTGCTCGGCAGCCAGCCGGCGCGCCTCCGCTACGATCCGCTCGAGCGCGGCGGTCCGCTCCGGGCCGGCCGGCATGGCCTGCCGGGTGGCCCGGTACTCGGCCGCGATCGGCCCGGCCGCCGTCAGCAGTGCCTGCGCCTCAGCCCGCAGCCGCGCCGCGGTGCCGGCATCGCCCTGCCGCTCCGCCTCCTCAGCGGCGGCCAGCCGGCCGGCCGCCGCGGCGCGGATCCGCAGCCGGGTGCCGCCGAACTCCAGGCTCTCGATCCGGTCACCGAGCAGCGCCAGCACCAGCACGATGCCGCCGAAGGTGGTCAGTACCGCGGCGCCGGTACCGTTGTCCGTCACGTAGACCGCCACAGCGCCGGCCCCGAGCGAGCCGGCGCCGAGGATGCCCAGCACCAGGCGCAGTCCCGGCCCGAAGGACGCTCTCACAGCGTGAAGGTGGTGCCGACGGTGCTGGGCAGGCACGCCTCGCCGAACCGGCCGGCCAGGGCCAGCTGAGCGGTCCAGCCGGTGCAGTGCGCCGGGACCAGCAGGCCCGGGTTCAGCGCGGCCAGGTCGTCCAGCACCCGGGGGATGAGGGGCTCGAACAGCGGGCCGTTGAGGTGGAATCCGCCCAGCAGCGCGTGCAGCGGCTGGCCGCCGGTCAGCGCGCTGGCGTACCGGGCGATGTTCACCACGCCGGCGTGCCCGCAGCCGGTGAGCACGACCAGCCCCCGGCCGGCCACGTTCATGATGAGGGCCTGCTCGTCCAGAACCAGCGGATCAGGCTGCCAGATCCCGCCCAGCAGCGCCTGCTGCGGCGGGAAGCCGGGCTCGTACCCGGTGACCCGCGGCACTTCCCCGGTGATCAGGACCGAGCCGTCCAGCAGGAAGCTCGGCTGCTGCTCCTCGATGATGGTGAAGCCGGCCCCGGTCAGCGCGGCGCGGCTGGGAGCCGGGATCTCGACCGGGTCGCGGCCGGGCACCAGCAGGCGGCGCTGCCGCCAGAAGTGCGGGTGAATCAGCACCGGCAGGCCTGCCGTGCCGCCCAGCGCCCGGGTCAGCCCCTCCAGCCCGGTGGTGTGGTCGAAGTGGCCGTGGCTGCAGACGATCGCCTCAATCGACGACGGGTCGATGCCGAGCCGGGCCATGTTCCCGGTGACGCCGTCCGGGCTGGCCCCGGTATCGAACAGGATCCGGTGCTCGCGGCCGGCCCGGCTCACGGTGACCAGGACGGCGAAGCCG
Organism: Streptosporangiaceae bacterium; assembly: GCA_036490755.1. Lineage (GTDB taxonomy): Bacteria > Actinomycetota > Actinomycetes > Streptosporangiales > Streptosporangiaceae > DASUBV01. Next base: position 19,243 of record DASXDJ010000137.1, read on the forward strand.
TGCTCGGCGGTGAGCGGGTCCAGCGCCTGGCCGCCGGCCATGACGGCGGACGGAATGCGGCGCTGCGGCAGGCCGGGCCGCCGGGCCGGGCCGGCGCTGGCCATCATGGCGTCGGTGACGTTATCGATGAGCACGGTGATCTCGACTGAGTCGACCGGCTCCAGGCGGATCTGCACCGCCGGCTCGAAGTCGTGCAGGACCGGAGCCAGCGCGGCAGCGAGTCCGGCGGGGGTGTTATCGGTGCACACGCCGCTAATCGTAGGGGCGGTGCTAGGAGCCGTACCCCACCCGGCGCAGATCCTGGCCGGCCACTTTCTCGATCTCGGCCAGCTGCGCGGCGCTGAGCAGGCGGCGCCAGCCGCCCGGCTCGACCGCCGGCCCGGCCGCCCCGGCCAGCCGGTCCCGCGCGCCGATCGGGTTCAGCTTCGCGCCGATGAAGTCCGAGATAGCGGCCGTGGCCGCGGCCGGGTGCCGGATCATCTGCTCATAGCGCAGCGTGGTCAGCTGCTCGGCTTCCAGGCTGCTGCGCAGCCGGGCCATCTTGCGGACCGACCCGCGCCAGCGCATCGCGGCCTTGCCCGCCGGGGACAGCCCGGTCCAGGCGGCCAGGTCCTGCTCGGTCTCGATCCCGAAGAACGGGTGCGGCGCCTTGCCGTCGCCGCTGGCCATGCCGCGCCGGAAGAAGCTGAGCGTCTGGGTATCGGCCAGCATCGCGGAGATGACGTCCCGGCCGTCCCGGATGACCTGGACGATGCGGGCGTCGGGAAAGGCGTCCACGACCGACTCGGCGCAGTACATCAGGTCCGGGGTGGCATCCCCGTAGCGGGTGATGTCGCGCTCCTCAACGCAGGTGCCCGCGCCGTTCACCCGGCCGTCTCCCGGCAGGCGGCCGAGCAGGACAGGCAGCCGTGCGGGGTCACCTGCCAGGCCTGGGCGAAGGCGTCGCGCAGCACCGTGGCCGCCGCCTCGCCCCGGTCGCGCTGGATCGCGGGGTTGCGCGCGAAGGCGTAGACCACGCTCAGCACGCTCTGCTGGCCGATCGTGACGTGAAAGTCCGGCGACCGCTTCAGGGCGCGCGCCAGCTGATCCGTGCCGGAGAACGGGGCTCCGATGAGGAACACCGGCTGACGGACCTTGCGGCCGTTAACGACCAGGATGTGCGGACGGGGTGGCATGACTACCCATCAGTGTGACATTGCCTCAGGACCGCGGCGGCCAGCGCGGCCTGAGCCTGGCAGCACACCGGGGAAACTATCCGATACCCGCGCAAAGTGCCGGGCTGGCCGGACTCCCGCCGCGGGCCTTACGGCCAGCCCGCGCCCGGCACCGCCACCTCGGCCGCGAGGACCTGGCCGCTGCCCGGGGCGACCGGCTCGGGCCCGGTCATGCCGCGCCACTGCGCGGCCACGATGAACAGCGTCGTCCGCGCGGGGCCGCCCAGGACGCAGGCGAAGGCGCCGCGGTCCAGCTCGATGGCCTGCAGCTCGGTGCCGCCCTCGGCCACCCGCACGCACCGCCGGTTCGGCACGTCGGCGTACCAGATTGCGCCGCCGGCGTCCGCGCAGATGCCGTCGGGGGCGGCGCCCTCGCCGAGGTCAGCCCAGATCCGCCGGCCCGACAGCCCGCCGTCCGCGCCGATGGTGAAGGCCACCAGCTGGTGGCCGTAGGAATCGGCCACGATGAGGGTGGAGTTGTCGGCGGTGACGGCCATCCCGTTCGGGAACGCGATGTCGCCGGCCACCTGGCGGGCCGGGCCGTCCGGGGCGGCCAGGTAGACATAGCCGGGCGCGAACGGCTCGCCGGCCATCGGGTTGAAGCCGGCCCGGTTGACGTAGATGTGGCCGCGGCCGTCGGCCACGATGTCGTTCCAGCCCGGCTGGCCCAGCTCGGCGTGGGTGACCAGGGCCCCGCCGGGCTCGCGGCGCAGCAGCCGCCCGTCCGGCGAGGAGACGACCACCAGGCGGTTATCGGGCAGCCAGGCGGTGCACAGCGGCAGCGACGCCACCCGCGCGATCACCTCGCTGTGCCCGGACTGGTCGACGGCCACGACCTCTCCCGCCGACCAGTCCGAGAAATACAGCCGGTCATCATGCCAGCGCGGTGACTCCACCAGACCCCGGCCGCTCAGCAGCGTCCGTACCTCAGCCATCAGCTACCAGCTCCCCTTCGCTCGGTAGGCAGACGGCGCTGAGCGTCCGGAGTCATCGCCGGACTAGCCGGTGACGTGGCTGGTCACGGTCGCCGTGCTGGTGGCGGCGGGCAGCATGCTGGTGTCGATGACCAGGTACTCCCCGTTGTCCTGCTCGCCTAGAACCGCCCCTGGGCGTCCAGGGACAGCAGCAGGGCGTTGATGTCGAGGTCCACGGCTGCGTGACCGGCGTGATGTGCGCGGCGGTCATGGTCGCGGCGGCGTCGGGCGCCCGCCCGCCCTGTGCTCCCTCATGATTCCGCCGCTTCGGTGGCCATCACCGGCCACGCCAGCGGGAGGCTAACTACGGGGAGTGAACGTCAGGCGGCGCGCGGGCAACCGGCGGCCGGCCGTTAGCTCTCCGATCATGAACGGGCCCGGGGCCGGCCCGCCGGCACCCGGCAGTGGTGCCCGGCGTGATTGTGCAGGTTCAGCGCCGCCTGGATCAGCGGCACGTGACTGAAGGCCTGCGGGGTGTTGCCCACCTGGCGCCCGTAGCGCGGGTCGTACTCCTCGCTGAGCAGGCCGACATCGTTGCGCAGCGCCAGCAGCCGCTCGAACAGCTCCACCGCCGCCGGGTAGTCGCCGATCAGGTGCAGCGCGTTGACCAGCCAGAAACTGCAGGCCAGGAACGCGCCCTCGCCGCCGCTCAGCCCGTCCACGTCAGCCTGCCCGCCGGCGGTGGCCGCGTCCGGCTGGGTGTAGCGCAGCACCAGCCCGTCGCGGACCAGCTCGCGCTGGATCGTGCGCACCGTGGACACCACCCGCGGGTCATCGGGCGGCAGGAACCCCACCTCCAGCAGCAGCAGCACCGAGGCGTCCAGCTCGGAGCTGCCGTAGTACTGGGTGAAGGTGCCCCGCCTCGCGTCGTAGCCCTGGTCGCAGATCTCGGCATGGATCTGGTCGCGGATTGCCGTCCACCGGTCGCGCGCGCCGGGGCTGCCCAGCTCGGCGACACCGATGGCCCGGTCGAAGGCGACCCACGCCATGATCTTGGAGTGCACGAAGTGGCGCCGCGGCCCGCGCACTTCCCAGATGCCCTCATCGGGCTCGTCCCAGTGCTTCTCCAGGAACTCCAGGAAATGCCGGACCAGGCTCCAGGTGTGCTGGTCGAACCGCAGGCCGGCCTGCTTGCCCAGCGTCATCGCGTCGATGACCTCGCCGTACACGTCCAGCTGGCGCTGGTCCACGGCCGCGTTGCCGATCCGGACCGGCGCCGAGTTCTCATAGCCCGGCAGCCAGGTCGCCTCCCACTCGGCCAGCCGCCGCTCGCCGGCCACCCCGTACATGATCTGGACATCCCGCGCGTCGCCCGCCACGGCGCGCTCCAGCCACTCCCGCCAGGCGGCTGCCTCCCCGGTGTACCCGGTGCGCAGCAGCGCCTCCAGGGTGATCGTGGCGTCGCGCAGCCAGCAGTACCGGTAGTCCCAGTTCCGGACGCCGCCCAGGTCCTCGGGCAGTGAGGTGGTCGGGGCGGCCACGATCCCGCCGGTCGGCGCGTAGGTCAGCGCCTTGATCGTGATCAGCGACCGGCGCACCGGCTCGGCGTACTCCCCGGTGTAGCTGCAGCCCGCCGACCACTGGGTCCAGAACGCCCGGGTCCGCTCCAGCAGGTCATCGGCATGCTCGTGGGTAACCTCCGGCGCCCCGGCATGCGACGGCATCCAGCACAGCACGAACGGGACCCGCTCCCCGGCCGAGACGGTGAAGGCCGCCTCGTGCACCATGTTGCGGCCGGCCAGCCGCACGGGGGTGCGCAGCCACACCGCGTCCGGGCCGGCCACCGCCGACAGGCAGTGGTCCACCCGGCGCATCCACGGCAGCACCTTGCCGTAGCCGAACCGGACGCGCAGCACGCACTCCATCTCCACCGTGCCGCGCACGCCCTCGACGATCCGGACCAGCAGCGGGTGCTCGCCGTCGCGCGGCGGCATGAAGTCCAGCACCCGGACAGCACCGCTCATCGTCTCCCAGGTGGTGGCCAGGATGAGGGTGCCGTCCTCGTAGCTGCGCGAGACCTCGCCGCGACGGCCCTGCGGCCCGTCGGCGATCGTCGGGCTGATCCGCCACTGGCCGTTCTGCTCGTCGCCGAGCAGGGCCGCGAAGCAGGCATCGGAGTCGAACCGGGGCAGGCACAGCCAGTCCACCGACCCATCGCGGTCGATCAGGGCCGCCGACTGCATGTCGCCGATCAGGGCGTAGTCCTCGATAAGCCCGGTCATGCCGCCTCCAGGTGTGCCGTCTGCCGGACAACATAGCGGCGCTAAGCTTCCAGGCGTGTCCTCACCTCACCGCCCGGCCCGGGCCGGGGCCGTGCTGATCGCGGCGGCCCTGCTCGGCGTGGCGGGCTGCAGCAAGATGGACGCGAGCCTGGGCCAGCAGTGGGTGGACGTGACGTTCAAGTCCTCCACCAGCCTGCAGACCATCAAGCACATCCGGGCGGCCTGCTCGCACATCCCGAACGTGACGGCCGACGCCCTGCCGAAGCAGCACACGGTGATCAACCTGATGGCCGGCGTGCGCTACGACACCACGCAGGCCTCGGTCGCCAACATCGCCCAGCTCCAGGAGTGCCTGCAGAAGTTCGGCGCGGTCCAGGGCTTCACCCCCGAGGACGCCAGCGACTCCGGCGGCTGAGCCAGCGCGGGCCGTACGTATCCGGAGGGTAAACAGGGGGCCACGGAATGCGGGGCGGCGGTCACGGCGGGGGAGCGGGAGCCCTAGGATTCCTTGCGTGCCTGGAATTCCTTCGCTGACGCGGCTGGCGGCCGCCGTGGCGGCCGCGGGCGCGGCGGCGGCGGTGGCGGGCTGCGGCCCGATTGACGCCGCGCTCGGCCAGCAGTGGGCCGTGGTCAACTTCAAGCCCGATACCACGGCGGCCACCCTGGCCCAGGTCCGGTCGACGTGCTCGCACGTGCCGCACGTGCGCCCGGTGGCCCGAAGCCAGGTCAAGAGCAGCCTGGGCGTGACCTACTCGGTGCGCTATGAGACGAGCCAGGCTACCGGGGCGAACCTGGCCGCCCTGCAAAGCTGCCTGCTGGGCTTCACGGCGGTGGCCGGGGTCTCCTTCGAGGACATCAGCGACCAGGGCTGAACCTGGCCGCCGGCGGCCCGGCCGGCGGTTTCCCGCTTCCTGCATCTCACCCGTCCCGGGGGGTTTGCTGCCCTCGGATAGCCGGGCACCCTGGCCTGGTACGCAGGTCAGGACCGGCGCCGATGCCAGCGCGCCGGAGTTCTTTGGATTTCCTATCGGGAATGTGCTATAACTCTCATGCCTACTTACTCAATCGGAAAAGGTGGATCATGAGACGTGCACTGAGCGTGGCTGCCGCCGCCGCTGCCGTCGCTATTGCCGCGGCGGGCTGCGGCTCGTCCGGATCCGGGTCGTCCTCGTCGGGCTCCGGCTCGTCCGGGTCGGTCAGTTCCAGCAACAAGGTCACCCTGAAGCTGGGCTTCCTGGAGAACATCACGCACGCCACCGCCCTGGTTGCGATCAAGAACGGCTACTTCACCAAGAACCTGGGCAACAACGTCACCCTCAAGCTGCAGCCGTTCAGCACCGGTACCGAGGAAGCCACCGCGCTGCTGGCGGGCCAGCTGGATGCCGCCTACGTCGGCCCGAACCCGGCCATCAAGGCCTGGCAGACCTCGGACGGCAAGCTCATCAAGGTCATCGCGGGCGCGGCCTCGGGCGGCGCCGACCTGGTGGTCAAGAAGGGCATCACCTCGGCCAGCCAGCTCAAGGGCCAGAAGCTGGCCACCCCGTCGCTGGGCAACACTCAGGACGTGGCGCTGCGCTACTGGCTGAAGCAGCGCGGGCTGACCACCACCCAGACGGGCGGCGGCGACGTGCCGATCACGCCCATCACGCCGAACTCCGACGCCGTGCTGGCCTTCCAGTCCGGCAAGATCGCCGGCGGCTGGGAGCCGCAGCCCTACGCCGCTGAGATGATCGCCGCGGGCGGGCACGTGCTGGTGAACGAGGCCAGCCTGTGGCCGCAGGGCCAGTTCGTCACCACCGAGCTGGTCGCCACCCAGTCCTTCCTGGCGGCGCACGCGGACGTGATCAACAACCTGCTGAAGGGCCAGATCCAGGCCAACCAGTACATCAACTCCGACACCTCGGCGGCCGAGTCCGCGGCCAACTCGGAGCTGGAGTCGATCAGCGGCAAGACCCTCAAGGCGGGCCCCCTGGCCACCTCGTTCAAGGAGATCCACTTCACCAACGACCCGATCGCGCCGTCGCTGGCCACCGACGCGCAGCACGCCATCTCGCTCGGGCTGCTCACGCCGGTGAAGAACCTGACCGGGATCTATGAGCTCGGTCCGCTCAACAAGCTGCTCGCCGCCGCGGGCCAGCAGGCGGTCAACTCGTGACCCAGGTAGACCGCCAGGCCACGCCCCCGGGACTCCTCCCGGGGGCGTCAGCCTTCTCCGAGAATGGCGGCGGAGACAACCATCAGCAGGCTGCGGCCGTGCAGCTGACCGACGTGTCCAAGATCTACGGGTCCGGCGGCGGTGCCGTCCAGGCCCTGGACAAGGTGTCCCTCAGCGTTGCCGCGGGCGAGTTCGTGTGCCTGATCGGCGCCTCGGGCTGCGGTAAGTCCACCCTGCTCAACCTGGTCGCCGGGCTGGACACGGTGACCAGCGGCACGGCGGACACCGGCGGCCGCCGGGTGTCGCTGATGTTCCAGGAGCCCGCGCTGCTGCCGTGGCTGACCGCCAGCCGCAATGTCGAGCTGGCGCTGCGGGCCCGGGGCGTGCCCAAGGCCGAGCGCCGGACCCGGACCCTGGAGCTGCTGGAGACCGTCCGGCTGCGCGGGTTCGCGGGCAAGCGGCCGCATGAGCTGTCGGGCGGCATGCGGCAGCGGGTCGCCATGGCCCGCGCGCTGGCCCAGGACGCCGACGTGCTGCTGATGGACGAGCCGTTCGGCGCCCTCGACGCGATGACCCGTGACCTGCTGCACGACGAGCTGGAGCGGATCTGCCGCGAGCGGACCCTGACCGTGCTGTTCGTCACCCACAACGTCCGCGAGGCGGCCCGGCTGGGCGACCGGGTGATCGTGCTGAGCAGCCGGCCCGGCCGCGTCATCGGGGAGTACGACCTGCCGCGGCTGGGACCGCGCCGCATCGACTCGTCTGAGGTGAGCGAGGTCGCGGCCAAGCTGACCGACGTGCTGCGGGAGGAGATGGGACGCCATGGCCACTGACCAGGCACTGCACGGGCTGGACAGCCTGGAGCTGGCCCCCGCCCGCACTCGCGACGCCGGCCAGCTGGCCCGCCGGTCGTGGGCCGCGCTGTGGCCCAAGCTGCTGGCCATCGCGCTGGTGCTGGGCATCTGGGAGCTCGTCACCTTGTCGGGCTGGAAGAAGTACGTGCTCAAGGGCCCCGGCCCGGTCTTCGCCAACTTGTGGGACCAGGCCGTGCACGGCAGCCTGTGGAGCATCATCGGGGCCACCCTGCAGACCGCCGTGATCGGCTACGCGCTGGCCATGCTGATCGGGACGGTGCTGGGCCTGCTGGTGTCCCGGATCCCGCCGCTGCGGGCGGCGGTCGGGTCGATCATCACCGGGCTGCAGACCATGCCATCGATCGCCTGGGTCCCGTTCGCGATCATCATCTTCGGCGAGAACACCTCGGCCATCTTGTTCGTGGTCATCCTGGGGGCCGCGCCGTCGATCGCGAACGGGCTGATCACCGGCGTGGACTACACCCCGCCGCTGCTGCTGCGGGCCGGACGGACCATGGGCCTGCGGGGCTTCGCGCTGTACCGGTACCTGATCCTGCCCGCCTCGCTGCCGGCCTACGTGGCCGGGATGAAGCAGGGCTGGGCGTTCGCCTGGCGCAGCCTGATGGCCGGCGAGCTGGTCGTGCAGATCATCGGCCAGTTCTCCATCGGCCAGCAGCTCAGCGTGGACCAGCAGAACCTGGACTTCGCCGGCGCCACGGCCACGATCATCGTGATCCTGGTTATCGGGATCGTGGTGGACACCCTGTTCACCAAGGTCGACCTGGCCATCCGGCGCCGCCGCGGCCTGCTGGAGGAAACCTAGATCGCAGCGGCGGCCGGGTCGGGGTCAGTTTCCTGCACCCCGATCCGGCCGCTGCCGGCGTACACGTTCATGGACCGGCCGCGCAGGAACCCGACCAGCGTCAGCCCGGACTCGGCGGCCAGGTCAGCGGCCAGCGACGACGGCGCGGACACCGCGGCCAGCACCGGGACCCCGGCCAGCACCGCTTTCTGCACCAGCTCAAACGAGGCCCGGCCGCTGACCAGCAGGACGCAGCCCGACAGCGGCAGCCGCCCGGACCGCAGCGCCCAGCCGACGATCTTGTCCACGGCGTTGTGCCGCCCCACGTCCTCGCGCACCGCCAGCAGCTCGCCGGCGGCGGTGAACAGCCCGGCCGCATGCAGCCCGCCCGTGACGTCGAAGACCCGCTGCGCGGCCCGCAGCGCGTCCGGCAGCCCGGCCAGCACCTCCGGTGTTACCTGCACCGTGTCGGCGGACAGGTCCCACGGCGCGGTCACGGCCAGCTCGGCGATGCTGGCCTTGCCGCACACCCCGCAGGCGCTGCTGGTCAGGAATGCCCGGCGCTGCTCGGGGCGGATGGCCAGGCCGGGTCGCAGCGCGACATCCGCGATATTGCCGGCGCCCTCATGCCGGGCGGCGCCCCCCGGGGCCCCGTTACTGCCGGAATGCCCGCAACGCTCGCCGCTGCAGATCACGATCTGGGTGATATCGCCGGGGGCGCTCACGATGCCCTCGCTGACCAGGAAGCCGGCGGCCAGGTCGATGTCGTCGCCGGGGGTGCGCATGGTCATGGCCAGGGCCTGGCCGCCGACCCGGATGCCGAGCGGCTCCTCGGCGGCCAGCAGGTCGGCCCGCCCGGCGGCGGCCCGGTCCGGCGGCCCGGCCGCGGGCAGGGAGATCCGCAGCACCCGCCGCCGCGCTGTCCGGCCTGCCATCCGCGCCTCCCGGCCGCGGCCCCGCTCTGCGGGGGCCGCCTTGCCCTCCTGAGGCTACGTCCGATTTGATGGGGCGGTGGGCAGTGACCGGCGCGGTACGCCGCGCGAGCGGATCGCGGGCTGGCCCGCGCTGCGGCAGCTGACCGGAGCCGACCGGCTGGGCCGCGGCGCGGCCGTGCGGTCGCGCGAGACCGAGGCGGCCCGGCCGCGCACCGCGGACGCCGACCGGGTCGTGCCGTCGGTCTGCCCGTACTGCGCTGTCGGCTGCGGCCAGCAGGTCTTTGTCAAGAACATCGGCGGCCGCGACACCGTCACCCAGATCGAGGGCGACCCGGACTCGCCGGTCTCCCGCGGCCGCCTGTGCCCCAAGGGCGCGGCCAGCAAGCAGCTGGTCACCCACGCCGGGCGGCAGGACCAGGTGCTGTACCGGCGGCCCTACGGCACCGAGTGGGAGCCGCTCAGCCTCGAGGCGGCCATGAAGATGATCGCCGAGCGGGTGCTGGCCACCCGGCGGCGGACCTGGCAGGAAATGCACGAGGGCAAGCGGGTGGCCCGCACCCTGGGCTTCGCCAGCCTGGGCGGGGCGACCCTGGACAATGAGGAGAACTACCTCATCAAGAAGCTCTGGAGCGCGCTGGGCGCGATCCAGATCGAGAACCAGGCCCGGATATGACACTCCGCCACCGTTCCCGGTCTGGGAACGAGCTTTGGCCGCGGCGGGGCCACCACCTTCCCGCGTGACCTGATCAACTCCGACGCCATCGTCATCTGCGGCTCGAACATGGCCGAGTGCCATCCGGTCGCCTTCCAGTGGGTGGTGGAGGCCAAGAAGCGCGGCGCCGCGGTGCTGCATGTCGACCCGCGGTTCACCCGGACCAGCGCGCTGGCCGACCTGCACGTGCCGACCCGGGCCGGCGGGGACATCGTGTTCCTGGGCGCGCTGATCAACCACGTGCTGTCCGGCGGGCACGAGTTCCGCGAGTACGTGACCGCCTACACCAACGCGGCCGACATCCTTTCGGAGGACTTCACCGACGCCGAGGACGGCGGCGGGCTGTTCTCCGGCTACGACCCCAAGACCCGGACCTACGACAACGCCAGCTGGCAGCCGACCGGCGAGCGGGACGAGACGCTGACGCACCCGCGGTGCGTGTTCCAGGTGCTGAAACGGCACTTCACGCGGTACACCCCGGAAATGGTCGAGCAGGTCTGCGGCATCGTGCCCGCGGACTTCGCGCGGATCGCGCAGACCCTGGTCAGCTCCAGCGGCCGGGACAAGACCACCTGCTGGGTGTACGCGGTGGGCTGGACCCAGCACAGCACCGGCGTGCAGCACATCCGGACGGCCTCGATCCTGCAGATGCTGCTGGGCAACATGGGCCGGCCAGGCGGCGGCATCCTGGCCCTGCGCGGGCACGCCAACATCCAGGGCGCCACCGACGTGCCGACGCTGTTCCACCTGCTGGGCGGCTATATGCCGATGCCCGGGCCCGGCGAGGGGCTGGCGGACTACCTGGCCCGGATGCCGGACACCGGGTACTGGGGCAACAAGCGGGCCTACCTGGTGAGCATGCTCAAGGCCTGGTTCGGCGCGGCGGCGACCCCGGCCAACGACTTCTGCTTCGGTCACCTGCCGCGGGTCAGCGGGGACCACGGGACCTACCGGACGGTCCTGGACATGATCGACAAGAAGGTCGAGGGCTACTTCCTGCTGGGCGAGAACCCGGCCGTCGGGTCGGCCGGCGGGCGGCTGCAGCGGCTCGCGCTGGCCAGCCTGCAGTGGCTGGTGGTCAAGGACCTGACCCTGATCGAGAGCGCGACGTTCTGGAAGGACAGCCCGGAGATCGCGTCCGGTGAGCTGGTCACCAGCCAGATCGGCACCGAGGTGTTCTTCCTGCCCGCCGCCGCGCACGTGGAGAAGGACGGCAGCTTCACCAACACCCAGCGGCTGCTGCAGTGGCACGCCAAGGCGCTGGACCCGCCCGGCGAGGCCCGCAGCGACCTGTCGTTCATCTTCCACCTGGGCCGGGCCATCCGGGCCGCCCTGGCCGGCTCTGATGATCCGGCGGACCGGCCGGTGCTGGACCTGACCTGGGACTACCCGGTGGCCGGAGCGGATGAGGACCCGTCGGCGGAGGCCGTGCTGGCCGAGCTCAACGGTTACGCCGCCGACGGCAGCCCGCTGGCCAGCTTCGCCCAGCTGGCCGACGACGGGTCGACCTCGTGCGGCAGCTGGATCCACGCGGGCTGCTTCGCCGGCGGGGTGAACCAGACCGCGCGCCGGATGCCGCACGCCGTGCAGTCCTGGGTCGCCCCGGAGTGGGGCTGGGCGTGGCCGGCCAACCGGCGGATCCTGTACAACCGGGCCTCAGCCGACCCGCAGGGCCGGCCGTGGAGCACGGCCAAGGCGTTCGTGTGGTGGGACGAGGAGGCGGGCGAGTGGACCGGGCATGACGTACCCGACTTCGAGAAGACCAAGCCGCCGGACTACGTCCCGCCGGCCGGGGCGCGGGCGCAGGCCGCGATCGGCGGCGCGGACCCGTTCATCCTCCAGGCCGACGGCAAGGCGGCCCTGTTCGTGCCCCGCGGGCTGGCTGACGGCCCGCTGCCGGCGCACTTCGAGGCGGCCGAGTCGCCGCAGCGCAACCGGGTCTACGGCCAGGACAACAGCCCGGTGTCGATCCAGTACCGCGACCGGCGGCCGACGCACGCGCAGGTGGCCGGGCACAACGCGGTCTTCCCGTTCGTCGTGACCACCTACCGGCTGACCGAGCATCACACCGCGGGCGCGATGAGCCGCACCCTGGGCCGGCTGGCGGAGCTGCAGCCCGAGCTGTTCTGCGAGGTGTCGCCGGGACTGGCGGCGCAGCGCGGGCTGGAGAACGGCGGCTGGGCCACGATCGTGACGGCCCGCGCGGCGATCGAGGCGCGGGTGCTGGTGACCCGGCGGCTGCGGCCGCTGCGGATCCCCGGCGAGGGCGTGATCCACCAGGTGGGGCTGCCCTACCACTGGGGCGGCGCGGGCCTGGTGACCGGGGACTCGGTCAACGACCTGCTGCCGTTCGTCCTGGACCCGAACGTGTTCATCCAGGAGAGCAAGGCGGCGACCTGCGACATCCGGCCGGGCCGCCGGCCGCGCGGCCCGGCCCGGCTGGAACTGGTGGCGCGTTACCGCCGGGAGGCCGGGCTGGAGGAAGATGAGGCCGGGCCGCAGCAGGCAGTCGAGCCGGACACTGCCGCCGGGCCGGCCGCGCCGGGAGGAACCGAGCACCATGACGAGTGAGGGCCGATGACCGGCAACCGGCTGTCCGGGCCGCTGCACGACGTCGCCGGGGATGCCGGGTACGACGCGGCGCACCCGCCGCGGGTCGGGTTCTTCACCGACACCAGCGTGTGCATCGGCTGCAAGGCCTGCGAGGTGGCGTGCAAGGAGTGGAACGGCCTGCCCGACCCGGAGCCCGGCGACCTGCTGCTGACCGGGATGTCGTATGACAACACCGGCGCGCTGGGCGCGAACGCCTGGCGGCACGTTGCCTTTATCGAGCAGGAGCGGCCGCTGCTGGCCCCCGCGGCTGACGATGCTGACGGTGCTGACGGGCAGGACGGCGGGGCGACGCGCTGGCTGATGGCGTCGGACGTGTGCAAGCACTGCACCCACGCGGCCTGCCTGGACGTCTGCCCGACCGGGGCGCTGGTGCGGACCGAGTTCGCGACCGTGATCGTGCAGCACGACATCTGCAACGGCTGCGCGTACTGCGTGTCGGCCTGCCCGTTCGGGGTGATCGACCGGCGCGAGGGCGACGGCCGGGCCTTCAAGTGCACCATGTGCTACGACCGGCTGCGCGGCGACATGGAGCCGGCCTGCGCCACCGCCTGCCCGACCGACTCCATCCAGTTCGGCCCGCTGGACGAGCTGCGGGCCATCGCGCAGACCCGGCTGGATGACCTGCACGAGGCCGGGGTGGCCGAGGCCCGGCTGTACGGCGCTGACCCCGGCGACGGGATCGGCGGGGCCGGGGCGTTCTTCCTGCTGCTGGACGAGCCGGAGGTCTACGGGCTGCCGCCGGACCCGGTGGTGACCACCCGGGACCTGCCGTCGATGTGGCGGCGGGCCGGGGTGGCGGCGGCGATGCTGGCCGCCGGCGTGGCCGTAGCGTTCGCCGGGCGGCGGCCGTGAGCGAGGTCAAGCAGGTCCCCGAGGCGGAGTTCGGCTCCTACTACGGGCGGCCGCTGCTGAAGATGCCGCGGTGGAAGGAGCCGCACCTGCCGGCCTACCTGTTCCTGGGCGGCCTGTCCGGGGCGTCGGCGGTGATGGGCGCGGCCGCGGCCGCCACCGGCCATCGCCCGCTGCGCCGGGCCGGGCGGCTCACCGCGGTCGCCGCGGCGCTGGGCGGGACCGGGTTCCTGATCGCCGAGCTCGGCCGGCCGGAGCGGTTCCTGAACATGCTGCGCGTGGCCAAGCCGACCTCGCCGATGAGCATGGGCTCCTGGCTGCTGGCCGCCCACTCGTCGCTGGCCGGCGCGGCGGCGGCCAGCGAGGTCACCGGGGTGGCACCGGTCCTGGGCGCGGCGGCCGGAGCCGGGTCGGCCGTGACCGGCCCGCTGCTGGCCACCTACGCCGGCGTGCTGCTGGCCAACACGGCCGTGCCCGCCTGGCATAAGGCCTACCGGCAGCTGCCGTTCCTGTTCGCCGGCAGCGCGATGGCCTCGGCGGGCGCGGCCGGGCTGGCCGCCACGGCCCTGGCACCGGGCCGCGAGCGGGTGCCGGCCGCCCGGCTCGCGGTGCTCGGCGCCGTCATCGACGTGGCCGTGAGCCGGGACCTGGAGCGGCGCGGCGGGCTGACCGCCGAGACCTACCACCAGGGCGGCGCAGGCCAGATGATGCGGGCCGCGCAGTGGCTGATGCCCGCGGGCGCGATCGCGGCGCTGGCCGCGCCGCGCAGCCGGGTCGCGGCCCTGGCCGCGGCGGGGCTGCTGGCCGGCGGCTCGCTGGCCACCCGGTTCGGGGTCTTCCGGGCCGGACCGGCCTCGGTGGCCGACCCGAAGTACGTCGTCGCCGCGCAGCGGCCCGGCGGCCGGGGCTAGGAGCGCGCGCTGCCGGGCGGCGGCGTCCACTGGGCGGTGACGGTGTCATCGGGCAGCACCGGGCCGAAGTCGGCGGCGATGGTGTCATCGTGATCCGCGGCGCCCGGCTCGGCCGCCACCGCCTCGGCGATGACGCAGGTGATGTTGTCCGGGCCGCCGCCCGCGTTGGCCAGGTCCACCAGCTCGGCCACGCCTGCCTCGGGACTGGCCGCGGTGGCCAGCACCCGGCGGATCTCCGCGGCGGGCACCACGTCGTACAGGCCGTCGGAGCACAGCAGGTAGCGGTCGCCCGGCCGGGCGTCGCGCAGCTGCAGGTCGGGCTCGGCGCTCGGCGAGCCCAGCGCGCGCAGCACCATCGACCGCTGCGGGTGCGTGGCCGCCTCCTCGGCGGTGATGCGGCCGTCGTCCAGCAGGGCCTGCACGACGGTGTGGTCGCGGGTGATCTGGCTGAGCTCGCCGTCGCGCAGCAGGTAGCCGCGCGAATCGCCGACGTGCGCCAGCCCGAGCTGCGCGCCCGACCACAGCAGGCCGGTCAGCGTCGTGCCCATGCCCGCCAGCGCCGGGTTGGCCTGGATCATGTCGTGCAGCCGGGCGTCGGCCGCGCGCACGGCGCGCTCCAGGGTGGCCAGCAGCTCGCCGGGCGCCACCGCGGCGTCCAGCGGCCGGAGCGTGTCGATGGCGGTGGCGCTGGCCACCTCGCCCGCGGCGTGCCCGCCCAGGCCGTCGGCCACCGCCTGCAGCCGGGGCCCGGCGTAGGCGGAGTCCTCGTTCTCCTCGCGGCTGCGCCCGACGTCGGACTTCATGGCGTAGCGCACGATCAGGCCAGACGGTGCTGCAGCCATCTCGGCGTCCTTTCTGTCAGGCGCGGGGCGGCGCTGGTACAGATCATGATCCTGGACCCGCACCCGGGGTCGGCGTCAATCAGCGGCCGGCGCGCCGGCCAGCAGTTTCGCGAATCAGCGGACGATGACGGCGATTCCGGGGCTGACCCGGGGCACCAGCTCGCCGATCACGGCCGCGCCGGGGATCTCGCCGGCCAGCAGCAGGCCGCCGGAGGTCTGGGCATCGGCCAGCAGCATCAGGTCATCGGCGCCGACCGGGCCGAAGTCGGCATGCGGGGCGACCCAGTCCAGGTTGCGGCGGCTGCCGCCGGGGACATAGCCGGCCTCCAGCGCGGCGCGGGCGCCGGCGATCAGCGGAACGGCCGCGTGGTCGATCACCGCGGTCACCCCGCTGGCCCGCGCCAGCTTGAACAGGTGGCCGAGCAGCCCGAAGCCGGTCACGTCGGTGGCGCAGCTGATCCCGGCGGCCAGCGCGAGCCGGCTGGCCGTGGCGTTCAGCGTCGTCATGACCTCGATCGCGGCCGCGGACACCTCGCCGGTGGCCTTGTGCCAGGAGTTCAGCACGCCGGTGCCCAGCGGCTTGGTCAGCGACAGCGGCACGCCGGGCGCGCCCGCGTCGATGCGCAGCAGGGCGGCCGGGTCGGCCAGGCCGGTCACGGCCATCCCGTACTTGGGCTCGGGGTCGTCGATGCTGTGCCCGCCGGCCACATGGCAGCCCGCCGCCCGGGCCGCGTCCAGGCCGCCGCGCAGCACCTCGGCGGCGAGGTCCGCGCTGAGCACCTCACGCGGCCAGCCGAGCAGGTTGACCGCCACCAGGGGCTCGCCGCCGACGGCGTAGACGTCGGACAGGGCGTTGGTGGCGGCGATCTGGCCGAAGGTGTAGGCGTCATCGACCACCGGGGTGAAGAAATCGGCCGTGGCCACGACGGCCCGGTGCTCGCTGATCCGGACCACGGCGGCGTCGTCGCCGTGCTCCACGCCGATCAGCAGGTCAGGCCCGGGCTCATCCGGGATGAGCCGGGCCACCGCCGCCTCCAGCTCGCCGGGCGGGATCTTGCAGGCGCAGCCGCCGCCGCGGGCGTACTGGGTGAGGCGGATCCTTGTGCCAGTAGTCATTTCTGAACTCTAATGAAGGCCGGCCTAAGGGGAGGTATGCGGTGACCGAGCAGGTGCTGGAGCAGCGGGCCGCGCTGCAGGAGGTGGCCGCGGGCCGCACGGTGTGCGACGCGCTGGCGGCGGCGGCGGACAGCTGGCCGGACCGGCCGGCCTACTCCGACCGGGACGGCGGGCCGGGCACCGGCTGGCAGACCATCACCTGGGCGCGGACCAGGGCGCTGAGCCTGGAGCTGGCGGCCGGGCTGGTCGCGCTGGGGCTGCAGCCGGGCGAGCGGGTGGCGCTGATGCTGCCCAACCGGGTCGAGCACGTGCTGGCCGACCAGGCCGCGCTGCACGCCGGGGGCATCCCGGTCACCTTCTACCCGACGCTGGCCCCCGACCAGGTGGCCTACATGGCGGCGGACTGCGACGCGCGGGTCGCGGTGCTGGACGGCGCGGCGGAGCTGGCCCGCTGGCAGCCGGTGCTCGATCAGCTGCCGGGCCTGCGGCACGTGATCGTGCGCGACCAGGCCGCCTGCCCGGCGGGGGAGCCGTATCTCAGCTGGGCCGGCTTCGCTGAGCTGGGCGCCGCCCGGGCCGCGGAGCTGGCCGGCGAGGTGACCGCCAGGACCGCGGCCATCAGGCCGTCTGACCCGGTCACCCTGCTGTACACCTCCGGGACCACCGGCATGCCCAAGGGCGTCGTGGTCACCCACGCCAGCGTCATGTACGAGCTGGCCGGGGTGACCGCCGCCGGGACCGCCCGGCCCTTCACCCGCTGGGTCTCCTACCTGCCGCTGGCGCACATCGCCGAGCGGATGTTCACCCTGTACCTGGCCATCTACAACGGCTGGGACGTGCATTTCTGCCACGTCGCCGCCACCGAGCTGGTCGGCACCGTGGCCGAGGTGAAGCCCACCGCGTTCTTCGGGGTGCCGCGGGTCTGGGAGAAGATCCAGGCCGGGCTGCAGGCCCTGCTGGCCGCCGAGGCCGACGAGGGCCGCCGCGCCGCGACAGCCGCCGCCATGGACGCCGGCCTGCGGTACGTGCGCAGCCGCCAGTTCGGGCAGACGACGGACGCCGCCCTGGCCGCCGAGTTCGCGGCGGCCGAGGAGAGCGTGCTGCGGCCGATCCGGTCGCTGCTGGGACTGGGCGGCTGCGAGATCACCGTCAGCGCCGCCGCGCCGCTGCCGCCCGACGTCGGCGAGTTCTTCGCCGGCCTGGGACTGCGCATCCTGGACGTGTACGGGATGACCGAGACGGCCGGCGCGTTCACGGCTAACACCCCGGACAACTTCAAGCTCGGCACCGTGGGCCAGCCGGTGCCCGGCCACGAGGTGAAGATCGCCGAGGACGGCGAGATCCTGACCCGCGGGCCGCTGAACACGCCGGGCTACCTGAACCTGCCCGACCAGACCGCCAGCCTGCTGGATGACGACGGCTGGCTGCACACCGGCGACATCGGCCTCCTCGACGACGACGGCTTCCTGGCCGTGATCGACCGCAAGAAGGAGCTGATCATCACCGCGGGCGGGGAGAACGTCGCCCCGGCCGGGATCGAGAACCTGCTGGTCGCTCACCCGCTGATCGGCCAGGCCCTGGCCTACGGAGACCGGCGGCCCTACGTAGTGGCCGTGCTCACCCTGGACGGGGACGTGGCGCCGGCCTGGGCCCGCGCCCGCGGCGTCGAGGCCGGCTCGCTGGCCGGGCTGGCCGAGGACCCCCGCGTGCTGGCCGCGGTCGGCGAGGCGGTCGCGGCGGCCAACGCGCGGCTGGCCCGGGTCCAGCAGGTCAAGGCGTGGCGGCTGCTGCCGGTGGAGTGGACGGCCGAGAGCGAGGAGCTGACCCCGACGCTGAAGCTCAAGCGCCGGGTAGTGCACGCCAAGTACGCCGACGCCATCGACGCCCTCTACAGCGGGGCCTGAGGCGCCGCTAGGCCGCCCTGGCCGGCGCGGCGGCAGCCGGCGCGGCGGCAGCCGCAGCCGCGGGGACCGGAACCGGGGCTGAGGCCGGGGCTGGCCCGGCGGGACGGCGCAGCGGTGCCCGGATGGTGACCGAGTCGCCGTTGTACTCGCGCCGCGCGTCCGGCCAGCGGCGCCCGGCGATGGCCAGCATCCGGGTGTTAGCCGGCAGCACGTCCATGACCAGCTCGTCGGTCCCGCGCCCGGCGGCGCGCTCGGCCAGCCGGGCCAGCAGCGCTGACCCGACGCCGCGGCCCTGCCAGCCGTCGGCCACGACCAGGCCGAGGTCGGCGATGTGCCGCCCGTCAGCGGCGGTCCGGTCGGCGGCCATCGCGTGGCCGATCACCGCCCCGCAGCCGTCGGTGGCGATCAGCACGTCGGCCCGTCCGCGGGCGCCGGTCAGGGCGCGCAGCAGGCCGGAGCTGGGCCGTGCGACGGCGGCGAAGAACCGCAGGAACTGGGTCCGAACTGACAGGCCGGCGATGAAGTCGCTGATCCGCCCGGCATCGGCGGCAGACGCGGCCGCCACCCGGAAGCCGGTCTCTGTCTGAGTTCGATTCATGAACCCAGCATGTCCCCGGCTTGCTAAGTCTGTCAAGTAGATTTAGCTTGTCAGGATGACAGCTAGCTGGGCGCGGGACTACGACACCCGCGACTGCACAATCGAGGCCGCCCTGGCGATTGTCGGCGAGAAGTGGACCTTCCTGGTGCTCCGCGAGGCCTTTAACGGCATCCGGCGCTTCGGCGACATGCAGCGCCGCACCGGTGCGCCGCGGCAAGTGCTCACCGAGCGGCTCGCGCACCTGGTAGCGGCCGGGATCCTGCGCAAGGTGCCCTACCAGGAGCCGGGGCAGCGGGCGCGCAGCGAGTACCGGCTGACCGAGCGCGGGCGGGACCTGTTCCCGGTGATCGCCGCGCTGCTGGAATGGGGCAGCAGGCACGCATCCAGCCCGGCGGGCCCGATCGTCGAGCTGACCCACCGGGACTGCGGCGAGCCGGTCCGGCTGGAGCTGCGCTGCGCGGCCGGGCACCTGGTGGAGTCGGCCCGGCAGGTCACCCCGAGGCCCGGCCCCGGGGCCCGCCGGATCGCCTAGCCCGCCGGCTATCGC
Source organism: Streptosporangiaceae bacterium (assembly GCA_036490755.1). GTDB lineage: Bacteria > Actinomycetota > Actinomycetes > Streptosporangiales > Streptosporangiaceae > DASUBV01. The sequence goes on from DASXDJ010000137.1 coordinate 38,491, forward strand.
GGGCCGGTAGGGTTGGCGCGCCTGGAGGCGTCAGGGTGCCTGGTGGCCCCCCCGGTCTTCAAAACCGGCGGACGACGCGCAGCGCCGTCGGCGGGTTCGATTCCCGTCCGCCTCCGCCACGACCCGTGCGCGCTGCCGGGCAGGCGCGCGGCTCAGGCGTCCTCGACGTCGACGTACAGCTCGCGGCCGCCCGGCAGCAGCACGCCGAGCGAGTAGGAGATGGCACCGCCGGGCAGCTCGCTCTGGCCGAGAACCTCGATGTCGAGCACCTCCGGATGCGCGGCCAGCAGGCGGCACAGCGTGCTGCCCGCGTGATCGGCAGGGATGCTCCCGAGCCCGGGCCGGTCACGGAGCGCGTCGTCAGGCGGGTTGCCCAGTGACGTCATGTCACCACCGATCGGCCGGGGTCAGGACGCGCCGCGGCCGCCGGAGCAGCACGGGCCCGCGCGGATACCGTGCGGGCCGGGACGAAACGGCGCTGGTGATCACATCTCCACGGTAACCCGGCGTGAGCACAAGATCCCGGAATGAGGCCGCAGCACGCCGGCGTGTCGCATTGCGCCGGCGCGCTGCGGTGTGCTGCCAGGGAGCAGGGCCGGGCGGGCCGCGCTCCGGGCGGCCTACTCCTTCTTTGACTCCGGGAACTGGCCCGACGGGGAGGCCGGGGAGGCCGGGAACTGGCCGGTGGAGGCGGGGAACCGCGCCTGCGTCTGGGTGTCCTCGTCGCCGGGGAACGGCCGCGTGCTGCCGGGGAAGGAACTGGCGGGCGGGAACTGGCCGCCCGAGGACGGGAACTGGCCCGTCGTGCTGGCGAACTGGCCGGTGCCCGCGGCGGGGAACTGGCTGCCGCCGGCGGCGCCCAGCGGCGGGGCCGGGCTGGGGGAGGCGTAGGTGTCGTATTCCTCTTCCCCGTCATCCGTGGTGTCGTGCACCGAAACCATCGAGAACCGGCCGATGGACAGGGCGCCGAAGAACAGGACCAGAATTCCGGCTCCGGTAAACAGGCCGACCTGCTCCAGGAATTGCCAGACCGGTACCGACACGCCGCCGGCCGAGTGCGCCAGCGGCGTTCCGGGACTGAGCGAGGACAGCCGCGGCACGACGGCCACGACGCCGGGGCCGGCAATCAGCCACGCGCCGGCGGCCGCGGCGACCAGGCCGGCGAACGTGCCGGCGGCGCGGCTGCGGGTGCCCAGGATGATCAGCCCGCCGAGCGCGGCCGCCGCGCCGGGCACGATCGACAGGTACAGGCGGCCGTCGTTGTAGTGCCAGGCCGTGTCCGGGGTGTAAGCGAAGGAGAAGTACGGGCCGATGAGAGGACCCAGCGCAGCCCAGGCGCCGAGCAGGACCAGCAGCAGTCCGCACAGTCCGCCGCGCCTGCGCGGAATACGTGCCACATCAGCCATCGGGTGTCACTCCCTGAGTAATCGGAAGATTAAGACTGACACAAGTCGCGTACCCCCCGGGCGGCCCCTTATGCAAAGTGCTGGTAAACCGGCAAAGAAGAGGCGTTCACGGCACCCCAACTAGCCCCCGACGCCAGGTATGGTCGCGCTCGTGGACGTCCGCAGGCTGATTCCCCGCACCGACGCGGTTCTTGCTGATCCGCGGCTCGCGGAAGCGCAGCAGCGGCTGGGCCGGCCGCTGGTCCTCGCCGCCGTGCGGCAGGCCCAGGATCAGGCCAGGACCGGGAACATCGAGCCGGGCGCGGTGGCCGACACCGCGGCGGCCGCGCTCCCGGCCGCGGCGGCCTCGCTCACCCCCGTCATCAACGCCACCGGAGTCCTCCTGCACACCAATCTCGGCCGGGCGCCGCTGTCCGCGGCGGCGTGCGCCGCGGTGCAAACCGCGGCCGGCTGTACCGACCTGGAATTCGACCTCGCCGCCGGCACCCGCGGCCGCCGCGGCCGGGGCATGCTGAGCGCGCTGGCCGCTGCCGTGCCCGCCGCCGAGGCCGTGCACGTGGTCAACAACAACGCGGCCGCGCTGGTCCTGGCCGCCACCGCGCTGGCGGCCGGCCGCGAGATCGTGGTCAGCCGCGGCGAGCTGATCGAGATCGGCGACGGGTTCCGGCTGCCGGCCCTGCTGGAGTCGACCGGCGCGCGGATCCGCGAGGTCGGCACGACCAACCGGACGACCGCCGGTGACTACGCCGAGGCCATCAGGCCGCAGACCGGCTTCGTGCTGAAGGTGCACCCGTCCAATTACCGGATCGAGGGCTTCACGGCCAGCGCCAGCGTGGCCGACCTCGCGCTGCTCGGCGTGCCGGTGGTCGGCGACATCGGCTCGGGACTGCTCGCACCGCACCCGCTGCTGCCCGACGAGCCGGATGCGGCGAGCTGGCTCAGCGCCGGCGCCGCGCTGGTCACGGCGAGCGGGGACAAGCTGCTCGGCGGCCCGCAGGCCGGGCTGCTGCTGGGCCGCGGCGACCTGGTCACCCGGCTGGCCCGGCATCCGCTGGCGCGGGCGCTGCGCATCGACAAGCTGACCGCGGCCGCGCTGGAGGCCACCCTGAACGGACCGCCGTCACCCGTCACCGAGGCGCTGGGTGCCGACCCGGCCGCCCTGGCCGAGCGGGCGCGGCGGATCGCGGGCGAGTTGCAGGCGGCCGGCATCGACGCCGCTGCCGTGGCGGCGCGGGGGGCGGTAGGCGGCGGCGGCGCGCCGGGCGTGGGCCTGGCCAGCGCCGCGGTCAGCCTCCCGGCCGGCCTCGCCCCGGAACTCCGGTCCGGGCCGCCGGTCCGCCGCGGCTCCATCCCCGCCGTGGTCGGCCGCGTCGAGGACGGGCGCCTTCTGCTGGATCTGCGCGCGGTCGCGCCGGGCGACGACAAGGCACTCCGCGAGGCCGTTCTCGCGGCGGCCGGTTAGGCGGCACGGGCATGCAAGTAATCGCCACCGCGGGCCACGTGGACCATGGCAAGTCCACGCTGCTGCGCGCGCTCACCGGGATGGACCCGGACCGGTGGGCGGAGGAAAAGCGCCGCGGCCTCACCATCGACCTGGGCTTCGCCTGGCTCAAGCTGCCGTCCGGCGAGCGGCTCGCCTTCGTCGACGTGCCGGGCCATGAGCGGTTCGTCCCCAACATGCTGGCCGGCGTCGGCCCGGTCCCTGCGGTGCTGTTCATGGTGGCCGCGGACGAGGGCTGGATGCCGCAGTCGGCCGAGCACCTGGCGGTCATCGACGCGCTGGGCATCCGGAACGGCCTGCTCGTGATCACCCGGTCCGACCTGGCCGACCCGGGCCCGGCCCTGGCCCAGGCCAGCGCCGAGCTCAGCCGCAGCAGCCTGGGCGTGCCCCCTGCGGTGGCCGTCAGCGCGGTGACCGGTGCCGGACTGCCCGAGCTGGTCAGCGAGCTGGACAAGCTGACCCAGAGCCTGCCGGTGCCCGACCCGGGCGGGCCGGTACGGCTGTGGCTGGATCGGGCCTTCACCATGACCGGCAGCGGCACGGTCGTCACCGGCACGCTGCCGGCCGGGACCGTGCACCGCGGTGATGAGCTGGTGGTGACGCCCGCCATGCGGCCGGTCCGGGTCCGCGACATCCAGACCCTCGGGGAGAGCGCCCCGTCCGCCACCGGCGTCGCCCGGGTGGCCCTCAACCTGCGCGGCGTCAGCAAGGAGAACCTGGGCCGGGGCATGGCCATCGTGCAGACCGGCCGGTGGACCACGACCGACGTGATCGACGTGCGGATCTGCCCGGCCTCGGTGCCGGGCGGCCTGCTGCCGGCTGCCGGGCCAGCGGGGCCGCCGGGCACCGGGCAGCCGCCTGCGGGGGAGCAGCCGGCCGGGGAGCAGCCGGCGGAGGCCGCCCCGGCGCCCGGCGAGCCGGACGACTCCGGGCTTGCCGCCCGGCTGCCCCGGACCGTAACCCTGCATATCGGCTCGGCCCGGACCCTGGCCAGGGTCCGGCCGCTGTCGGGGAACATCGCCCGGCTGTCGCTGCGGGACCCGCTCCCGCTGCACGCCGGAGACCGCATCCTGCTGCGTGATCCCGGAGCGGCTCAGCCGCCGCGCCGCCGCCTGGCCCCGATCCCCGCCCCCGCTGCCCTCAGCCCGGCCGTGCGCCCGGCGGCTGCCGCGCCCGCTGACCCGCAGAGCCAGCCCGCGCCCGCTGCCGTCCCCGCCGGGCCCGCCCCGCCCGCCGTCCCGACTCCCGCGCAGCTGGCCAGCGTGCACAACGGCGCGCACCCCGCTGCTGCCGTCCCGGCCGGGCCGGGCTGGCCGGGCGTGCTGGGGGCCGTGGTCCTGGACGTCGCGCCGCCGCCGCTGGCCCGCCGCGGCGCCGCCGCGGCGGCCGCGCGGGAACTGTCGGGCTGGCCCGACCAGCCCGGCGCCGCGGAACTGCTGCGCCGGCATGGCCTGCTCCGGGCCAGCGTGCTGCTGGCCATGGGCATCCGCGACCATCCCGAGCCGGTAACGGGCGAGTGGCTGGCTGATCCGGCTCGCTGGTCAGCGCTATCGCACGAGCTGGGTGAGGTCCTGGCGGCCCATGCGGCCCGTGAGCCGATGACCGCGGGACTGCCGGTGGAGGCGGCCCGCGGCGCGCTCGGCCTGCCCGATCGCCGCCTGGTGACCGCGCTGGCCCGGCCTCCGTTCCGGGCCTCCGGCGGGCTGGTCCAGCTGACGCCGGCCGCCGACGGCCCGGCCTCCTCGGGCCTGCCGGATTCGGTGGAGGCCGCCGTCCGCATCCTGCGGGCGGACCTGGCCGAGACCCCGTTCGCGGCTCCCGATGCCGAGCGGCTGCGCAAGCTCAGCCTGGACGTGCGGGCGATCGCGGCGGCGGCCCGCGCGGGCCTGCTGCTGCGCATCAGCGACCAGATCGTCCTGGCCCCCGGCGCCGATCAGGCGGCGGTGCAGGTGCTGGCCGGCCTGCCGCAGCCGTTCACGGCCGCGGAGGCGCGGCAGGCGCTGCAGACGACGCGGCGCACCGCGATCCCGCTGCTGGAGTACCTGGACCGGGCCGGCATCACCGAGCGGCTGCCTGATGACCGGCGTCAGCTCCGCCCGGCCCGCCCCGCGGAGGGCGGCGCGGCAGTGCCGGCCGGCAGCGCGCCGGGCATCGCCGGGGCCGGGGAGAGCAGCGGGGCCAGCGACGTCCCGGAGACGAGCGCGGCGGCCGGGACGGTCAGCGAGGCGGCCGGGACGGCGACCACGCCCGAGCCGGCCGCAGGGTAGCGAGCTAGCTGGCGCGGCTGGCGAACCGGGAGGCCGACCACGTGTCGGGCTCGGCGGGCTGCTCGCCGCCGGCGATCCACCGGGCCAGCACCGCTGCGGTGGCCGGCGCGTTCAGGATGCCGGTGCGGAAGTGGCCGGAGGTCAGCCAGGCATTGGCCAGGCCCGGCACCCGGTCAATCACCGGCCGGCGGTCCGGGTGCCGCGGCCGGAAGCAGCACCACTGGTAGGCCACCTTGAGGCCGCGCAGCTCCGGCAGCACGGCGGCCAGGCTCTGCATGATGCTGTCGATCACGTCGGGCCGGATCGCCGGGCTCTCATCGCCGACATCGAAAGTGCCGCCCGCGAGCAGCCGGCCGTCCTCGATCGGAGTCGCGACCGGCGCGACGATGCCGGGCAGTCGCAGGGCGGTGGGCTCGGTGACCAGCAGGTGGCCCTTGACCCGGTCGCTGGGGATGTCCAGGTGCAGCCCGTCCAGGACCGGCGGGCGCCCGGTGGCGAAGACCACGGCACCGGGGCTGATCTCGCCGGCCGACGTGCTGACCGCGGTCACCCGGCCGCCCTGGACACTCACGCCGGTGGCGGCCACGCCGGTCGCCACCGCGGGCAGCCCGGCAGCGATCCTGGCCACCGCGCGCAGCGGGTTCACCCGGGCCTGGCCGTGGATCAGAGCGCCTTCCATGGGCCGCGCCAGCCCCGGGATCAGGTCGTCGACCTGGCCGGGATTCAGCCACTGCACCGCCCGCGGCTGGTGGGCGGCGAAGCCGCCGTCATGCGGGGCCAGGCCGAGCCAGTCCAGCTCCATCAGGCCCACGCCGCCCGGCAGCGCCCGCTCCAGGTCCTGCCAGCGCTGCAGGCTCGCCCGCTCCAGGTCCACGAAGGGCTCAGGGTCGCTCCACTGATGCGGCTCGGGAATCAGCAGCCCCGTGGCGCCGCCGGTCGCCCCGGCGCCGAGGCGGCCGGTGTCGATCAGCAGCACCGAGTCGATGCCGATCTCCCGGCACGCCGCAGCCGTCGCCACGCCCATGATCCCGCCGCCGACCACCAGCACGTCCGGCCGGGTCACGGGCAACTGCCCGTCACCGCGGCCGAGCACAGCACGCTCCTGCGGGCTGAGCTGATCGCGCCAGACGGCGCTGTGCACTGTCATGGTCCCATCCTCTTCGATCGGGTCGAAGGCGCCGGACACCGGCTCGGCGAGCCGGGGAGCAGAAGCGACGGCAAAACCTGGGGGAGGTCGGGAGAAAGTCTCCCGGCCGCGACCTGACCCGCGGGCCAGGCTCCGCCGGCGCGGCGACCGTGATGCTCGCTACGGGGCAATATATCGGTAACTCTCCGTCACGAGCACGCGAACAGGTCCGCGCCGCGCCGTGTCCGGCGCCGAAACGGGGCCCCGGCACCGGGCGGCAGGCGGATCTTGCGGGCCCGGCTAGGCTGGCCAGAGCGGCGGGGCGGAAATTCCCGACTTCCCCGTGGCGGGCAGGAGGTGGTGACGTGCTCAGCGACGCGTTCGGCCGCACGGCCACAGACCTGCGGGTCTCGCTGACCGACCGGTGCAACCTGCGCTGCAGCTACTGCATGCCGCCTGAGGGGCTGGACTGGCTGCCTCAGCAGGACGCTCTCACCGACGACGAGCTGGTCCGGCTGGTCGGGATCGCCGTGCGCCAGCTGGGCATCACCGAGGTGCGCTTCACCGGCGGGGAGCCCCTGCTGCGCCGCGGGCTGGCGGGCATCGTGGCCAGGGTGGCTGAACTTGAGCCCCGGCCCGAGCTCTCGCTGACCACGAACGGGATCGGGCTGGCCCGGCTGGCGGCACCGCTGCGCGCCGCGGGCCTGGACCGGGTCAACGTGTCCCTGGACACCCTGTCCCCGGCCATCTTCCGGGACCTGGCCCGCCGGGACCGCCTGGCCGACGTGCTGGCCGGCCTGACTGCGGCCGCGCAGGCCGGCCTCACGCCGGTGAAGGTAAACGCCGTGCTGATGCGCGGGATCAACGACCGCGAGCCCCCGGCGCTGCTGCGGTTCTGCCTCGATCAGGGGTACCAGCTGCGGTTCATCGAGCAGATGCCGCTGGACGCCCAGCACGGCTGGCGCCGGGAGAACATGGTGACCGCCGACGAGATCATGGCCGCGCTCAGCGCCGACTTCGTCCTCAAGCCCGACGACTCGGTGGACCGCGGCGCGGCCCCGGCCGAGGTGTTCCTGGTCAACGGCGGCCCCGCGACGGTCGGCATCATCGCGTCGGTGACCCGGCCGTTCTGCGGGGCCTGCGACCGGGTCCGGCTGACCGCCGACGGCCAGGTCCGCAACTGCCTGTTCGCCCGCGAGGAGAGCGACCTGCGCGGCTCGCTGCGCGCGGGGGCCTCCGATGACGACCTGGCCGGGCAGTGGCGGCGGGCGGTGGCCAGCAAGCTGCCGGGCCACGGGATCAACGATCCCGGCTTCCTGCAGCCGGCCCGGCCGATGTCAGCGATCGGCGGCTGAGAGGCCCGCGATGGCCGCACTACCGTCCGGGCCGCCGATGGCCGGGCCGCCCGGGCAGCCTGCCGGGCCGGCGTTTGACGCGGTCATCCTGGCCGGCGGGCGGGGTCGCCGGCTGGGCGGCGCGGGCAAGCCGGGCCTGGTGATCGGATCCTCGACCATGGCGGCCGCCGTGGCCAGTGCCGTCGCGGCGGCCGGCGTGCGCCGGGTGGTCCTGGTCGGTCCGGAGCGACCGGAGCTGGCCGGCCTGGCGACCACCCTGCCCGGCGGGCTGGCTGTCACCCGCGAGGACCCGCCGGGGAGCGGGCCGGTGCCCGCCCTGCGGGCCGGCCTGACGGAGGTTGGCGCGCCGTGGGTGATGCTGCTGGCCGCCGATCTGCCGTTCCTGCGGGCCGGGGACGTCCGGGAGCTGGTCCGCGCCGCCGTGCGGGCCGGCCCGCACGGCCCGGCGCCGCGGCCGGGCGGCCCCGGCGGTCCGCCAGCCGCCGATCCGGCCCGGGGCCAGCGGGCCGGAGTAGTGCTGGCCGATGATGAGGGCGCCGCCCAGTGGCTCGCCGGCTGCTGGCCGGCCGACCTGCTGCGGGCGGCCCTGGCGGACTATGCGGGCGATTCGCTGCGCGGCGTCCTGGGTCCGCTGGGCCCGGTGCACCTGCGCCTGACCAGGCAGGACAGCGCGCCGCCCCCGTGGCAGGACTGTGACACCCCGGCTGCCCTCGAGGCCGCCCGGATCGCCGTCCAGGAACAGGCGCAGCCGCGCCGGGTTCCTGAATCGGGCAGCGCATGAAGCCCCGGCGGCCGCCCCGGCCGCCGGGCGGGACAGTGATCAGAGAGGCGGCCCCGTGACGAACGTCCAGCGCTGGATCCAGGCAGCCAGTGCCGAGCTGGGCCTGGACCCGGAGGCGGTTCCGGTCCGGACGGTGCTGGACCTGGCCCGCGATGCCGCTCACCAGGTCGAGCGCCCGGCGGCGCCGATCAGCGCCTTTCTGCTCGGCCTGGCGGTGGCCGGCGGTCAGGACGCGGCGGATGCCGCGGCCCTGCTGAGCGAGCTGGCCGCCTCCTGGACGCCGCCCGAGAGCCCGCGCCCGGCTTCCTGACCTCCCGGTCCGGCCCTGGTCTGCCGGTCCGGGCCTGGCCTGCCGGTCCGGGCTGGCCTGACGGCCTGGCCTGACCTGCCGGTCCGGGCTGCCGGGCAGCCCGGCACCTGACCGGACCAGCCGGCGCCCGCGCGCCGCGGGCCTGGGCCTGAACTGACCGGCCAGTCCGCCCGTGATCGCGGGCCGGCCAGACCTCGGGGGTTCCGGACCCTGAGTCCGCGGGCCGGGCCAGGCCCGCCCTCAGCCCTCGCCCCTGTGCGGTTCCCGGCTGGGACATATCCGGCCGTATCCCTGGCCCGCTCATCCCGCGCCGCCCGCGCTCAGCTGATAACAGCAAGAGGCGTGGGATCGCCCGGACTAGCCGCCGGCTCGCTGACGACCCGGTGCTGGCTCGTGGCTGTCCCGTCCGGGGCGCACGGTCGCCCCTTGACCTGCGAGCCGAGCCTGTCCGGGAGCGATCCTCGCTCGCGGTCCGCTACCCCGGTTCGTTGGGGCCTTGCCAGAAGAATGTTAGCGATATATCTTTGACGTATTCGATACTTCGGTGACAGTCCGGGAGAGGCCCGGCAGGAGTACGGACCGGCAAGTCTGGAGGACTTGAACATGCGAGACGAAGAGTTCTGGCGGCCCAGCCGCCACGAGAGCGAGCCAGCTGACTGGCACCATCACGACCATGGCGAGCGGCACCGCAGCGATGACGAGGGCCGTCGCGGACGGGGCGGCGGGCGCCGCGGGCATGTCCGCGGGGGGTTCCCCGGCCGGCCGCCGGGGCCGCCCGGATTCCACGGCATGGGCCCCTGGCCGGGTGAGCCGCGGATGCGCGGCTCACGAGCCCGGCGCGGCGACGTCCGTGCCGCGGCCCTGGCGCTGCTGGCTGAGCAGCCGATGAACGGCTATCAGATTATTCAGGAGATCGGCGAGCGCAGCGGGGGAGTCTGGCGGCCGAGCCCCGGCTCGGTGTACCCGGCCCTGCAGCAGCTGGAGGACGAGGGCCTGATCCGGCCCGAGGCCGGCGAGTCGGGCCGGCGCGGCTACGTGCTGACCGATGAGGGCCGCACGTACGCCGATGCCCACCCCGACGAGCTGCGCGCCCCGTGGGACATGGTCGCCGGCGGCGCAGGCGGGGCGGCGGCCGAGATGCGGACCCTGATGGGGCAGCTGGCCATGGCGGCGTTCCAGGTCGTCAGTGCCGGCACGGAGCCGCAGCAGGCTGAGGCGCGCAAGATCCTGGCTGAGACGCGCCGGGCGCTGTACCGGATCCTGGCCGCCGACGAGGCCGGGGACGACCCGGCTGCGGACGCTGCCGGCGAGGCGGCTGGCCCCGGTCCGGGTCAGGATTAGCAGGCCAGGCGGCCTGACAGGGCGCTAGTTTAACGGCCATTTCACTACTCAGCTGATCACCGGGAAGTACGGGTGCGCAGGGACCTGGAGCGTCCTGGTCCCCGGTGATCCGCGTCCCCCGCCCATGATCCGCACGGGCGTGCGGATACCGCCGATCTGACCGCGCATTTCCCACATTACGGATGGCTTCGCGCTGGTTTCGGTGGCGTCATCGCGGTCAGCCCGCTGATTCGCGCGTGACCAGCCGCCCGGGCGGCGGATGGCGGTCCCCGGCGGCCCGGATCCCCGTGCTGCCGGGGCGTTTGCCGGGGTGGCCCGCTGAAGGGGCCCGGACTGCGGTTCTCCGGAACTGTCATTGCCGCCCTGATCACGGCCGGCCCATCGGTGCGGCAGCGGCATTATGCAGGAGCAGTCCAGGTATCACGGTGGTGCCTTGACACAATGGCCACGGGAATGAACCGGGGACTTTCAGCTGTGCCATTGCGGCCGGCCTGCTGCCAAATGCAGCCGCGCAGTTGTCGGTGTTTTCTGCCCGCCCGGCCAGGCGGCGGCTGCCGGGCAGGCGCGCGCCTGGTGTCTCAGGACGACCGGGAGCGGCACAGCCTGCGCGGAACGGGCTGAGGCTCCGGGGCGCGGATGCTCGCATGCTGGAGTGCTACCGGGAGATCGCCGGGAGTTTGGAACCAGCAGAGATAGAGCGACGCCGGGTGGCTACGGGGGCAAACCACCCGGCGTCGCATTCATCGGCGCTCCGACGGGGGCCCGGAACGCCGGCACGGTGCCCCAGCGGGGGACCAGAGCACCGAGATTCATGTTACACCGAACCTCCCCGTTGTGCGTCAAGACCGGATTACGAGGCAATCTCGCCATGCAGCCGGTCTAGTCATGCCACTGGTGTCCCTTTCCGACGTGTTCTTGGCTGCGCCGATCAGGCGTTATGCGGAGGCGCGCCGCTGCCGCCCGGAGCGCCATGATCTGTCCCCGGCCCGGCCTCCGGGCCGGCAACGCCCGGACCAGGCGGCGGCGGGGGCGTGAAGCGGTCCGGCAGCCTGGGCTCGTAGGCCTGAAAGCCGCGACTGGATGAGGGCTCCCGGCCGCCGTTGGCGAATACGACGGCGAAGTACGGAATGACGATCGCGCCGACCAGCGGGATCGCGGTGAGCCAGCCCGCGTGATTCACGAACAGCAGCACGGCGCCCACGAAGCAGACCGCCCGGATGCCCATCATGATCAGGTACCGGCGCTGGCGGTAGGAGATGTCGTCCGACATCGAGGGCCGGGCCTCGGTCACCATGTGCACGGGCTGCCGGCGAGGGTGCTGCGCCTGTCTCACTACTCCAAGGTAGCCCCGGATGACGGCGAGCGGACCAGGGCCGCCCCGCCGGGCTCGGCCAGGCCCGCCACCCCGGCCAGGGAACTGGCCCCGGCCAGGGCCATGGAATGCGCCAGCTCGCCGGTCAGGCCGGCCAGCAGCGCCGTGACCCCGTCGGCGCCGCCGCAGGCCAGCGCCCACAGCACCGGGCGGCCGACCAGGACGGCGCGGGCTCCCAGGGCCAGGGCCGCCAGCACGTCGTCGCCGGTCCTGATCCCGCCGTCGACGTAGACCGGGATCCCGCCGCCGGGAACGCCGGCCAGGGCGGCGGCGACCGCGGGCAGCGCCCGGGCGGCCGGGAGCGCGCCGTCGAGCTGGCGGCCGCCGTGGTTGGACACGATCACCGCTGCCGCGCCGGCAGCCGCGCAGGCCAGGGCGTCATCCGGGCGCAGCACGCCCTTGACCACCACGGGCAGCCCGCTGATCGCCGCCAGCCAGCGGATGTCGGCGAAGGTGATGTCAGCCGCCTGCTCCAGGTCGGACCAGTCCTGCACCGGGCCGATGTTGGCCAGCAGGTCCTCATCGGCGATCGGCAGGTCGCTGCTGTCGCGGCGCTTGCGCCCGACGACGGGCGTGTCGGCGGTGAGCACCAGGGCCCGGGCGCCCGCGGACACGGCCCGCGCGATCAGCGCGGCGGTCCGGTCCCGGTCGCGAAGGATGTACACCTGGAGCCACCAGGTGCCGCCTGCCTCCGCTACCGCCGCGCCGACATCGGCGAACCGCCGCATGCTGCGGGTGGACACCACCATCAGGGCCCCGGCCCGGGCGGCGCCGGCGGCGCTGGCCACCTCGCCATCGGGGTGCGCCAGCTGGTGGAACGCTGTCGGGGCCACGGCCACCGGCGAGGCCACCGGGCTGCCCAGCAGCTCCGTGCGGGTATCGACGGCGCTGACGTCACGCAGGACCCGGGGCGCCAGCCAGGTGCGGCGCCACGCCCGCTCGTTGGCGCGCAGAGTGCGCTCGCGGCCTGCGCCGCCGGCATAGTAGTCGTAGACCCCGGCGGGCAGCAGCCCGCGGGCCTGCCGCTGCAGCCGGGCGATATCAGGATTCACGCCACCATCATGCCCGGCCCGGCGGCCCGCCAGCAGGCCGCCGGCCGGCCAGCAGCCAGGAGGACAGCAGATGACCGAGCGCACCTACCGCGTGACCGAGATTGTCGGGACTTCGCCCGACGGCGTCGAGGCCGCGATCACCAGCGCGGTGCACCGGGCCGGGCAGACGCTGCGGCACCTGGACTGGTTCGAGGTCATCCAGATCCGGGGCCAGGTCGTGGACGGCGAGGTCGCGCACTACCAGGTCGGCCTGAAGCTGGGCTTCCGGCTCGAGGACGCCTGACCCGCGGCGGGGCGGGGGCCCGGCGGCCGTTAAGCTCAACTCCCGCCCCGCTGCGGGCCTGCCCGCTGTTCCCGCCCGCCGGAGGTGCCACCGCCGATGAGTCGCTCTGTTCTCGTGACCGGCGGCAACCGCGGCATCGGGCTGGCCATCGCCCGGCAGCTGGCGGCGGACGGCGACAGCGTCACGATCACCTCCCGGTCCGGGGAGGCGATCGAGGGCCTGACGGTAGCGCGCTGCGACGTGCGGGACGCGGCCCAGGTGGACGCGGCATTCACCCTCGCCGAGGCCGAGCACGGCCCGGTAGAGGTCGTGGTGGCCAACGCCGGGATCACCCGCGACCAGCTCCTGGCGCTGATGAGCGAGGAGAGCTTCGCCGAGGTCCTGGACACCAACCTGACCGGCGCCTACCGGGTATCGCGGCGCGCCGTGCGCGGCATGATGAAGCTGCGCCGAGGCCGGCTGATCTTCATTTCCTCAGTCGTCGGCCTGCTGGGCTCCGGCGGTCAGGCCAACTACGCGGCGTCCAAGGCGGGGCTGGTCGGGCTGGCCCGCTCCCTGGCCCGCGAGCTGGGCTCGCGCAACATCACGGCCAACGTGGTCGCGCCGGGGTTCGTCAGCACCGACATGACCGAGGCGCTGCCCGAGGACCGGAAGAAAGCGATCCTGGGCAGCGTCCCCCTGGGCCGGTACGCCTCGGCCGAGGAGGTGGCGGCGGCGGTGGCGTTCCTGGCCGGGCCGCATGCGGCCTACATCACCGGGGCGGTGCTGCCGGTCGATGGCGGCCTCGGCATGGGCCACTAGGTCACGAGCAGCCGCGCGGTGCCGCGGCGAAGGAGAACACCATGGGCATCCTGGACGGCAAGCGGATCCTGGTCACCGGCGTGCTGACGGACGCCTCGATCGCCTTCCACGTCGCGCGGGTCGCGCAGCAAGAGGGCGCGACGGTGGTCCTGACCGGGTTCGGGCGGCTCAGCCTGGTGGAGCGGATCGCGAAGCGACTGCCGCAGACCCCGCCGGTACTGGAGCTGGATGTGACCGACACCACGCACCTGGACTCGCTGGCCGGGCGGGTGGCCGAGCACGTGGACGGCCTGGATGGCGTCGTGCACGGAATCGGGTTCGCGCCCGCCAGCGCCATGGGCGGCAATTTCCTGAGCACAGAGTGGCCGGACGTGGCCACCGCGGTCCAGGTATCGGCCTATTCCCTGAAATCGCTGGCTATGGCCGCGCTGCCGCTGATGGGCCGGGGCGGCTCGGTGGTCGCGATGGACTTCGACGCCACGGTGGCCTGGCCGGTCTATGACTGGATGGGCGTGGCCAAGGCGGCCCTGGAGTCCACGGCGCGCTACCTGGCCAGGGATCTGGGGCCGCGCGGCATCCGGGTCAACCTGATGTCCGCCGGCCCGCTGCGGACCATGGCGGCCAGGAGCATCCCGGGCTTCGAGCAGTTCCAGGACATGTGGCCCGAGCGCGCGCCGCTGGGCTGGGACCTGTCCGATCCCGAGCCCGCCGCCCGCTGCTGCGCGGCCCTGCTGTCGGACTGGTTCCCGGCGACTACGGGCGAGATCATTCACGTCGACGGCGGCGTGCACGCCGTCGGTGCCTGAGGGCCGGGGTCCGGACCTGGTCCGGCCCGCAGGTACCCTGATCAGCACGAAAGCCGGCCTCGGGCCGAAATAGCCCGACAGGACGGGCTGAAGCAGGCAGGTGAATCAGATAGCTCACCCGCCGCTGAAGGCTGCCAGAAACTCGCTTGACACCTTGCATATTGATAGCAACTCGTGACAGTTCCGGGCCCAATCTACGACCTTGCTGTCCCTACGCTCATGGCGATCAGCCGATAGTGCGCACGTCACGCGCCACCAAGAAGGAGCCCCATGATTCGAGGACGAAAGGTTCGCCTCGCTGGCGTCGCCGCCATGGCGGCGCTCGCGGTCGCGGCCGCTGGCTGCGGGTCCAGCGGCGGCGGGGGCGGCAGTAGCCCAGGTGCCGGCGGCGGCCAGGCCGTGAAGGGCGGGACGGCGAAGGTGGCGCTGCCACCAGGCGTCACCCTGAACTGGATTTTCCCGTTCTACGCGATCACCAACGCCAGTGTGTACAACTCCGAGCAGTTCCAGTGGCTGATGTACCGGCCGCTGTACATGTTCGGCAACAACACCAACAACAACGTCGCGATCAACTACCCGCTGTCCCCGGCTAACCCGCCGGTGTACTCCAACGGCGGCAAGACGGTCGTGGTGAACATGAAGGGCTGGAAGTGGTCGAACGGCGAGGCCGTCGACGCCAAGAGCCTGCTGTTCTACATG
>DASXDJ010000138.1:0-12277 GCA_036490755.1 Streptosporangiaceae bacterium
GGCCCGGTTCGCAATGCCCGATGGTCTGAAGTAGACTCACCCTGGCCCATGAACTGTTGCCTGCGCCGGCCCGGCACCCGCCGTGGCCGCAGGCTAGTGGGGCCGCCCGAATCCGGACAACGTGCGCGAGCATGACCTGGATCACGGGGGAAAGCCACCGATGACAGCAGGGGGCTTGCCGTGGCACGGCCGGATTCGGCCCGCCCTGGCAGGTCACATGTAACGACGAGTAGCAAAGCGCGGAGGATATGCCCAAGAAAGACGGCGCCATCGAAATCGAGGGCACGGTCGTGGAATCGCTGCCGAATGCCTTCTTCAGGGTGGAGCTGGACAACGGGCACAAAGTCCTGGCCCACATCAGCGGCAAGATGCGGATGCACTACATCCGGATCCTGCCCGATGACCGGGTCGTCGTGGAGCTCAGCCCCTACGACCTCAGTCGCGGGCGGATCGTCTACCGGTACAAGTAACGGGCTGCGGACGGGCCGCCCGCCCGCCACGGCTCCTGAGGAGAGACCCACAGTGAAGGTCAAGCCGAGTGTGAAGAAGATCTGCAGCAAGTGCCGGATCATTCGCAGGCATGGCCGGGTCATGGTTATCTGCTCTGAC
Source organism: Streptosporangiaceae bacterium (assembly GCA_036490755.1). GTDB lineage: Bacteria > Actinomycetota > Actinomycetes > Streptosporangiales > Streptosporangiaceae > DASUBV01. The sequence continues at coordinate 610 of DASXDJ010000138.1, forward strand.
CCGCGCCACAAGCAGCGTCAGGGCTGAGCCAGCACCCGTGCGAGCCGGGCTGACCGGCTCGCGGCAGCACCACCACAACTGCACACACGCACCGCAATCCGCTGCCGCTCCGGTGGCAGCGGAGTACCTCCGGAGGAGGCCGGGGCCGGGTCCTGGGCAGGGACACGGAGCGGCGCGCAGGACCTCCGCCTAGCAAAGGAGAACTGCCCGAGATGGCACGCCTTGTCGGCGTTGACCTGCCGAATGACAAGCGGCTAGAGGTCGCGCTCACCTACATTTACGGCATCGGCCGTACCCGCGCGTTCGAGACTCTCAAGGAGACCGGCGTCAGCGGGGACACCCGGGTTCACCAGCTCGGCGAGGATGACCTGGTCCGCCTCCGGGACTGGATCGAGGGCAACTACCGGGTCGAGGGTGACCTGCGCCGCGAGGTTCAGTCCGACATCCGGCGCAAGGTCGAGATCGGCTGCTACCAGGGCATCCGGCACCGCCGCGGCCTGCCGGTGCACGGTCAGCGCACGCAGACCAACGCCCGCACCCGCAAGGGCAAGAAGAAGACCGTGGCTGGCAAGAAGAAGGCCGGCAAGAAGTAGTCCCCCAGCGGACCGATCACCTCCGGAGTCAGGAGCAGAATGCCTCCCAAGAGCCGTACCGGCGCCAAGAAGGTGCGCCGCAAGGAACGCAAGAACATCGCGCACGGACACGCCCACATCAAGAGCACGTTCAACAACACGATCGTGTCGATCTGCGATCCCGGCGGCAGCGTCATCGCCTGGGCATCGTCGGGTCAGGTGGGCTTCAAGGGCTCGCGCAAGTCCACCCCGTTCGCTGCGCAGATGGCGGCCGAGGCTGCCGCCCGCCGCGCGATGGAGCACGGCATGCGTAAGGTCGACGTCTTCGTCAAGGGGCCCGGCTCCGGCCGTGAGACCGCCATCCGGTCACTGCAGGCCACCGGACTGGAAGTCGGTTCCATCCAGGACGTCACCCCGGTTCCGCATAATGGCTGCCGCCCGCCGAAGCGGCGCCGGGTCTGAGGAGTTAGCGACAGATGGCTCGATACACCGGTGCGGACTGCAAGCGCTGCCGCCGCGAGAAGACCAAGCTTTTCCTGAAGGGCGCCAAGTGCGACTCGCCCAAGTGCCCCATTGAGATCCGGCCTTACCCGCCGGGCGAGCACGGGCGCAACCGGCCCAAGGAGAGCGAGTACCTGATCCAGATCCGCGAGAAGCAGAAGGCCAAGCGGATCTACGGGATCATGGAGAAGCAGTTCTCCAACTACTACGAGGAAGCTGCCCGTAAGCGCGGCAAGACCGGCGACGTCATGCTCCAGATCCTGGAGACCCGGCTGGACAACGTCGTGTACCGCGCAGGCTTCGCCAAGAGCCGGGACATGGCCCGCCAGCTGGTCGGTCACGGGCACGTGACCGTCAACGGCCACAAGGTCGACATCCCGTCCTTCCGGGTCACCGAGAACGACATCGTCGAGGTCGCCCCCAAGTCCCGGGAGATGACCCCGTTCGTCGTGGCGCGCGCCGAGGCCGGCGAGCGTCCCGTCCCCGCCTGGATTGAGGTGATCCCGGACAAGATGCGCGTGCTGGTGCACACGCTCCCGGTCCGGGCGCAGATCGACACCTCCGTCCAGGAGCAGCTGATCGTCGAGTACTACTCGAAGTAAGGCATGGCGGGCGGTCACTCGCGTGGCCGCCCGCACGGGCTCACCGGTGCCAGCCGGAGAGCCGCAGTCGCGGCTGTCATATAGCGGGCAGCGCGGAAAGGAACAGTCATGCTCATCGCTCAGCGTCCGAGCCTCACCGAGGAGCAGGTCAGCGAGTTCCGGTCGCGGTTCGTTGTCGAGCCGCTGGAGCCGGGATTCGGCTACACGATCGGCAACTCACTGCGCCGCACGCTCCTGTCGTCGATTCCGGGTGCCGCTGTCACCAGCATCCGGATCGAGGGAGTGCTGCACGAGTTCTCCACGATCCCCGGGGTCACCGAGGATGTCACCGACATCATCCTGAACCTGAAGGAGCTCGTCGTCTCCTCGGAGCACGACGAGCCGATGCACATGTACCTGCGCAAGCAGGGCCCGGGCCCGGTCACCGCCGCGGACATCGCGCCGCCGGCCGGCCTGGAGGTGCACAACCCTGAGCTGCACCTCGCCACGCTGAACGCCAAGGGCAAGCTGGAGATGGAGCTGACGGTCGAGCGCGGCCGCGGGTACGTGTCGGCCTCGCAGAACAAGCAGCCGGGCCAGGAGATCGGCCGGGTCCCGATCGACTCGATCTACTCCCCGGTCCTGCGCGTGACCTACAAGGTCGAGGCGACGCGAGTCGAGCAGCGCACTGACTTCGACCGGCTCATCCTGGACGTGGAGACCAAGCCGTGCATGCGGCCGCGGGACGCGGTGGCGAGCGCGGGCAAGACGCTGGTCGAGCTGTTCGGGCTGGCCCGGGAGCTGAACATCGACGCCGAGGGCATCGACATCGGCCCGTCCCCGACGGACGCGGCGCTGGCTGCCGACCTGGCCCTGGCCATCGAGGAGCTGAACCTGACTGTCCGCTCCTACAACTGCCTGAAGCGTGAGGGCATCCACACGGTGGGCGAGCTGGTCGCCCGCAGCGAGCAGGACCTGCTGGACATCCGTAACTTCGGCGCCAAGTCGATCGAGGAAGTCAAGCAGAAGCTGATCGAGATGGGCCTTGCGCTGAAGGATTCCCCGCCCGGGTTCGACCCGGGCACGGCCGCGGACAGCTACGGGGCCGACGACGACGACAGTTACGTCGAAACCGAGCAGTACTGACGGGCCGGATGGCCCGCACGGTAGTTATCCGAGGAGAACTCTTCGATGCCCACGCCCACCAAAGGCGCGCGACTCGGCGGCAGCTCGGCCCATCAGCGGCACATGCTGGCGAACCTCGCCACCGCGCTCTTCGAGCACGGCAAGATCACCACAACCGAGGCGAGGGCGCGCAGGCTGCGGCCGTACGCTGAGCGGCTGATCACCTTCGCTAAGCGGGGTGACCTGCATGCGCGGCGTCAGGTGCTGTCGGTCGTGACGGACAAGAACGTGGTGCACACGCTCTTTGCCGACATCGGCCCGAGCTTCGCCAGCCGCGACGGCGGGTACACGCGAATCACCAAGGTCGGGCCGCGCAAGGGCGACAACGCCGCGCTGGCTGTGATCGAGCTGATCCGCGAGGAGCCCGACGCCAAGCCGCGCCGCCGTCGCGCCCGCCGTCCGGCCGCGGCCGGTGCGCCGGCCCGCGGCCGCGGCAAGGCCGCCGCCACCGAGACGGCCGAGGCTCCGGCGGACGCCGAGGCGACCGCTGCTGAGGAAACTGCGCCCGAGGCGGCTGCCACGGAGACCGAGGCCAGCACGGAGGCTGCGGGCGACGCGGCCGAGGCCAGCGAGGCCGCGGCGGACAGCAAGGGCGCCGACGAGTAACGAGGCACCGGCGGAGCCGGGCGGCAGGATGCCAGCCGATCCTCAGGGATCGCCCGGCGACCTGCCCGTCCGGCTCCGTTCGCCTGTTCCGGGCCTGCCGCCCGCAGGCGTCAGCGATGCGGACGCCCCGGACGCCGGGCTCGCCGCGCCGGGCCCGGCCGCGCCGCCGGCCCGGCTCCGGGTCGACCTGTCCTACGACGGCTCGGGCTTTCACGGCTGGGCCAGCCAGCCGGGCGGCGTGCGCACCGTCCAGGAGACCCTCTCCGCGGCGCTCGGGCGGCTGCTCGCGCTGCCGGGCGGCGTATCCCTGACGGTGGCGGGCCGGACGGACGCGGGCGTGCACGCCCGCGGTCAGGTCGCCCATGCCGACGTCCCCGCCGGGTCCTGGGCCCGCGTCGCGGAGGTGGCCCTGCGGCGGCTGGGCGGCCTGCTGCCGCCCGATGTCCGGGTGCGGGCCATCGGAGTGGCCCCGGACGGCTTCGACGCCCGGTTCTCCGCACTGTGGCGGCGTTACTCCTACCGTGTCTGCGACGACCCCGCGGCCGCCGACCCACTGCGCCGCCACGACACCCTGTGGCACCCGCGCGCGCTGGACATCGACCAGATGAACGCGGCGGCCCGCGGCTGCGTGGGGGAGCACGACTTCGCGGCGTTCTGCCGCCGCAAGGAGAACGGGACCACCGTCCGCGAGCTCCTGGAGCTGCGCTGGGAGCGCGCCGAGCCGGCCGTGGCCGTCGCTACCGTGGTCGCCGACGCTTTCTGCCACAACATGGTCCGGGCGCTGGCCGGGGCCATGCTGTCGGTCGGCGAGGGCCGCCAGCCGCCGGACTGGCCGGCCCGGGTGCTGAGCGCCCGGGTCCGCGACCCTGCGGTGCGGGTTGCCCCGCCTCACCCGCTGTGCCTGGAAGAAGTCCGCTACCCCGCGGCAGCTGTCCTGGCCGCCCGCGCAGCCACCACCCGCCGCGTCCGGGAGCTGTAGGGCGGCTGCCTGCCCGAGCGCGCCGACGGCGGCAGGCACCGGCCTGGCCGGACCCGCCGCCGTCACTGCCATCCCGGCTCCCGGCTGGTGCCCGGGAGCCGGCGGCTGGCCTACTCGCCGTCGGGCGTGGTGTGGATGAGCTTCTTGTTCACGAACTCGTCGATGCCCAGCGGTCCCAGCTCCCGGCCGACGCCCGAGCGCTTCGTCCCGCCGAACGGCAGTTCCGGGCCGCCGCCCTCAGCCTGGTTGATCCAGACCATCCCGACATCCAGGCGGTCGGCCACGTCCAGGGCCACAGTCTCGTCGCTGGAGAACACCGCGCCGCCCAGCCCGTAGGAACTGCTGTTGGCCAGCTCGACCGCCTCGTCGGCGCTGGACACCTTGTAGACGACCGCGGCCGGGCCGAACAGCTCCTCGCGGAAGGCCCGCATCTCCGGCGTGACGCCCGACAGCACGGTGGCTTCCACGAATGCGCCGGGCCGGTCCAGCCGCTTTCCGCCCAGGTGCACCGTCGCGCCCTTGCTGACCGCGTCGTTGATCTGTTCCATCAGGTTCCGCGCGGCCTGCTCCGAGGACAGCGGCCCGTAGGCGGTGGCCGGGTCGGTGGGGTCGCCGGTGATGTAGCCGGACATAGCGGCGGTGAACTCGGACATGAAGTCGTCATACACATCGTCGGTGACGATCATCCGCTTGGAGGCGTTGCACGCCTGGCCGCCGTTTTCCATCCGGGCGGCGGCGGCCGCCTTGGCGACGCTGGGCAGGTCCGCTCCGTCCAGCACGATGAACGGGTCCGAGCCGCCCAGTTCCAGTACGACCTTCTTGAGGTTCTGGCCGGCCGTCGCGGCCACCGCCGAGCCGGCCCGCTCGCTGCCGGTCACCGACACCCCGGCAATCCGCGGGTCAGCGATCATCCCGGCGACCTGCTCGTTGCTGGCGAAGACGTTGATGTAGGCGTCGGCGGGCAGCCCGGCCTCGCGGAAGATCTGCTCCATGGCCAGGGCCGACTCCGGGCACTGCGGCGCGTGCTTGAGAATGATCGTGTTGCCGATTATCAGGTTGGGGGCGGCAAACCGGGCGACCTGGTAGTAGGGGTAATTCCACGGCATGATGCCGAGCAGGGCCCCGATAGGGGACTTGCGGACCCACGCCGTGCCCGGCGTGTTGGACTGGAGCGGGGCGTCCTTGAGCAGGTCGGGTCCGTGGTCGGCGTAGTAGCGGTAGATGCCGACGGTGAACTCCAGCTCACCCTGGGCCTCGGCCGTGGTCTTGCCCATCTCGCGGGTGATGATCGCGCCGAGCTCGGCGGACCGGTCGGCGTAGATCTGAGCCACCCGGCGCAGGATGTCCGCGCGCTCGGCCATGGCCGTCCGCCGCCATGCCGGATAGCCGCGGCCCGCCCGGTCCAGGACCTCGCCGATTTCCGCGTCGGTGGCGGTCGGGTACTCCTGCTCGACCTGACCGGTGGACGGGTTCACAACCTGGTACATCATCGCGTCTGCCTCTCCCGCTGCGCATGGCGCAGGTGGTCATGATCAACGAGCCTACCGGGGGGCCGGCCAGCCCAGCCCAGGGGCAGTTCTGCTGTCTGGGCAGTTCCGGGGCCGGTGGCAGGCCAGGCGTCCGGGCCGTCCAGGCGTCCGGGCGTCCGGGCCGTCCAGGCGCGTCCCGACGCGCCGCAGCGCTGGTGGCCAGGCCCGGCAGAAGCGCGCGCCGCCGCGCTAGCCGAGCCGGGCCCGGACGAGTCCGGCCGGAGTGAGGCCGGACAGCCGGACACACTCGCGGGTCAGGTGCGGCTGGTCGGCGTAGCCGGCCGCCACCGCCAGGTCCGCCAGGCTGCCGGGCAGCGGCCGGCCGCCGGACAGCGCGACGACGCTACCAGGGCCAGCGGCAACGGCGGTGCCAGCGGCAACGGCGATGCCAGGGCCGGCGGCGCTAGCAGCGGCATGGGCCGCGGCGTCGACAGCGGAGACAAACCGGCGGAACCGGATTACTCGCTGCAAAGTGCGCGGCCCGTACCCGATCGCCGACTGGCAGCGACGGCGGAACTGCCGCTCGCTGAGGTCCAGCGTGCCCGCCACCTCATCCGCGCTGGCGCCGGGGCGGGCCAGCCGGCGGACGGCACCGATCAGGCTCTCATCCGCCGGGCGGTCCACGGCCAGGCCGGCGACTAGCCGGGCCAGAGCGGCCAGCGCCAGATGCGGCGGCAGATCCGGCGACGGCATGCGGCCGCGCAGGGCCGGGAGCTGGCCGGGGTCCGTCCGCTGGTCGGCGATCTCTGTCAGCGGCAGCCCGAGCACAGGGCCGCCCGCGCCCGGCAGGAATCGCGCGCCCACGATCACCGAGCCGGGCGCCGCGACGACCGGCGCCGGCCCGGTGTCCGGGCCGGCGAGCTGGGCGGGAGCGCCCTGGTACCACATGAGGTCCGCGCAGCCGTCCGGGAGCACCAGGGTCCGCTCGGACCGCGCGGGCGAGGTGATCCCTATCCACAGGCACGACAGCGTCGCCCGCAGCCACATCGGCGGCGCGAACTCCCGGTAGCCCGGTGTCAGGTCCACCTCACCAGTTTCGCATCCCGTACTGACACCGGCAGGAGCGGTCGCCGGTGCCGGCCCGGCGCAGGCGGCGCGGCGTGCGCCGGCAGACGGCGCAGCCGGGCAGGGCAGCCGGGCGGCGCAGCCGGGCGACGGCCGCACTGGCAGGTGGTGCAGCAGGGTCCGGCAAGCCCGCTCAGGGCGAGCCGGTCACCATGCGGCTGGAGAGACTGACGTTGGCCGTCTGCCGGAACAGGTCATTCATGAAGTTCGCCAGTTCCTTGCGCTGACCCTTGGTCTTGGGCTTGCTGTGGCTGGTGAACTGCGCCCAGATCAGGATCAGGTAGTGGCCCTTGGTCGCGGCCTCCTCGATCCCGGTTCCCTTGCCCAGCGTGTGCGTGGCACCCTTCTTGGCTTTCAGCTGCAGGATGAAGTCCGAGGCGCCCGCCGCGCGGCCCGCGTGCGTGGCGCCCTTGCTGGTGCTGAGGTTGAGCACGCCGATCGTGCCCATCTCCTTCTTGCCCGCCGCCAGGTAACTGGCCCGGACGACCTGAGTGCACTTGGCGGCCTTGACCGCGTTCTGCAGGCTGCTGCCGACCAGGGCCGTCGAGCAGGTCTTGCCCAGGCGGCTGATGGTGCGCTTGAAGGAGATCCCGGTCGCCGTGAACGTCGCCGGGTACAGCTGGGTGATGGTCAGCAGCTGCGGGTCGGCCTTCCGGGTGGCGATATGACCGAACGGGCCGAGGCTCGGGCTGGCGGACGGGGTCGGGCTGGCTGGCGGCGCCGTACTCGGCGGGGCCGTGGCGGCCACCGGGGTGCCCTGATGCCGGGCCGTGAAGAACAAGAACGTGCCTGCGGCGACCGCGAAGACCAGGACGGCGCACACCGCGAGAACGACGCTGGGGGACCGCCGGGCCTTGCGGGGCTTGCGAGGCGGCCGGCCGCCTCGCGCGGCGGCCCGCTGGGCGGTCCGTGAGCCGGCCTTGGGGGTAGCGGGCGAAGGCGGCTCGGGGATGGTGGCCGTGCGCGGCCCGCCGTCGGCGGGCCCGCCAGCGCCAGGAGGAGTGCCGTCCGGCCCCGGCTGGCCGCGGCCGGCGCCTGCCGCCGCGCGGCCCGGCCCGGCCGCACTAGCACGGCTGTTACCGGGGCCGGCGTGGTCCGGTCGTCCGGCTCCGGGGCCGGCCAGTCCGGCGCCCGCCAGTCCGGCGCCCGCCAGTCCGGCGCCCGCGGTGCCTCCGGCCGCGGGGACGGCGGTGCCGCGCGGGTTCGTCCAGGTGCCGCTGTCCGGGGCATCTCCGGTACCGGGAATCTTCTCCCAGGTCTGCGTCGAGGTGACGTCCGCGGCCGGATCGCTGACCGCCAGCGCCGGGTAGCCGGGGTCATAGGCCTGACCGCCCGGATTGCTGCCGCCGTACCAGGACCGGTCGGCCTGGCTCGGGGCGGGCCGGGCGCCGGGCGGATTCCACGCGGCGAACTGGCCGGGCGGGTAGAACGGCGGCGGCTGACCCGGCGCGGGCGGGAACCCGCGTACCGGTCCCTTGCCGACCGCGGCGTCGGCCTCGGCCGTCGCCCACGGGGCGCCGCCCGCAGCGGCGCCGGGCGCGCGGCCGCCAGCGGGCGGGAACCCGCCCGGCAGGCCGGATGCGCCATCATTTCTGTTCGCGCCGGGGGACGGGTATCCGCTGACGGCCGGCCCGCCAGCGGGTGCCGGCCCGCCCGCTGCCGGTCCGCCCGCCGTATGCCGGCCGGCGAGCCGGCCGGGCCGGGGCCCCGGCTGCTGATCGCGGTACCCGGGCCCGGGCGCTGCCTGCTCACGTCCTGCGGCGCGCCGGCCCGACCTGTCCCGCGCGGCTGGCGCCGGCGGCCGGCGGGCTGTCTGCCCGGCGTTACTGTCACCCAGGTCGCGCATGCGGCGAGCGTATCGCTGTCGGCGTTCGACTTTGACGCGACGGGCATTTTGCGCCTTCTGGGCGACGACTGTGAATTGCCGCACGGCACGGCCGGGCCGTCCGCGGGGTAGCATGGCGACGCTGGCCGCGACAGGCGGGGATCCGTGCGGTAGCTCACTTGCTTTGACCCCCGCTGGCACGGCCGGTATCCTTTCCTGGCGTCCATGTGTATCGGCATGCCCGTGCGCCCGCTCCTGCGGGCAGATGAGCTGCGGCCGGTGCCTGCGGATTCCCGTGCTAGGGAGGGAGCGCCCCGGGCACGGGCCAGGATTCAGGACTCACACGCGAAGGCTTACGACTGTGCGCACATTTAGCCCCAAGGCCGCGGATATTCAGCGTCAGTGGCATGTCATCGACGCCTCCGACGTCGTCCTCGGCCGGCTGGCCAGCCAGGCGGCCACGCTGCTGCGCGGCAAGCACAAGCCGGTCTTTGCCCCGCACGTGGACACCGGTGACTTCGTCATCATCGTTAACGCCGCGAAGGTGGCGCTGACCGGGAACAAGCTGCAGGACAAGAAGGCGTACCGGCACTCGGGCTACCCGGGCGGGCTACGCTCTATCTCCTACGGCGAGCTGCTGGCCAAGAGCCCGGAGCGCGCGGTGGAGAAGGCCGTCAGGGGGATGCTCCCCAAGAACACTCTGGGCCGGCAGCAGCTGAGCAAGCTCAAGGTGTACGCCGGTCCTGAGCACCCGCACCAGGCCCAGCAGCCGGTGCCCTTCGAGATCACGCAGGTCGAGCAGGTCGGCGGGGCCGCGGCCAAGTAGGCCCGCAGCAGGACCGATCAGGAAGCAGAAGGAAGTAATCGTGGCTGAGCCCACTGACGCCGGAACTGCCGGAACCGCCGGAACCGCCGACACCGCTGCGGAGTCGGTGTCGGAGTACACCACGCAGACCAGCGACTCGCACGCCAAGTCGGCCGCCACGCGCAAGCCCGTGGTCACCGGCAACGCGCTGGGTACCGGCCGCCGCAAGGAGGCCATCGCGCGGGTGCGCATCTCGCCGGGAACCGGCCAGTATCGGATCAACGACCGGACGCTGAACGAGTACTTCCCGAACAAGGTGCACCAGCAGCTGATCAACGAGCCGTTCGTGACCCTCGGCGCCGAGGAGCAGTTCGACGTGGTCGCCCGGATCACCGGCGGCGGCGTCACCGGTCAGGCCGGCGCGCTGCGCCTGGGCGTGGCGCGGGCGCTCATCCTGGTCGACATGGAGAGCCGCCCGGCACTGAAGCGGGCTGGCTTCCTCACCCGGGACGCGCGGGTCAAGGAGCGCAAGAAGGCCGGCCTGAAGAAGGCCCGCAAGGCGCCGCAGTACTCCAAGCGCTAACCGCGCGCCGCGGCGGCTGCTGGGGACCAGGCTGACCACGACGGGCAGGGGCACACAGATTCATGGGCCGGCTGTTTGGCACGGACGGTGTAAGGGGCGTAGCGGGCAGTGAGCTGACCGCGGGCCTGGCAATGGACCTGGCGGCGGCCGCCGCCAGCGTCCTGGCCGGCTCCGGGGCCTTCACCCTGGCCCGGCAGGCGCACCGGCGCCCGGTGGCGGTTGTCGGACGGGATCCGCGCGCCTCGGGTGAGTTCCTGGAGGCCGCGGTCGTTGCCGGGCTGGCGGGCAGCGGCGTGGACGTGCTGCGCCTCGGCGTGGTCCCGACCCCGGCCGTCGCCTACCTGACTCCCGCGCTGGGCGCGGAGTTCGGCGTCATGCTGTCGGCCAGCCACAACCCGGCTCCCGACAACGGGATCAAGTTCTTCGCCCGCGGCGGGGTGAAGCTGCCCGACTCCGTCGAGGACGAGATCGAGGCCCGGCTGGCCGCCGGGCACGGCGGCGCGGCGGGCAACGGCACGGCTCCGGGACCCTCGAGCGTCCCTGAGGGCGGATTCGGCCGGGTGCGGGATGCGGCCGACCAGGGCGAGCGCTACCTCGATTACCTGCTGTCCACCGTGACCAGCCCGGCCGCGGCCGGCCCGCTGCCGCTAGCCGGGCTGCGGGTCGTCGTGGACTGCGCGAACGGCTCGGCGTCCCGGTTCGCGCCCGGCCTGCTGAGCCGGGCAGGCGCGGACGTCATCGCGATCGGCGCGGAGCCTGACGGGCTCAACATCAACGAGGGCTGCGGGTCGACGCACCTGGACGTGCTGAGCGCCGCCGTGGTCGAGCACGGTGCCGACGCGGGGATCGCCCATGACGGCGACGCTGACCGGTGCCTGGCCGTCGACGCTGCCGGCCAGGTGGTGGACGGGGACCAGATTCTCGCCGTCCTGGCCCTGGCGCTGCGCGATTCGGGCCGGCTGGCCGGGGATACGGTCGTCGCCACGGTCATGTCCAACCTGGGCTTCCGGCTGGCCATGCGCAAGGCCGGGATCGCCATGGTCGAGACGCCCGTCGGCGACCGGTACCTGATCGCCGCCATGCTGGACGGCAAGTTCGTGCTCGGCGGCGAGCAGTCCGGTCACATCATCATGCTGGACCACGCCACGACGGGCGACGGCCTGCTGACTGCCCTGCACCTGCTCGCCCAGATGACCCGCCAGCGCAGCTCGCTGGCGGAGCTGGCGACAGCGATGACCCGGTATCCGCAGGTGCTGGTCAATATCAAGGGCGTTGACAAGTCCCTGGTCGCCGGCTCGCAGAGCGTCCAGGCCGCGGTTGCCGCGGCCGAGGCCGAGCTGGGGGACTCCGGCCGGGTGCTGGTGCGGCCCAGCGGGACTGAGCCTGCCGTCCGGGTCATGGTCGAGGCCGTGGATCCCGGCCAGGCCCGCCACCTAG
>DASXDJ010000139.1:0-56834 GCA_036490755.1 Streptosporangiaceae bacterium
GCCATCCAGTCGTCGTCGAAGATCTTCGACAGGTAGCCGCGTCCGGAGTCCGGCAACAGCACCACGACGACGTCACCGGGTGCGCCGCGCTCGGCGACCCGCACCGCAGCGGCTGCCGCCATCCCGCACGAGCCGCCGGTCAGCAGCGCCTCCTCGCGGGCCAGCCGCCGGGTCATCAGGAACGAGTCGGCGTCGCTGACGGCGATGATCTGATCGCAGATGCTCTTGTCATAGGTCTCCGGCCAGATGTCCTCGCCGACGCCCTCCACCAGGTAGGGCCGGCCGCTGCCGCCGGAGTACACCGAGCCTTCCGGGTCTGCGCCGATGACCTGGACCCGGCCGCCGGAGATCTCCTTGAGGTAGCGGCCGGTGCCGGAGATCGTGCCGCCGGTCCCGATGCCCGCCACGAAGTGCGTGATCCGGCCCTCGGTCTGGGCCCAGATCTCCGGGCCGGTCGAGTGGTAATGCGAAGCCGGGTTCTCCGGGTTGACGTACTGGTTCGGCTTCCAGCCGCCCGGGGTCTCCGCGGCCAGCCGGTCCGAGACCGAGTAGTAGGAGTCCGGGTGATCCGGGGACACGGTCGTCGGGCAGACCACCACCTCCGCCCCGTAAGCCCGCAGCACGCTGATCTTGTCCTGGCTTACCTTGTCCGGGCAGACGAACAGGCACCGGTAGCCCTTTTCCGCGGCCACGATGGCCAGGCCCACGCCCGTGTTGCCCGAGGTCGGCTCCACGATCGTGCCACTGGGCTGCAGATCCCCGGAGGCCTCAGCCGCCTCTACCATCCGCAGCGCGATCCGGTCCTTCACCGAGCCGCCCGGATTGAAGTACTCCACCTTCGCCAGGACCGCGGGCGCCGGACCGGCGCTGCCCAGAGTCCTGGTGACCCGCCGCAACCGCAACAGCGGAGTGTTCCCCACCAGCTCAATCAGGGAGTCGTGCACCTGCATCGCTGCACCACCTTGTCGTTCGGTCCCCCGACGGTATCCCACGCTTCGCGCGGCACCCGCCGCAGCGGCCGCCCCGGCCTGGGCGCACCCGGCCGGACCGGGATCGCGCCGGCAGCCGCCGCGCAGCGCGCAGGAAATGCCCGGTGGGGGGAAGGAGCGGACGATGTCCGGCGTTGCATAAGCTACCGTCCGGTTAAGTAGCGAACCTTCCCAGGGAGTCACCATGGCCGAGGCCGTCGTCGTCGCCGTCGCCCGCTCACCGATCGGCCGGGCTTTCAAGGGCTCGATGGTCAGCATCCGGCCCGATGACCTGACCGTCCAGATGATCGCCGCGGCCCTGGCCAAGGTGCCGCAGCTCGAACCGGCCGAAATCGATGACATCATGCTCGGCTGCGGCCTGCCCGGCGGCGAGCAGGGCTACAACATGGCCCGCGTCGTCGCGATCATGCTCGGGTACGACAAGGTCCCCGGCACCACGATCACCCGCTACTGCTCTTCTTCCCTGCAGACCACCCGGATGGCCTTCCATGCGATCAAGGCCGGGGAGGGCGACGTGTTCGTCTCCGCCGGCGTGGAGTGCGTCAGCCGGTTCGCCAAGGGCAGCAGCGACGGCATGCCGGACACCAAGAACCCGGTCTTCGGCGGCGCCGAGGAGCGAACCGGGGAGTCGGCCAAGGGCGGCGGAACCTGGCATGACCCGCGCACCGATGCCGGGATCCCCGACGTCTACATCGCGATGGGACAGACCGCCGAGAACGTCGCCCAGCTGCGCGGGATCAGCCGGGCCGAGCAGGACGAGTTCGGTGTCCGGTCGCAGAACCTCGCGGAGAAGGCGCTGGCGGACGGATTCTGGCAGCGCGACATCGTGCCCGCCACGCTGCCCGACGGCACCGTGGTGTCCGCCGACGACGGCCCGCGGGCCGGGACGACCCTGGAGAAGGTGTCCACCCTCCAGCCGGTGTTCCGCCCGGACGGCACGGTCACGGCCGGCAACTGCTGCCCGCTGAATGACGGCGCGGCCGCGGTCGTGATCATGAGCGACCGGAAGGCCGCCGAGCTGGGCATCACCCCGCTGGCCCGGATCGTCGCCACGGGGGTCAGCGCCCTGTCACCGGAGATCATGGGCCTGGGCCCGGTCGAGGCGTCCCGCCAGGCGCTCGGGCGGGCGGGCATGACGATCGACGACATCGACCTGGCTGAGATCAACGAGGCCTTCGCCGCGCAGGTCATCCCGTCCTACCAGGAACTGGGCATCGACATCGACAAGCTGAATGTCAACGGCGGGGCGATCGCGGTGGGCCACCCGTTCGGGATGACCGGCGCCCGGATCACCTCCACGCTCATCAACAGCCTGAAGTTCCACGACAAGACCTTCGGCCTGGAGACGATGTGCGTCGGCGGCGGTCAGGGCATGGCCACCATCTTCGAGCGCCTGTCGTAGCCAGAACGCGCTGAGCCTGCCGGTTCCGGACGGAGCCGGCAGGCTTCGTGCTATCTGGGGAGTGCTGCCGGGGGCCGGTACGGCGCTCAGGCCGCCAGCGTGCCGGGCGGACTGTGGCTGTGCAGCGTCCTGGCGCGATCAGGGCTGGTGGCGGTCGTGGTGGCGTCGGCGTTGAGCCGGAGAGTCCAGCCCCACCGGTGGATGGCGATCAGGTGATGGAAGGCGCACAGCGGGACCAGGTTGCCCAGTGCCGTCGCGCCGCCCTCGGACCGGGGAATCAGGTGGTGGACCTGACAGTGGCGGCTGTGCTGGCTACAGCCGGGGAACGCGCAGTGCGGGTGCCGGGCAGCCACCAGGCGGCGCAGGTAGGCGGGGATCTTGTCGGTGCGGCCGATGTCCAGCGGAAGGCTGGGCCCGGCCAGCCGGGAGTCAGCCAGGCCCGTGCGCAGCCGGGCCGTCAGACCGCCCGGTCCTGAGAGCAGGTCAGTAGCGGCGGCCGTGATGAGGTCGGCGATCTGCTGGCGGTGGCTCACGCCTTCATCGGGCTGCGGATCAGCTCCCGTCCCGGCCGGGCCAGGAGCGGGGCCGAGGCTGCCGGGGCGGCTGGCCGGGCGGCTGGCGCCGAGCACGGCTATGAGCTGATCGAGCACATCGGGGTCGATGGTGCCGGATACCACCGGGGTGATCGCCGCATCGCAGGCGTAGGCGACCGCAGCGGCATCAGAAAGCCAGCCAGGGGTTCCGGCCGCCGTGCCGCTGGCGGGCAGCCAGGCATCATCAGCCCACGGCCCGGCACCGTCGTCATCCTGGCTCGTCGCCACATCCGGAGCGGCTGCTGCCGCCGGATCGGCGGGCCCAGCCGGGCCGGCGGCAGCAGTCGCGGCGCAGCCGGTCGTAGCGGCACAGCCGGTCGTAGCGGCGCAGTCGGCCATGGCGGTCGGGCCGGCAGCCGCTGTCGGCTCGGTCACGCTGTCCGTCTGGCCGCTGCCGGCAGTGCCTGGCGCACCGTCGTCGCACGCGTTCCCGACCGGGCCCGAGCCGGTCCGGACGAGGTCGCGGAGCTGGCTGAGGGTCATATGCAGCAGAATCTGGGCGGGCTGGCCGGCGGAGTCCGGGAGGCCGCTGGTAATCAGGCGACGGCAGGATTCCTCAAGAGCGTCGTGGTCGCGCTGCGCACGGGTGCGCGCGTCCTCGGGGCCGGCCTTCTTGCCGAGCGAGTCCAGGACCGCCGACAAGGCGGCCGCGCAGACCGGAGTGAGCTGCCCGGTGAGCCGGCCGTGGCCGCGCCAGTGCAGGTCGAGCTGCAGCGAGCGCTCGGCAAAGCCGTCATCGTCATCGGAGTCGGGCCCCGCGGTGCGGGCGTACATCTCCTCGGCCAGCGCCGACAGGCCGGCCAGCTCCACCCCGGCCGCTGCAGCGCCGAGAAAGATCGTGTCGGCATCCTCACGGACATCGGGCGGGAGCAGGTCCGACCAGTCACACAGCTGCCGCGCCCACGACTCCGAGACCGCCGCGACCGCTAATGCCTGCGCAATCCGCGGGTGAACCGCCAGCCGTCGCATCCAGGTGACCGACGCGCCCGCCGCGGCCTTTGTCGTCCGCGTCTGCCCCACCAGCCAGGACCTCGCCGAACGGGCGCCGTCGCCCTCGAATACCCCGCGGGCGCTGAAGGCGGCCAGGATCCGGGCCCGAGCCGCGGTGTGCGCCGCCACCGCCAGTTCCAGGCCCTTCAGGCAGTCGGCCAGTTCCGCATCCGGCAGCGACCCCGCATCTGCCGCGGCGAGGAACTCCAGCCCGGACCGCACCGCTGCTAGTGCCGCACTAGTCCCGCGGAATGCGGGCGGGGCATCAGGTGCGGGCGGGCCATCAGGTGCGGGCAGCGCCGCATTCGGCTCACGCATTCCGCACCTCCCTCAGGATCGGCTTGCTCCCATTCGGACGGCGGCCGACGGGCAGCTATTCGTCTTAGTTCCTATGTTCGATACATTACCGAAGGAGTCCGACAGTTTCGCTCGCATATCCCGACTCAGTTCCGCATCCTTGCCTTTCGATCAGCCTGAGCCAGGCTGCGGTCCGCGCGGTGGCGTCCACAGCCACCGGTGCATCACCTGTCGCCGGGGCTGCCCCGCCCGGGATACGGCCGCCGTCCACCCGGGGGTACGGCCGCCGCCCCGCCTGGGCCGGGCCGCCGGCCTGAGCGCCCTGGCCGCCCCGGTCCGTTATGTCGGCCTCGGCCCGAGCTGTGCTGGATCGCCGACCGGATGTCGTCGACGGGGGCCGGCCCGTTACTCAAACGGGAAATAACGGAACGGTGACAATCGGGGGTTGTCAGACCGGCCCCGGTAGTGCAGTCTCGACTCCAAGAGGACTCACCCCGGAGGTGCGATTTGTCCCTGACCCACTCCCCGGAGCTGCACAAAAACCTGATCGCCCGCATCCCGTCCGTCACCGGACTGCAGCTTCGAGAGTGGTTCAGCCGGCTTGAGTCCGGCCCCTCGTTCCTCCGCTGCGCTGAACGCGCGACCTGGCTCGCTGACGAGCACGGGCTCTCGCATGGCTACGCCAGCGCCATCGTGCACGAGTACGAGGTCCAGCGCCGCATCCGCCTCAACGGCGCCTGACGCCGGCACCCGGATCGAGTCCGGTGGAGATCAGACTCGCCGCTGAGTTCGCCCGTCGCCATCACCGGGCCGTCCTGGCTACTACTCGCGCTGACGGCCGACCGCAGCTGTCCCCGGTGGTCGTCGCCGCCGACGAGGACGGCCGGATCCTGATCAGCACGCGGGAGACCGCGGTGAAGACCAGGAACCTGACCCGCAACCCCCGCGCGTCGCTGTGCGTGATGAACGACGGCTTCTTCGGCGAGTGGATCCAGGCCGAAGGTACGGCCGAGATCATTCACCAGCCGGATGCGCTTGAGTTGCTCGTGGACTACTACCGCAAGATTTCCGGCGAGCACCCCGACTGGGACGACTATCGTGCGGCCATGCGCCGGGAACGCCGGGTTATTGTTCGCGTCACCATCACCAGGGCCGGTCCTGACATCGGCGGGTGAGCTGCCCGGCGTTAACAGGCAGGCAGTTGGATGTCAATAGAAACACCATGGAGAAGCTGGCTACTCAGGACCACGCCCGAGCCAGGCCGTCCCGGGCCCTTTCATGATCAGTTAACGACCGGGCCGGGTGGCGTTAGCAGTGCCATACTGACTGATCATTCAGCTAGCCGTTCCGGCACCATCTCGGAACTGGTATATCGTACATAATACCTGCTCATTAGTACCCCCGGTCGGAGTCGAACCGACACTGGGGACCCTTTTAGGGGGCCGGCCTCTTCCCTTGGGCTACGGGGGCTTGGTGATAATACCTCGCGCCCTTCGGATATCTCTAGAGCCGCGGATAAAGGTAGCCCGTTTTCCGGTCCAATGTCGCCTATCTAATTGATGTGATCCTGCCAGTTATCTACGGCGAGTGACCATTGTGGCATTGTCATAACCCTTCGTAATCGACTGGTAGCCGACGCCACAACTGGCTGGGCACGGAGACCCTTTGCACGTGCTAACTAACGTGCATTGCCGCAGGTGGGAGGCTCGCCGGGGCGAGGTGGCGGTTGCGGGGCCGGATGGCGCGGCAGCCCGGCGCGCAGCGCGTCCAGCCCGGCCATACGGCTCGCCCGCGCCGATGGCCCGCATGCAGGTTCCGCCACGGACCGATACCTGACCCGCTAATGGGGGCCCCGATAGCGGCCAGGAGACGCGTGATAGCAGCCAGCAGCGGTAATGAACAACGCTGAACAGCGTTACCGGAATCGCCGCCGCCGGCAGCTACCGGCCCGCACCCGCAGGCCGGCACCTACAGGCCAGCCGCTACAGGCCGTCACCTACAGGCCGGCACCCGCCGGCCTGCCGCTACAGGCCGGCCGCCTGCCGGGCCCGGCCCAGCACATCGTCGAGCATGGCCTCGGTGACCCGCCCGGTGAAGGTGTTCTGCTGGCTCGGGTGATAGCAGCCCAGCACCAGCAGCTCGCCTGACCCGTTCCGTGCGGGGACACGGACTTCAGCGCCGTGACCGAACGCGGGCCGCGGCCGGGGAACGGCCCACTGCGCGGTCCTCAGCCGCGGCCAGAGGGCAGCCCAGGCGAACCCGCCCAGGCAGACGATGACGCGCAGGCCGGCACTGAGCTCCAGTTCGGCGGCGAGCCAGGGGGCACAGGTGTCGCGCTCGGCGGGCTCGGGCTTGTTAGCCGGCGGCGCGCACCGGACGGCGGCGGACATCCGGGCCCCGATCAGACGCTGGCCGTCGCCGGCCGTGACCGAGGTCGGCTGCGCGGCGAGGCCGCACCGCCACAGTGCCGCGAACAGGAAGTCACCGCTGCGGTCTCCGGTAAAGATGCGCCCGGTCCGGTTACCGCCGTGCGCGGCCGGGGCCAGGCCGAGGATCAGCACCCGCGGGTCATCGTCTCCCCAGCCCGGCACCGGCCGGCCCCAGTACGTCTGATCCTGGAAGGACCGCCGCCTGGTCCGGGCGACTTCCTCGCGCCAGCCGACCAGGCGCGGGCAGGCCCGGCACACGGACTGCCGGGCGGCCAGCTCGCTCAGCGAGCCGGCGCTGGCCGCCAGCTCAGCCACCCCAGCGGGGTCAGCGGCGACGGGAGTGGCAGCGGTGGCCGGATCCTCGGGCCAGCCGGTGCCGGGCGGCACCGCAGCTGGCACTGCCGCAGCCCGGGGTACTGAGGCCGCCGCCGCAGCCGGGGGTCCCGAGGCCGAGCCCGGTTCCTCAGGAGCCATCGGGCGCGGCCAGGGACCAGGCGATGCCATCCAGGATGTCGTGCTCGCTGGCGATAACCTCCGCGAAGCCCAGCCGGGTCAGTATCCGGTCCAGGACCAGGGCGCCGGCCCCGATCACGTCGACCCGGCCAGGGTGCATGGGCCCGATCGCGGCGCGCTGCTGCCGAGTCTGGCCGAGCAGTAGCTGACTGACCTGGTGTACCTCGCTGGCCGGGATCCGGGCGTGGTGGATGCGGGCCGGGTCATAGCTGGTCAGGCCGAGGGCGATGGCGGCCACGGTAGTGACCGAGCCCGCCAGGCCGACCAGGGTCGCCGCCGCGGCCACCGGGACGGCCCGGGCGGCCGACTCGATGGCCGCGTCGATGTCGGCGGTGGCCGCGGCCACCTCGGCCGCAGTAGGCGGGTCCGCGTGCAGGTGACGCTCGGTCATCCGGACGCAGCCGATGTCCGTCGAGACAGCCTGCAGCTCCGACTCGGGTCCAGATCCGGGGCCGGGTGCGCCAGATCCGGGGCCGGGCGCGCCAGATCCGCGGCCGCCCACGACGAACTCCGTCGATCCGCCGCCGATGTCCACGACCAGGTACGGCGGCGGCAGCTCGCCGGCCGGGGGATCCGCTGTCCCGGCCAGCTCGGCGGTGGCGCCGGTGAACGACAGGCGCGCCTCGGCCGCGCCGCTGATGACCTCGGGCGGAACGCCGAGGACGCCGACCACGCCGCTGACGAATTCCGCGGCGTTGCTGGCGTCTCTGGTGGCGCTGGTGGCCACCATCCGGACGGCCGTCGCGCCCGCCTGGCTGATCGCATCCGCGTACTCCGCCAGTACGCCCAGTGTCCGGGCCAGGGCGTCGGCCGCAAGCCGTCCCGTGGCGTCGACTCCCTGTCCCAGGCGGACGATCTCCATCCGGCGCGACAGGTCGGTCAGCTCGCCGCGGGCCGGGTCAGCGTCGGCGATCAGCAGCCGCAGCGAGTTCGTGCCGCAGTCAATCGCCGCGACCCGGCGCGACCCGGCGCGCGGCACCGGGAACGCCGGGATCGCCGCGCTGTCGGCCGTGGCCCGGCTGGCCAGCCCGGCCACGGGGCCGCCGACCGAGCCGTTGGCCGGGCCGCCCTCAGCCGGTCCGGTCGTCATCACCCGCTCCGTTCCGGCCAGCACCGGCCTGGTCGCCGACCTGGTCGCCGGCTGGCACGCAGGGGCCCGACAGCCACCAGGACCCGGCGGCGCGCAGCGCCTCCCGGCCGAGGGGGTTGCTGCCCGGCACGGCCAGCTCGTGGGCCGCCAGGGCGTGCAGGCACTTGACCCGGTCCGGCATACCACCGGCGCTGATAGCGGTAGCCGGCAGCGGTTCCAGCCCGGCTGAGCGGGCCACCGCCTCCCGCCGGGCCAGGTAATCCTCATGCGCGGCCTGGTAGTTCCGCTGCAGGCCAGGGTCGTCTCTCAGCCGGGCGGTCATCTCCCGCATCACCCCGCCCGCCTCCAGGCGGCTGATGGCCGCCGCTGCCTTCGGGCAGGTCAGGTAGTACAGCGTGGGAAACGGAGTGCCATCGGGCAGCCGCGGCGCCGTCTCGACCACGTCGGGCAGCCCGCACGGGCAGCGATGCGCGATAGCCCGCACTCCGCGCGGCACTCGGCCCAGCTGCCGGGCCACCACGGCCAGGTCGCGCCCGTCCGGGCCGGTCACTTGCTCGATACCTTGTCCGCCTGCTGGACCGATGACCACAGCCGCCCGTACCAGGGCGTGATCGTGATGTGCCCGTGCGGCGCCCTCGCCGACCGCTTGTTCCCGCTGATGATCACGTAGCAGGTCTGGGCCGGCAGGCACATGTGCAGCCGGTCCCGCGCCTGCTGTTCCACGTAAGCCGGGCTGGCCAGCTCCCGGCGCTGGGCCCTGAGCTGGTGCAGCTGGCTGCTGATCTGCGTCTGCTGCACCTTCAGCTGGTCAATCTGGCGCAGCTGCGCCAGGTACTCGCGCACCGGGTAGGCCAGGCTCAGCGCGATCGCGCAGACCACCACGACCAGCACGGCGGCCCGGCTGGTGAACCGGGGCCGCGCACGCGCCGGCCAGCTCTCGCTGGCCGCGCCGGGAGTCTGCTCTGAGGTCATTTGCCGCCGGACGTCCGCGGGAAGGCCGACCGTCCGGCGTAGGCGGCCGCGTCACCGAGCATCTCCTCGATCCGGAGCAGCTGGTTGTACTTGGCCACCCGCTCGGAGCGGGCCGGGGCGCCGCTCTTCATCTGGCCGCAGTTCACCGCTACCGCCAGGTCCGAGATGGTGGTGTCCTCGGTCTCGCCCGACCGGTGGCTCATCATGCAGGCGAAGCCGCTGCGGTGGGCCAGCGACACGGCGTCCAGGGTCTCGGTCAGCGTCCCGATCTGGTTGACCTTGACCAGCAGGGCGTTGGCCACCTTCTCGCCGATCCCGCGCCGCAGGCGCTCCGGGTTGGTCACGAAGATGTCGTCCCCGACCAGCTGCACCCGGTCACCGATGGCGGCGGTCAGCTCGCGCCAGCCGTCCCAGTCCTCCTCGCCCAGCGGGTCCTCCAGCGAGACGATCGGGTAGCTGTCCAGCCAGCTGGCGTAGACCCCGGCCAGCTCCGCGGAGCTCAGCTGGCCGCCCTCGAAGGCGTAGCCCCCGTCAGCGGCGAACTCGCTGGCCGCCGCGTCGATGGCCAGGGCCACGTCCTGGCCGGGGGTCAGGCCGGCCTTCTCGATGGCCGTCACGATCAGGTCCAGGGCCTTACTGTTGCCGGGCAGGTCCGGCGCGAAACCGCCCTCATCGCCCACGCCGGTGCTCAGCCCGTTCTCGCGCAGCACCGCCTTGAGCGCGTGGTAGGTCTCGGCGCCCCAGCGCAGCGCCTCGCTGAAGGTGCCCGCGCCGACCGGGGCGATCATGAACTCCTGGATGTCGACGTTACTGTCGGCATGCGCCCCGCCGTTGAGGATGTTGAGCATGGGCACGGGCAGCACATGGGCATTGGGGCCGCCGAGGTAGCGGAACAGCGGCAGGCCGGACGACTCGGCGGCGGCCCTGGCCACGGCCAGGCTGACGCCCAGGATGGCGTTGGCGCCGAGCCGGGACTTGTCCGGCGTCTGGTCCAGGTCGATCAGCTCGGAGTCGACCAGGCGCTGGTCGTCAGCGTCGTAGCCGAGCAGCTCGGGCTGGATCTCGTCGATGACACCCTGAACGGCGCGGGTCACGGCCTTCCCGCCGTACGGGTCGCCGCCATCGCGGAGTTCGACGGCCTCGAATGCGCCCGTGGACGCGCCGCTCGGGACGGCGGCACGGCCCAGGCTGCCGTCGTCCAGAACTACCTCTACCTCGACCGTCGGATTGCCGCGCGAGTCGAGGATCTGCCTGGCGAATATGCCTTCGATGGAGGCCACAGTTACAAGCTCCTGATACCGGGGGAGGTGCACAGCTCACTTCACCCGCGAGCCTAGTCGAGGAGATACCGGCGATCGCACGGGCCACGCCGCTGCCGGCGGGCGTGCTTATCGGGTGGCCGGCCCGATTACTCCCCTGCCTCCCAGGACCGCACCTGATCCCGGTACGCCCGGGCGGCCAGCCGCAGCTCCCGCTCCGGATCCAGGCCCGCCGCCCGCGCCCGGGCCACTAGCGCGAACAGCTCGGCGCCGATCTCGCTGACGCCGCCGGTGCCGTCGCCGGTGCCAGCCAGCTCCTCCGGAGCGCCCGCGCGGCCGGCCCGCTGCTGCAACGCGGCCGCCAGCGACAACGCCGGCTGGCCGAGCGGCACCCCGTCCAGTGCCGAGCCCGGCCCGCCGCCGGCGGCCTGCCGCTCGGCGGCCTTGATCGCGTCCCAGTTGGATGTGACCTCGTCCGCACCGGACACCGTGACGTCGCCGAATACGTGCGGGTGCCGCCGGGTCAGCTTGCCGATGATCGAGTCGGCGACGTCGTCGATCGTGTACCCCGTGCCGTCGTCCCGCTCGGCCGCCACCCGGGCATGGAAGACCACCTGCAGCAGGACGTCGCCCAGTTCCTCGCGGACCGCATCCGGATCCCCGGAGTCCAGGGCCTCCAGCGCCTCGTAGGTCTCCTCAGCCAGGTACGGAGCCAGGCTCTGGTGGGTCTGCTTGGCATCCCAGGGGCACTCAGCCCGCAGCCGGTCCATCACCTCGACCAGCGCCAGCAGCCGCGCGCCCGGCACCGGGCCGGGATCGCCGGGCGGGCCGCCGTGACCCTCGGGCGCGGTCATGCTCAGCAGGGCGGCGTCAGCCGCGGCTTGCTGCTCGGACTGGCCGATGGCGAGGCGGCGGCGGCCAGCTTGCTGGGCGCCGGGACCACCGAGTAGGTGCCGTAGTCGTACTCGCCGTACTGCGGGTTCACCTTGATGCCCAGGTTCTTGGCCGCCAGGCACTGAGCGTGCGCGATCCGGGTCTGCAGCGCCTGCTGCGCGGCCTGCCCGGTCGGCTGCGTGCCGCCGTCCAGCCGGTTCTCGAACGCCGTCAGGATCGCGAAGTACCGGCCCAGCTGCGGCAGCAGGTCCGGCGGCACCGCCCCGGCGGCCGAGACGTACGTCTTGGTCGTCAGGGACTGCTGCTTGGCCTGGGTGCCGAGCGCAGTCAGCTGGTTGTGCACCGCGGTCGGCGTCGGGCTGATGCCGTGCAGCGCGGCCAGCTCGTCAAACACGCGGAAGTTGATCAGCCAGGTGAGCACCTGCTGCGGCGCCTGGGCGACCGGCCGCTGCGGCTTCACCTTCTTCTTGGCGTTGACCTGGTAGGCCGCCGTCAGGTTGGCGACCTCGTTGGTCAGCGTGTCGGTGCTGATCCGCTGCTGGCCGGCGGTCGCCGCGGCGCCCATCTTGACCGGCCCGCCGCAGGCCGCCACCGCCAGCCCGCCGACGGCCACCGCCGCGGCCAGCCGCATCGAGGTGCGACGCACGACGACGTTCCTCCTCATGCAGTGCTCTCCTCGCCTGACGCCTTCGGCCCGGCGGCCGCATCGCTGAGCACCGACTCGATCAGCTCCTCGCACCAGGCGAGCAGGTCGGTGTCGCGCAGCGGCGGGGCGCCGAGTGACACAGTCTGCCCGGTCCCTGCCCGCGCGCTGCCTGAGCGCGCCCTCGGCACCGGTACGAGCATGGTACGCACTGCCGGCTTCAGCAGCGTCCGCGGGTACAGCCGCTGCACCCGGACCTGCTTGGAGTCGGGCAGTCCCACGGGCGAGAACCGGATGTGGTTGCCCTGCAGCGTGATGTCGGTGAGGCCCGCCTGGCGGGCCAGGGCACGCAGCCTGGCCACCGTCAGCAGGCTCTCGACCTGGGCCGGGACCGCCCCGTACCGGTCAGCCAGCTCCTCCCGGACGGCCGTGATGTCGGCCGGGCTGTCGACGGCCGCGATCCGGGTGTAGGCCTCCAGCCGCAGCCGCTCCCCCGTCACGTAGTCATGCGGGATGTGCGCGTCCACCGGCAGCTCGATGCGGACCTCAGCACGCTCGGCCGGGCCGTCCCCGCGCAGTTCCCGGACCGCCTCGCCGATCATCTTGACGTACAAGTCGAAGCCGACCGCCGCCACGTGCCCGGACTGCTCGCCGCCGAGCAGGTTGCCCGCACCGCGGATCTCCAGGTCCTTCAGGGCAATGTGCATGCCCGCGCCGACCCCGCTGTGCTGCTGCAGCGTCGACAGCCGCTCATGCGCCGTCTCGGTCAGCGGCTTCTCCGGCGGGTACAGGAAGTAGGCGTAGCCGCGCTCCCGGCTGCGGCCCACCCGGCCGCGGAGCTGATGCAGGGCCGGCAGGCCGTAGGCGTCGGCCCGGTCCACGATCAGCGTGTTGGCGTTCGGGATGTCCAGGCCCGATTCCACGATGGTGGTTGCGACCAGGACGTCGAATTCCCGCTCCACGAACTGGCTCATGATCTTCTCGAGCGTGTGCTCGTTCATCTGCCCGTGGCCCACCCCGACCCGGGCCTCGGGCACCAGCTCCGCGATCCGGGCCGCCACCTTGTTGATCGACGACACCCGGTTGTGCACGAAGAACACCTGACCGTCGCGCAGCAGCTCGCGCCGGATCGAGGCCGCGATCTGCTTCTCGTCGTAGGGCCCGACCGACGTCAGCACCGGGTGCCGTTCCTCGGGCGGGGTGAGGATCGTCGACATCTCCCGGATCCCGGAGATCCCCATCTCCAGCGTGCGCGGGATCGGGGTGGCCGACATGGCCAGCACGTCCACCTCGGTGCGCAGCTGCTTCAGGTACTCCTTCTGCTCGACGCCGAACCGCTGTTCCTCGTCGATGATCACCAGTCCGAGCCGGTCGAAGCGGGTCTCCGGGGACAGCAGCCGGTGGGTGCCGATCACCACGTCCACCTTGCCCTCGGCCAGGCCGGAGAGCGTCTCGGCGACTTCCCGGTCGCTCTGGAACCGGGACAGCGGCCGGACCACGACCGGGAAGGGCGCGTAGCGCTCGCTGAAGGTGGCGAAGTGCTGGGCCGCCAGCAGGGTCGTCGGGGCCAGCACCACGACCTGGCGGCCGTCCTGCACCGCCTTGAAGGCCGCCCGGACGGCGATCTCGGTCTTGCCGTAGCCCACGTCACCGCAGATCAGCCGGTCCATCGGGACCGGCTTCTCCATGTCGGCCTTCACCTCGTCGACGGCCGCCGCCTGATCGGGCGTCTCCACGTAGGGGAAGGCGTCCTCCAGCTCCCGCTGCCAGGGCGTGTCCGGGGCGAAGGCGTGCCCCGGCGAGGCCATCCGGGCCTGGTACAGCCGGATCAGGCCCGCCGCGATGTCCCGTACCGCCTTGCGGGCGCGGCCCTTGGCCTTGGCCCAGTCCGCGCCGCCGAGCCGGTGCAGCGACGGCGCCTCGCCGCCGGAGTACCGGGTCACCTCATCGAGCTGGTCAGTCGGCAGGTACAGCCGGTCCGGCGGCTGGCCGCGCTTGCTCGGCGCGTACTCAATCACCAGGTAGTCGCGGGTCGCGCCCTGGACCGTCCGGCTGGTCATCTCCAGGTACCGGCCGACGCCGTGCTGCTCGTGCACGATGTAATCGCCCGGCGCGAGCTGCAGGGGGTCGACGCCGCCGCGACGGCGGCTGGGCATTCGCTGGGCCCGCCGGGTGCCCGAGCGCTGCCCCGCCATGTCCGCCTCGGCCAGCACCGCCAGCCCCACCGACGGCCACACGAACCCGGCCTCCAGCAGGCCGGTCGCGACGCTGGCCAGGCCCGGCTCCGGCGCATCAGGCAGGTCCTCGCCCGAGTCATGCACGCCCAGGCCGTCGCCGCGCAGCAGCTCGGCCAGCCGCTGGGCCGGGCCGTGGCCCTCCGTGACCAGGACCACCCGCCACTGCTGCGACACCCAGCGGCGCACGTCGCCGAGTACCCGCGTGGTATCGCCGCGATAGGCCTCCGCCGGCTCAGCCGATATCCGGAACGAGGGCCGGCCGTCGGTCCCGCCTGTATCGCCGGCGTCGGCTTCGGGCTCACCCGCGGCCGCGAACGGCGTGATGGTCCACCACGGGAGGTCCAGATCGGCCGCCGAGGAGCGGATATCGCCGATGGCCCGGAACGCCGCCCCGCCCAGGTCCACCGGTACCTGGCCGCCGGCCGCCGCGCTCACCCACGACGCCTCCAGGAACTCCTGGCTGGTCGCGACCAGGTCAGCCGCGCGGGCCCGGATCCGCTCCGGGTCGCAGACCGCCACGATGCCGCCGGCGGGGACGTAGTCCAGCAGCAGTTCCATCCGGTCGCACAGCGTGGGGGCGAAGGCCTCCATGCCCTCGACGGTGATGCCGTCGGCCAGCTTGCTGAGTACCTCGCCCAGCCCTGGCCACTCGGCGGCAAGTTCCTTGGCCCGGGCCCGGACGCCCGAGGTCAGCAGCAGTTCCCGGCACGGCGGTGCCCACAGGGTCTCGGCGGCGATCTCCTGGCTGCGCTGATCGGCCACCTTGAAGTAGCGGATCTCCTCAACCTCGTCGCCGAAGAAGTCCACCCGCAGCGGGTGCTCCTCCGTCGGCGGGAAGACATCCAGGATCCCGCCCCGGACGGCCAGCTCGCCGCGCTTCTCGACCAGCTCGACCCGGGCGTAGCCGATTTCCACCAGGCGGCTGACGACCTCCTCCAGGTCGGCCTCCTGGCCGGGCGCGAGGCTGACCGGCTCCAGGTCGCCCAGGCCGGCCGGCATCGGCTGCAGCAGGCTGCGCACCGGGGTGACCACCGCCCGGAGCGGCCCGGTCCGCAGGTCAGCCGGATCGGGGTGGGCCAGCCGGCGCAGCACGGCCAGCCGCTGGCCCGAGGTGTCCGACCGGGGCGAGAGCCGCTCGTGCGGCAGGGTCTCCCAGGCCGGGAAGTAGCCCACCGATTCCGGGGACAGCAGCGAGCCCAGCGCGGCGGTCAGGTCCTCGGCCTCGCGCGCCGTCGCGGTAACGGCCAGCACGAACCGCTGCTCGGTGGCCGGGCCCGCCAGCGCGGCGGCCAGCACCGGCCGCAGCGCGGGCGGCGCGATCAGGTCCCCGCCGCCGGCCGCGCGCAGCGCGGCATGCTCCAGTGCGTTACCGAGCTCTGGGTCAGCGGAAATGACCCCGAGCAGACCGGAGAGACTCATTGCATCCTTACCCTGCGCCGCGGCCTGCCCGGCGTCCGGGCATGCCAATTGGCCCGCAGCCGACGTACAGCGGGCTACGGGGTTACCAGCGCCGCCGGAGCGGCGGCAGGTCAGCTACTAGTTTACGGGGTCGGCCGGACACTCGCTAAAAAGCCGGATGACAGGCCGCCGACGCCACCATGAACGGGCCCGGCCGCGACGGCAGGCCAGCGGCGCCGGCGCGCTCAGCGGGCGAGCTACGGGTATTTCAGACACTAAAGGTAGTCGGAGGACTACGATCTGAAACCGTGGCGATCACGAGCGGACCTCGGCGCGCTGCCGCGGGCAGCGATGGCGGCATCGGACAGGCCGCCCGGCGGCCGGTGCCGGCCAGTGCCGGACTATTCACCCGGGCGGCCCTGGAGTACGCCGCGCACCGGCCGGGCCAGGCCCTGGTGATCTTGCAGGCCGGGTGCATCACGGCCGGCGGCGACCTGGACCTGGCCACGCTGCGGGTACGCGGCCACGAGCTGGCCCTGACCCGGATCGACGACGACAACGTCATCACCCGGGCGGCGGTGGCCGGCCGCAGCGACCCGGAACCAGTGGTCCTGGGCGAACTGCGCACCGTCCCGCTGCGGCCCCGGACGGCCGACATCGTGCACTGCAGCCTGCTGCTGGACCGGATCAGCCACGCCGAGCTGGTGCTGGGCCGCCTGGTCGACGCGCTGCGGCCCGGCGGCCTGCTGCTGCTGCGCACCGCGGACCGGGACACCGCGGCCGGCCTGCTGGACCGCCTGCTGCCCGGCCCGCTGCGGACCGCGATGTGGCATCGCCTGCGGCCGGGTGAGCCAGGCCCGTACCCGGCTGTCTACGAGCAGCTCACCTCGCCGCGCGGCATCCAGGTGTTCAGCACCCGGCACGGCCTGGTTATCGGCCAGCGCGAGACCTGCAGCCGGCTGGACGGCCGGCGGCGCCATCCGGTGATCCGCGGCGCCCGCGGCATGACCGCGGCGGTGTCTCGCGGACGGCTCAGCGCGGTCCACGATGAGCTGCGCTATGTCATCCGCAAGCCAGAGGATCGCTTCGCCCGCGTCTTGTGAGCCGGGGTACGGCGCGCGTGTAGCCTCACATGGATGCCGGGACGGGGCGCGCCCGCACGGGGCGCGGGGTGGACGGAGGGAAGCACGTGACTGCGCAGGCCCAGGCTGATCCCGCAGCGGGCCAGGTCGGCGACCTGACCGAGATGCCGGTGTGGACTCTCACCCCGGCCCAGCTGGCCGACCTGGAGCTGCTGCTGTCGGGCGCGCTGGCCCCGCTGGAGGGGTTCATGGCCACCGCCGACGTGGCGGCCGTCACCGAGTCCTGGCAGCTGGCCGACGGCACGCCGTTCCCGGTGCCGGTCACCCTGGAGGTGCCCGACGGCGCCATCCCGGCCGGCACCGGTTACCTGGCCCTGTCCGACCCGGAGGGCACCCCGCTGGCCGCGCTGCAGATCACCGAGCGCACTCCCCTGGACGGTGTCATCCGGCTGGCCGGCCCGGTCACCCCGCAGCGCGTGCCCGAGCACGGCCCGTTCCGCCGGCTGATGCTGACTCCGGCGCAGGCCCGGGCCGGCGGCCCGGACAGCCCGGTGCTGGCCTGGGCCGGCCGCGGGCCGATGCACGGCCGCCAGATCGGCCAGCTGCGGCACCTGGCGGGCCAGCTCAAGGCCCGGCTGCTCATCCTGCCGCTGGTCGGCGCCGCCGCCGACGTGGTGACCCGGCCCGAGTCCCTGGTCCGGGCGGCCCTGGCCGCCGCAGGCAGCCTGCCCGCTGACACCCGCGTGATCCCCGTGCCGCTGGCCACCCGGCCGCGGGCCGAGGGCACGGCGGCGACGAGCCAGATCCGCGAGCTGGCCATCCGGGCCCGGATCGCGGCCGCCTACGGCGCCACGCACCTGATGGCCGACACCGGCGCGCTGACCGGCCTGTCGGCCGTGGCGGGGGGCTACCAGCTGCCCGGCGCGCCGATCCTGGTGCTGCCCGCGGGCGACTGGGCCTACGACCCGCGCGCCGAGGTATGGCGGCCGCTGTCACTCATCGAGGCCGGCACCGAGCGGGAGGACCTGTCCGATGACCAGCTGGGCGACCTGCTGGACGCCGGTGCGCCGGTCCCCGAGTGGTTCACCCCGCCCGCCGTCGCCCGGGAGCTGCGCCGGGCCCGCCCGCCGCGCTCGGCCCGCGGTTTCGTGCTGTTCCTGACCGGCCTGTCCGGCTCGGGCAAGTCCACGATCGCCCGCGACCTGCGCGACGTGCTCAGCGAGCGAGGTGACCGGCGGGTGTCGCTGCTCGACGGCGACCTGGTCCGGCGCCTGCTGTCCGCGGGCCTGACGTTCTCCCGCGAGGATCGCGACCTCAACATCACCCGGATCGGCTACGTGGCGGCGGAGGTGGCCCGCCATGGCGGCATCGCCATCTGCGCGCCGATCGCGCCGTTCGCCAGTACGCGGGCCCGGGTGCGGGAGATGGTCAGCGAGGTCGGCGACTTCCTGCTGATTCATGTGGCCACCCCGGTCGAGGTCTGCGAGGCGCGCGACCGTAAGGGCCTGTACGCCAAGGCCCGTGCGGGCCTGATCACACAGTTCACCGGGATCTCTGACCCGTACGAGGAGCCGACTGACGCCGACCTCGTAGTCGACACCTCACTGCTCACCGAGCAGGAGGCCGTGGCCGCGGTACTGCGGCTGCTGACCTCCGGCGGCTGGCTGGCCGCCGACAAGTAGCCGGCCCGGCGGGCTAGTCCGCGTCCTCGGCCCGGCTGCCCTCGTCCAGGCGCTCCCGGACGTTGGTGATGCGCCGGGAGATGGAGCCGGCCATGGCCGCACGCTGCCGGGACAGCGCGAAATAGCTGATCGCCGCGCTGGCCAGCGCGGCGACCCCGACGAGCAGGATCCCGCGCGCTCCGGCCAGGTACAGCACGCCGAGCAGGGCGGCGAATACCGCCAGCCGCAGCACGGTGTAAGACATGGTGGCGCGCATAGTGAGTTCAGCTTATTGCCCGTCCCGACGCGCCGGCGCGGCGGGACGTCGCGGGAACCGCGGCAGCCCGCTGGAGAACAGGGCCGCCTGGGCGACCACTGCGCTGATGAGGATCACCACGATGGGTCCGCCGCCTAGCGGACGGCCGAGCACGGTCACGGCGATGAGCGCCAGCAGCACCAGCCACGAGGCCCGCAGGTACGACTGCCAGTACTGGCGGCGGGCCGATCCCGCGGGCCGCGGCGGCCAGGTCACCGGCGGCCCTTGCTCATCAATCGCGACGATCAGCTCCGGGCCGACCAGGGCCTCGATGGCCCGTATCGCCTGCTTGCCGCGCTTCCACCGCTGCGAGTCGATCCGCAGCGCCGGGCCGCCGGCGGCTGCGACATCGGCCAGGCCATCCGCCCAGCGCACCAGCAGCGCGACGTCCGGCCACCGCACCGTCCGCCGCTGCCCGGTCCCGGCCATGACGCCCGCGCTGCCGACCGTCAGCCGGGCCCCGGAGCGAGCGGCCGCCGCCCGGTAGCTGGTCCCGGCCACCGGCTCGTCGTCCCCGCCGGCCAGCGACGGCATCCGGTCCCGGACCGGGGCCAGCACCTGCGGCGTGCGGACCACGAGCGTGCCGAGCAGCTCCCCGGCCTGGCGGGCCACGTCGGAGCTGGTGACGTCGGCGGCCAGCTGCAGCTGCTGCGCCACGCTGAGCGGCGGATGGCCGGTCAGGACGCGCTGGGCCGGCCGGCGGAGGAGCTCTCCCGCGCCGGGCGGGCTCTCCAGCAGGCGATGGCGCATCACGGCGACTTGCCCCTGCATCTCCCGTTCCGCCGCGATCATGCTAAAGCGCGCGGGTATCCGGCGATAGCCTGAGCCGCTGCGGGGCCGTTCACCCCGGGAGCGCGGCCACGGGAAAAGGGCCTGTCAATAAGTATGTAACGAGATAAAGACAATCTGGCCTGGCCAGCCCGGTGCCTTACACTCAGCTCATGGACACCAGCGTTGCCGCAGGCCGCGACGCCGCCAGCGGCGGCTGAGAGATGGCCGCCGGACCGGTCGACCGCAGCAGCCCTATCCCGCTGTACTTTCAGATATCCGAGAACCTGAAGGCCACCATTGAGTCCGGTGCGCTGGCGCCCGGCGAGCGGCTGGAGAACGAGCTCGAGCTGGCCGAGCGGCTCGGCGTGAGCCGCCCCACCGTCCGGCAGGCCATTCAGCGGCTGGTCCAGCAGGGCATGGTGGTCCGCCGCCGCGGCCTGGGCACGATCGTGCTGGCACCGCGCATCATGCGGCCGCTCGCGCTCAGCAGCCTGTACGACGACCTGCAGTCCGCCCAGCGAGCGCCCAGCAGCGCGGTGCTGTCCGCCGAGCAGGTCGAGGCCGACGACACCATCGCCACGATGCTGGCGGTCCCGCCCGGCACCCCCGTGCTCAGCGTCGAGCGGCTCCGGTCGGCCGACGGCGCGCCGCTGGCCATCATGCACAACTACGTGCCGGCCCGGCTGCTGCGCGGCGTGGAAGCCGACCTGGAGAAGACCGGGCTGTATGAGCTGCTGCGCGCCCAGGGCGTCCAGCTGCACGCGGCCGAGCAGGTGATCGGCGCCCGGCGGGCCACCCAGCGCGAGGCCCGGCTGCTGGAAGCCGCGCGCACCGCGACCGTGCTGACCATGACCAGGACCGCGTTTGACCCGGCCGGCCAGCCCGTCGAGCACGGCAGCCACGCCTACCTGGCCGACCGCTACTCGTTCCAGATGAGCCTGCTGGCTCAGTAGCCCCGTTACATGTAGGGCTGCTGGCGGCTCCGGCCGGACTCATACTCCGCGCGGGCCCGCCGGGTGGAGTCCAGGGCTGATACCTCGGCGACCGGGACGTCCCACCAGCCGCCGCCGTCCGGGGCCGGGATGAGCGGATCGGTCTCGATCCGGATCACCGTAGTACGGCTGCCCGCCCGGGCCGCCGCCAGCGCGGCGCGCAGCTCGTCGATGGTGGCGGCGCACACGACCTCGGCGCCCAGGCTGGCCGCGTTGGCCGCCAGGTCGACGGGCAGCACGTCACCGTCGAGCCGGCCGCCCGGCCCGCGGAACCGGTAGCTGGTGCCGAACCGCTGCGAGCCAACCGACTCCGACAGCGCGCCGATCGAGGCGAAGCCATGGTTGTCGATCAGCACGATGGTGAGCCGGACGCCCTCCTGGACGGCGGTGACGATCTCCTGCGCCATCATCAGGTACGAGCCATCGCCGACCAGCACGATCACCTCGCGGTCCGGAGCGGCGAGCTTCACCCCCAGGCCGCCGGCGATCTCATAGCCCATGCACGAGTAGCCGTACTCGACGTGGTACTGCTTCGGGTCGCGAGCCCGCCAGAGCCGGTGCAGCTCGCCGGGCAGCGAGCCGGCGGCACAGACGATCACGTCGGCGGGCTCGGCGGCCCGGCCCGCCTCGTTGACTGCCCCGATCACCTCGGCCTGGGCCGGCCGGGGCTCGTGTCGCAGCGTGTAGCTCTCCTGGACAACCTCGTCCCACCGCGCGGCGAGCTGCCGGGAGCGCCCGGCGTACTCCGCCGCCACGGTCCACCCGGCCAGCTCGGCGCCGAGCGCCTGCAGCGCCGCGCGCGCGTCGGCGGTGACGGCCAGCCCGGCGTGCTTGGCCGCGTCGAACGCCGCGATGTTGATGTTGAGGAACCGGACGCCGGGCGCGGCGAAGGCGGTCCGCGAGGCGGTGGTGAAGTCACTCCACCGGGTGCCGATCCCGATGACCAGATCGGCGCGGGCGGCCAGCTCGTTGGCGGCGGTGCTGCCGGTGGCGCCGATCGCGCCGACGGCCGCCGGGTGGTCGTAGGGCAGCGCGCCCTTGCCGGCCTGAGTCTCCGCCACCGGGATCCCGGTGATGGCGGCCAGGTCGGCCAGCGCCGCCGTGGCCTCGGAGTAGATGACGCCGCCGCCGGCCACGATCAGCGGCCGGGCGGCGGACCGGATCAGCGCCACCGCGCGGCCCAGCGCGGCGGGCTCGGGCACTGGGCGCGGGACGTGCCAGACCCGCTCGCGGAACAGCTCCGGTGGCCAGTCCCGGGCCTCAGCCTGGACGTCCTGGGGCAGGGCCAGGGTGACGGCACCGGTCTCGGCCGGGTCGGTCAGCACGCGCATGGCCGCCAGCAGGGCGGGCGGCAGCTGCTCGGGCCGCCAGACCCGGTCGAAGTAGCGCGACACCGGCCGGAAGACGTCGTTGACGCTGATGTCCCCGGCTTGCGGGTGCTCCAGCTGCTGCAGCACCGGGGCGGCCGGCCCGGTGGCGAAGATGTCGCCGGGCAGCAGCAGCACTGGCAGCCGGTTGACGGTGGCCAGCGCGGCTCCGGTGATCATGTTGGTGGCACCAGGACCGATGGAGGTGGTGCAGGCCAGCATGGACAGCCGGTTCCGGGTCCGGGCGAAGGCGGCCGCGGCGTGCACCATGGCCTGCTCGTTGCGGGCCTGCCGGTACGGCAGCAGGCCCGGCTGCTCCAGCTCAGCCTCCAGCAGGGCCTGGCCGATGCCGGCCACGTTGCCGTGCCCGAAGATGCCGAAGCAGCTGTCGATGAGCCGGTGCTCCACCCCGTCCCGCTCGCTGCGCTGAGCAGCCAGGAACCGGACGAGAGCCTGGCCGACCGTCAGCCGGATGGTGTCCGCGCCGCTCACGACGCCACTCCCGTCAGCGGCAGCCGCGGGTCGGCTGGCTGGCTGGCCCAGGACCCGCGGACCCAGCCGTGCGCGGGATCATCGCAGGAACGCCAGTCCCGCTCGCCGGGGCCGGCCATCACGTTGAGGTAGTACAGGTCATAGCCCGGTACCGCCATGGACGGGCCGTGCCAGCCGTGCGGGATCAGCACCACATCGCCGCTGCGCACCTCCGCCAGCAGGTCAGCCGGCCGCTCCGGGGTCCCGTAGACCCGCTGGTAAGCAAGGCCCGGCTGACCCTGCGGGCCGCCGGAGACCTCGAAGTAGTAGATCTCCTCCAGCTCCGTCTCCGCCGGGCCGGCGGTGTCGTGCTTGTGCGGCGGGTAGGAGGACCAGTTGCCCGCCGGGGTCAGCACCTCGCAGGCGATCAGCCGGTCGGCGTCCAGCACGCCGGGCATCGCGAAGTTGTTGACCTGGCGAGAGCAGTTCCCGGCGCCGCGCAGCTCGACCGGGATATCGGCGGCGGGCACGTGCCGGAACGGCCGGGCGCTCCGGGCCCGCGCGCTGGCCAGCGCGAACCGCCCGCCCGCGGCGCTGGTGATGGTAAGGCTGGCGCGCCAGGGCACGAAGGCATAGTCGCTGACGCCGGCGAAGACGCCCGGCCGCCCGGCCAGCTGCGCGCGGTCCGTCCCGCCCTCGCCGCCGGCCGCTACGGTGCAGGATCCGGCCAGCGGCAGCACGACGGTCTCGTCGTCGCTGGCCGGGCGGCTGTACTGACCGCCGGGCGGCAGCTCCAGGACGCGCAGGCCGGAGAAGCCCCAGCCGGCCCGCTCGGGCGTGATGGCCACTGCCTCTGGAGGCTTTCCGGTGCTGCCCGCGGGCAGGTGCCAGCTCATGATGCGACCTCCAGCCCGGCGTGGACCATGCAGACGGCCGCATCGACCGCCCCGGCCACGTCCTCGTCCTCCGGATACAGCAGTGCCCGCCCGGCCACGAAGCCTCGCACACCCGGCAGCGCCAGCGCGGCGGCCCAGCGCGCGTGCGTCTCGTGCACCGGTCCGCCAGGATCGCCGCCGAGCAGCAGGGCGGGCAGCGTGGCCGCCGCCATCACCTGCTCCATGCCGTCCACGACCGGCAGCTTGAGCCAGGTATGCCGGCTGGTCGCGCCCAGCCCCGAGGCGATGGCCACCGACCGGACGACCGCCTCCGCCGACAGGTCAGTGACGACCCGGCCGCCGGCCCGGCGGCACCAGAACGGCTCGATCATGGCCATCAGGCCACGGCCGGCCAGCTCAGTGACGGCCCGGCCGCAGGACTCCAGTGTCGCGGCTGTCCCCGGATCCGACAGGTCGATCCGGGCCAGCATCTTGCCGCCGTTCAGGCCCATGCTGGCGATGGTCGCGCTGTCGTAGCCGGTGAAGCGGTCATCCAGCTCGAAGGTGGCGCCCTGCAGCCCGCCCCGGTTCATGGACCCGATCACCACCTTGTCCTCCAGCGCGCCCAGCAGCAGCAGGTCCTCGATGATGTCGGCGGTGCCCAGGACGCCATCGACGCCCGGCTGGCTCAGCGCGGTGAGCAGCCGCTCCAGCAAGTCGTCCCGGTCGGCCATGGCGGCCGGGTTGCCACCCGCGCCCAGCGCGCCGCGGGCCGGGTGGTCGGCGGCCACGATCATCAGCCGGCCGTCCGCGCGCAGCAGCGGGCGACCGCGGCGGACGGCAGCCAGCTCGGCGATCAGCTCCGGGCGGGTGGCCCGGAGCTCGCGGAGCTCGCGCAGGCGCTCGCTAGGCATCGGCGGCCGCCAGGAAATCCAGCACCTCGGTCGTCGTGGGCATGGCCGTCGAGCACTCCAGGCGAGTCGTCACGATGGCGCCCGCCGCGTTGGCGAAGCGCATGGCCTGCTCCAGCGGCCAGCCGGCCAGCAGGCCGTGACACAGCGCCCCGCCGAAGCCGTCCCCGGCACCGATGCCGTTGACCACCTCGACCGGGACCGGCGCGACCTCGACCACCTCATCCGCCGTCTGCGCGAGCACCCCGCGCGGGCCCTGCTTGACCACGGCCAGCCCGACGCCAAGCTCGAGCAGCCGCCCGGCGATGACCTGCGGATCATCCGAGCCCACCGCCACCTGACATTCCTCCAGGTTGCCCACCGCGACGCTGGCATGCGGCAGCACCGCCCGCAGCTGGCGGCCTGCTTCGGCCGCCGACGGCCAGAACGAGGCCCGGTAGTCCAGGTCCAGCACGGTCAGCTGACCCGGCTGGCGGGCGGCCAGGGCGACTGCATGGGCGGCCCGGCTCGGCTCCTGGGACAGGCCCGTGCCGGTGGCCCAGAAGATCCGGGCCGCGGCGACCTGCGCCATCGGCAGCCCGGCCGGCTCAATCTCCAGGTCCGGCGCCCGGGGATAGCGGTAGAACCAGATCGGGAAGTTGTCCGGCGGGAAGATCTCGCAGAACGTCACCGGCGTGGGCGGCCCGGCGACGGCGGACACGAACGCGTCATCGACGCCCAGCCGGCCCAGCTCGGCGTGCACGTAACGGCCGAACGGATCCTCGCCGGTCCGGGTGATCACCGCTGACCGCAGTCCGTGCCGGGCCGCCGCGACCGCCACGTTGGTAGCGCTGCCGCCCAGGAACTTGGCGAAGGTGGTGACTTCCTCCAGTGGCACGCCGGTTTGCAGCGGGTAGATGTCGACCCCGACCCGCCCGATGGTCAGGACGTCGTACGGCGCGGTCCCGGCTGCATCGCTCACGGCGGGCCCCGTCACGGCAGGCCCTGCAGGTAGGCGATGCTGGCCCGGACATCGCCCTGCGGGCCCGGCCCGTCCGGCTCGCCGGACAGCACGGTGTCCTGCTCCAGCACGTACCAGCCGTCATAGCCGGCCGCCGCCAGGGCGCCGACCAGTCCGGCGATGTCGGCGTCGCCGGTGCCCAGCGGCCGGTACAGGCCTGCTGCCACCGCCGCGGCGTAGCTGGTCTCCCCGTCCCGGACCCGCCGCGCCCAGCCGCCGTCGACGTCCTTGAGGTGCGTGTGCGCGATCCGGCCGGGCACCTGCCGGGCCAGCTCGGCCGGGTCGGTCCCGCCGATCAGCAGGTGCCCGGAGTCCAGGCACAAGCCGATCGAACTGCCGTCCAGCACCCGGTGTACCTCATCCCGGCGCTCGATCATCGTGCCGACGTGCGGATGCAGGGTGACGGTCAGGCCCGCCTGCGCCGCCAGGGCCACCGCCCGGTCCAGGCTGTCCAGCAGCGTCGCCCAGCCCTGGCTGTCCAGCTCCGGCCGCGCCTCATACCCGGCCCGGCCGGTGGCCGCGGCGAGTACCAGCACGTCCCCGCCGGCGGCGGCGAACTCGGCCAGCGCGCGCTGCACCTGACCGGCCGGGTCGGCCGCCCGCTCATGCAGCACGACGGCCAGGAACCCGCCGGCCGCCGTCAGCTGATGCCGGCCCAGGATCGCGGCCCGGCCCGCCGGGTCGGCGGGCAGGAAGCCGGGCGGCCCGAACTCGGTCGCGGTCAGGCCTAGCTCGCGCATCTGGGCCAGGACCAGTTCGGGGGGCAGCTGGTAGCCCCAGCCGGGTACCTCGCACACCCCCCAGGAAATGGGTGCTCCGGCCAGCCGCATGCGCTCGCTCCTTCCCGTCCCGCGACCTTCTACTCCCGCGGCCAGGGTCGTCCCGCGGCCGCTCACTGCCGGACCTCGGCCAGCGTGACCGGCGCGTGCCGGGCCCGCGACAGCTCGCACGCCTCGGCGACGAAGAACGCCTCCAGTGCGTCCGCCATGGTGCACGGGCTCGGCCCGCCCTGGGCGGCCAGCGCGATGAAGGCGGCCAGCTCGGCCCGGTAGGCGGCGGCGAACCGGTCCAGGAAGCTGGCCTGCGGCGGGCCGGCCGGGAAGGTCGCGCCCGGCTCGGCCGAGGTCACCGGCAGCCGGTCATCCAGCCCGGCACACAGGCTGCCCGCCGAGCCCAGGACCTCCAGCCGGACGTCATAGCCGGCCGCGTTGTAGCGAGAACCGGAGACCAGCGCGATGGTCCCGTCATCCAGGGTCAGCACGGCGGCCATGGTGTCGACGTCGCCCGCGTCGCGGAAGAAGGCCGCGCCGCGGTTGGCGCCCAGCGCGTAGACCTCGGTCACCTCGCGGCCGGTCACCCACCGGATGATGTCGAAGTCGTGCACGCTGCAGTCGCGGAACAGCCCGCCCGAGGTAGCCACGTACTCCGGCGGCGGCGGCGCCGGGTCGAGCGTCGTCGCGCGCAGCGTATGCAGCCAGCCGAGGCGGCCGGCCCGGACGGCGGCCCGGGCCGCGGCGAAGCCCGCGTCGAAACGCCGCTGGAAGCCGACCTGCACCGGTGCCCGGCTGGCCGCCGCCCGGCTGATCACCTTCAGGGTGCCGCCGATGTCCGGCGCCACGGGCTTCTCGCAGAACACCGGCAGCCCGGCGTCGACCCCGCGCCCGATGAACTCCGGGTGCGCGTCCGTCGCCGTCGCGATGACCAGGGCATCCAGACCAGAGTCCAGCAGCCCGCCGGCGGTCTCCGCAGCCTCGGCGCCCAGCGGCCGGGCGACCGCGCGGGCCCGCGCGGAATCGGCGTCGGTGATGATC
Source organism: Streptosporangiaceae bacterium (assembly GCA_036490755.1). Taxonomy (GTDB): domain Bacteria; phylum Actinomycetota; class Actinomycetes; order Streptosporangiales; family Streptosporangiaceae; genus DASUBV01. The sequence continues at coordinate 26,964 of DASXDJ010000139.1, forward strand.
ACCGAGTCCACGCCGGGTAGCTGGCACAGGGTCGCGGCATGAAACGCGCCGATGCGTCCTGCTCCGGCGAGGCCGATGCGCATGCAGTGTCCTTCGTCAGTCGCCTTCGTGGCGGCGCGGTCACCGGGCCGCGGCCCGGTCCGGTCGGTGGCGGCCGCCGCAGGCGCCGCCGGAAAGGCCAGCTTGACCGCCGGGTCCCGATCTTGTCAAGAAGTTGTCTTTATGTCATTACATTAGTGATCCTGGTCACACATGAAACGCAGATCCGGGCCGCGTGACCCGCCCCGGCCGCCGGCGGGCGGGGCTGAGACGGCGCTGCCGCGCGGTAACGGAGTGTCGCCCGGGGCTAGCGGCGCAGGGCTCATACCCACCAGGGCGTCACAAGATTCACCAGAACAGATTTTACGGAATCTAAGCATAAAAACACTGCTTGTCCGTATCTTCTGCGACACTTGGGACAGCTGTCCGCTTGCAGCGGCAGCGTCCGGGGATCCAGGAGGGGACCATGGAAAGTACCAGTGAGCGGCTGCTCACGCCGGGAGAGGTGGCTGCACTTTTCCGGGTTGATCCGAAGACAGTTACGCGCTGGGCCGCTTCCGGGCGGATCAGCAGTATCCGCACTCCCGGCGGGCACCGGCGTTTCCGCGAGTCTGAGGTCCGGGCGCTGCTCGGGGTGGATTCCGGTCCGGCCGAGCACGTCGGATGACTGCGGCTGCGTGACAAGAAATTCCGGATGAGGCTCGTGCACGGCTGACCATCGCGCCCGGCGCCGGCCGGCAGCCCAGCTGCCTCAGCCGCCCGCCGGATCCTGCGGAGGTCCCCCGCCGCCGTGCCGGGCCAGGAAGTCCAGGAACTCGCGCCGGAGCGGCTCATCCCCCTCCTGCCAGCGCCGGCGCCGCTCCTCATGCTCATCCTCGGTCAGGGCCTGCTCGGCGAACCGGGCGTAGTCAGCGTCCGACGGGCCGATCTCGACATAGGCCTCACTAAGCACCGCGCCATCGTCGCTGATCGCCGAATCGGGGACCAGCAGATTGCCATTGGCTAGCCGGATGACATACATCGCTCGTCTGCCTACTCCATCAGATGCCGTATCGCATGTTGAAATAGAGCATCACGTTCAGCGCCGCTCTGGTGTCCCCACCGAGCATATCGACCAGAGCGGGCCGCTGCCGGGATGCGATGGCCGCGAATGCGTCGGCGAAGAATTCCCGGCGCCCGAGAATCCCGCGCTGCGCGTGCAGATTACTCACCAGGTGCGGCTGGCACTGCGCATAGAGCGCGCAGAACTCATCGGAGTCGGACTGCCACTGGCCGCCCAGCCCGTCGATGTCATCCAGCGCATGACCGACCTCATGGCACATCACGTCGGGGGTCGGGGACGGCCGGGAGCCGACCACGATCTTGCGCTCGCCGTAAGCACCCGCGCACGCGTCCCAGGTGGCCCGGCCCGACGGTAGCGGAACTCCGTGCAGCCGCCCCATGTCATCCAGGTCCGGCACACCGCCCCCGCCGACGTGGATGGCGTCCAGGCCGACGGCCAGCCGGTCCTTGATCAGCCGGGGCAGGCTGGCGAGCCGGTCGATGGCCGTGACGGCCTCGGCCGGCGGCTCGGCGGTCCACTCGCGCTGCAGGACAGCCTCCAGGCTGCCGCAGTCGCGCCAGCCGGCCACGGTCCGGTTGTTCTCCGCGATCTCGTACCACGGCAGCCGGGTTGCGGCGGGCGGGGCGGTCCGGGCGGCGGCGCTGGCGGCCTGCGCCCGGGCCGCGGCGGAGGCCGCCGGGCGCCGGCCGGCCTGGTGCGATGCGGCCTGATGCGACGCGGCGCGGTTGACGGCCGCGCGGTTCTGGCCGGCTCGTCCCGGCACGGCGGGACCGGCCGGGGTCGCGGGCCGGGCGGCAGGATCGGCGGCGGTGCGGATGGCAGCGCGGGCTGATCCTGAGCGGCGGGACTGACCGCTGGCGGCCGGGCGGCCGGCGGGCCGCGACGGCGGCTGGGCGAACGGCGGCCGGGCGGCAGGGGTCGGCTGAGCGGGCGGCGGCTGGACGGGCGGCAGCATCCCGGAGCGCCCGCGCGCGTCCGTCACCGCACCGCCCGCCACGGAACTTCCCGCCACGGGACTTCCCGCTACGGCACCGCCCGCGAAACTGGCCGCGGTCGCCGCGCGGCCCTGACTCGCACCAGCCGGGACGACGACAGGCGCGGCCGTGCTGGCCGCGCGAGCGCCGGCCTGGTCCGCGCCGCGCGCGCGACGCCACCCGCGGCCGGACCAGCGGCCCGTGCGGCGGTGGCTGCCGGGCATCCCGGGGGCACGGACCGCCTGGTCAGCGACGGCCGGCCGTGAACTGGCCGCGACGCGCAGCCGGGCGCGTCGCCTCCGGCCGAATAACCAAAGCCGCATGCGTACTCCCTGAGTCACCGAAGGGGCCAGGCTATGCCGGATCAGGCCAGGACGTCACCTGCCGTGGCAGACCGTACCTAATTATGGTCAGCCGTCATGACGGCGACGGAGTGCCGCAATTCACCACGAACGCGCAGGCTGAGCAGCTAGGCTGCCGCCATGGTCCTGGGTTGCGTACTATTTGCCCTATTTACGGTCGGGGTCGTCGTGCCGTGCATGATCGACGTCGCGACCTCACCGCCCTGGGCGATACGTACCATGTCACGGCGGACCTGGCTGACCATCCTGGTGCTGTTCTCGGTCGTGGGCTGCGCGGCCTGGCTGATTGTCGGCCGTCCGCGGCGGATGCCGATGCTGCCGCGCCGGACCGCTGCCGCGGGGCTGGGCCTCAGCCCGGCGGAGGCGTTCCGGCGGCATCCCGCAGGCCGGGCGATGGGCACGGATCTCGGCGAGGACCGCGACGAGGACTACTCCGGGGCCCGCTGGGCGCCCCGGCCCCTGGGACCCGACGACGACCCCGACTTCCTGCTGGAGATCGAGCGCCGGATCCGCGATGCGAGGGACGATCGCTAGATCTCCGGGGTCCTAGGGGGCGGGTCCCCTAGCCACTGGGGGGTTCCAGGGGGGTGGCCCTCCTGGGCTAGCAAGCAGTACCCGCCAGCGCCCGTGGTTCCAGGGGGTGCCCCCTGGGCTAGCAGGCGAGTACCCGCCAGCGCCAGGGGTTCCTGAGCCGCCTCAGCCGGTCAGGCCGGCGTAGGAGTGCAGGCCGGTGACCCACAGGTTGATGCCGACCAGGTTGAACATCAGGCAGCCGAACCCGACCAGCTGGATGAAGGCCGCCTTGCGGCCGCGCCAGCCAGCCGTGGCCCGGGCGTGCAGGAAGCCGGCGTAGACCACCCAGGTGATGAACGACCAGGTCTCCTTGGGGTCCCAGCCCCAGTACCGGCCCCAGGCGTGGTCGGCCCAGATCGCGCCGGCCATGATCCCGAACGTCCACACCGGGAACGCGAACAGGATGGTCCGGTAGGACAGCCGGTCCAGGATCGTGGCCCCCGGCAGGTGCATCATCAGGCCCGCGCTCCGGGACGGCAGGCCGGCCGCCAGCCGCCGCTCGTTCCGCTCGGCGATCAGGTACATGACCGTGGTCACGGCACCGACGATGAACAGTCCGCTGGCCACGATCATGGCCGTGACGTGAATGGCGATCCAGTAGGAGTTCAGCGCCGGGACCAGGCTCCCGGCCGGGGTGTAGACGATGGTGACGTCCAGGGCCAGCGCAAAGACCACCGGGATCAGCACGAACAGGCCGATGTAGTAAGCCTGGAAGCGGATCGACACGGCCACGAACACCAGCACCGCCATGCAGGCGATAGCGGCGATGAACTCGTACATGTTGCCCCACGGCACGCGGTGCTCGGCCAGGCCGCGGGTGAGGATGGCGGCCACGTGAGTGAGCAGCCCGGCGCAGGTCAGGCCGAAGGCCGTGCGGAGCCAGAAGCCGGACGGCCACCGGCTCGCCGGCCGGGTCGCGGCGGGCCCGGCGGCGCGCGGCGGCGCCGCGGGGCTGCCCGGGCCGCCGGCGGCGGCTCCGACCAGCTCGGGCACCTGGACGGCCGCGGCCGTCGCCGGAGCTACCAGCCGCTCCTTGCGGAAGGCGAAGTCGCAGGCGTAGGCGAGCATGCCCAGTGCGTACAGCAGCACCGTGGTGAGCAGGCAGGCATTGCTGGCGTCAGCCAGGCCCTGATTGATGATGACCGGCATGAGGGTCTCACTCTCCCTCTCGGGTACTGCTGGACGTGGCTTCCGGAATAGTGCCAGCCGCAGCGGCGTCCGCCGCCGGACTGGCCGAATCTGGGCTGGCCGGAGCCGGACTGCCGTCCTGGGCGGTGCGCAGCTCGGCCGTGAGCTCGTCGAATTCGACCTCGAATCCGCCGGCGGCGTCCGAGCGGGCCAGCCCGCCCACCTCGACCAGCGTGCGCCCGTCCGGCTCCGGGGTGGCCCGGACGAACAACCGGCGGCGGCGCACCATGAACGACAGGATGAGCCCGGCCAGGGCGAGCACGCCGGAGCACAGCGCCGGGAACTGGCCCGGGTCGTAGGTGATGGCCAGGCTGATCCACTGGCGGTAGCCGGTGAAGGTGATCTTGCCTGCCCCGCCGGGCAGCGTCATGGACTGGCCGACGGCCAGCGGCCGCGGCGAGATGGGCAGCCGGTGCATCTGGGACAGGTCGATCTGGTAGACCGACTGCGAAACCCCGCTGTCCATGTTGAGGTTGCCGGCGTAGGACACCAGGCTGACCCGCGGGTTCTGCGGGGCCGGGAAGTCCGACTCGAGACGGCCGCCCACGTCCACGGCGGACGGCAGGAAGACGCCGGCGAAGCCGAGCTGGGTCGGCGCCGCATCCGGGGCCTTCACCACGCCCTCCGAGGTCAGCCCGGACTGCTCGACCGCGATGAATGGAACGGGGCCGTTGAAGACCACCTTTCCCTTCCCGTCGGTAACCCGGAACTGCGGGGCGTACCCGTGGTTGATCAGGTACACGCTGGCGCTGTCCACCGTCAGCGGATGGTTCACCCGCAGGTCGTAGTGGCGCACCGGCGCACCGGTCGCGCTGGTGTAGCTCAGCTGGGCGTTGAAGGTCTCCGGCTCCGAGGTCTGCGGCCCGCTGGACACATACCGCGCGCTGAAGCGGTCCAGGGTGACCGAGAACGGGGCCAGGTCCGCGGCCGACACCAGGCGGCCCGGGTGCAGCACGTCCAGGGAGACCGGCGTGTCCGAGAACGACTGCCCGGCGATCAGCAGGCGGTTGGCCTTATAGCCGAACAGCCCGCCCAGGCCGATCGAGACCAGCAGGGCCAGCAGCGCGATGTGGAACAGCAGGTTGCCGACCTCGCGCAGGTAGCCCTTCTCAGCCGACAACCAGCCGTCCCCGGTCCGCAGCCGGAACCGCCGGCCGCTGAGCATCCGGCGCGCCGATGCCAGTGCCTCGGCCGGTGGCAGCGCGGTCAGGTAGCTGGCCGACATCGGCAGCCGGGCCAGCCGCCGCGGCGCGCGCGGCGGCTGCTGCCGCGCCGAGCCGATCTGCCGGAAGGTCCGGGGCAGCACGCAGCCCGCCAGGGACAGGAACAGCAGCAGGTAGATGGCCGCGAACCAGGGGGCCGCGAAGACGCTGAACAGCGACAGCCGGTTCAGCAGCGGCGCCAGGGCGGGATGCGCGTCGTAGTACTGGGTGACCGCCGACGGGTCGATGCCCTCCTGCGGCAGCACCGAGCCGGGCACACTGGCGATGGCCAGCAGGAACAGCAGGATCAGCGCGGTCCGCATGGAGGTGAGCTGCCGCCAGCCCCAGCGCACCCAGCCGCCGCGGCCGCGGCGGACGGTGGCCGGGAACGGCACGTCCTGGACGGCCGCGTCCCTGGCAGCTTCCTCCGCTGCCTCGGCCTCGGCGGCCTCACGCGCCACGGTGCCGGTGTCGGTCACGTCGCTCATGGCGTGGCTCCGGCGGCGCTGGCCGGGTGGCCCGCCAGCACCTGCAGGATGATCTTGCGCAGCGAGTCGTAGCTCGAGCTGCCGATGACCCGGGCGGCGATCCGCCCGGTGCGGTCGATGACCAGCGTCGACGGGATTGCGGACGGCGGGACGCTGCCGCGGAAGGCCAGCGCGATCTCACCGCCGGGGTCATTCAGGCTCGGGTAGTGGATCCCGAAGGTCTGCATGAACGCGTCGGCGCTGGTGGGGTCATCCCGCATGTCGATGCCGAGGAAGCGTACTCCGCGCGACTCCAGCCGGGTGGCCAGAGCGGCCAGGCCGGGCGCCTCGGCCCGGCACGGGGCACACCACGAGCCCCAGAAGTTGAGCACGACGACCGAGCCCCGGTACCCGGACAGCTTCAGGTGCGCGCCGCTCAGCGTCGTCCCCGAGATGTCAGGCGCCAGCGGCCGCGAACCGGGCTTGTAGATGCTGGTGCCGCTGCCGCTGACAAAGCTCTGGCCGCTGCTTTGCGGGGTGTTAGCGCCGATAGCGCCGCCCGAGCAGCCCGCTAGGGCCAGGGCGGCAGCCAGGCCGAGGGTCAGCGTCAGTCCGGTCGGCCAGGGGCGCAGCCCGGGTCGCCCGGCGGCACGAGCCGTGCGGCTCGCCCGGTACGCGGGGTAGGGCTGGCGGGGCACAGCGTGATCTCCTACAAGCGGTAGTATCGCGCCCCATTGTGCCCGACCTGCCCGGCGATCATCACGGCGGGGCAGCCCAACGGGTCGCACGGACATGCCGGCGGGCCGCTCAGGCGCCGGCCACGCGGCTGCCGCGGTCCCCCGACGGCTGCGCGTAGCTCACGCCGATCACCCGGCCGCCAGCGAACGTCAGGCTGGTCACGCTGCCCAGCGCGCACTGCCGACGCCGCGGGTCATGCCATAGCCGCCTGCCCTCCGCGGCGAGCCGGGTCGCCCAGATGGGCAGCTGGTGGCTGACGCAGACCGCCTCGTGCCCGTCCGCGGCCCGTGCCGCGTCGGCTGCCGCGGCCAGCATCCGGGCCGCGACCTCGGCGTAGGGCTCGCCCCACGACGGCCGGAACGGATTCCACAGGTAACGCCAGTGCCGCGGCTGCCGCAGCGAACCATCGCCGACGCCGAAGCGCAGGCCCTCAAAGTGGTTAGCGGGCTCGATCAGCCGGTCATCGATGCCGGCCTCCAGGCCGAGCTCCGCCGCGATCGGTGCCGCGGTCTCCACCGCGCGGTCCAGCGGCGAGCAGCGCAGCACGGTCACGTCCCGGCCGGCCAGGAAGTCGGCCGCGGCCTTAGCCATCAGCCGCCCGTCGGCCGACAGGTGGTAGCCGGGGATGCGCCCGTAGATCACCCCGGCCGGGTTGTCCACCTCGCCGTGCCGCACCAGGTGGACGATGGCGGAGCCGGCGAGCGGGCCCGCCGGCGGCGGAGCGGGGGGCTGATCTGCTGTCATGGCGGGCACAGCCTACCGGCCGCCATTTGTTGCCCGGCCGCCCGCAGGGCGGCTCGGGGGGTCTCAGGGGGGTCGTCCCCTCTGGTCGATACTGCACCGCCGCAGCGCCCAGGTAGCCTGATATCAGCATGCGGCTGCGCCTAGGGTTCCGCGCCTGACTCGCCCCCGATCCCACAATCAGGGTCAGGCGGACTGGACCGAGCGGCGCCACGAACCCGCCAGCGCGGGCCAACACCTCACGGGAGAAAAGCCTCGAGGGCTCTGACAGCCACGCCCGGAAACGGGCTGACGGGGCAGGAGCCGACCTGTGAGTGTGACCGCCCTCGGGCTCATCTTGATCGCCGCGCTCGCGCACGCGAGCTGGAACCTGTTCAGTAAGCAGGCCTCAGCCGCAGCCGGGACGCTGTTCATCTGGCTGGTGGCCGCCGTCGCGACCATCGCCTACGCGCCGGTCGTGGCCGGGTCCGTACTGATCCAGCACCCGCACCTGACCGCGGCCAACTGGCTGTTCATGGCCGGGACCGGCGTGCTGGAGGCGGGCTATTTCCAGTTCCTGCAGGCCGGCTACCGGCTGGGCGACCTGTCCGTGGTCTACCCGGTCGGCCGCGGCACCGGCGCGCTGCTGGCCTCGCTGGCCGGGATCGTGCTGCTGGGCGAGCGGCCCGGCCCGGCGGGCATCGCCGGCATCGCGGCCATCGTGGCCGGGATCACGCTGATCGGCCTGCCCGCGCGCCGGGCCGGGGCCGCGGCCCGGCCGGCCGCGCTGACGGCTGTCGGGCTCGCGCTGGCCACGGGCACCTTCATCGCCTCGTACACGCTGTGGGACAGGTACGCGGTCGCCACGCTGGGCACGCCCGCCGTGCTGCAGGGCTACGCCACGTTCCCGGTCATGCTGGCTGCCTTCGCGCCTTACGTGCTGCGCCGCCGGGCCGAGCTGGCCGGTGTCTGGCAGTCGTTCCGGCTGCAGGTGACCGGGGCCGGGCTGCTGGCGCCGCTGGCTTACATGCTGGTGCTGATCGCGCTCAGCTTCACGGCCGTGAGCGCGGTGGCGCCGGTCCGGGAGGTGAGCGTGCTGTTCGGGGTCATCCTGGGCCGCCGGGTGCTGGGCGAGGGCGGGCTGGCCCGCAAGCTGATCGCGGCGGCGGCCATCGTGGCCGGGATCATCGCGATCGCCTTCGGCTGACCGGCCCCACCGAGCGAACCGGAGGGGCGCCGGCGTTGCCCGGACTGAGGAGCTTGTGACGAGGGAATGCGGCGCCTCGCAGGCGCCCGGGATGCGAGCGGGGAAAACAGAGCGCCCGGCAGGCCAGGCCAGCCGGGCGCCCCGTTACGGATCAGATTCTCAGCTGACCTCGATGTAGCGCTGCCGGTCGCCGGCCACCTCGCGGATCTTCCGCAGCCGGGCCTCGACGGCGGGCACGTCCACCTCGTCGAGCGCGGAGACGCCGGACAGGTCGGCGGCCAGGCCGTCGGCCTCGCCCACGATGGTCCAGTCGAACTGCAGCAGTTCGTCCAGGCCGATGTGCCGGACCCGGTCCCAGACCTTGTCGGCGTTGAGCAGCGGCAGGCCGCGCACGCTGGCCGAGGCATCCTCGATGGCCTTGACCAGCCGCTCGCACCGGCGGATCGGCGCCATCACCTCGGCGGGCGGGAACGGCTGCTCCCGGGTCGACGGCGGCACCCGGTCCTGGCGCCACTCGCTGATCAGGTCCCGGATGCGGGCCGCGGCGGCCGACAGGCCATGCCCGACCCGCTCCCGGACTAGCAGGTCATCGGAGCGAAGCCGGCCCTTCTCGGAGTAGACATCCGAGGCCAGCAGGCCGCGCACCTTGTCGGCCAGGCTGTCGGGCATGGTGCTCAGGCACCCGGCCGGGCATGCGTGCCGCCGAGGACGTCAGTCCCGTTGGGCATGCCCACCGAGCCGAACGCGGAGCCGGTGAGGCCGATGTTGAAGGGCTCTCCGACGGCCATGTTCGGGGCCGACACCAGGCCGCGCTCGGCCATCTTCAGGGCCACGTAGTAGCGCACGGCGTCGATCTCGGACAGGCCGAAGGCGCGCAGCGAGATCAGCTCCCGCATCCGCTCGTCTCGCGGCCGCATGAGGACCTTGACGTCGTTCAGCGTGACGCCGTAGATGGACAGGAAGTCCTGCAGGTGCCCGCGGACCAGCTCGGTGATGTCGTGGATCCGCTCGTTGACCTGCTCCAGCGGCGTGACCTGGACCAGCTGGTTGATGGCCTGCTCGACGACCGGGCCGGCGTACTGGTTCAGCTGGTCGGTGGTGAGCACGTGACCCGTGTAGGGCATGTGCGTGACCAGCTTGACCGCGTCTTCCTTGCTGTCGATGTGCACGTAGTAGTCCACGTCGTAGACGAGCTCGGCCAGCTCGCGCGACAGGGCGACTCCCTGGGCCTTGGCCACGCTCTTGGCCCGCGAGACGAACAGCGCCTCGTACTGCCACGGCGACTGACCGCCGTAGAAGGCCTGCTGGAAGTTGCCCAGCAGCGGCCGCTGCGGGGTCTCCACCGGGTACTGGCCGGTCTCGTAGACATTCAGGATTGCACCGCGCGACTTCAGCACACAGAAGTGGTTGCTCTCCACGGTCAGCAGGCTGCCGTTCATGATGTCGGACCCGGGGAAGTGGTACATCAGGATTCCCGGGCCCATCACCTCCGTGCCATCCGGATTCAGCGTGCTGATGACATTGCGCACCGCCATTTTCGGGCTCCTCCCGTGTGGTCCGAGCCCCAGTGCCCGGTCACCCCACGGACATCCTGGCGGGTAACCGCCCGCACCGCCAGTACACCGGAAAACGCGTGATAAATCCGAGGCAGCAGGTACCGGAAATGACTCGCGTGACCGGTTCCGGGCCTGGTCAGGACGGGCGACCGGTCGTCCGGTCAGCCTTGCGCGGCAGCTGCGGCGCGGGCCGCCGCCGGCAGCGCCGCGGCGATCCGGCCGATCGCCTCCGCATCGTGCGACGCTGACAGGAACCAGGCCTCGAATGGCGACGGCGGCAGGTACACGCCGCCCGCCAGCATCGCGTGGAAGAACGCGGCGTAGGCGGGCACGGACTGGCGGCGGGCATCGTCAAAGTCGCGGACCGGCTCGGTGACGCCCAGGAAGAACGAGAACAGGTTGCCGGCCTGCTGCAGCCGGTAGGCCACGCCCGCGGCGGTCAGCGCGTCGGCGGTCAGCTTGGCGACCATGGCGGCGGCCCCGTCCACGGCGCCGTACACCTCCGGCGTGCAGGCCCGCAGAGTGGCCAGCCCGGCCGCGGTGGCCAGCGGGTTCCCCGACAGCGTGCCGGCCTGGTAGACCGGGCCGGCCGGGGCCAGCCGGTCCATGATCTCGGCCCGGCCGCCGAAGGCCGCGGCTGGCAGGCCGCCGCCCATGACCTTGCCGAACGTCATCAGGTCGGCCGGCACCGGATCGTGGCCGTACCAGCCGGACCGGGAGACCCGGAACCCGGTCAGCACCTCGTCCATGATCAGCAGCGCGCCGTGCTCCTGGCACAGCTGCGCCAGCAGCTGGTTAAAGCCGTCAGCGGGCGGCACGATGCCCATGTTGGCCGGGCAGGCCTCGGTGATGACGCAGGCGATCTGGTCGCCGCGCTCGGCGAACGCCTGCTGGACCGCCGCGGCGTCGTTGTAGGGCAGCACCACGGTGTCGGCCGTGACCGCTCCCGTCACGCCGGGTGAATCGGGCAGCGCGAACGTCGCCACTCCCGAGCCCGCCGCGGCCAGCAGGGCGTCCACGTGACCGTGGTAGCAGCCGCCGAACTTCACCACCAGCCGCCGCCCGGTGTAGCCGCGGGCCAGCCGCAGCGCCGACATGGTGGCCTCGGTACCTGAGCTGACCAGCCGGACCTTGTCCACCGGCGCCCGGCTGACCAGTTCCTCCGCCAGGCTCACCTCGCCCTCGGTGGCCGTCCCGTACGAGGTGCCGTGCAGCGCTGCCGCCCGGACCGCCTCGACCACCGGCCCGAACGCGTGGCCGAGGATCATCGGCCCCCACGAGCAGACCAGGTCGACGTAGCGGTTGCCGTCAGCGTCGTCGAGGTACGGGCCGCTGCCGGACGCCATGAACACCGGCGTCCCGCCGACCGTGCCGAACGCCCGCACGGGCGAGTTCACCCCGCCGGGGATCACCGCGGTGGCCCGGGCGAACAACGCGTGCGACATCTCCTGGCCCCCAGCGGAGCTCATCAGCCGACCTCCTCGCATACATCAGCTAGTACTTCCAGCAGGCGCAGCCCGTCCGGCAGCGGGCTGCCGGCCGGATCCCGGACCCAGCGCGCCGGCGGGCCGCTGCCGATGCGCGACGGCGGCGCCAGCACGTAGCTGTCCCGGCAGTGCCAGCGCAGCCCGGCCACGTCGGCCAGGATCTCCGGCTCGCAGTCCAGATGGCAGGACCACCATTCGTCCTCGTCGGCGGGGGCGCCCCGGGTCGCCACGTAGAAATGAGCGCGGTCCCCGCTGATCGCCACCGGGCCGGGCCGGACGTCCGCGCGCTCCATCCGGGCCAGCGCGGCGGTGCCGACCTGCGCCGGGACGTCGAGCACGTCGAACACGCGGCCCGTGACCAGGATCACGCTCGCCTCCGGCGCGGCCTGCCAGGCCTTGGCCACCTGATCAGGGTTATCGCTGGCCTGCATCTGCCAGGCGGGCGAGATGGGGTGCTCCCCTGGCGCCGGGCAGCCCACCCGGTCACACGAGCAGGCCCGGACCTGCCCGCCTGAGCGCTTGCCCGGCGGAAAGGCACCCGTGCAGACGGGCCAGCCCAGGGCCGCGTACCGCACGGCGGCCACCGCCGTCCGCTCTCCGGCCCTGCGCCGCCTGCCGCGCAGCACCGACTGGACCAATTAGCTCACTCCCGCTCCCGCTCCGGATTCGCATGGGCCTACAGCACTGATAATGCCGGGCCGGCCCGGGTCCTCGCGACCTGGGTCCCGGGACAGATGCATAACGGAGATGCCGCGGCGACAGCAGCGCGCCCCGCCGGACCGGCGGGGCGCGCGGATTACTGAGGTTGCTGACGGCCGGTGTGGCCGGTGGGGCGGTTAGAGCTGGCTGGCCAGCCCGGACAGGCGCTGGGCTAGTTCGCGGTAATCGCGCAGCGAGGTGCGCAGTTCCTCGGTGCCGGTCGCGTTGGCCTGCCAGCCATCGCGCAGGCTCTGCTCCCGGTTCCTGGCTGACGCCATCAGGGCCGTCAGGGCGCCCGTGGTGACTTCGGCGGCCTGCTCGACGGCGGACCGGGGGTCGTCCACGAACCGGGCCTGGATCCCGGGCCACGGGTCGTCACCGGCTACTCCCGCGCCGGCAGCCGGCCCGGTGGCCGCCGCGGCCGGCCCGGCCGGCCCGGCTGCTGGCTCGCTCGCGGCTGGTGTGGTGGCGGCCGGCGCCGCGGCGGCCGGTGTCTCGTCAGTGATCACTGTCTCGTCAGCGATCACTAGCTCGTCAGCGGCCAGCGGCTCGTCGGTGACCGGCTCCTCCGCGAGCGACTCGCTCGCGGCCATCTCGCCGGCCGTGGTGTCGTCCGGGACCGTCTCGCCGGTCTCGCCGGCGACTGGCTCGCCCGTCTCGTCGGTGACTGGCTCGCCGGTCTCGTCAGTGACTGGCTCGCCCGTCTCGTCGGTGACTGGCTCGCCGGTGACTGTCTCGTCGGCGACTGTCTCGTCGCTGGCGGGCGTGCCGCCGGGCATGGCGAACGCCGAGCGGCTCCGGTCGCGCGTGTCGTCGTGCGTCAGCTCGCCGGCGCCTGGATCGTCACCGGCTAGCTCGTCAGTGTCCGCGGCGTCGGTGCCGGCCATGTCGTAGCCGGCCCGGTGCCGCGCCTCGGCCAGGCCGGTCTCATCGGTCCTGGCCTCGTCGGGCGACACGATGTTCTCGTCCGTGACGACGATGACGTCGTCGTCCCGCTGCTCGCTAGTCGATGTCACGTAGCTCACCTTCTCCGCGCGGTCCGGCGGGCGCCGGCCGGCTGGGTCTCAGAGGCCGGGGCAGGATCACGGGCCGGCTCGTCCGCGACGGTCTCGCCGTCGGGGGCCGGGTAGTCAAAGTCCTGGACCGCGTAGTCCGGGCCGACGTCGGCCGGAATCTCGCTGACCGGCATCGTGTCGGTTCCGATCGTGCCGGCCTCACCGGTCCGGGCCGGCTCGGCCGTGACCGGCTCGTCCCGCCGGGCCATGTCGGCCTCATCGACCGGAGTGCTCGTCGGCACGTCCGTGCCGACGGTGTCGTCGGTCCGCTCGCCGAGCAGGTCACGGAACAGCGTCCGGTAATGCACCATGGCCTGACGCAGGTCCTCGGTGCTGGCCGTGCCGCCCGCAGCCCGGCTGCTCAGCTCCTGCGCGGTCCGGAACTCGTCGATCGTGCCCGCGTGCTCTACCGACAGGTCAGCCGTGATCTGCTCGGCGTCCTCCGTGGGGTAGCCGCGCTCGGTCATGACGCTGGTGATCAGGCTCTGGGCGCTCGTCACAGCCTGCGCCGGGGTGTCTACGAACTGTTCCTGGATGGTTCGCCACTCGCTGGCGTACCGGTCCCGGGCGCCAGCGTCCAGCGGCCGGATGTCCAGCTTCCTGACTCGTTTTTCCCGCTCGGTGAGCTCGGCCTCAGCCTTGCGCCTGCTGTCGCTGCTCTCGACTGCCCGGTCGTATTCCGGGCCGAAGCGCTGCTGCAGCCGCCGGCGGCGCATAGCCATCGAGACCCCGGCGACTACCAGGGCCACGATGATGACCAGGATGACAATCGCCACAATGGTTCCGGATGACATGGGAACCTCCTGCCGGTTTGTGTTGAGGCGCTAGACTTCCCGGCAGGTATCCGGTCAAACAGCAAGACTCCGTGGCAGGCCGCCAGGACAGCCGGGTGAAAGCGGCGAACGCACTGGTCAGGGAGCGGCGCGCGGCTAACGCAGGCGGCGCGCTGCCTCGATGGCCCAGTAGGTCAGGATGATGTCGGCGCCCGCCCGGCGGATGGCGATCAGCGTCTCGTCAATGATCCGCTCCCGGTCCAGCCAGCCATTCGCCGCGGCTGCCTCTACCATCGCGTACTCGCCGCTGACCTGGTAAGCCGCGACTGGCAGGGACACCGCCGCGGCCACCTGGCTGAGCACGTCCAGGTACGCCAGCGCGGGCTTGACCATGACGATGTCGGCGCCCTCGGCCACGTCCAGGGCCACCTCGCGCAGCGCGTCCCTGGTGCTGGGCGGATCCTGCTGGTAGGAGGCACGATCGCCGAACTGCGGCGCGCACTCGGCCGCCTCCCGGAACGGCCCGTAAAAGGCGGAGGCGTACTTAACTGAGTAGGCGCAGATCCCGACGTCACTACGGCCGTCGGAGTCGAGCGCGGCACGGATGGCAGCGACCTGGCCGTCCATCATCCCGCTGGGCGCCACCAGGTGCACGCCGGCCCGGGCCTGCGCGACGGCGATAGCGGCATACCGGTCCAGCGTGGCGTCGTTGTCCACCTCGCCGGCGCTGGTCAGCAGCCCGCAGTGACCATGGTCGGTGTACTCGTCCAGGCACAGGTCCGCCATCAGGACCGTGTCGCCGCCCACCTCGGCGGCCAGGTCGGCGAGCGCGAGCTGGACGATGCCATCCGGGTCGTCGGCAGCCGAGCCGCGCGCGTCCTTAACCGCCGGGATCCCGAACAGGATCAGGCCGCCCACACCCGCCGCTACGGCCTCGGCGGCCGCCTTGCGGAGGCTGTCCCTGGTGTGCTGCACGACGCCGGGCATCGACGACACCGGCTGCGGCTCGGCGATGCCCTCCTTGACGAACATCGGCAGCACCAGGTCCTCCGGGCGCACCCGGACGGGGGCGACCAGGCGCCGCAGGGGCGCGCTGCGGCGCAGCCGCCGCGGCCGGGCAACGGGGAAGCTCGCGGTCATCTGCTCCTGCCTTGCTCTTTTTACCTGATACGCCGGCGGGCACCGCGACGGCGCTCGCTCGGACGGCGCAGCGGCTCGCTGGCCTCCAGCGCCGCGTCCCGGATTCCCGCGCCGTGCGCAGCCAGGGCCTCGACCAGTGCCGTGACCGACGGGGTCGGCGCCATCACGTCCACGCGCAGGCCGAACTCCGCGGCGGTCTTGGCCGTCTGCGGCCCGATCACGGCAATGACCGTGACGGCGTGCGGCTTGCCCGCGATGCCAATCAGGTTCCGGACCGTGGAGGACGAGGTGAACAGCACCGCGTCGAAGCCGCCGCCCTTGATCGCCTCCCGGATCGGCGCGGGCGGCGGCGCCGCGCGAACCGTCCGGTAGGCGGTGACATCCTCGGCTTCCCAGCCCAGCTCGGTCAGCCGGGCGACCAGCGTCTCGGTGGCGATGTCAGCGCGGGGCAGCAGCACCCGGTTGATCGGGTCGAGCACGTCATCGTAGGCGGGCCAGGCCTCGGCCAGGCCCTCAGCCGACTGGTCGCCGTCCGGGACCAGGTCGGGCATGATCCCGAAGTCGCGCAGCGCGCTGGCCGTCTGCTCGCCGACGGCCGCGATCTTGACCCCGGCGAAGGCCCGCGCGTCCAGGCCGTACTCCTCGAACTTCTCCCGGATCGCGCGCACGGCGTTGACCGAGGTAAAGCCGATCCACTGGTACCGGCCAGTGACCAGCCCCTTGACCGCGCGGTCCATCTGCTGCGGGGTACGGGGCGGCTCCACCGCGATGGTGGGCACCTGCTCGGGCACCGCGCCCTGGGCGCGCAGCAGGTCCGAGACGTGCTCGGCCTGCTCCTTCGTCCGCGGCACCAGGACCCGCCAGCCGAACAGCGGCTTGGTCTCATACCAGGACAGGGCACGCTGGGCGGCGACGCCCTCGCCGACCACCGCCACGGCAGGCCCGTTGGCGGTCAGCGGGCTGACCCCGGCGGCCTTCAGGTCGGCGGCGACGCTGCCCAGCCTGGCGACGACGGTGTACTGGTCGGTCGTGGTGCCGTTCCAGGTGATCGCGAGCGGGGTACTGTCCGCCCAGCCGGCTGCGATGAGCATCTTGCCCAGGTCAACCGGGCCGGCCTCGGCGCCGAGAATGACCAGCGTGCCGTGGCCGGCGGACACGCCCGACACCTCGCCGGCATTGATGATGCGGACATCCCCGCTGCCGTCAGAGGTCAGCGGGATCCCCGCGTAGGCGGGGACCGCCGTGGCCGCCGACAGGCCGGGCACGATCTCAAACGGCAGCTTGGCCTTGGCGCACGCCTGTGCCTCGGCGGCGGCGTTGCAGAACATCAGCGGGTCGCCGCCGAAGACCCGGGCCACCTGCTGCCCGGCGCGGGCCGCCTTGACCAGCATCTTCGGGTCGTCATCGAGCCCGGCGGAGTCGGCCAGCGTGGCGCCGTCCTTCATCAGGTGCGTCAGCCGCTCGCTGACCCAGGGCGCGGCGACCACGAGGTCGGCCTGGCCGATCAGGGCAGCAGCCCGGACAGTGAGCAGCTCACTGTCCCCGGGGCCGGCTCCGATGAACGCGACCAGGCCGGCCGGCGGCCGGGAGCCGGCCTCCCGGGCACCGGTGTCCTTGCTCCGGGCGGCACCGCTCCTGGCGGCGCCGCTCTTAGCCGCACCGCTCCTGGCCGTGCTGGCGGCCGGCTTGTCGGTCGTCGTCTTGTCGGTCGTCGTCTTGTCGCCGGCCAGCTGGCCGGGCTTATCTGTCGCGGGTGTGGGGTTCATCTCTCATCGTCCCCGTTGCTGATGTGTCCACCGGACACGGCCGTATACCGTCCCGCGCCGCGGCGGAGCAGATCGGCGGCCACCTCCTGGCCGAGGCGCTCAGCCTCGGCCGCCGGGCCGCTGGCGCTCCCGCGAAGCGCTGTTCCCCCGTCGGCTGAGACGACTACGCCGTCCAGCCGCAGAACTTCCGTCCCGGCAGCATACGCGCCTACCGGGGCCAGGCAGCCTGCTTGCAACGCCGCGAGCAGGGCGCGTTCTGCCGTCGTGATGGCCCGGCTGACCGGATCCTCCACCTGGGCCAGCAACTCGGCCAGGTCCGCCCGGTCAGCGCGGCACTCCACCGCCAGCGCGCCCTGGCCGGGAGCCGGGACCATCTCCTCGGGGTCGAAGATCTGGGTGACCGCGTCCAGGCGGCCGATCCGGGTCAGGCCCGCGTAGCCGAGCACGACGGCCTCCAGCTCGCCCGACGTCATCTTGGCCAGCCGGGTGCCGGCATTGCCGCGGACCGGTACCGGGACCAGGTCGGAGCGGAGCATCAGCAGCTGGGCCGCTCGGCGTGCCGAGCCGGTGCCGATCCGGGCCCCAGGCGGCAGATCAGCCAGCTTGGCCCCGTCGCGCGCGGCCAGCGCGTCGCGCGGGTCATCACGGACCGGGACGGCGGCCAGCAGGATGCCCTCGGCCGGCGCCGTCGGCAGGTCCTTGAGCGAGTGCACGGCCAGGTCCACATTGCCGGCCAGCAGGCTGGCCCGCAGCCCGCTGACGAACACCCCGGTGCCGCCGATCTGCGTCAGCTGGGCGGAGCTGGCGTCTCCGTACGTGGTCATGCCCACCAGTTCGACGGCACGGCCCGTTCGCTCGGTGATCGCGCTGGCGACCTGAAGCGACTGGGCCATGGCCATCGGGCTCTTCCGGGTGCCGAGCCGCAGCGCCGTCACGGGGTTTCCTCCGCAGTCTGGGCCGGTCCGGCGGGTGCCGGGCCGGGATGGGTATCAGCCGGCTGCTCGAAGCCGGCCAGGCCCGCATCGGCTCGCGCGACAGCGCGCACCGCGTCGGGATCGAGATCGAACAGCACGCGCAGCGCCGCCTCATAGGACTCTGCGCCCGGCATGCCCACCAGTTCCTTGACCCGGACCGTCGGGGCGTGCAGCAGCTTGTCGGCGATCCGCCGCATGGACCGGTCGACTTCCTCGCGGACCCGTGAGTCCAGGCCGCCCAGCCGCCCGGCTAGCCGGGCCAGCTCGGCGTCCACGACCTGTGCCGCCTTCTCCCGCAGCGCCACCACGGTCGGAGCCACGGCCGCGGCGCGGCCGGCCAGCACGTAGCTCGCGAACTCCTCGGCCACGATGACCCGCACCCGGGCCACGTCGTCATCTCCGGCCAGGGTCTCGCCGTCACCGGCGGCCGCCAGGGTCTCCAGGTCGATGACCGTCACGCCGGCCAGGTCAGCCGTGCCGGCCTCGACGTCTCGCGGCAGTGCCAGGTCCAGCAGGACCAGCTCGCCCGGCCGGTCCCGGCGGGCCAGCGCCTCGCGGGTCATGCGCGCGGTGATGACGCTGCCCGGCGCTCCGGTGCAGGAGATCACCAGGTCCGCGGCGGCCAGCAGGCCGGGCAGATCGGACAGGTCAGCCGGGGTTCCGGCGACGGTGGCCGCTAGCCGGCGGGCATGAGCCGGCGTGCGGTTGGCGACCACGATGCCGGCCGCGCCGGCCCGGGCGGCGCCCGCGACGGCCAGCGCGCTCATCGAGCCGGCGCCGACCACCAGCACCGAGCGGCCGGCCAGCATCGTGCTGCCCTGGCCATCCAGCGGGGCACCCGCCGCGGTCAGGCCCACGCTGAGCAGGTTCGCGCCCGCGCGGTCGATGCCGGTCTCGGCATGCGCGCGCTTGCCCGTCCGCAGCGCCAGCGCACCGAGCTCGGACAGGGCCCGGTCCAGCGTGGCCTGCTCGCGGGCCAGGGCCAGCGCCTGCCGGACCTGGCCGAGAATCTGGCTCTCGCCGACGACCATCGAGTCCAGGCCGCAGGTCACCGCCAGCAGGTGCTGCACCGCACGGTCCTCGTAGTGCACGTACAGGTACGGGGTGAGCTCGCTCAGCGCGACGCCCGAGTGCCGGGCCAGCAGTTCGCAGATAGCCGCCACCGCGCTGTGGAACTTGCCGACGTCGGCGTAGATCTCCACCCGGTTGCAGGTGCTCACCACCAGCGAGCCGACCACATCCTCGGCGTGCCGGACGTCGCGCAGCAGCTTGGCTCGCGCGTCACCGGTCAGCACCGCCTGCTCCAGTGTTCCCACCGGAGCGCTCTTGTGGCTCAGCCCGACGACCAGAATGCTCATGTGCCTACCGCCTGAGCCTCCACTCCGGTGTCTCCGCCGAGCGCCAGCGGCGGGCCGGTCTCGGCCGGCTCGCGTCCGCCCGTGCGCCGGGCGCGGCGCTCCTGCCACTCGCGCTCGCCGGGGCTGGGCACCCCGGCCAGCGCCCGCCGCTGCGCGTGGAAGGCGAGAATCTGCAACTCAATGGACAGGTCGACCTTACGCACATCAACGCCGGAAGGCACGCTCAGGACGATGGGCGCGAAGTTCAGGATGCTCGTGACGCCCGCGGCCACCAGCCGGTCGCAGACATCCTGGGCGGAGGGCGCGGGCGTGGCGATGACGCCGATGGACACCGCCTGCTCCTGCACGACGGCCTCGATATCAGCGGCGCTGCGCACCGTGTGCCGGGCTATCTGGGTACCGACGACGCCGGAGTCGCAGTCCAGCAGCGCGGCGATGCGGAAGCCGCGGGAGGCGAAGCCGCCGTAATTGGCCAGCGCCCGGCCCAGGTTGCCGGCGCCGACGATCACGACCGGCCAGTCCTGGGTCAGCCCGAGCTCCCGCGAGACCTGGTACACCAGGTACTCCACGTCGTAGCCGACGCCGCGGGTGCCGTACGAGCCGAGGTGCGACAGGTCCTTGCGGAGCTTGGCCGAGTTGACCCCCGCCGAGGCTGCTAGCTCCTCGCTGGACACGGTAGCGATGCCGCGATCGGCCAGCGCGTACAGGGCGCGCAGGTACACGGGGAGGCGAGCAACGGTGGCCTCCGGGATGCCATGACTGCCGTGTGCTGGGGCTGAACGGCGGGACATGCGCCGGCACTCCTGGGAATCGACGCTACGGGCACGAGGATCCTGCTGACCTGCCCGCTGAAGGTTTCTCGCTTCTCACGGTACGCCCTTGTGAACGTTTGCACAAAGTCAGGCATTTTTGCCCTGGGCTCTCAGCGCCCCCGCGCTCATCTCAGGTCCCGCAGCTCACGCCAGTCGCGGGTGCCCCGACAGCCCAGTAAGGCCCGGCGGCTAGCCCAGCGCGGCGCGCAGGCGGGCCTCGTCGACCCGCCAGTAGTCATGCTGGACATCGTCGATGAGTGTGACCGGGATCATCTCCGAGTACCGGGCCAGGTCGTCCGGCGACTGGGAGATGTCGCGTTCTGACCAGCGCACGCCGAGCTCGGCCGCGACCCGCTCGATGACCTCACGCGCCTGCTCGCACAGGTGACAGCCGGGCCGCGACAGCAGGGTGACCTGGTGCGCCGCGCTGCCCGTCACCGCCGGCTCCCGCCCGGGTTCCCGCCGCCCTGGTTCCCGCCGCCCTGGCCGGAGCCGTTACGGCCCGAGCCGTTGCGGTCTGAGCCGTTCTGGCCCGCCGAGCTGCCGTACTCCTTGGTGTAGTCGGGGCGCTCGAAGCCCGAGGTGTCGTATCCGGGTTCCCCGAACAGGTCGGCGATGGACGGGAACGGCGAGATCTTGGCCTGCTGCAGCCCCAGCTCGATGACGTTGGTGGCCAGCACGTAAGGACGCCGGTCCTCTTCGAACTGGGCGGTGTACGGCTGCGCCTGGTGCCGCTCGAAGGCGGCCCGGTCGGCGTACACCTCGTACAGGATGCGCTGCATCGGAGCGGACGGGACGGCGTGCACGATGAACACCAGGGTGTCGGGCTCACTGGCCCGGACTTTAGCCACCACCCGCTCGGTCAGCTGGTCAAACTCCCCGACGCGATCCTCGATCAGCGTGTAGATGGCGATCTGCCCGAACAGGTCCGCCCGGCTGGCCTCCGGGCGGGCCGCCGGCGCGGGCGGCGCGGCCAGCTCTCCGGCCCGGCCGCCGGGTGCGCCGGCGTAACCGGCCATGGCCGGGCTGTACGGGTCCTGGCTGCCGGTCTCGAACTCGCCCGGGCCGTACACCGGGTCGAGCTCACGGCTGTCGAAGTCGCCGCCGGGCGGGCCGCCGTAGCCGTTGGTGCCGTCCTGCCAGCCGTACCCGGTGTCGTCACCCGGCAGCGGGCCGCGGGCACCCGCCGGCTCATCCCGGTACAGGCCGCCGTAGGCGTCATGCTCCCCGGTCTGCTCCGGACCCGGCCAGCCCGGCCCGGCCCAGCTGTCGTCGTCGCGCCGGCCGTGGCGGTCGCCGTCGTAGCCGGCGTCCCGGTCCGGCCCGCCGCGGCCGGCCGGGCCCGGGGCCGGGGCCCCCGCGCCGCGCGCCGCGGCCAGCGGCACGCGGTCGGCGGACACGCCGCCGTACCAGGTCAGCCCGGCCGCCAGCAGGCACAAGAAGGTGAACAGTGAACTCAGCGGGATAGTCACGCCGGCGTGATGGCTCAGGCCCGGTGCCTCGGCCGGAATGGCCAGCACCAGCACCGCGACGACCACGCACGCCACCGGCACCAGCACGCTGCGCGCGGCCCTGTCCCGGCGGAACGCCGCGATGCCGCCCAGCACCAGGGCCACGATCACCGTCACCAGGCCCAGTCCGTAGGCCATCAGGTTGGTCGGGATCAGCTGGTAGTGGTTCTCCGGCACGGGCCAGCTCTTGGTGAAGGCGGCCCCGCTCAGCGGGTCGGTTCCCAGGATCACCAGCGCGACCAGCCCC
Source organism: Streptosporangiaceae bacterium (assembly GCA_036490755.1). GTDB lineage: Bacteria > Actinomycetota > Actinomycetes > Streptosporangiales > Streptosporangiaceae > DASUBV01. Next base: position 48,875 of record DASXDJ010000139.1, read on the forward strand.
AGCGCGGGGAGGAACAGCCGCGAGGCAAACCGGCCCGGCACGCTGCGGGCCACCAGCTCGCTCAGACCCATGACCAGCGCCAGCGGGGCGATCAGCTGCGCGCCTATCTCCATGGCGCGGAAACTGACGTCGCTGAAGCCCATCAGGAAGCCCAGCGCCTGCGCGCCCAGCGAGACCAGCAGCCCGAGCAAGGCGATCAGCCAGGCGATCAGGTCACCGCGCGGCGCGCGCATGCAGCGGGCCATGAGCATGCCAACCCCGATCGCCGCCACGACAGCGCCGACCCCGGCCACGACCAAGGAGATAGACATTGCTGCCTATGGTGCACGACGCGGCGCGGTGATGCGACCATACCCCTGACCTGGCGGCCGGCATCGCCGTCCGGCGGCCGTGTCCCGGCCGCCGCGCACGGCGCGTCGCGGCGCGGCCGCGCAGGTCAGGCACGCTGGATCAGCGCGCCTGTGAGTACTGCCCGCGCCGGTAGGCTCGCAGGCATGAAAAGGCTGCACGCAACGCGGGTGAGCGGGCGGGGCTGGGCCGCCCGGGCCGGCCGGGCCGCGGCCGCCGCCGCGGAGGTCGAGCAGCCGCCGCCCGCGCCCGACCCGGCCGCGGCCGCCTTCTTCGACGTGGACAACACCATCATGCGCGGCGCCTCCATCTTCCATTTCGCCCGCGGCCTGGCCGCGCGCAAGATGTTCCGCACCCGGGACATGGCCAGCCTGGTGTGGGGGCAGCTGGCCTTCCGGGTGCGCGGTGCGGAGAACTCCGGCCACATCGACACGGCCCGGCAGGCGGCGCTGTCCTTCGTCGCCGGGCACAAGGTCTCCGACATCGTCGCCCTGGGCGAGGAAATCTACGACGACACCATGGCCGACCGGATCTGGCCGGGGGCCAGGGGCCTGACCCAGCGTCACCTGGCGGCGGGCCAGCGGGTCTGGCTGGTCACCGCCACGCCCGTGGAGCTGGCCAACATCCTGGCCCGGCGGCTGGGGCTGACCGGGGCGCTCGGGACGGTCGCCGAGTCGGACGGCGGCGTGTACACCGGGCGGCTGGTGGGCGGCCTGCTGCACGGCGAGGCGAAGGCCGCCGCGATCCGCGCGCTGGCCGACCGGGAGGGCCTGAACCTGGCCCGTTCCAGTGCCTACAGCGACTCGATCAACGACCTGCCCATGCTGGAGCTCGTCGGTCATCCCCATGCGGTGAACCCCGACCCGGAACTGCTGGCGGAGGCACGCGAGCGCGGCTGGCCGGTGCATGACTTCCGGTCCGGCCGGCGGGCCACCATGATCGCGCTGCCGGTGGCCGCGGGCGCGGGTGCCGTGGCGGGCGGGATGGCCGCCGGGCTGGCCGTCCGGCGCCGCCGCCGGTAGGCCGCGGCCGCCGCCGTCCAGCCGCGCGGCAGGGGCGGCGAGGCCGGACCGCCCCGGCGACCGGAGCGCTAGCTGAACGCCGGGCCGCGCTCGGCCACCAGCGCCTCAACCCGGGCCTGGATCACGGCCTTGACGGAGTTGGCCAGGTCGGCGACCTGGCTCTCCGCCGGCGTCGTCGTGCCGTCGCCGGCCGGCACCGGGTCACCGAACTCGATGATCCAGTTCGACGGGAGCGGAATCGCGCCCAGCGGACCGAGCCACGGGAACAGCGGGGTCAGCGGGAAATACGGCAGGCCGAGCAGCCGGGCCGCCCCCGCGGAGTTCCCGAGCATCGGGTAGATCTCCTCGGCGCCCACGATGGCGCACGGGATGATGGGCACGCCCGCAGTGATCGCGGTGCGGGCGAATCCGCCGCGGCCGAAGCGCTGCAGCCGGTACCGCTCGCTGAACGGCTTGCCCGTGCCCTTGAAGCCCTCGGGGAACACCCCGACCAGCTCGCCGGCCGCCAGCAGCCGCTGGGCGCAGTCCGGGGCAGCCCGGGTGTGCCCGCTGCGCCGGGCCAGGTCGGCCAGGCCGGGCAGCTCGTAGACCAGGTCGGCGCCGAGCAGCCGCAGATTGCGGTGTGCGGGGTGGTCGGCGAACAGGCCGGCCTGGAGCATGATCGCGTCCAGCGGCAGCACCCCGGAGTGATTGGCCACGATCAGGGCCGGGCCGACGGCCGGGACATGCTCCAGGCCGCGCATCCGGACCCGGAACCACTGCCGGTACAGCGCGAGGGCGGCCGGCATGAAGACGGCAGCATTCAGCTCGCGATCAAACCCGAATTCGTCGACCTCATACTCGCCCGCCAGCCGCCGCCGGGCGAATTCCGCCAGGCCGGCCAGCCGGAGCCGCCAGGATCCGGCACCTGCCGGCCCGCTGTCGGTCACGGCCCCGCGCAGCCGCCGCTACTTCTTGTTTCTGCGCTGAACGCGCGTCTTGCGCAGCAGCTTGCGGTGCTTCTTCTTCGCCATCCGCTTGCGCCGCTTCTTGATAACTGAGCCCACGGATTACCCTCAATCTTCCCTGACGGACAGGCATGCGTCCGCGCAGGCCCGCCGCGCCGGGCGGCCGGGCAAACGCCAACGCCACAGGGTACCGCCGCGCGGCTGCTGCGCGGGCATCGCGTGGCGGCATCGCGGTCCGTCACGGTCGCGAGCGCGGCGTCAGTCCGACCCGACGAAGGCATCCCGGAGGTAGGTGTTCACGGCTTGCTCGGGCACCCGAAACGATCGGCCGACCCGGATCGCCTCTAGCTCCCCGGAGTGCACGAGGCGGTACACGGTCATCTTCGACACGCGCATGATCGTGGCCACCTCGGCCACTGTCAGAAACCTGACGTCACTGAGCGGAGTCACTTCTGCTGCCATCGATAGCCCTCTCCTGGCCAGGCAAGTGTGCCTGGCGAGATTTCAGCGCACCAGTCACGCCCGTCTCCAGCGTAAGTCCTGTTGGGAAAAGGGCAACCCTGACGAGCCCGGCCAATTCGCCCTGACCGGGATTACCGCGCTGGCCATAAGCAGAATGTGGCCTGAGAGCCAGAATGACGTAACCATCAGCGGCGGCGAAAACCCGTCTGGCGGTCATGCCAAAATCCGCGCCGCGCAGCGGATGGTCTCTCACCTGCGGCGCTAGCCCTCGCCAAGCTCCCGGCCGCGGTCACGGGCGGCCTCGATCGCGGCCAGGAACGCCGCCCGGACGCCATGCCGCTCCAGTTCCCTGATGGCATTGATGGTGGTGCCGCCGGGCGAGGTCACCGCCTCGCGCAGGATCACCGGGTGCTCGCCGGAGTCCCGCAGCATGGTGGCGGCTCCGAACACGGCCTGCTTGACCATCTCCAGGGCGTTCGCCCGGGGCATGCCGAGCAGGATGCCGGCGTCCACCATCGCCTCCACCAGGAAGTACACGTAGGCGGGCCCGCTGCCCGACAGGGCCGTCGCGGCGTCCTGCTGAGACTCAGGAATGCGCAGCACCTTGCCGACCGGGCGGAGCAGTTCCTCCGCCCGCCGCAGGTGGTCCTCGGTGGCGTGGGCCCCGGCTGAGATGACGCTCATCGCCTCGTCGACCAGCACGGGCGTGTTGGACATGACCCGGACGACGGGGACCTCACCGCCCAGCCGGCTCTCGATAAACCGGGTCGGGATGCCGGCCGCCACCGAGATCACCAGCTTGGCGGCCGACACCGCCGGCGCGATCTCGGTCAGCAGGGCGGCCATGTCCTGGGGCTTGACGGTGATCAGCAGCGTCTCGGCGCGCTCCGTCGCGGCGACCGGACTCAGCACCTCGATCCCGTAGCTGTCGCGCAGCTGCGCCGCGCGGTCGCTGCGCCGGACGGCGGCCACGACCTGCGCCGGCGAGGTGCCCGCGCGCAGCATCCCGGAGGTCAGCGCCTCCCCCATCTTCCCGGCTCCCAGGACAGCAATCACCCGACCGACCCTATCGCGGCGGCCGGCGCCGTCCCCGGCGGCGGACTGAATGAACCGATCATGAAACGCGCTGCCGCTGATCATGAAATCGCCGCCGAATGAGCGCGCCGGAATGCCGCCGGGAATCCCGGCCGGATAAGCGCGGCGCGGCGGCCGTCGGCAATCGCGCAGCCGCCATTGCCGGCTCAGCGGCCGCGCGAGGCGAGTCCGCGCAGGAAAAAGGCGAGGTTCGCCGGCCGCTCAGCCAGCCGCCGCACCAGGTAGCCGTACCAGTCGCTGCCGTAGGGGACATACACCCGGACCTGGGCGCCGCGCGCCGCCAGCCGCCGCTGCTCGGCCGGGCGCATGCCGTACAGCATCTGGTACTCAAATCCGGAATGCTCCCGGCCGGCCATGGTCGCCTTGACGCCGCCGAGCTCGATCAGCCGCGGGTCGTGCGTGGCCAGCATCGGGAAACCCGGGCCCTCCATCAGGATCCGCAGGCAGCGGGCGTAGGACAGGTCCACGTCGTGCTTGGCCGCGAAGGCCACCTCGTCCGGGGCCCGGTAGGCGCCCTTGCACAGCCGCACCCGCGACCCGGCGGTGGCCAGCGCCTCGCAGTCGGCCGGGCTGCGGCGCAGGTAGGACTGGATGACGCAGCCCAGGTCCGGGAAGTCGGCGCGAAGCTCGGCGACCAGCCGCAGCGTCGCCTCCACCCGGGTGTGGTCCTCCATGTCCAGGGTGACGGTGGTGCCCGCGTTCCTGGCCGCCACGGCGATCCGGACGATGTTCTCCAGCGCCGTCTTCTCGCCGTGCTCCGGCAGGCCCAGGCCCACCGCGGTGGCCTTGACCGATACCTCGGCGCGGCCGCCCGCTGCCAGCCCGGCCGCGCCCAGCTGGCCCAGCAGGGCGATGTACTCATCAGCCGTGGCGGCGGCCTGCTCCCGGTCCTGGGTGTACTCGCCGAGATAGTCGATGGTGGCCAGCAGCCCGCTGTCGAGCAGCCCGGCGATCACCGGCAGCGCTTCCTCGGCCGTGCTGCCCGCCACGAACCGGGCGACCACGTCACGGGTGACCGGCAGCGTGGTGATCAGCTCATGAATCCTGGTGCTGGCTGACGCGGCCAGCAGCGCACGGCGCAGCACTGCGGTTTACCTCCGGGAGCTCAGCTCGCCAGCTGTCGGGCCTGCCCCGGTTTCGGGACCGGCGGGCCAGATTCTAGGGTTGGTGCCGGATCGGGCCGGCATGCGGGGCTAGTGACCGCGGCCGATCAGGTCACCGCGCGGCCGCCGCAGCGTGACCTGGACGTTCCCTCCGGCGTCCGGCGAGACGATCACCTCCTGGGCGGCCGCGATGCCGTCCGCCGTCAGCGGAGCGTCCACCGGCACCGTCCGCTTGATGACCGCCAGCGCGACCGGGCCCAGCTCGAAGTGCCGGGCCGCCGAGCCGACGAAGCCGACCCGGGCCGCCTCGTCGCCCGCGAGCGTGACCGGGTCGCCATGCCCGGGCAGCCGGTCCTCGCTGCCATCCAGCTGCAGCCGGACCAGGCGGCGCGGCGGGTGGCCCAGGTTGTGCACCCGCGCCACCGTCTCCTGCCCGCGGTAGCAGCCCTTGTTCAGGTGCACGGCGGTGTCGATCCAGCCCATCTCGTGCGGGATGGTGCGATGGTCGGTATCCAGCCCCGGCCGCGGCACGCCGGCCGCGATGCGCAGGGCCTCGCGGGCCCAGGTCCCGGCCAGCCGGGCGCCGGCTGCGCGCAGCGCCGTGACCTCGGCCGCCAGCTGATCCCGGCGGACGATGACGCTGACGTCGAACGCGCCCGTCATCGTCGCGACGGCCGTCGCGGGCAGGTGCGCGGCCGCGTCCGGGCCGGGCAGCTGCAGCACGGCGTAGTCGGCGCTGACATCGGCGGGCTCCACGCGCAGCAGGAACTGCATCGAGGCCAGGAACTCCAGCAGCGCCGCGGCGGTGCCGGGCTCGACGTGCAGCCAGGTCGCCGTGCCGTCGTCGGCCAGGGCCAGGTGATGTTCCACGTGACCCTGCGGGTTCAGGATCAGGGCCTCGGCGCTGCCGCCCGGTGCGAGCTGGTCCAGCTGCTGGGTGGTCAGGCTGTGCAGCCAGGACAGGCGGTCCGGGCCGGCGATGCGGATGATGTCGCGGTGCGAGGCGTCGACCACGCCCCAGGAGGCGGTGATCCCGCGCTGCTCGGCGAAGGGGTCACCGTAGTGCTCGGCCACGCCGGCGTCGGGCCCGGCGGCCGGCACTGCGCCGGGCTCAGCAAGAAGCGGACTGTCCATAATGGCCAGCGTATCCGCCCGGCCGGGCCCGGCCGGGCCAGGCCGGGGCGCTAGCCCTGGCGGCAGTCCGCGCAGCGGCCGAAAACCGTCAGGTGGCCCACATCGGTCTCGAATCCCTGCTCGGCATCCAGCGCCGTCACCAGTGAGCTGACGGCGGCCGGATCCAGCTGGGTCACCCGCTCGCAGTCCCGGCACACCAGATGCACATGCTGGGCCTCGGCGGCCAGGTGATAGCGCGGTGCGCCATGCCCGAGATGGGTGTGGGTGACCAGGCCGACCTGCTCGAGCAGCTCGAGCGTCCGGTACACCGTGGAGACATTGACGCCGCGCGCGGTATGCCGCACATCGGTGTAGATCTCCTCGGGCGTGGCGTGCTCCAGCCGGGTGACCGCCTCGAGCACGAGCTGGCGCTGGGGGGTGACGCGGTATCCGCTGGCCCGCAGCGTGTCATCCCACGTCTGCGACATACCTCAAGTGTAGTGAGCGCTGGCGGCCGCGCGCCCGGCGAAACCGGCCCGGAAATACCTGCTTGCGGGGGGCCCGGCTGGTGACGTAGCGTTCCGGCTAACGCGGGAAAGGAGGTGGTCCGGAACTTATGCATAGATCTTGGACTCGCGAGGTGGCTGTCAGCTAGCCGCCGCCTGCGTGGGCGCTGCCTGGCAGCGCTTCACCGGCCGTCCTGCGGTTTGCGGCGGCCGGCGAATACACGACAGACACCGGACCCCCGGGTTGACCGGCCCTTGTCCAGCCGGTCCCCGCGTGATGCACGCCTTCGGGCGCCTGATCGCGGGAGTCGCCCGGGGTTCTTATATTTTCCGGCCCAGTTTCCGATTTCCGGGCGAGCGGCCGGCGCCGTGGCCCGGCGATTTCCGGATATGGTGCCCCCGTGCAGACCACTCTCCGGTCGGGCGCCATCACGATCGCGGCTGTCAGCGCCGGCGCCGTCCTGATGACCAGCGGGGCCGCGCCCGCGCCAGGGCCGGGCCCCGGCCCGACCCGGCCCGCGACTATCACCACCGCCTGGACGACCGCCGCCCGGCCGACCGCCGACCGGCCGGTCGCCGCCACCCGGGTCAGCCCGCTTGGCACGGCGCACGTCCGGCCCGGCGCCAGCTCCGTCAACTCGCTCAACTCGGCCGGCTATGCCGTCAGCCGGGCGCGCACCCGGTTCCGGCTCGTCCGGGCCACCTCCTTCGTGCCGTACCTGAACTGCCGCCTGTCGCCGGGGTCGTACTCCGCCGGCTGGGTCGGCCTGGACGGGTTCGTCGGCACGCCCGACTCGGCCGAGCAGGTGGGCGTGGCCGCCAACTGCACCGCCCGCCGCCGGGCGAAATACCACGCCTGGTTCGCGATGTACCCGCATGCCAGGACCCCGTTGCGAGTATCGGTCCGGGCCGGTGACTCGGTCACGGCCAGCGTGTACTACGACCGGAGCACGGCGAAGTTCACCCTGCGCCTGGCCGACAACACCACCGGCGGGCACGCGCAGGTCCGGGCGGCCTGCCCGCACGGCGTCCGCTGCCCGCGCGACTCGGCGGAGATCATCACCTCCGCGCTGACCGCCGGCTCGGGCAGCAGGCTGACGATCCGGCCGCTGGCCGACTACGGGGCGATGAGCTTCACCAGCATCGCCATCACCGACCGCTCCGGGGACAAGGGCAGCGTGCGCTCCCGGCACTGGGGCTCGACCCGGATCGTCGAGACGCAGCGGGCCGCGCCGTTCCGCGTCATCGCCCGGCCCACCCTCGTGCACGGCACCACCTTCGCCACCTACTGGTCGCGCGCCCGCTAGCCGGCCCGGCACCCCGGCCCGGTGCTCTCGCCCCGCCCGCAGGCCGGGGACCCGGCC
>DASXDJ010000140.1:0-2903 GCA_036490755.1 Streptosporangiaceae bacterium
AGCAAGCGGATCACGCTCGGCGGGATTAGTCATGCAGACCTCCGGTTCGAAATCAGGTGGCAGACCAGGCAGGCCTGCGCCTTAGCCCGGCTGCGGGACCTACCGGCGTTATCCGGCAGGCCGGGCACCGAATATCGCCGAAACCTGATCGCTGCCCGTCGCCACAACCTGCGCGCGGTACTCCGGGCCGGGCGCCTCGGGATGCAGCGGAGAGGAGATGTCTGGCTCAGGGACGTGCGGGGTCGGGACCCGCTGGTCGCCGGGACCTGGCGGCGCCGGCCCGGATGCTGACTGCTGTGCTCCCATACGCTGCGCCTGCCCACAGCCGGGGAACAGAAACTTGCGCGCCCCGGATCCCGGGACTCAAGCCTTGGCCTGCCTGGTCGCCGTGCTGACGGCCAGGTCAGCGCTCCGGGCCGGCCTCATCGTCGCGGTCGAGGGCTGTTGCAGCCACAACGTTCGGTTCTGGCTCCCGAGCCTGCGCCCGCGATGAGGCTACTGATCGCGGATGTGCTGTCTGCACAGGGCGGCGAGCCTTCGCCGGCCGCTGCGCCCTCGGCGCTCTGAAGGCTGGATGACTGTTGGCCCAGTAGACCAGCAGCTACCTCCTTGCGGCACGCCCGGCCCGGCGGGCCGGGTTGATGCGCTGGATCTCGGCGGATAAGCCCAGGAAGCCTGCAGGCAGGGCTACCCGGGAACGGCGATGACTTCAGCAGCGGCGCGGACGCGGAGCTCCTCGAGGAGATCTGCCTGGCTTCGTGCGCGGGACATCAGGCTGTCGAGCCGGGCGGAGTCAAGCCGCGGGTCGGAATCCGCGAGGACCCGGAGCGTGCGCCACCCAGCGGCCTTGCCCTCCACGCCCAGCCGGAGCATCTCCAGCTCCTCCAGGTTGCTGAGCGGCGACCGGGACCGCAGGCGCCCGTTGAGCTTGAGGCGGCCGACTTTCTCGCCGATCCACCCCGCGCAGACCTTGTAGACCCGGGCCGGGATGCCCAGCCCGGCCATGAACTCCTGCAGGGCCGACCTGTCCTGGGCAATCTCCGCCGCCAGGCGCTCCATCGTGCTGCCCGCGCCCGGCCCAGTGTGGGACCGGGCCATCCGGTGAGCCAGTTCGACGCCGAGCGTCGCCCCGGCAAGATGGTCGTTGAGGTAAATGCCGAGCAGCTCCGGCCCGGCTCCCTCGCGTGCGCTGGTCACCACGATGATCCCTCCCAGCTGAGATGCGCTCTGCCTGTCCTCTTCTTCGCTCCCTACCCCTGGCGAGCCAGCCAACCTCGCCGGGGCAGTGCCATGTCTGGATGCGGGGCGGCCGGCCGCCGAGTCCATTTTCGGGATCTGGGCGGCCGCGACGAGGCCGAGAGACAGCAGCTGCACCGCAGCGGTGAGAATCCGGAATGGGCCCGGGCGATCTGGGTCTAGACCGCCTGGCCGGCCCGGATCCTGTCCCGCTGCGGCGTGATGACGTACTTCGGGTCACGGGCGGAAGCCTGGCCGGCTTCAAAGATCCCGAACCGGGTGCACGCCGATCCGGCGAGCAGCGCGATTCCCGAGACGGCGGCGGCTGCCCGGCTGCGCCGGGAGAACAGCGCGGCGGCCCCGCCGGCTGCGGTCAGCAGCCGTGCCGCAGTCATGAGCTGCCCCGGTCGCCCGGTCCGCAGGGGCTCGGCGGTGATGCCTATGTTCTGTGCCATGTGGTGCTCGATGCCCAGCTCGGCGACGGCCGCGGCCAGCGCGAGCCGCCGCGCTGGCCCGGCGTCGGCCAGGGGGGCGGCCAGCATCCCCATCCCGCTGGCCGCTGTCGCGGCGGAGGCCGCGAACAGGAACGGCAGGTGCCTGCGGCCGGCATTCCAGGTCGGCGTCGCCGTGTCGGCGAGCAGGACCCCGGTGTACGACGCCACCGCCGGGGCCAGCAGCGCCGCCGCCAGGCCAGCCGGCCGGCCAGCCAGCCGGATAGCGCCGCCCAGCGGGGCCGGCAGTGCCGCGGCAGGCAGCTCCTGCGCGGCGGCGGCGTACGCCAGGGGCGCGTACGCCGACACAATCCAGGTGCCGACGGACATGGGTGAGGTCACTTTCAGCATCCGCAGCATGTTGACGAAGCGGGCCGGCTTGCCGAGGTCGTGCACGAGCGCCGCGAAGGACACCGTCAGCGCCGCGGCGGCGGTGACCCGGCCGGCCCGGCGCAGGCCGGGCCGGCCGGTGAGGTCGGCTCCGGCGGCCAGCAGCGATGACCCGGCGGCGAGGCCGCCTGTGAACAGGTACGCCGGGATGTCAGCTTCCCAGGGCGACGCCTTGACGATGGGCCGGCCGTAGTAGGAGGTGAAAGTGGCATCAGGCACCATCTGATGCTCGTCCCGCCGGCGGCCCCGGCGGCGGCCTCCCCGCCCGCTCCGGTCGGGTCCCAGGCCCGCGGCGACGGCCTGCTCCCCGCGCGGCGCCGGCGGCTCCGGTGAGGTAGTCACGAGCGTCCCGCAAACGCCGCGGCCGCGGCGACGAGCAGCGCCCCGGCGGCCAGGCCGGCCCGCTTCCACATGTCCGGCAGGTCGCGGGTGGCGACCACCGGGTCCGGCGGCAGGCCGTAGACTTCCGGTTCGTCCAGGAGCAGGAACATCGCGCCGGCGCCGCCCACCCCGTCCTCGGGATCTTCGCCGTACAGCCGGGCCTCGGCTACCCCGGCGTCGTGCAGGACGACATCTGCAACGGCTGCGGGTACTGCGTGCCCGCCTGCCCGTTCGGGGTGATCGACCGGCGCATCGGCGACAAGAACACCAAGAACGCCGGCATCGCCCAGAAGTGCACCCTGTGCTACGACCGCCTGCGGGACGGGCTGGAGCCGGCCTGCGCGAAGGCCTGCCCGACCCAGTCGATCCAGTTCGGTGACCTGGACGAGCTTCGCGAGCGTGCCG
>DASXDJ010000141.1:0-5656 GCA_036490755.1 Streptosporangiaceae bacterium
AGCAGGTCGTCGGTCAGCTGGAACGCCACCCCGAGCTGCCGGCCGAACTGGCCGTAGCGCTGCGCGGCGGACGGGTCGGCGCCACCGGCCAGCGCGCCTAGCTCGCAGGCGGCACCCAGCAGGGCCCCGGTTTTTTCCTCCGCCATCGTCACGCACTCGGCCAGCGTGACGTCGCCCCGCTGCTCGAACGCCAGGTCGGCGGACTGGCCCCGGCACAGGTCGAGCAGCGCCCTGGTCAGCACGTCAATGGCAACGGGGATACCGCTCAGCTGCCGTACGGCCAAGGCCAGCAGCGCGTCGCCGGCCAAGATGGCCTGGCCCACCCCGAATACTGTCCACGCGGCCGGCCGGTGCCTGCGGGTGAGGTCACCGTCCATCACGTCGTCGTGCAGCAGCGAGAAGTCGTGGACGAGTTCCACCGCCGCCGCGGCCCGGGCCGCGGCCTCCCCGCAGCGGCCGGCGGCTCGTGCGCAGGCGAGGGTCAGCAGGGGACGGACCGCCTTACCCGCATGGGGGACGGGGTGGCCTTCGGCGTCCCACCAGCCGGCGTGATAGCCGGCGATCTGACGCAGCTCCGCAGGCAGGCTGTCAACCGCCTGCCGGTAGGCGGGGTCCACCATTTCGCGCGCCTCATCCGCGAGCAGGCGGAGCGACCGGGGCGCCACCACCTCACCCGACACGCGGCCGCATGCCATCGGTCCCGCCGTGCCGCCTCGGCTGATCGCGCCCGCCCGGACAGCGGCCGTGGCGGGCAGCGCAGCCCGGCGGAGGGAGACTTGGGTATGCATGAGGCGTTCCTTCTGTCCGTGAGCTGATCGCGCGTCTGGGGCGGACGGCCAGAAATGCTCCGTCCGGCCGGAGCCCGCGGGGTGCGGGCTGTGCCGTTGCTCCTAACGTCGGTGTTCGGTCGCGCGCAGACCACGGAAGAGCCGGAATTCCGGGTCAATTCCGGCCCGGTTCCGGGTCAATTCCGGCCCGGTTCCGGGTCGGGCTCGCCGGCTGGTGTCAGCGAAGCGCGGACGGTATCCGGTGACCGGGAGCCGCGGGTCCTACCCGGCCTGAAGGCAGTGAAGGGCCAGGGTCACGGCGTCCTCGGGCGTCAGTGTGGCCCCTTCTTGCCGGGCTGCGACGAGGCGGTGGCCGGCCAGGGCACGCCGGGCGGCGGTCCAGGTCGCGGTGACCGATGCCCGGCGGTAGCCGGGGCGCGGGGCGCCCATCCGGTCCCACCAGGCGTCCGCGGCAGCTAGGAGGAGGGCGGCCGTCTCGGCCTGGCCGCCGGCCGCTGCGACCCGCGCGGTCTCCTCCAGGGCCGTCGCCACCAGCCAGTGAGGGCCCGCGGGCCAGCCGTCGGCCAGGCCGTCGGCCAGCCCGGCCCGAGCCTGGTCCCAGTCACCCCGGTCGCAGGCCAGCTGGCCCGAGGTAACCAGCAGCTCGACCACCCCGCCGTGGATGCCGTTGTCCCGGAACAGCGCAAGTGCCTGCGCGGCCAGCGTCTCGGCTCGTCCCCGGTCGCCGCTCATCGCCGCGGCCAGCGCCAGGTTGTTCAGGGAAAACCCCGCCCCCCAGTGATTTTCCAGCTCCCGGCACAGCGCCAGCGTGCCGGTGCACACGGTCTGCACGGTTTCCCAGTCCCCCCGGTCGCGGGCGATGTCGCCCAGGCCCAGCAGCGCGAAGGCCTCGCCAGCCCGGTCGCCCAGGGAGCGGTACCGCCGCAGGCACTCCTGGTACAGCTGCCGGGCCTCATCAAGATCGCCACGTTCGCGGGTGATCAGGCCGAGCCGGAACTGGGCATAGCCGATGGCCGCCTCGCTGGCCGCGTCGCGGGCCACAGCCAGGCTCTTGCTGGCCAGGGCCGCCGCCTCTTCGTACAGGCCCTGGCCGCGCGCCATGACCGCCCGATGGGCTAGCACACCGGATACCCGCGCGGTCTGCCCCAGCTGTTCGTACAGGGCCAGGCCCTCCTCGAACAGCGCGTCGGCCAAGGCGAAATCGTCCTGGTCGTGAGCCAGCCACGCTGCTCCGGTCAGCGCGGCCACTCGCACGGCGGCCGGGGCCGCACGGGCTGCGTCCAGGCCCAGGAAGTGCCCGAGCCAGTGTCGCCCCTCGGTGAAGTGGCTATGCCGCTGCCAGAACGGCCATAGCATCCCGGCCAGCCGCAAGCCGAGGGTCACGTCGGCCTGCTCCCCGGCCCAGCCCAGCGCCGCTCGCAGGTTGTCGTGCTCGGCCTCCAGCCGGGCGAGCCAGGTCAGCTGCTCTGGCCCGGCCAGCGCGGCGCTGGCCTGCTCGGCCAGGGACAGGTAGTACGCGGCGTGCCGCTGACGGACAGCGGCCTCCTCATCGCTGGCCTCCAGCCGCTCCGCGGCGAAGGCCCGGAGCGTGTCCAGCTGCCGGAACCGCACCTCGGCCGAGGACGTCTCGACGGGCTGCACCAGGCTGGCGTCCACCAGGGCAGTCATGTTGTCCAGCATCGGCCCGGCAGCGACCGCGCTGCCGTGACTGCCGACCGGGGGGCCGCACACCGCTTCGGCCGCCGCCAGGGTGAAGTCGCCCGCGAAAACAGCGAGCTTACGGAACAATGCCTGCTGGCCTTCGGCGACCAGGCCATAGCTCCAGGCGATCACGTCCCGGATCGTCCGCTGCCGGGCCGGCAGGTCATGGGGCCCCTCGGTCAGCACCCCGAGGGCCTGGCCCATCCGGTCCAGCAGGGCCGCCGGGCCCAGCACCGGTATCCGGGCCGCGGCCAGCTCGATGGCCAGCGGCAATCCGTCCAGCCGGGCGCACAGCTGCCCGACGGCCCCGGCGTTGGCCTCGGTGAGGGTAAAGCCGGGCTGCCGGGCCTGCGCCCGCTGGACGAACAGCGCTACCGCGGGAACGCGCCCCAGTGCCTCCGGATCTTCGGCCGTGCCCGGGTCAGGCAGGGCCAGCGGCGGCACCGGGTACACCTGCTCGCCCCGCACCCGCAACGGCATCCGGCTGGTGACCAGCACCTGCAGCCCCGGGCAGGCGCCGACCAGCTGGAGCAGCACCCCGGCCGCCTCCACGAGCTGCTCGAAGTTGTCCACCACCAACAGCAGCCGCCCGTCGCCCAGGTGGCCGGCCAGCGTAGTCAGCAGCGGCCGGCCCCCAGCCTCGGCCACCCCCGCGGCCTGGGCGATATACGCGGGCACCAGGGCCGGGTCCTGCAGCGGGGCCAGGTCGGCGAAGACCACCCCGCCTGGGTAATCGCCGCTGAGGGAGGTGGCCACGTGCACGGCCAGCATGGTCTTCCCGACCCCGCCGGGCCCGGTCAACGTCAGCAACCGCATCCCGCGGCGCAGCAGCTGCGCCACCGCCATGCCGTCCTGCTCCCGCCCGACCAGCGGGGTCAGCAGTACCGGCGCCCCGGCCGGCGGCGCCGAGGGGGCCTGGGACCCCGAGCCGGCTGTCACCGCACCAGCGCCGAAGGCGGCCCAGAGCGCGGTGCGTTCGTCCTCATCCAGGCCCAGCGCAGCGGCCAGCCGGTCCAGCGTATGCCGCCGGGGCCGGGTCCGCCCTCGCTCGATGTTGCTGACCGTCTCGACCGTCACCGCGCCGGCCGCCCGGGACGCCACCGACTCCTGGGTCAGCCCCCGGCTCTCCCGGAACGACCGCACAAGGCGGCCCAGCTCCCCCGACGCGTCCGCACGCATCCAGTCGCCGTCTCCGTCACGTCTCCGCGCGGCGCATATCCGCCCAGCCCACACGAATGCTAACACCCGCCCAGCCGGCAAGCCGCAAACCGGGCGCGTAGCCACAGCCGGCCGCCCGGGACAGGAGCGGCGGGCGGGCAGTTCCACGTTCTCAGAATGGCGCGCGGATCACGTTGCTCGCGTTGAGTGGCGTGCCGCCGTGGATACGAAGACCAGACCGGACTCCGGCCGGAGTCCCTCTTCGGCCTGCGCCCCGACCTAGGATCTGCGGTCGTTGGCTTCCCGTTTGGCTCCCGGTGATCCGTTGCGCCGGCTAACGGGACGGCAGGCTAGCGGTAACGGCCGTCCGGCGCTCAGGGCGGCGTCTGGTCCAGGGGCGGAGCCGCTGCCGCGGGCCGGGCCGCCGCGCTTTCCCCGGGCAGCGATCGAGGACGGGTGTGCGGGTCGATGAGCGCGCAGGTGGTGGTGGCGCAGACGAAGAACGCGGCAGCGGCCCACAGCAGGCGGGACTCGGGATAGCCGTCGCGCAGCAGCATGCTGGCGGCAGTGCCGGCCGCCAGGCCTGCGGCCACGGTGATGGCCATCTGCGCGAGCCAGCGCACCCGGCTCACCGGGCTGCGGGCGAAGGTGCCAGCAATCCCGCGCACGGCCGCGGCCGTGACAAGCACCAGGGTCGCGACAGCGGCAACATACGTTGTGCCCCAGCCGGTCAAGCCGTAGCGTACCGGCAGCGCGGCGACGAAAAACAACGGCAGGAATGCACCAAACGACAGGGTGATCGACTCCACCCCGGGACCGGGCGAGCCTCGCGGCAGCAACGGTGCCACCACCCGCGCCACGGCCAGCACCGCCAGGGCGGCCGCGGTCACTGGCAGCCTGGCACCCAGATGGCCGAGGTTGTACAGCAGCGCGGTGTCATAGACCGCGAGAACTACTAGGCCGAGTGCCACCGTGGACACCGCGAAGACCAGCAGGGCAGGCAGGTCCGGCACCCGGTCGGGTGGTGGTCCGGCGAGCCGGGCCGTCCACAGCGGCACCACGATCGCCGCGGCGATCCGGATGACGATGTCATCGGCCGTGTAGGGGTTATGCAGCGACCATTCAATGAGGCAGAAGGTCGCGGTCCAGGCGACCGAGGCCGGCCATACGAGCCGGCGCGCCCCGCGGTACGCGCCGGCCGAAAACCAGCGACTCACCGTCAGGTAGGCGAACACGACCAAGGGCAGTTCCAGGAATGCCTGCACCCGCAGCACCGTCGGGGCGAGCAGGCCGGGATCAGGGAAATGGCGCGCCAGGGCCTCCATCGCATGGCCGCGGGCGAGCGCGAACCAGCCGGCCGGGAGATATCGCGCGATAAACGACGGGTCCCCATGCCAGACCCGGATCACGTACACGGTGAACAGCACCTGGTTGAGGTAGATCACCACGATCACCGCGACCAGCGACAAGACAGGGGACCCCAGCCGCCCGCCCGCGGCGTTATCTCCGTAAGGCCTGCGCGACAGGAACAAGGCCGCCGCCGTACCCGCGATGATGATCGCGCTCAGCGCCGGGGCGGTATCCACACCGGCCACCCTACGAACTACCTCACGCCGCAGCAGTGGTATCCGCTCTGACGGGACGGCTCGCACCCAAGTTCCTCACCAGATGAGCACCTCGCCGCCAACCTCCATGGCCCAGTAGGCACCGGACAGCAGCGAGCACTCAAGACGCGTTCTTCAGCCACGAGGCGAGGGCTGCTACGGATACTGCACAATCTGCGCCCCGACCGCGACTCGAACGCGGGACCTACTGCTTAGGAGGCAGTCGCTCTATCCGCTGAGCTATCGGGGCCTGCCAAGGTCATAGCCTACCCAAATGCGCGGGCGGCTGCCGCCGTGCGTCCTGCATCGCACGGCGGCAGCCGTCATCGGGGCGAGGAGCGGTCAGCCGCGTCCCGGCTGCGCGGCCCCCAGCACCGTCACCCCGCCGCCGAACTTAGCCAGCTC
>DASXDJ010000142.1:0-100967 GCA_036490755.1 Streptosporangiaceae bacterium
GAGCCGGTCACCTGGCGGCTGATGGGCAGCCCTGGCGGCACGCAGCTGCAGGACCCGGTGCGCGGCGTGATGAACGCGGCCGGCCTGTACGGCAGCAACCACGGCTGGGCGCTGCCCGGTTACCCGGACGCCAGCTGGCAGCCAGTCTCGCTGCCGGACAGCTGGTCGGCGCGCGGCGTGCCGCCGGGCATCGGCTGGTACCGGACCTCGTTCTCGCTGAACCTGCCGCACAACGGCTACGTGCCGGTCGACGTTCAGGTCGGCGGCCCCGGGCCGGGCGCGGGCAGCGCCGACTACCGCGCGTTCATCTACGTCAATGGCTGGCTGATCGGCCGGTACGTGAACAACCTCGGCCCGCAGCATCAGTTCTACGTGCCCGCCGGGATCCTGAACGACGACGGCGCCAACACCCTCGCCATCGGGGCCTGGGGCATGGACGCGACCGGCGGCGGGCTGGACAAGGTCAGCCTGGTGGCAGCCGGCGACCAGGCCGGCGGCCTGCCGGTGGCGCCGGTGGCCAGCCCCGGCTACTCGGCCCGGGTCTACGGGTCGCCGACCGCCCCGCAGCCCACGCTGGCGGCGGTCCCGTCCGCAGCACTGGCTGCGGGCACCTTCTCCGTCACCACGACGCTGCGCAACCCCGGCGCCCGGCCGCTGCACAGCGCCTCGGTGGCGCTGACTGTCCCGTCCGGCTGGACCGAGTCCCCTTCTGGCGCCAAGTCGCTGGGCACGATCGCGCCCGGCGGGTCGGGCACGGCCACCTTCCAGGTGACCGCGCCGTCGTCGGGGCTGACTCCGGGCCTGGTGTCGCTGCTGGCCACCGCGAAATACAGCGACCTGGCCGGCAGCCACACGCTGATCAACGCGGCCGACGTGAGCGTCCCGGCCCCCAGCCTGGCCGCCACCTTTGACAACACCGGGATCACCGACGACTCCAACCCCAGCCCGGCACCGAACTTCGAGGGCTTCGACGGTGAGGGCACCACCTTCTCGGCGCAGGGCCTGGCCGCCGCCGGCCTGTCGCCCGGCGGTGCGGTGACCGCCGGCGGCCTGAGCTTCACCTGGCCCGATGTGCCCTCCGCCCAGCCCGACAACACCATGGCCGAGGGCCAGACGATCGCCGTATCTGGCTCGGGCTCCACGCTCGGGTTCGTGGCCTCGGCCAACAACGCCGCCGAGTCCGGCACCGGCACCATCTACTACACAGACGGGAGCACGCAGTCCTTCACCCTCAGCGTCGGCAACTTCTGGTACGCCTCCGGCCAGAGCGGGAACCCGGCCACCACCCAGGTGGCCGGGGTGAACTTCGCCAACTACCCGACCGGCTCCTCGGGTCATGAGGTCTACATCTTCGAGCAGTCGGTCAGCCTTGAGCAGGGCAAGACCATCGAGGCGGTCACGCTCCCGTCGCTCGGCGACGTGGCCGGCTACAACGCCGCCCTGCACATCTTCGCCATGAGCGTGGGGTGAGGCGACCAGCGGTGCGCTGACCA
This sequence comes from Streptosporangiaceae bacterium, assembly GCA_036490755.1. Taxonomy (GTDB): domain Bacteria; phylum Actinomycetota; class Actinomycetes; order Streptosporangiales; family Streptosporangiaceae; genus DASUBV01. The sequence continues at coordinate 1,494 of DASXDJ010000142.1, forward strand.
GCCGATTACTCAGCAGCGGCGCAGCGGGCCGGGCTGCCGGGCAGATTTAACCGGTGGCCCGGCCCGGCCCGCCGGTGGCAGTATCCGCCCGTGCGCAAGGCAGATATCACGGCCGGGCTGGTGGCCCGGCTCATCGCGAGCCAGTTCCCCCAGTGGGCCAGCCTCCCGGTCCGCCCGGTGGACGCCGACGGCTGGGACAACGCGACGTTCCGGCTGGGCGAGCAGCTGTCGGTCCGGCTGCCCAGCGCCGCGGAGTACGCCGACGCGATCGGCAAGGAGCACCGCTGGCTGCCGGTCCTGGCCCGCCATCTGCCGCTGCCGATCCCCGAGCCGGTAGCCCTCGGGGAGCCGGGCTGCGGGTTTCCGCGGCGCTGGTCGGTCTACCGGTGGCTCGACGGTGACCCGGTGACCGAGACCACGGTGACCGACCCCGTCCGGCTCGCCGCTGACCTCGCGGACTTCCTGGCCGCCCTGTACCGGGTCGACCCGGCCGGCGGCCCGCCGCCAGGCCAGCACAACTGGTACCGCGGCGGACCGCTGGACGTCTGGGACGCCGAGACCCGGGACGCACTGCGGGCGCTGCGCGGGCACATCGACACCGGGCTGGCCGCCGAGATCTGGCGGGCCGCGCTGGAGTCGCCGCTGCCGGCCCGGCCCGTCTGGTTCCACGGCGACGCGCAGCCGGGCAACCTGCTGCTGACCGGCGGCCGCCTGAGCGCCGTCATTGATTTCGGGACGTGCGGCGTGGGCGACCCGGCCTGCGATACGACGATCGCCTGGACCTTCTTGTCGGGAGAGGCCAGTCGTGTCTTCGCGGAGCGGCTGCCGGTCGACTCCGCCACCTGGGTCCGCGGCCGCGGCTGGGCGATCTGGAAAGCCATGAAGGTACTCGTCAGCGCTCTCGAGGACGACGCGGAAGACGCTGCCTTCACCACCGGCGTCATCGAGAAGATCCTGGCTGACCACCTGGCCAGCACGCGGGCCGGATCGCGCTCCGGTCACGGGCTTTGTCCTTAACAATGGCCGGTTAATGGCGCGAATCTAGCCGGCTGGCGGGCAGGCCCCGGTGCCGCTGCGGGCGGCACCGGGCCTGCCGCTGGTTATCCGATCGCGGCGGCGAAGATGTGCATCGCCGTCGACCCGGAGGTGGCCCCGCTGCTGATATCGGGCAGGGTCACGTACTGCACGGTCTTGCCCTGCTGCAGCGGGATGCCGGCGTAGTAGATGCTGACGCTCTGGTTCTGCTTGCCGCCGGAGGTGTTGATGTAGGGGACAGTGGTGAGGATGTCCCCGCCGGCGGAGGCCTGGTTGGCCCACCAGTCGGAGAACGTGAGCGAGAACTGCTGGGTGGTGCCGTCGGTGTAGACAATCGTCCCGGTGCCCGAGGCGGTGCCGTAGTCGCCGGTGCCCAGCAGGCCCAGCGTCTGGCCTGACCCGGACAGCTTGATTGTCTGGCCGTCGGCCGCCATGTTGTCGGCCGTGCCGGGCGCGGCATCCGGCCAGGTGAACGACAGGCCGTCATGGGTGATCGTGGCGCCGGGCGTGAGGCCAGCCGTCGCCAGGGCCTGCGCTGAGTAGCTGGACCCGCCGCCGTCCAGGTTCCCGGCGGCCGGGCTGGCATCGTCACTGATGCCGGGGTTATCGAAGGCGCTGGACAGTGACGGGTAGGGCACCGATACCGGGGCCGCCGCCGTCACGCTGCCCTGGCCGTTGGCGTCGGTGAAGGTGGCGGTCGCGTCGAGCTCGCCGGGCCCGGCCTGCGCTCCGGCCGGGACGCTCACCTGCCAGCTGGTCGTGGCCGCCTGGCCGGGGGCAACCTGGCTGAAGGTGGCCGACGACGTCGCCGTCACGGTCCAGCCCGCTGGGGCGGTCAGCGCGACGCTGACGTTGCTCAATGGCGCCGTGCCGGCGGCCGGCAGCGTTGTCGTGGCCGTGAACGACGATCCCGGTGTCGCAACTGGCGGTGCGCTCAGGCTGAACGGCTGCTGGACGACGACCGGCGCGGAGCCGGTCACCCCGTTGACCGTGGCGCTGATGGTGGCCACGCCGTGGGCGACCATGGTGACCTGGCCGGCCGGGCTGACCGACGCCACGTCAGGGTTGCTGCTGTGATAGCTGACCTTCACGTGGCTCAGGTCGATGAAGGACTGGTTGTTGTCGACGGCCTCGACGATGTTGTCCGCGCTGGCATGCGGCTGCTCCAGCGCGGGGCTGGTGTCGTTACCGATCCACGGGTTCCTGGCGGCCAGGTTCAGGGTGTCGCCGGGCTGGAAGACCACCCGGTCGGGCTGCACGGTGACGTACTGGACCCGCGGCGTGATCGTCCCGGTCACCTGGATCCGCGGCGAGGCCACGATGTCGCCGGAGTCCGGCCCGACACCGAACTGGTAGGGCCCGTCGTACACGACCTGGCGCAGCTTCTGCTCATCCCAGAAGCTGAGGCTGGCGACCTTCACTGTCAGGCTGATGTGCTGGGTATGGCCCGGCTGCAGCACGGCGGTCCGGCGGAACCCCGCCAGCCGCCTGGCCGGCAGCTGGACGCCGGGCACGGTGAACGGGGTCGCCGCGTATAGCTGGGCGACCGTGGCGCCGGCCGTGGTCCCGGTGTTGGTCACGTTGAACCCGACGTTGACCGTCCCGTTCGCCGACACCGCCTGCGGCGCGGCCTGGATGGCGGAGTACTTGAATGTGGTGTAGCTCAGCCCGTAGCCGAACGGGTAGGTGGGCGTCCCGGTGAAGTACTGGTAGGTCCGGCCCAGCCCGCCGGTCTGATCAGGTGTCAGGCCGTAGTTCTGCATGTCGGGCAGCTGCGAGTCACCGGCGTACCAGGTGAAGTCCAGGTGCCCGCTGGGGTCCTGCTTTCCGAACAGCACGTCCGCCAGCGCGGTGCCCTGGCTCTCGCCGTTGTACCCGCTGAACACGATGGACGGGAAGTCGCCCTCCACGCTGCCGAGGTCGACCGGCCCGTCGGACTGGATGACCAGCGCCGTCCTCGGGTTCCCGAGCGCGGTGACCTGGCTGATCAGCGAGTCGTAGTTGCCGGGCATCGCCAGGCTGTCCCGGTCGTGGCCCTCGCTGGCTACGGTCTCGTCGGTCCCGACGAACACGATGACCAGGTCGGCGCTCTTGATGTCGGCCTGGGTCTGGGCCGACAGCACGGCCGGGGAGCTGGCCGTGGTCGAGGTGCCGGCCGCATCGAAGACCACCGACGCGCCTGGGTTGGCCGCCTGCACTTCGCTGGTGATCCCCTGCACGGCGTTCACCTGCAGTGACGGGTCCCCTGAGTAGCCGCCGAGGGTGACTGTGCTGGCCAGGTTGCCCACGATGACGACCTTGTTCACCTTGGCCGGGTCGGCGGGCAGCAGCGGCGCCGACGAGCCGCTGACGTCGTCGTTCTTGAGCAGCACCAGGTCGTCCGTGGCGACCTTGGTGGCCAGGGCCTGGTGCGCCGGGCTCTGGATCGCGCTCCTGGTGATCTTGGTGTAGGGAACCCGGGACGCGGGATCGAACTCGCCGGTCTCCATCCGGATGGTGAACAGGTGCACCAGCGCGTTGTCGATGACGCCCTCGCTGAGGATGCCGGCGCTGATCGCCTGCTGGATGTTCTGCGCAGTGTCCTCCGCGCCCGTGCAGTTGAGGTCGGTGCCCGCCCGCAGCGCGTAGGCCTGCCCGCCGGCCGCGCCGGCGATCTGCTGGCCGGTTGCGGTGCTGGTCCAGGTCGTGGTGCCGCCGGGGGTGGCGGTGGTCCAGCCGGGCGGTGCCCAGTTGTGGCTGCCGCTGGAGTAGATGTCGCCGACCGCGCCGCAGTCAGAGGTGATGTAGCCGCTGAACCCGTAGGTGCGCTGGGCGAGCTCGTTAGCGGTGTACGTGTCGGCTGGCGACGGAGTCCCGTTCACCGCGTTGTAGGACGTCATCAGCCCGGACACATGGGAGTTCTCGATCAGGCTGCGGAACTGGGCGGTGTAGTAGTCGCGGATGTTGGCGTCAGTGGTGTTGGAGCTGCCCGAGTCGCGGTTGTCGTCCACGTTGTTGAGCGCGTAGTGCTTGGCCGTGGCCGCCACCTTCAGGTAGCCGGTCAGGGACTTGCCGGTCATCGTCTCGCCCTGGTAGCCGTCGACGAACGCGCCGGCCATCTGCGCGGACAGGTAGGGGTCCTCGCCGAACGCCTCGTCGGTGCGGCCCCAGCGCGGGTCACGGTCCAGGTTGACGTTCGGCGCCCAGTAGGTGAGGGAGCCGTAGTCGCTGGCCGCGGGGCCGATGTTGTTCTGGCCGGTGCCCCACAGTGACTTGTCCAGGAAGCCGCGCGCCTCATCGGAGATGGCCGTGGTCTCGGTGTAGGTCAGCGCCGGGTCCCAGGTCATGGTCGAGGCGAAGTTGCTCGGGAAGCTGGTCGCGTGCACGCCGCCCGACGCATTGCCGGAGTTGGTGTCGGCGCCCAGGGTATTGATGCCGTGCTGGCCCTCGCTCCAGTAGGTGTACTGCTGCACTCCGAGCCGCGGGATGGCGGGCGCGTTGTTGGTGTGCAGCTGGGCGACCTTCTCCGCCAGCGTCATCCGCGACACCAGGTCCGCGGCGCGCTCCTGCGGCGAGTAACGCGGGTTCAGGTAGATGGGAACGCTGCTCTGGCTGGCTCGGGGCCTCGCTGCGGCGGCCGGGCCGGCTGCCAGGGCCGTAGCCGGGGTGACCCCAGCTAAGCCGAAGGCGCCCAGCGCGGCGCATACCGCTGCGGTGAGGATCCGCCAGGACCGTGATCTCGTCGCCATTTCTCCTCCGATAGAGCTGCCGGTGGCGGTGATTGCGGGGGAATCGGATGGGTAACCATGAGTAACGGCGGATACTCCTAGTAACAGCCGTTTTGTATTGATTCAATACAAAACATAACTTCTGCGATTATGCTGTCAAGGCCCGGACAGGCCGGGCCTGGCGGACCAGCGGCCCGGCGCGGCCGGCCGGGGGCCCGGCGCGCGGGTACCCGAGTCGGGCGGGCCGCGCTGGAGAAGGCGGGTGCACGTGCCGGACAGGGGGTCCTTCACCATCCCGGCCCGGGCCGGCCACACCGACATCCGGCGCAACAACCTGGAGGTCGTGCTCCGGCACCTGTGGGCGGCGGAGCGGGCATCGCGGGCCGGCATCGCGGCGCGGGCCGGGCTGACCCGGGCGACGGTGTCGCGACTGGTCGCCGAGCTGATCGGCCTCGGGCTGGTAGCCGAGACCGGGATGGCGGCTGACCAGGGCCAGGGGCGGCCGGCCACCCAGCTGGCGGTGACCGGGCGGCATGTGCTGGCCATCGGCGCGGAGATCAACGTGGACTACCTGGCCGTGCTCGCGGTGGACTTGGGCAACCGCGAGGTGCACCAGGAACGGCGGGCCTTCGACGCCCGGCAGGCCGGACCGGCCCGCAGCGTGCGGGCCCTGGCCCGGATGAGCGCGGACTGCCTGGCCGCGCTGCCGGCCACGATCCGCGGCCGGAGCCGGGTGGTGGCGGGGATCGGCATCGCCATCCCCGGCCTGATCGACGAGGCCAGCGCGACGGTCAGCTGCGCGCCCAATCTGGGCTGGGATGACTTCCCGGTGCTGCCCGAGCTCGAGCCGGACCTGCGTGACCAGGCCGGGGTTGTCACCATCGGAAACGACGCCAACCGGGCCGCGATCGCCGAGTACCGGGTGGGCAGCCGGGCGGGCACCCAGGACCTGGTCTACGTCACCGGCGAGGTCGGCATCGGCGGCGGCATGATCGTGGCGGGCCAGCCGCTGCTCGGCTCACGCGGGTACGGCGGCGAGTTCGGGCACATGACCCTCGACCCGGCCGGGCCGCCCTGCGGCTGCGGCCGCCGCGGCTGCTGGGAGTCGTATGTGGGCCTGGACGCGCTGCTGCGGGCGGCCGGCACCATGCCCGGCCAGGCCGGATCTGCCGCGCGCCCGTCCGGATCCGCCGTGGGCCCGTCCGCCTCCGCCTCCGCCGCCGGCCCGTCCGCCTCCGCCGCCGGTCCGTCCGCCTCCGCCGCCGGCCCGCCGGAAGACAAGATCATGTCGATCGCCTTGGCGGCCCGGGCAGGAGACCGCCGGGTCCTGGCCGCCCTGGCCGAGCTCGGCCGCTACCTCGGTATCGGCGCGGCGAACATCGCCAAGATCGTGAACCCGGAAGTGATCATCCTCGGCGGCTACTTCACCGCCCTCGCCGAGTGGGTCCTGCCCCCGGCGCGTGCGTCCCTGCGGGCGGGGCTGCTCGCCCCGGCCTCGGCGGGCTGCGAGCTGACCACCTCGGACCTGGGGTTCATGGCCGCAGCGCGCGGCGCCGCCATCGACATCCTGGACAAGGTGATCACCAACCCGCATCAGCTCCTGGGTGCCGGCGCCCGCCGCCGGTAAGCGCCGCTACCGGGGTGGCTCGGGGACCGCCTGGGCGAAGGTGAATACGTCGTCGGGGTCGTAGCGGTGCTTGACCCGCGACAGCCGCGGGAGATTGGTCCCGTAGTAGGCCGAGCGCCAGTCCTTCAGGGACGGGTCGATGAAGTTCTGGTAGGCCTGCCGGGTGCCGAACGGGGCGAGCTGGTGATAGCCGCCGGCCAGCCAGTCCAGGCCGGCCGACACGGTGCGCTGGTCGTCGCGGGCGGTCCAGGTGAACTCCTGGTCGGTCAGGAACGCCGCGTCCCGGTGCACGAAGGCGGTGGTGGCCGGGTCGACCCGGTTGATCGCGCCGCCCCAGGCGAACATGGTGAGCCCGCCGCCGCCCGGATTGGAACTGCCGGGCCAGCGCTCGATCCAGTCCAGCGCCGTGTCGAGGCCGGCCTCCGGCAGGGCCTGAGCCAGGTAGCGGGACTTGGAGGCGAACTTCCCGGCGGGCGCGCTGTGCGCGAGGAAGGCCTGGGCCCGGGTGTAGCTGCGGTCCTCGATCTGCTGGCGGGCCGGCCAGGCCGCGGCCAGCACCGGCCCCAGCAGCCCGGCCAGCTCGCGGCTCGGGCCGAAGTACAGGCCCAGTGCCGAGACGCCGCGCTTGGCGCGGCCGCCGGTGACCGGGCCGCCGCCGCTCACGTCCAGGCCCAGCCGGCACGACAGGGTGTCCGGGGCCTGCGACATCAGCCCGAGCATGCTGGTCACCGCGGCGCGCGCCTGCGGCCAGGCCCAGTCGAGCTGGTAGACCGAGACGTTGCCGACCTGCGCGGCGCGCAGCGCGTAGCCGGTATTGATGCCGAAGTTGCCGCCGCCTCCGCCCTGGCAGGCCCAGAACAGGTCCGGGTGGGACTGCGCGCTGACCTGCAGCACCTCGCCCGCCGCGGTGACCACCTCGGTGCGCAGCAGGTGGTCGCAGGTCAGCCCCAGGTGCCGGCTGCTGAACCCGAAGCCGCCGCCCAGCAGCAGCCCGCTGACGGCCACCGTCGGGCAGCGGCCGCTCGGCACCGCCACGCTGGTCCCGGCTAACGCGGCGTACAGATCCCGGTTGCGGGCGCCGGCCCCGGCGCGGATCGTCATGGACCCGGTGTCGACCCGGACCTGGTTCATCCGGGCCAGCGAGATGACCAGGCCGTGGCTGGTGCTGTAGCCGCCGTAGCTGTGCCCGCCTGACCGGGCCGCGAACGGGACGCCGAACCGGCGGGCCCACCGCAGCGCGGCCTGCACGTCGGCGGTGTCCGCGCACAGCGCGACGCCCTCGGGCCGGATGCCGGCGTACCGCTTGTTGTAGGGCAGGCTGGCCGCCGCGTACCCGCGGTCGCCCGGCCGCAGCAGCGGCCCGCGGAGCTGGCGGGCCAGCGCGGCCCAGTCCGGCGCCCGCCGGGCGGGCTGAGCCCGCCGCGCCGGGCGATCCGGCCGGGTCAGCAACGCGCCGCCGGCGCCGGCGACCAGGACTGCCCGGCCGCTCATGCCGAGCGCAGCCCGGCGAGTGATGTCGTCCATGTCGCGCCCCCGATTGCACCCCGCAGACCGGCTCCCGGCCGGCCGCATCCCAGCCGCTGCCCGACCCTACGCTCGCGCGGCCCCGGCTGCCGGGTGGCGCGCGGCAGCTAACGCGCGCAGGTCAGGGCAGGCCAGCCGGGCTGCGCGTTAGACCGGGTCGCGGCCGGTGAGCGCCACGAGCCGGTCGAGAAGCGGTGCGCCGTCCGGGATCCCGACCGGGTCGGCGAACATCCCGCGGGGCGTCCGGTCCACGATCGCCTGCGCTTCGCCGTAGACGGCCGCGGCCACGTCAGCAGGCAGCGGCACCGGGTAGCCGATGGCGGTGCCCAGGTCCCAGGCATGCACGACCAGGTCGAGGTTCATCTCGGCCAGGTACTCCGGTGCCGGGGCCCGGCCGCGGCCGATGTGCACCGTGCCGGCCAGCGCGCCGTAGGCGCGGAAGGCGCCGGCCGACTGGGTCGAGGCGATGTCCCACTCGCGCACCAGATCGGGTCCGCCCGGCCCGGCCGGCGCCGGGTACAGGTCAGCCACGACGGCCCCGGCGGCGTCCATGTCGACGCCGCTCAGCAGCGGCTCCGCCCAGCGGTGCTCGTCCACGAGGTGCCAGACCAGGTCCGTGACGCTCCACTCCCGGTCCGGCGTGGGACGCGCCCACTGGCCCTCGGCCACGGCGTGGACCCGCTCACCGAAGGCGCGCTGGGCGGCCAGGAAGGTAATGATCAGGTCGTCGTCGCCAGGCATCTGTCGTTTCTACCAGGGCGGTGCCCGGCCGGCCGGGGTCAGGCCCCGGCGCGCCGGCGCCGAGGCCTGACGGCCGGCTACGTCACTCGCGACAAGGTGGTCCGGGCCTGGGCTTGCAGCGCTGAGGTGCTCGGCGGCGCGCCCCCGAGCAGCAGGTCCTGGAACGCCACGAAGGTCGCGCCCTTGAGCAGGTAGATGCCGCTGATGCCGAACTTGCGGCCGGCGATGCTGTTCCTGGAGTACACCGTGGCCGCCTTGTCGCCGAGGCCGGAGACATCCGCGGTCTGCACGTTGACGGTGATCCCGGCCGGGACCTTGCGCTGGAGCAGCTTGCGCGCCTGGGCCTCGGCCGATGACCACTGGGCCTGCGCGTCGGAGCTGGACTGGTCCTGGCCGACTTCCACGGTGAAGACGTTCGTCGTCTGATACCCGTAGACGCAGATCTTGCCGCCGCCCTTGGTGGTTTCCTCGCGCCCGGTCCCGAAGGTGGTTCCGGCCAGGGCCGAGGCCTCGGAGCTGGTGACCAGCTGGCAGGGGTCCAGCGAGGTGGCCACGGCGGACTGGCTGGACGCCGCCGGCGGCGAGGTCGCCGCCGCCGAGGTCGCCGTGGCGGCGGATGGCGTGGATCCGCCGCTAGTGCCGGCGTCGCCAGCCGGGCTGGACCCGCCGCACGCGGTCAGGCCCAGTGCCGCGGTGCCCGCGAGCACGATCAGTACGGTGCGCATGTCAGTTCTTCTCCCTGGAGTGCCAGCTGGCCGCCGCTGTGGCCAGGTCAGGTCGGGCAGGCCGGCCGGCCCGGCGGGACGTCCGCGGTCAGCGCGGCGGCCAGTGCCGCCAGCAGTTCCTCGCTGCTGCGGAACGTCACCCGCCGGCCGGTCGCGACCTCATCGACAACCCCGCGCATGCGCCCCCTCGCCGCATCCGCGGTGGTGTCCTCGTGAAGCCGGACGATGAACGTCCTCATGGCGCCCAGTGTCGGGGGCCGGGGTTTGGGCGGCTTATCCGTAGCCTTAAGGCCGCCGTCCGGTCGCTGGCTACGGCTGGCGTCCCGCTGCGCCGGCCAGCGGAACCGGGACGACGTCGAGCTCGGCCATCCGCCGCGCGTAGGCGGCATACCGCCGCCGGGCTTCCCCGTGCCGGTGCAGCCGCAGCTGCGCCGCGACGAGCGCGAGCCAGGCATCCTCGTCGTAGGGATCGCGCTCCAGGAGCTGGCCGAGGTGCTGGCTGGCGACCTCATCGCTGCCGCGGGCCGCCGCCAGCCGGGCCAGCAGCCGCAGCACCATCAGGGCTGCGGACCGGGCCTCCTCGCGGCATTCGACGGCCCAGTCCTCATACGGGTCATCCTCGAGAAAGTCGCCCGCGTACAGCCGCCAGGCTCGCTGCAGCAGCGGCTCGGCCGCCGCCGGGTCCGGGCCGGCCGCCGCGGCCAGCGCCGGTCCCGCGGTATCCAGGAACTCGGCGACATCCACCGACACGTGGTCCAGCCGCAGCGCGATCGACTGGCTGTCGGCCACCAGGTAGTAGTCAGCGGGGCGGGCCCGGTCCGGGTCCAGGACCTTGCGAATCGTGCTGAGCGCCACCGACAGCCGGTTGCCGAGCGGCCCGGTGACCGGCCCGGGCCACAGCGCCTCGGCCGCCGCATCCCGGGTGACGGCCCGCCCGCGGCGGGCGGCGAGCAGCTTGAGCAGGTCGCGTGCCTTGCGTGACTGCCAGGCGGTCCGGGGCACGTGCTGGCCGCCGCGGATCACCCCGAACCGGCCCAGCGTGACGATCGCGACCTCGGAGGCGGCCTCGCCGCGTGCTGCCAGCAGCCCGGCCGCGCCGATGCCGGCGGCGACGCCGAGGTCGGCCAGCTGCCGCCGGGCGTCGCGGGCCGCGGCGGCTAGCCCGCGCTCGGTGGCCAGGGCCAGCCGGACCCGGGTGGCCGCGACCGGGTTCCCGACGTCCTCCCACAGCTCGACGGCCGCCTCCAGCTGCTCCTGGGCGGGCGGCACGGCGGCGGCGCCGCGCAGTTCCAGGGCCTCGGCCAGCGCGGCCCGGTCCCGGGTGCGCCGGGCCTGCGCCTCGGCCTGCCCGGCCAGCGCCCGCGCCGCCTCGTGCTGCCCGGCCCGCAGCTCGACCTCGGCCCGGGCGCACAGCGCGGCAGCGAGCTCCAGGCTGGTGGCCCGCTCGACCGCAGCGGCCGCGGCCTGCCGCGCCCCGTCCAGGTCGTCAGCGGCCAGCGTCCGGGCCAGCCCGCACAGCACGTGTACCTGCGTGTGGATGTCGCCGTTCTCCTCGGCCAGTCCGCGGGCGCGCTCGTACGCGCTGCGCGCCCGGGCCAGGTTGCCGGTCTGCCGGTACAGCTCGGCGAGCAGAAGCTGGGGCACCGCAGCATCCAGCGAGCCGAGGGCCGCGTAGGTGGCGAGCGCCTCGCTGAGCGCCTCGCGGGCGTCGTCCAGCTCGCCCAGGCACAGGTGCGCCTCGGCCTTGTTGGACAGCGCCAGCGCGGAGAAGTACCGGTGACTGGCACCGGTGGACAGCGCCCGGCCTGCCTCGGTCACGGCCTGGCCGTAGTCGCCTTCTTCCAGCGCCCGCGAGGACAGATTGGCGTGGATCCGGGCCAGCTGGACGCGGTCGCCTGCCTCGGTGGCGGCCGCCAGCGCGCGCCGGTAGGCCTGCTCGTTGCGGTCCCGCTGGCCGCGGCCCGCGGCGACCAGGGCCTCCGCGACGTACGCCGCGGCCCGGGCGCAGCCGTCGGCGCTGGCCTCGGCCTGCCGCACCGCAACCCGGGCGAGGGCATCGGCGGCGTCGATGTCACCGCGGCTCCACCAGGTGGTGCTGAGGAACGCCGACACCAGCGCGTCGTCTGCGCTGACCAGCTCGGGGGAGTGCGCGGCCGCCAGCATCTGCAGCGCCCGGGCGGACTGGCCGCGCAGGTACAGCAGGACCCCGAAGCGCCAGGCCACGGCCGGCGGCAGGCCGCGCGGGCCGGCGGCGTGCTGCAGCCGCGAGAACAGCTCAATGGCGCCGTCCCAGTCACCGACGGCTTGCAGCGCCTCAGCCAGCACCGCGTCCAGGGCCGGGTCGGCGCCGGTGCCGTGGCGGCGCAGCAGCTCCGCCAGCCGGGCCGCGCCGCCGCGCCGCACCAGCGCCGGGCCGCAGCGCGACACGAAGGCCCGCGCCCCGTCCGGGCCGGCGTCAAAGCGGCACTCCAGGGCCTCCTCGAGAAGATCCTGCTCCTCGAACCAGGCGGCCGCTGTTTCCCGCAGGGCGTCCGCCTCCAGGCTGGCCAGCTGGCCGGCGGCGCTGTCGGCCAGCACCGGGGACAGCGCGAGCGCCCCGGCGTCCCCGGCCTCGACCAGCAGGCCGCGCTGCTGCAGGCTGTCCAGGTCGGCGGCGGCGCCCGGGAGCCCCGCGGCCGCCAGCAGCCGGGCGCTGACCCGGTGGCCGGCCCAGGCGACAGCGAGGATCCGGCGGGTTCGGTCGGGCTCACCGGCAACCAGCTCGTCGGCGAAGGTCCGCCACAGCCGCGCGCCCTGCTGGCCCAGCCGGTCCAGAGCCCGGGCTCGCTCACCCGGTGCCAGCCGGCCCAGGCGGTCGATCAGCAGCTGCAACGCGGCCGCCCAGCCGCCGGTCAGCGCGCAGCAGCGGTCCGCCATCGGCGCTGCCTCCGGCCCCAGCCGGGCCGTCAGCAGCCGCCCGGTCTCCTCGACGGTGAAGGCCAGGTCCGGCGCGGTCACCTCGAGGACCTCGCCGCGGCCGCGGGCAGTGCCCAGCCCCGGTGCGGTGATCCGCCGGCCGCACAGCACCACGTGCAACTGCGGCGGAGCCTGCAGGCACAGCACCCGCAGCAGCTCGCCGACCGCGTCGTCGTCGCCCGCTGACTCCAGGTCATCCAGCACCAGGAGCAGCTCACCCGGCCGCTGCTCGGCCAGCCCGCACAGCAGCGCCGCCCGCCGCTCGGCCAGGCCCCGCCGGTCATCCGCCCCGGTGGCCGCGGCCAGCGCCGACGGGTCCTCGGGCGCCCCCAGCGCGGCGGCCAGCCGGGCGGAAAGCGTCTCGGTGAGCCCGTCAGCGGGCCGCAGCGTCACCCAGCTGGACGCCCCCAGGGCCGCGACGCCGCGCAGGGCGGTGGTCTTGCCGTACCCGCCGCCCGCCACGACCAGCGTGGCCCGCCGCTGCCAGGCAGCCGACAGCAGCGAGGTCACCCGCGGCCGCTCCAGCGCCGCCCCGGCGGAATGGTCCACGACCGGAGTGTAGAGCGCTACCAGGCAGTCATGATGCCCGGAAAGCACGCAGACGTGCTGCTTTCTCCGTCCGCGCCGCCTGGTCCGCACTGGCGAGCGGCATCGATGCCGCGCAGGTCCGGGCCGGCGCTAGCCGGCTGGCTGGGCGTTCCAGAACGCGCACTGGTGCTCGGCGGCGAACGTGCCCGCCGGGATCATCCGGCTGCGGTCGCCGGGACGCAGCGACATCAGCCGCCCGCTGGCATACGACGGCCAGGCCGGCTGGCCCGGTGCGGCGGGTACGCCGAGCCGGGTGAAGGCGCCCCACCACCGCACCATCTGCCCGGACAGCTGCAGCTGGGCCGGGGTGAGCAGGTCATACAGCGAGTAGCCGTTGCCGAAGCTGGGCCACAGGTAGGCCAGCTCCATAGCGTGCCCGGCGCCCCACTGGTAGCCCGGCACGTCCTGGTTCAGCGCCGGCGCGTGCCGGTCGTCGAACTGGTAGAAGAAGGTCGGCGATTGCCGGGCGAAGGTGGCGGCCAGGTTCTGCGTCGGGCAGCCGCCGATCCCGGTCAGGAAGCCGCTGTCGGTCCAGATCGCGCCGAGCGCGTAGGCGGCGGTGTACGGGACGGGGTAAGCGCTCCACGGGTAGTGGGCGAGGACAGCCGGAGCCTGTGCCCCGTACTGCTGGTCCACCTGCTGGATGTACTGCTGCTCCGTCTCGTAGGCGAAGCCCTGGGTGAAGGTCCGGCCCTCGTCGTGGTTGGTCCCCATCAGCAGCGGGACTTTCGCGTAGCGGCCATCGGCGACGGCGGACGCTGGCGCCGCCGGCAGCTCCGGCCCGCCGGACACGAACAGCGGCTGGAAGCTGGCGCTGGCCGACAGCAGCGTGGCCTCGGGCAGGCCCCGCAGGCAGGACGCGGCGGTGGCAGCCGTCGGGCAGCCGGCCTGGGCGGCGAAGCCCAGCCCGGCGGACTGCGCGGCGTCGCGGGTCTGCGAGGCGCAGCTGCCGCTTTCCGTGATCGCGCCGTCGAACAGCCCGCGAGCGGGCGGCGAGGTCAGCAGCGCGCAGACTGACCAGCCGCCGGCGGACTCCCCGGCAATGGTGACCCGGCCCGGGTTGCCGCCGAAGGCAGCGATGTTGGCGTGCACCCAGCGCAGCGCGGCCTCCTGATCCAGCAGGCCGAAGTTGCCGCTGGCGGTGAGCGGCGAGCGACTCAGGCCGGGGACGTCCAGGAAGCCGAATACGCCGAGCCGGTAGTTGATCGAGACCACGATGATGTGATCGGTACTCACGATCAGCGAGCCGTCGTGCTGGTCGCCGGCGCCGTTGCTGAGCCCGCCGCCGTGAATCATGACCAGGACCGGCAGCCCGCGGCCAGGACCGTGCCCGGCGCCCGCCGGGTGGCCGCCAGCCGGGGCGAAGACGTTCAGGAACAGGCAGTCCTCGGTGTCCTCGCGCGGCCCGTTGCCGCTGGCCAGCTGCGGGCACCGGTGGCCGTAGCTGGTCGCCGGGCGGACGCCCCGCCACGGCCGGGCCGGCTGCGGCGCCTGCCAGCGCAGCGCCGCGACCGGCGGGGCGGCGTACCGGATGCCGAGGAACTGGTCGATTCCCTCGGCATACTTGCCCTGCAGCTGCCCGTCCCGGGTGCGGACGACAGGTCCGCCCGGCGTCAGGTGCGCGGTGAGCCGGGCTGTGGCCGGAGCCGGGGGAGCGGCCGCTAAGCGCGGCGCGGTGAAGGCCGCGGTCAGCGGCAGCACTGCGGCCAGTGCCGCGACGGCCGGCAGCCTCCGCCACCGTGCTGACCACGAGTTTCCTGATGCTGCCTGCATGCCGGCCCACCTCCGCGGAGCGTTGTCGGCGCGGCCCGTCCGGGAGCTGCGGGATAGTCCGGGGCGGAACATCGCGCACGGTGCTATTTCCGACCGTATGTCCGATCCGCGCCCGAGGAAAGAGGCGAAATATCACTATCGAGGCGGAGAATCCAGGGGTATCGGGATTCGGGCGACTGGGCGGAGGGATGAGCTCATGGCGATGGTCAGGATGTCCATCGATATCGATCAGGAAGCGCTGGCCGTGGCTGCTGAAGTACTGGGAACAACGACGGAGACGGACACCGTCAACGCGGCGCTTCGCGAGGTCGGTCGGCGACTGGTCCGGCTTGGTGCTCTGGCCAGGCTCGGCGAGATGGCCGACCAGGGCGACTTCGACGAGTTCGCTGGCCAGAAGGCGGCCTACCGCAGATGAGTCCGCCCGCGCAGCGGCTCCTGCTCCGGCGCTGCGCTCCCGCTCGGTGCGGCCTTGAGCCGGCCGCGGGCTCGTGATGACTCCGACACCGGAACCATCCGGCCGGCCCGGGCCAGGCCGAACGGCGCCATGTTGCCGTAGACGGCCTCGTACTCGCCGGCCCGGACCAGGTAGGTCTCATGCCAGATCCCGGTCCGCGGGCTGGTCCCGACCCGGCGCCAGTAGCGCCGCCACACCTCCAGGTGCGGGTCGCTGTCGTCGCGGGCGAATGCCTCCAGGTGCTCGAAGGACCGCCAGTACTGCACGATGACCGGCAGGCCCATCTGGTAGCCGAGCAGTCCCTTGTCGGGACGGGCGACGAGGTAGTCCAGCATGTGCTTCATGCCGCGGCGGCCGCCCAGATCCAGGAAGCTGCGCACCGGGTGGAGCTTGTCCAGGCGGGCGCCGATCAGGAACACCACGAAGTCGCCGTCGATCTCGGCGGTCATCCGCCGCCCCGCAACCTGGCCCATGAGCACCCCCGCGCTTTGGATCAGCCTAAGCCGGCCTCCGGCGCCGGGGCCAGGGCCGCTACGGCGGGGCAGGACGGGCTGGCAGTTGCCGGAACCCGGCAACTGCGATCCGTCTCAGCCGTCAGCCCCGTCCAGCGCCGCCTCCAGCACGTAGTGCGTGGCCTGGTCAAAGGCGACCAGGCGGACTCGCTGCACCGCGGTCGGCGCGGACCGGATGGTCGCCACGGCGATCTGCGCGGCCAGGCCGGCCGGGAAGCCGTAGATGCCCGTCGAGATGGCCGGGAACGCCACGGTGCGCGCGCCCAGCTCGTCGGCGACGGCCAGGCTGCGCCGGTAGCACGAGGCCAGCACCTCGGCCTCGTCCTGGTCGCCGCCCCGCCAGACGGGCCCGACGGCATGGATGACGTGCCGGATCCCCGGCTCCAGGTCAAACGCCGGGGTGGCCACGGCGTCGCCGGGACGGCAGGGCGCGATGGCTGCGCCCGCCCGGGCCAGCCGCGATCCGGCTGCCCGGTGGATCGCCCCGTCCACCCCGCCGCCGCCGCGCAGCGACTGATTGGCCGCGTTGACGATGGCATCCACCTGCTCGGCGGTGATGTCGCCCGTGACCAGCTCAATCTCGACCATGAGCCCGATGATGCCACCGTCAGGCCGGGCGGCCCTGGTCGTAGCCGGCGACCAGGCGACGCGGTGCCCGCCGCCGCCAGGAGTCCGTCAGCAGTTCCCGGACGCGCTCCGGGTCTACCGCGTCGAGCCGGGCGCGTACGCCCGCCACCCGCTGCCCCCAGCGCAGCAGCTCGAATGCCGCCGGGTCCTCGGCCACGCTCGCCTCGGCTGCGGCCTCGTCGACGAAGACGTGCAGGCGGGTCTCGTCCGGGGGCACGGTGGCGAAGATCTTTCCTTTCACTCGGAACGAGGTCATGTCGAAATGCGGTTCCTCGGTGGCCTCGGGCAGGCTCAGGGCAATCTCCCTGACCTGCTCGATGCCGGTCACCGGTCCAGCACATCCTCCAGGGGGATCTTCGGGTCGCTCAGGACCTCGGCGCTGACCGGCCGCCGGGACCGCACCAGGGCCCCGATGGGCTCGGTCACGTCCCACACGTTGACGTTCATGCCGGCCAGCACCCGGCCGCCGTCGCCGAGCCAGAACGCCACGAACTCCCGGGCCGCGACGTCGCCGCGGAACACGACCTTGTCGTAGCCGCCGGGCTCGGTGTACCCGGTGTACTCCATGCCCAGGTCGTACTGGTCGGTGTAGAAGTACGGGATCCGGTCGTAGGAAACGGGCTGGCCGAGCATGGCCCGGGCGGCGGCCTGCGGCTGGTGCAGCGCGTTCGCCCAGTGCTCGACGCGGATGTGGCTGCCCAGCAGCGGATGGAATGCGCTGGCCACGTCGCCGGCCGCGAAAATGTCGGGGTCGGCGGTGCGCAGCTGCTCATCCACCCGGATGCCGTTGTCGACGGCCAGGTGGGCGGCCGCGGCGAGCTGGGTGTTCGGCGTGATACCGACGCCGGCGATGATGGCGTCGGCCGGGATGTGCGTGCCGTCGGCCAGCAGCACCCCGTCGGCCCGGCCGTCCGCGCCGGTGATCTCAGCCACCTGCACGCCGCAGCGCAGATCCACGCCGTGCTCGCGATGCAGGCCCGCGAAGACCTGCGCGACCTCGGGGCCGAGCACGCGCAGCAGCGGCAGCCCGGCGGATTCCAGGACGGTCACCGACGCCCCGGCCGCCCGCGCGGCGGCGGCGGTCTCCAGGCCGATCCAGCCGGCGCCGATGACCACGACCTGTGCCCCGTCGCGGAACGCGGCCTTGATCTTGTCGCTGTCACCCACCGTGCGCAGGGTCAGCACGCCGTCCATCGCGGCCCCGGGCACCGGCAGCCGCCGCGGCGAGGACCCGGTGACGAGCAGCAGCTTGCCGTAGCCGACGTGGCTGCCGTCGGCCAGCGTGACCTGGTGCGCGGAGCGGTCGATGCTGGTCACGGCCGAGCCCAGCCGCAGGTCGACGTTGTTGTCGGCGTACCAGTCCCGGGGGTGGACGAAGATCGAGTCACGCTCGGCCTTGCCCTGCAGGTAGTCCTTGGACAGCGGCGGGCGCTCGTAGGGCAGCTCGGTCTCGGCGCCGACCAGGACCAGCGGGCCCTCGAATCCTGCCTCCCGCAGGGCCTGCGCGGCCTTGGCGCCGCCCAGGCCGCCGCCGGCGATCAGGTAATTTCCGTCTGAGCTCATTTCTGGTCAGCTCCTCTGCGCTGGGGATGGCTGCGGTAACTACCGGGACTGCAGAGTGCTGGCCAGGCGCTCGCCGAGCTGCGCCCACGCGCCGTCGAACTTGGCGACGCCCTCGTCTTCCAGCTGCTGCACGACGTCGTCATAGGAGATGCCGATCTCGGCCAGCCGGTCCAGGACCTCCTGCGCGTCGGCGTACCGGCCGCGCACCGAGTCGGCCGGCACCTCGCCCTGATCAGCGACCAGCCGGAGGGTGGCCTCGGGAATGGTGTTCACGACGCCGGGCGCGACGAGCTCGGTGACATACCGGGTGCCGGGGTAGGCCGGGTCCTTGACCGAGGTCGAGGCCCACAGCGGCCGCTGCGGCCGGGCGCCGGCCGCCTGCAGGGCCTGCCACCGCGGGGTCGCGATCACCTGCTCGTAGCGCTGGTAGGCCAGCCGGGCATTGGCGATAGCGGCCCGGCCGCGCAGCACCGCCGCCTCGCTGGTCCCGATCTTGTCCAGCCGGGCGTCCACCTCGGTGTCGACCCGGGACACGAAGAACGAGGCGACCGAGGCCATCTTCGACAGGTCGTGCCCGGCCTGCCGGGCACGCTCCATGCCGTCCAGGAACGCCTCCATCACCTCGTCGTAGCGGTGCAGCGAGAAGATCAGCGTGACGTTGATGCTGATGCCCTCGGCCAGGCAGTCGGCTATTGCGGGCAGCCCCTGGCGGGCGGCCGGGATCTTGATGAACAGGTTGGGGCGGTCCACCATCCACCACAGCGCGCGGGCCTCGGCGGTGGTGGCCGCGGTGTTATGCGCGAGCCGGGGGTCGACCTCGATCGACACCCGCCCGTCCACGCCGCCGCTGGCGTCGTAGGCCGGGCGCAGCACGTCACAGGCCCAGCGCACGTCGAAGGTGGTGAGGGCGCGCAGCGCCTCGTGCACGCTGATGCCGCGCTCGGCCAGGTCGGCGAGCTGCGCGGCGTAGGCACTGTCGTGGCCGTCGCCGCTGCGGGCGATGGCCGCCGCGAAGATGCTGGGGTTAGTGGTCACCCCCGTCACGTGGTCGCGGGCGGCCAGCTCCGCCAGGCTGCCGGATACGAGCCGGTCCCGGCTTAGGTCATCCAGCCAGATCGACACTCCGGCCTGAGTTAGCGCGGTGAGCGGATCGGTCATGATCGTCGCCTCCCCTGTGGCCCCTGGTTGTCTGATGTGCGTAGCGGCGCCGGCGTTCCCGGCACCCTGGTCTATCCCGGCACCCCGGTCAGGGCGAAGAACTCTGCGCGCGAGCGCGGGTCGGAGCGCAGCGTGCCCGACAGCGACGAGGTGACCGTCCGCGCGCCCAGGGCGCGCACGCCGCGCAGCGTCATGCAGGTGTGCTCGGCCTCCAGCACCACGCCGGCCCCGCGGGGGCTCAGGTGCTCGGTGAGGCAGTCAGCGACCTGCTTGGTCAGCCGTTCCTGGACCTGGGGCCGGGCGGCGAAGTGCCCGACGATCCGGGCCAGCTTGGACAGGCCGAGAATGCGCTCGCCGGGCAGGTAGCCGACGTGCGCGATGCCGGCGAAGGGCAGCAGGTGATGCTCGCAGACGGTCCGGAACGGGATGTCGCGGGCCAGCACCAGCTCGTCGTAGCCCTCGTCGTTGGGGAACGTGGTGAGCTGGAAGTCCTCGGCGCTGAACAGCTCGGCATACGCACGCGCCATCCGGGCCGGCGTCTCGCGCAGTTCTTCGGCGCCGACCTCGACGCCCAGCGCGGCCAGGAAGTCAGCGGCGGCCCGCTGCGCGGCCGGCAGGTCGATGTCCGGGCGCTCGCCGGCGATGCGCAGGTCCGGCCGGCGCCGTGCTGCTGAGCCGGGCTCGGCTGCTCCGCCGACGGCCTGCACCGGGCCGATCGGGCCGGCTGCCAGCAGGTCGGGATCGGCGGGCTCCAGGGTGAGCTCGTGCGTCATGATTCTCCAGTCTTTGGGGCAGCCGCTGACGGACTGCCGGTTCCGATGGCGACGCAGCAGCAGCCGGGCCGGGGTTCCAGCGACGGCTGCAGCTCGCTCGTCGCCAGCCCCGCGACAAGCCCTTCGATCAGTGCCAGGTTCATGCCGCAGACGACCTCGCGGTGCTCGGCGGCCAGCTGGTGGAACGGGCAGTTGCGCAGCCGGATGGTGCCGTCGCTCTCGCGCCACGGCTCATACCCGTGCGCCCGCAGCGCGGTCAGCGCCGCGCTCGCCGCCGCGCTGGCCTCCGGCGCCGCGGCAGGCCCGGTCGGCGGCGCGCCCGGTCCGGCCGGGGGCCCGCTGGGTTCGGCCGGGGCCGCGCTGGGTTCGGCCGGGGGCGCCCCCGGCGCGGCCGGTCCGGTGCCGTCCGGGGCGCCGGCCGGCGCAACCGGGGCCGGAGCGATGGTGGACCCGAACCGGCGGGCCGCTGCCTGCAGCGCCGTCCGGCTGGTGCCGCCGCAGTCGGATGCCACGGCCGCGGCCAGCAGGCGCGCGGCCAGCTCGTAGTCGCGCGGCGGCACGCTGACCGAGAACTCGCTGGCCGACCGGGCGTAGCGCTTGGCCGGACGGCCCGCGCCGGGTCCGCCCCGGCCGCTGGCCCGCTGGAAGGACGCCGTCAGCAGGCCCAGGCTGACGAGCTTGTCGAGGTGGTAGGCGGCCAGCGGACGGCCGACTCCGGCCGCCGCGGCGGCCTCGTCCCGCCCGACCGGCTGCGGGCGGGCGGCCACGTACTCATACAGGCGGCGGCGCACCGGGTCGTCCAGGCAGCTGACCGCAGCGAGGCCCTGGTGGCTGTGCTCCTCCATGCTGCGACTGTATCACTAACGAGCATTAGCTAAATAGGGCCACGGCGGGGTTGAGAGGCGGGACGCCCCAGCGCCGGGGGTTCCAGGGACGGCCCCGGGCCAACGCCTAATGCGACTCGCGGGTGACCGCATCGCCGCTGCCGCCGACCAGGAAGTCGAGGTCAGCGCCAGTGTCCGCGCCCTGCACCGTGGTCACGTACAGGTGCTCCCAGCCGCGCCGCGGCCGGGCCAGCGCGTCGGTCAGCGCGGCCGGCGGCGTCCGCGCGGCCAGCTCGCCGTCGGGCACCTCGACGGTCAGCCGTCGCCCGGCCACGTCCAGGCTGATCCAGTCGCCGGTCCGGACCAGGGCCAGCGGGCCGCCCGCCGCCGCCTCGGGCGCGACGTGCAGCACCACCGTCCCGTACGCGGTACCGCTCATCCGCCCGTCGCAGATGCGGACCATGTCCCGCACGCCGCGCTGGAGCAGCTTGGCCGGCAGCGGCATGTTCGATACCTCCGGCATGCCGGGGTAGCCCTTCGGCCCGCAGCCGCGCAGCACCAGGACCGAGTTCTCGTCGACGTCCAGGTCCGGGTCATCGATGCGGGCGTGCAGGTCCTCGATCGAGTCGAACACCATGGCCCGGCCGCGGTGCTGCAGCAGTTCCGGCGTGGCGGCCGCGGGCTTGATGATGGCGCCGCCCGGGGCCAGGTTGCCGCGCAGCACGGCGATCCCGGCGCTGTCCTGCAGCGGCGTCCCGCCCGCCCGGATGACCTCCGGATCCCAGATCCTGGCCTCGCCGAGATAGTCGACCAGCGGCCGTCCGGTCACTGTCAGCGCCTCAGGATCCAGCCGGTCAGCGATCTCGCGCAGCACCGCCTGCAGGCCGCCGGCCCGGTGGAAGTCCTCCATCAGGAACCGCCCGGACGGCTGCAGGTCCACCAGCAGCGGCACCCCGGCGCCGTACTTGTCGAAGTCGTCTAGCGTCAGGGGTACCCCCAGCCGGCCGGCCATGGCCAGCAGGTGCACTACGGCGTTCGTGGATCCGCCCAGCGCGGCCAGCGCGACGATGGCATTGCGGAACGAGCCCGCCGAGACCACCTGGCTCAGCCGCCGGCCCTCGGTGGCCAGCTCTACCGCCAGCCGGCCGGCCTCGTGCGCGCGCTCCAGCAGGCGGCTGTCCGGGGCCGGCAGGCCGGCGGTGCCGGGCACGGTGAGGCCGAGCACCTCGGTGAGCAGGCCCATCGTGGAGGCCGTGCCCATCGTGTTGCAGTGCCCCCGGCTGCGGATCATGGCCGACTCGGAGTCCAGGAAGTCCCGCTCCGACATCGTGCCGGCCCGCACTTCCTCGCTCAGCCGCCACACGTCCGTGCCGCAGCCCAGCGCGACGCCGCGGAAGGTGCCGTTCAGCATCGGCCCGCCGGGGACCACCAGGGCCGGCAGGTCAACTGAGGCGGTGCCCATGACCAGGGACGGGATGGTCTTATCGCAGCCGCCGAGCAGCACGGCGCCGTCGACCGGGTTGGCCCGCAGCATTTCCTCGGCGGCCATCGCGGCCATGTTGCGGAACAGCATCGCCGTCGGCCGGAGATTCGTCTCGCCCAGTGAGACCATCGGCAGGTTCAGCGGGATGCCGCCGGCCTCCCAGACCCCCTGCTTGACGCTCTCGGCCACGTCGGTCAGGTGCAGGTTGCACGGCGTCAGGTCGGAGGCAGTGTTGGCGATCGCGATCTGCGGGCGGCCGGTGAACGCCGAGCCGGGCAGGCCGCGGCGCATCCAGGCCCGGTGGAGGTAGCCGTTGCGGTCCTGCCCGCCGTACCACTGGCTGCTGCGAAGAGGCATCTCGCTCCCACGATCTACACCCGAAATATCGGTCTATGCGCACGATACGGGAGCTGGCGCCGCGGGCGCGATCAGTGTTCCCACTCGCCTGCGGGGGCGCTGCGAGCCGGCGCCTTCCCTCGTCGCAGGCTCCTCAGTCCAGGCGCCGGCGCGCCCCTTCGGCTCGCGCCCTGGCCGGCGGCCCGTCCTGACGGCCGGACCAGCCACGAGTCCCGTTTGGTCTGGTGTCTCATGTTGGCGACACGGGGGACGACCCGGGCGATCTTGCCCACGCCCGGGACCTGCATGTCCTATTGTTTTGATAGTGATTAGTAGCCGGAAAACGGTGGCTCAGGCCGCCACCTCGCCCCTCGCCGTCCTGCCCCTCCAGCCGGAGAGCTCGGTCATCGCGATCACCCCGCCGGTCAGCGGGGCCGGGAACTGGGTGGGCGCGCCGAGCGCGATCCGCCGGGGCGATGAGATCTTCCTGGCCTACCGGCTGCGCAAGCCGATCGGGCACGGCCGCGGCTACGCGGTGGCTATCGCGCGGTCGGCGGACGGCGAGCGCTTCGCGACCATCCAGACGATCACCAAGGAGCAGATGGACTGCGAGTCGCTGGAGCGGCCCGTCCTGGTCGCCCTGCCCGATGGCCGCTGGCGGCTGTACCTGAGCTGCGCCACGCACGGCACCAAGCACTGGCGGGTCGAGGTCATGGAGGCCGGTGACCCGGGCGCGTTCGACCCGGCAACCCGGCGGACCGTGCTGCCCGGCGATGGGGCCACCGCGGTCAAGGACCCGGTGATCCTGCACCAGGACGGGACCTGGCACCTGTGGGCGTCCACCCACCCGCTGGCCGACCCCGAGCAGGCCGACCAGATGGTCACCCAGTACGCGACCAGCCCCGACGGCCTGGACTGGACCTGGCACGGGGTCGCGCTGGGGCGCCGCAGCGGAGCGTGGGACTCCCGCGGGGTGCGGGTCAGCTCGGTCCGGTTCACGTCCGGCGGCGTGGTGGCCTACTACGACGGCCGGGCCAGCGCCGAGGAGAACTACGAGGAGCGCACCGGGCTGGCCATGGGGCCGGGGCCCGCGGCCCTGACCGCGGTCGGCCAGGAGCCCGTCGCCGAGTCAGCCGAGGGCGGGCGCGGGCTGCGCTACGTCAGCATCGTCGATCTCGGCGACGGCCGCGAGCGGCTGTACTACGAGCTGACCCGGGCCGATGGCTCCCACGAGCTGCGTACCGAGCTGCGCAGCCTGAGCTAGCCCCGCGAGCCGCAGGGGCGCGAGAAACTAGTAGGCGCGGGGGCGCCCGTTCCTGGCCTGGCGCTGCCCGGTGGGCCGGGCCCCGACCAGCCCGCCGGAGTCGCCGCGCGGTGCTCGCCAGTCGCTGAAGTCCTCGCCCGTGACCGACTCCAGCAGCCGGATGTCTTCCTCGAAGTACGGCAGCACGGCCTGCCGCTCCTGCCAGGTCAGCGGCTTGCGGGGGGCCGCGTCCTGCTGCAGGATCCGCTCCAGGTGATCGATCAGCCCCGACCCGGCGTGCCCCGGCAGGGCGGCCGTGACGGCATGGCCGGCCCGCAGGGCCCGCGCTACCGCACGGTGCCGCCGGGTCGGGTCCGGGTGCGCGGTCACGTTCTCCCTGGGCATCTCCGCCAGCACGCCCTGCGGCACGCCGAGGAACGCGCAGACCCGGTCCAGCGCCGTGGCCGGGTTCTCGATCAGCGCCCGGTACCGGAACACCAGCACCTGCTCGCGGGGGAACACCTCGTACAGCTGCCCGAGCTGCTCGCCGTACCGGCCCAGCGTGGTGTAGTGCCAGAACGGTGCCCAGCCCGCAGCGATGCGGCAGCGTTCCTCAGCGCAGGCCTGGACGAAGTCGCCGACCGGGTCCAGGCCGGCCGACCACAGGTGGGTCCAGTTCGAGTGCGCCCGCTCGGCCGGGTCCCGCAGCACCACGATGAGCTTGGCGCCGGGAATCTGGTCCCGGATCCGCCGCTGGGCGTCGCGGCTGTACAGATAGAACGGAGTTGACTCCCCGCGCAGCTGGCCCGCGACGGCCGGCTCGAAGAGCGCCTCGTAGTCCGCCCGGCGCCAGACATGCTCGCGGTAGGTCTTGGCATCGCCGGGGCCGCCCTGGGCGGGCGGCGGGCCGTCGGTCAGGAAGAACTTCGGTTCCTTGACGGCCGACATGAACAGGGCGGGGTGCTGGGCGAGGGCAGCGTGCAAGGCGGTGGTCCCGGCCTTGGGGACACCCGCGATGAAGAAGTCCGGCATGGCCACGGCTGGTACTCCCTAGAGCTCTCGGGGAGGCTAGGATCTATCCCGATCTAATTAATAGGACATAAGTCCTTCTGCTGTCCATACCCCTGAGCCCCGGGCTTCAACGTTGGTGCCCGAATTCACCGGGCTTGCCCGCAGTTTCCTTGATCGTGCAGGTCAGACGGTATGGGCCGACGCCGGACGAGGCTAGTCGACGCCCTGCTCGAGCGCGTAGCGAACCAGCTGAGCCTTGTTGTGCAGCTGCAGCTTGCTCAGCGTGTTCTGGACATGGTTCTGGACCGTGCGCGTGGACAAGGTCAGCCGGGCAGCGATCTGCGGGTAGGTCAGGCCCGTGGCGACCAGCCGGAGGATCTCGGTCTCCCGGTCCGTCAGCATCGGGGCGGAGGCGGCCCCGGCGCCGCCGGCGGTTCTGCCGCTGGGGGCTGACCGGGCGGCCCGGGATCCGGCGGCCGGGCCAGGGTCGCTGGCCAGCCGGCGGTACTCGCCCAGGACCAGCCCGGCCAGGCCCGGCGTGAACACGGCCTGGCCGGCCGCCGTGGCCCGGACTCCGGCGACCAGCTCGGTCAGCTGGGCGGACTTCAGCAGATAGCCGCAGGCGCCGGCCGTCACCGCGTCCAGCACGTCCTGCGGCTCGCCGCTGGCCGACAGCATCAGCACCCGGATCCCGGCGTCGGCGGACAGCAGCCCGCGGATGACATCCGCGCCGGGCAGGTCGGGCAGATGCAGGTCGAGCAGTACCACCCGGGGCCGCGTCGCTGCCGCCACGCGGAGCGCCTGAGCGCCATCGCCGGCCGTCCCCACCACGTCGAAGCCGGCCTCGGCCAGGTCCCTGGCCGCCGCGTTGCGCCAGATCGGATGGTCATCCACGACCAGCACGCGGACCGGTCCGCTCCGGCCCGCTAGATCACGGCCGGATACGTTCGTGCCGGGCCGGCCTGTGCCGGACCTGTCCGCGCCTGATCCGCCCGGGCCGGACCTGCCCGTGCCTGGCCGGCCTGGGCCCGGCCTGTCCATGCCGGGCGAGTCAGGACCGCGCTGGTCAGGGCCGCGGGACGACAAGGTCTACCTCCGTCCCCGCGCCGGGCGCCGACGTCACGTGTGCCGTGCCGCCAGCCTGGAGGATCCGCCCGATAATCGACTGCGAGACGCCGAGCCGGCCAGCTGCCGCAGCCTGCACCAGCCGGCCGTCCGCGAAGCCGGGGCCGTCATCCCGGATGCTGACCCGCACTACCTGGCCCTCGTCCTCGACCAGGACCCAGGCGAGTGCCTCCGGCCCGGCATGCCGCCGCACGTTGTCGAGCGCGGCGGCCGTCGCGCCGCTCAGTGCAGCCGTCGCCGACGCCGGCAGCAGCACGGCGGTCGCCGGGCAGGACACGGTGACCCGGGAGCTGCCGAGCTGCTCGATGAACTCCCGCAGGTCGGCTGTTCCCGCCCCCCGGGCCGCTCCGGTCGCCGGGCCTGGCCCGATGGCCGGGCCGATCCCGATACCGCCCGCAGCCGGGGCCGGAACCGCAGCCGCGCTGCTGGTCACCAGGCGTCGCAGCGCAGACTCCTGCTCGGCCGCCAGGGCCCCGAGTTCGGCTGCCTCCCCGCCGAGAGCCCGGCCGCGGCTGCTGACCAGCGTCAGCACCTGGAGCACCGAGTCATGAATGCTGCGCGCGAGCCGGTCGCGCTCGGCGATGGCCGCCTCGGTCCGGGCGACCCGGGCCACGGCCTGCTCGGCCTGCACGCCGAGCCGGACGATGTAGCCGCCGATGCCGCCGGCAATCAGCAGCAGGACGATGTTGCTGAACGGGTTCTCCAGGGACAGCTGCGGCCGTTCGGCCAGGTCAGCCGCAGCGACCGCCAGCGCGCCACCCAGGCCTGCCCACGGCCCGCCGGCCACGGCGCAGGCCAGCACCGGCGATGCCGCCCAGAACGACGGGATCGTCGGCATCCCGAGACTGATCCGTTCCGGGCTGTCGATCCAGCGCGTGCTGAGCACGAGCGCAACCGCCACCGCCACGTCCGCGGCGATCATCCAGCGGGTGCGGCCGCCGGGCCGGGAGTAGGCGGCGATGGTGACCACCGTCCAGCCGATCATTACCCCGAGCGCGGCCAGGCCGCCGGCCGGGTGCGCGTAGCTGGTCTCATCGTGCAGGATCAGGACGGCCGTGTAGACCAGGGTGACCACGCGGAACAGCGCCGTCACCCGCCACATCCGCTCCGTCATGCAGGTGAGGTTACGCGCAGTACGGTCATTTCCGGCCTGCTGGCTTCTGGCGCTGGCCGGGCCGCAGCAGCCTCCATCGCACCGGCGGCTGCCTGCGCCGATGGCTCCTTCCGGGCGTGGCTAGCTCCCTGGGTCGCGGTGGCCAGCCGCGCCCACGTGCTGTCGGTCAGGGTCAGCCGCCCGGCGGGCCCGTGCCGCAGCATCGAGTCCACCAGGCCTGCGGTCAGTACCGTCAGGGCGGCGATCACGAGGCTGGCACGCAGCGCGGACCAGCGGGCGTCGGTCATCGACAGGTGGGCCGCGAGGATGACGATCATGCCGCGCCCGACGATCGCGATCGCCGAGATCAGCAGCTCGTCACGGCGCGGTCCCCGGTCGCGGGACAGGTGATGCAGCAGGCCGAGCGCGGCTGCGTTGCAGGCGGCCTCGGCGACCAGCAGGGCCGGGGACAGGTGCCGGACGGTGAGCAGGATAAGGCAGGTTCCGGCGGTCCAGAAGCAGGCGCTGACCGCGCACGTCGGGCCGCGTCCGCGCCGGACCAGGAAGGTCCGCTTGCCGAACAGCGCGTCGCCGCGCACGTCGCGGAAGTCCTTGAGCAGGATCCGGCCGACGAATCCCAGGTACAGGCCGCCCAGCAGCGCCAGGTCGGCAGGCCGGATCAGGCTGCCGGGCCGGTTCTCTGTCCGGGCGCCGGCGATCAGGCCCAGCAGGTAGGGCACCGCCACGTAGCAGGCTGGCAGCAGCAGCGAGGCGAGCGCGCCGCGGTCAGCCAGCCGGACCGGGCGCACCGAGTACGCGGCGCTGATCAGCATTCCGGTCGCCGTGACGAGTACGCCGGGCCAGCCCAGCGTGGCGCTCGCGGCCAGCGCCACGATGCCCGCGACCAGGCCGATGCCAGTGAACCCGCGGCGGGTGACCACGCCGGCGTTGAGCGGCCGCCGGCCCGGCAGGTTGATCCGGTCGATGGCCTCATCGGCCAGGTCGTTGCAGGCGACCGAGAACAGCAGGAAGCCGATCACGACCGCCAGGACCCGGCCGAGGCTCAGTACGCTGTCCGGCTGACCGGCTTGAGCCAGCCCCGTTATGGCAAAAAAGGCGAGAAGCGCGATGACGGCGGGCCGGGCCAGCAGCACGACGAGCCGGATCCGGGCGATCACTTGTTGCTGCCGTAGTGGCTGAGTCCGACGAAGAAGATCACGATCGTGCCGATGATGACCAGCCCGCCGACTGTGAGCACGACGGCGGCCACCATGCCGAAGATTTCGATGCCCGGCCGGCGCGGCCGGTGCCACCGCTCAGTTTCGCGTTCCATGCCGCCAGCATGGGCCGCGCAGGCTGGCCGCGCCTGAGCCCGGATACTCAGGCGGACCGAGTAATTCGGCTCACTTCATGTCTGACGCGGGGTCAGCACTCAGCCGTCTGCCTCAGTGGGTCGGCTAGCGAATCTGCCTGACGACCGACCCGCCTGACCTCATGAGGAGTGCGGGCGGCGGAGCCGGGTGGCGTCCAGCGGGGGAGCGGGCAGTGGTTCGCCCTGATAGCCGCCCACGTCCCCGAACCGGCCCGCCGACCAGTCGGCGGTAGCCGCGGTGATCTCCTCGGGCGTGCGGGCGACGAAGTTCCACCACATCAGCAGCGGCTCACCGAGCGGGACACCGCCGAGCAGGAACAGGCGTGCGCCGTTGGCCGCGGCCACCGCGGTGCGTTCGCGGCTAGCGCTGAGGTACAGCAGCTGGCCAGGCTCCAGCCGGGCGCCGTCGACCTGCGCCGATCCAGCCGCGACGAACAGCACATGCTCGAAGTCCGGCTCCAGCGGGAGGTCGGTGCGCGAGGGGCCGATCGCTGCCAGTTCCGCGCCGACGATGGACGTGAAGGCCGTCGCGGGGGACCGGTGCCTGGCCAGCTCGCCCATGAACACCGTGACGGCGAAGCCGCCCACCGCAGTCTGCGGCAGGTCGGAATGATGCTCGAAGGCCGGTGCCACCTGCCGGTCAGCATCGGGCAGTGCCACCCACAGCTGCACGCCGTGGAGGAACGGGTCGTGCTCGGCGGGCGATTCCTCGGCATGGGCGATGCCGCGGCCCGCCGTCATCAGGTTGAGCTGCCCGGGCCGGATCATCTGCTCGCTGCCCAGGCTGTCGCGATGCAGCACGTTCCCGGTCAGCAGCCAGGTCACGGTCTGCAAGCCAATGTGCGGATGCGGCGGGACCTGCATGCCCGCCACCCCGTCTACCGACTGAGGCCCGTAGTGATCGACGAAGCACCACGCCCCGACACTGCGCCGCAGTCGCAGCGGCAGCAGCCGGCGCACGGTCATGCCGCCCACCTGCGCCTCGCGCGCGGCCGTGAGCTCAGCTCCGTGAGCCAGCACAGCGTCCTGCGCGATCTCCACGTTGGCCTCGACAGTGCTCACCTTCGCCTGCCCCGGATCAGTCCTCCGCCGACCCAGGCAACGCTAGTCCGCCGACGATGGACGGTCACTCCTGCCCCGGCGACCCCTGCTCCTTAAGCCGATCCTCCGCTCGCTTCGAAGCCGCCATAGCCTGCGCAAGCACCTCGTAGTCGTCGTCGGAGATCTCGCCTCGGTAGAGCGCAGCAGTTACCTCGTCAAAGGAACCTGGGATGTCGGGTTCGGGGTCCTCCTGAGCCTGCGCAGCCAATTCAAGGTAGGAAGTGGGCCGGGGCCTGCCACGGCGTGGCCAGGAGCGAGCGCGGAATCGCTGAGCCACCTCGTCGAGACTCATAGTGCCATCCCGCAGGGCACTCATTAGTTCGGTGACCTCGCTGGTCATGTCGCTGCCTCCCGAGGGCTGTCGTCGTGAAGGCTCTCAGAAATTCGAACCGGATCACGGTCGGCTACGCCATTGTCGAACAGAGTCCATTGGTCGAGTCGGGGCTTGACTGCCTCGAAGGTTCGTCGGTTCTGGCTGCCCCAATCCGCGTCGGCCTGGCTGGTGATGAAGTCCTGCGGTACGTATCGGCCGCCTAGGCCCTTGCCTAGCCGGTAGTCATCCTCGCCCTCGCGATGGCGAGCATCGGCACGAGCCAGACTCACGTCGATGGGGATATCCACGAAGATGCCGCTGACGGAGGTGTAGCCATCGGCGCGCAGGTCGCTAATGCGCTTCTCAGTTCCCTCCGGCGAGGCCATGGTGATGTCCCAGATCAGATTCTTCCCATCCGCTCTGGCCCGGAGCGCGAGTTGCTTCGCGATGTGTGAGGACTCTAGATGGACCAGATCTGAGGCCTCCATCGGGGAGAGGCCCTCGACCTTCGGAATCAGGTCCCGCTTGCCGAGCTCAACTTTGATGTCGTCGGGGTTGACGGTGAGGTACTGGGAACGATCAATGCCTGCATGGTCGGCGAGCACCGTTGTCTTCCCAGCGCCTGCCAGGCCGCCAGCGATGATCGCCTTGTACTCACACGGGACATCTGATGCGCGTGCGTAGAGTTCCTCGATGATGGATGCGTGCACCTCTCGGCGGCTAGCGGTCCACACTTCGCCGTCGTTGTCCAGCCCGAACTGGTCGGTGGTTTCCAGGCCGTCCTCGCGAGCTGTTTCGAGTCGCTCGGGGACTTCGGCGCGATGATCGGTCCACTCGGCGTCGGTGTAGGGGAGGCGGGGGTTGTCGGGCCGGGCGTCGTCGTCGGGGTCTGCGTCGGTGTCGAGGTCGCGTAGGCGATCGGGGGAGTCGCGGCGGGTGCCGTCGGCGTCGTAGGGCGATGAGGGGTGGCCGTCGGGCAGTGATTCCAGGCGGCGGGCTAAGTCGTCGGTGCGGCGGTCGTTGCTGCGAGGCGTGTCGGCCCGGACCGGTTCTGGCCTGTCTGGCCAGTCGGCTGCGGCTCGGTCAGGTACCCCAGTCCTCATTCAGACCCGGCCGCCCCGGCACTCCGCTGCTCATCTTCAGCCCGCATGGAAGCCGCCGCGGCGTCCGCAAGGACTGCGTACTCATCACGAGATAGCTGGCCGCTATGGAATGCGGCGGCGACATCATCGAACGAGCCTGGGACGTATGGATCGGGATCCTCCTGCTCTCTCCTAGCTAGCTCGATATAGGAGCTAGGTGGCTCAGCTGCCGTGCGTGGCCAGGCTCGTTCACGGAACCTCGCGGCCAGCTGTTCGAGGCTTATAGTGCCGTCCCGGAGCGCCGCAATAAGGTCGACGACCTCGTTACTCATCTTGATGTCTCCTCCGGCTCGGCCCTGGTTTCGTTGCTCGTGGCCACGAGCAAGGGGTCTCGGTGGTTGACGGAGTTGTCGTAGACCACCCAGCTGTCGAAGCGCTGCTTGACTTCCTCGAAGGCTCGCCTGTTCTGGCTTCCCCAGGTGTCGTCGGCCTGAGCTCTCGTGACCTCCTCAGGGACGAGTCTTCCGCCGAGACCTTCTCCAGCGCGGTACTTCTCGTGATCCTGCCTATGACGGCTCTCCGCGCGCTCGATGCTGACGTCAATCGGGATATCTACGAATACCCCTTCGATACGGTGGTAGCCGTTAGCCCGAAGTTCGTCAATCCGCTGTTCGGCAGACTCGCGCTTGGACATGGTGATGTCCCAGATGATGTTCCGGCCATCTGCCTGCGCTCTCATGGCCAGTTGCTTGGCAATATATGAGGCTTCCTCGTGTACGAGGCCGGAAGCCTCCATGGGTGTCAGGCCTTCAATCTGCGGCACTGCGCCGCGATGTGCGAGTTCTTCCTTGATCTTGTCTGGATTGATCTTCAGGTACTGCGACTCGTCAAATCCCGCATGCTTGTCAAGCACGGTGGACTTACCAGCCCCGCCGAGACCCCCGGCGATGACGGCCAGGTGGTCGCAGGGAACACCGGAGGACTCCGCGAGCAATGTATTAATGATGGCATCGTGAAGGGTGGCGCGTTCGACGGTCCAGATCTGGCCCTTTCCATCGACGGTGTACTGCTGATTGGTAGCCAGCCCGTCGACCTGAGCCTTCTCAACGCGGGTACGCACGTCGACTCGGTGATCAGCCCATTCTGCATCAGAGAGCGGCGAGATCTTATCGGCGGGTCGGCTAGCGCTGTCGCCCGGCTCTGAGCCAGAATCCACCTCCGCGTCAGCGAGATTGTCGAGATCGCGTAAGCGGGGGGTCGGGTCGCGGGGGGTGCCGTCGGTTTCGCGGGGGGAGGACGGATGGCCGGGCGGGAGGTTATCTAAGCGGCGGCGCAGGTCATCGGGCGGGCTCGGCCGGCCGCGGCCGTCGAGGTCGGCTCGATCGGCAGGCCGGACTCGGTCGGCGGTCACCGGCTACTCCGGCGGGCAGGCCTGGTCAGCACGAAACGACGATAACGCACCGAAGCGTCGCAGACCGCTCCAGTTCTGCACGGCTAACCCGACTGCTGCCGCGCACCCCGGCTAGCGCGCACTGGGGCTAGCGCGCACTGGGGATAGCGGATGCCGCCCGACCAAGTCCGGCCGACGACAGCCCCGACCGCCACGACCGCCCCGGAACCCTCCGGCCCGGTGCTAGCCGACGAGTGTCTTGACGGCGCTGGTGAGATCAGCCAGCGCGGTCTTGGCATCCGCGAAGTACATGCTGGTCTTCGGGTCGGTGTACAGCTCGTTGTCGATGCCCGCGTACCCGTGACCCATCGAGCGCTTGATGACGATGATGCTCTTGGCCTGGTCCACGTCGAGGATCGGCATCCCCGAGATCGCCGTTCCCGCGCGCCGCGCGGCGGGGTTGGTGACGTCGTTGGCGCCGATGACCAGGACGACGTCGGTCCGGGCGAACTCCGGGTTGATGTCGTCCATCTCCTTGAGCTGCGGGTACGGCACGTTGGCCTCGGCCAGCAGCACGTTCATGTGGCCGGGCATCCGGCCGGCGACGGGGTGGATGGCGTAGCTGACCTCCACGCCGCGGGACTCCAGCATGTCGGCCAGCGCCGCGACCTCGTGCTGGGCCTGAGCGGCGGCCAGGCCGTACCCCGGCACGATGATCACCTTGGACGCGTAGGCCAGCTGGATAGCGGCGTCGTCGGCGGCGACGGACTGGATGGCGCCGGAGCCGCCTGCGACCGCGACAGCGGCATCCCCGGTGCCGAAGCCGCCCACGATGATGTTGCGGATGGACCGGTTCATGGCGTCGGCCATCAGCTTGGTCAGGATGCCGCCGGATGCTCCCACCAGCGCGCCCGCGATGATCAGCGCCCAGTTGCCGATGACAAAGCCGGCCATGGCCACGGCGGTGCCGGTGAAGGCGTTCAGCAGCGAGATGACGACGGGCATGTCGGCCCCGCCGATCGGCATGACCATCGCCACGCCGAACGCGAGCGAGGCGAGAATCACCACGAGCAGGCCGGGCAGGCTCGTGGTAGCGATCAGGAAGCCGCCGGTGCCGAGCACCACGACGGCCAGGAGCAGGTTCACGGCGCGGGCGCCGGGGAAGGTGACCGGCGCGGAGGTGATCACGCCCTGCAGCTTGCCGGCGGCGATCAGCGACCCGGAGAACGTCACCGAGCCGATGATCACGTCCAGCAGCGTGGTGACCGTCGTCGCGGTGCCCACGCCGACTCCGGCATTGCTCAGCCGGATGTAGTCGTGGATGGCCACCAGCGCGGCCGCGCCGCCGCCGACGGCGTTGAACATGCTGACCAGCTGCGGCATCGCGGTCATCTGCACGGTCCGGGCCGAGTACAGCCCGACGCCCGAGCCGACCAGCGCCCCGGCGATCATCACGGCCCAGCCGGTCGCGGTGATGGCGTGGGAGTGGATGACGATGGCCAGGGTCACGGCGATGGCCGTGCCCATGCCGGTGGTCGAGACCTGGTTGCCGCGCCGCGCGGTGGCCGGGTTGTTCATCAGGTGCAGGCCCAGCACGAAGCAGGACGCGGACAGCACATACAGCAGCTGGGTGATCCAGGCGAAGGTGCTCACCCGTGCCGCCCGCTGCCGTTGCCGTCAACCGCTGAGGGGGCGGGGGCGGACGCCGCCGCCTGGCCCGCTCCGGGCGGCGGCGCGGCGGGCCGCCGCTTGAACATCTTCAGCATCCGGCCGGTCACCACGTAGCCGCCGACCACGTTCGCCGCAGCGAACGCCGCGGCCACGAACGCGATCACGTAGCCGACGGCGTTGTTGGCGGTCACGGCGATGAGCATCGCCCCGGCCAGCACGATCCCGTGGATCGAGTTGGCCGCCGACATCAGCGGCGTGTGCAAGGTGGCGGGCACCTTGCTGATCACCTCGAAGCCCACCCAGAGGCTGAGCACGAAGATGGTCAGGTCAACGAGCAGGGCCGACGTCATCGGCGCTACCTCCAGCGGGTTCGGCCGAACCTTCGGGCGCGGCAGGCGCACTCGCCGCGGCGGATGCGCCGGAACCGCCAGTGGTGTTCCCCGCGGCGGCACCGTTCTGCGTGCCGGCCGCGGTCAGCGCAGGATGCACGACCTGCCCATCATGGGTGATGATCACCCCCGACTGCAGGTCGTCGTCCCGGTCGATGGCCAGCGCGCCGTCTTTGACCAGGTACTGCAGCAGCGAGCTGACGTTCCGCGCGTACATCGACGAGGCGGCCGTCGGCATCGTGGACGGCAGCCCGGAGGCGCCGATGACCGTGATTCCGTTCCCGGTCACGATCGTCTCGCCCGGCTCGGAGCCGGCGACGTTGCCGCCGAGCTCGCTGGCACCCATGTCGATGATCACTGAGCCGGCCGACATGCCCTTCAGCGCGTCCTCGGTGACGAGCAGCGGCGGCCGCCGTCCCGGCACCTGCGCGGTCGTGATGAGCACATCGTGCGCGGCGATGTGGCCCGCGAGCTCGTCCTGCTGGGCCTGCCGCTCGTCCTCGGTCAGCGCCCGGGCGTAGCCGCCGGTGCCAGCGGCGGGCCCGACGGAGGACAGCTCGATGAACGTGCCGCCCAGCGACTCCACCTCGGTCCGCGTCTCCGGGCGGACGTCGTAGGCGCTCACCACGGCACCCAGCCGCCGGGCCGTGCCGATCGCCTGCAGCCCGGCGACGCCGGTGCCCAGGACCAGGACCCGGGCGGGCCGTGCTGTGCCCGCGGCGGTGATCAGCAGCGGGAAGAACCGGCCGAACGTCGCCGCGGCGACGAGCGCCGCCTTGTAGCCGGCGATGTTGGCCTGCGACGTCAGCGCGTCCATCGGCTGGGCGCGGGGCAGGGTCCGCGGGATCATGTCCATGCTCACCGCGGTCACCCCGGCCGCGGCCAGCCCGGCGGCCAGGTCCGGGTCGGTCAGCGGTGCCAGCAGCCCGAGCAGCAGCTGACCGCGGTGCAGCGCCCCGATGGTCGCCTCGTCCGGGCGGCCCACCATCAGCACGGCATCGGCCTCGGATAGTGCCTCGGAGCGGCCCGTAATGCTGGCGCCGGCCTCGGCGAAGCTGTCGTCGGTCAGCCAGGCGCTGTCACCCGCGCCCGATTCCACCAGGATCTCGAACCCGGCGGTACGCAGCTTGACGACGGCCTCTGGCACCAGGGCGACGCGCCGCTCACCGTGCGCAGTCTCCCTGACCACGGCGACCTTCATGGGCAGGCCTCGCTCGGTGTCCGGGTGGAGCGGGCGGCCTCCGACCGGGCCGCGGTCCGCTACGGCGATGCTACCGGTAGCGGGACCCGGACGCAGAGCCGGGAAGCGGCCGCGCATCATGGTAGGCAGCGCGCAGGCGGCGGTGCCGTCACCGGGGCGACCGCGTCCCGGTGCCGGCGCGAGGCCGGTTAGGGGAGAACGTGCAGGCAGAGATGGTGGGCGGCCCGCGGGCGCCGGGGGCCGACGAACTGGCCATGCGGCTGCATACCGCGCAGGCCCGGCTCGCCGCCAGTGACCTGCCGCAGGAAATCAGGAGCCGGCTGCAGCGCCATCTCATCGCGGTCTGCGACGCGGTCAAGGCGCCCGGGACCGACCCCGGGGGCTGCGGCCGGCGGCTGGACGGGTTCCTGGCGGCACTGGATGCCGCGATAGCCGGAAAATAACTGATAAGACAATGCAAAAAATCAGGTTATTGCATAACGGGGTAGCCCGGTGCGGGCGTCACTCACTGCGATAAGGCGCTTCGACACGCCGGTAATTCCTGCTTGGTATTTGTGCCACGGCGCTCGATCGCTTAATTTCAGGCACATCAGAGGTCGCGAGTTCCGGAATCCCTGACCGCGCGACCTCCCGTTGGGGGACCCGCAGGAGTGAAGAAATGAACAAGAAGGACCTGATCGACGCGATCTCGGACCGGATGGGTGACAAGAAGTCCGCAACTGAAGCGGTAAACGCGGTTCTCGACACCATCCAGTCAGCGGTCGCCAAGGGTGACAAGGTCGCAATTACCGGCTTTGGCGTCTTCGAGAAGTCCGTCCGGCCGGCCCGCACCGCCCGTAACCCGGCCACCGGCGCGGCCATCAAGGTGCCCAAGACTTCAGTGCCCAAGTTCCGGGCTGGCGCCGACTTCAAGGCGATGGTGAACGGCGACAAGAAGGTCGCGGCTCGCAAGTAACCACGCGCGCGCCAGCATCAGCACAGGCGCAGGCCCCGGCCGCCGGGTCGCGCTGCCGACCCGGCAGCATGACCGGAGGCCGGGGCCTTGCGCGTGGCCGCGCGGCCAGGGCGCTAGCGCAGCCCGGTGCCCTTGCGCAGCGCCGTCTGCAGCAGCCGGTCGATGAGCTGCGGGAACTGCAGGCCGGTGACCTCCCACATCTTCTGGAAGTAGGAGGCGGGCGACAGACCCGGGATCGTGTTGATCTCGTTGATCAGGATCTGGCTGTCGCTGGTGTAGAAGAAGTCCACCCGGGCCAGGCCCTCGCAGGAGACGGCCTCGAAGGCGGCGGCGGCGAGGCGGCGGATCTCGCTGGCCGCGGCATCGGGAATCGGCGCGGGGATCGCCATCCCGCTCGCCTGGTCGAGGTACTTGGCCTCGAAATCCCAGAACTCCTCGCCGCCGTCAATCAGCAGCTGGCCGGGCAGGCTGGTGTCCGGCGGCGCGCCGTCCAGGCCCTCCAGGACCGACACCTCGACCTCGGCGCCGCTGACCGCGGACTCGATGAGCACCTTCGGGTCGAACTGGCGGGCCGTCACGATCGCGTCGCGCAGCTGCTCGGGGGTGTGCGCCTTAGACGTGCCGATGCTCGAGCCGCCCCTGGCCGGCTTGACGAACAGCGGCCAGCCCAGGTCGGCGATCTCACCGAGGATCCGCTTGCGCTCCGGGTGCTCGGTGACGTCCGCGGCCCGTTCCAGCGTCACCTGATCGCGGCCGGGCCAGTCCCGCTCGTGCAGCACCACGTACCGGCCGACCGGCAGGCCCTTGGCCTTGAAGATCAGCTTCATGTACTCCTTGTCCATGCTGACCGCACTGGACAGCACGCCGGCGCCGACGTAGGGCACCCCGGCCATCTCCAGCAGGCCCTGCAGGGTGCCGTCCTCGCCGAACGGGCCGTGCAGCACCGGCAGCACCACGTCGACGTCGCCGAGCAGGTGCGGGATCCGGCCGGGCGCGCTGGCCACCACGCCGGACCCGCCCCACGGCACCACCGCGCCGCCGGGCTCGGCCACGGCCTCGACGGAGGGCAGCTGGCCGCCGGTGACGGCCAGACGGCCGGGCTCGTCGGCGACCTGCACCCAGCTGCCCTCGCGGGTGATCCCGACGGGGACGACGTCGTACTTGCTGCGGTCAATGGACGCGAGCATGTTGCCGCCGCCCATACAGGACACGGCATGCTCGGGCCCGGTGCCGCCGAACACCACCGCGACCCGGATCTTGCGTTCCTGCGGTGCCTGACCGCGCGCCTCCGGCTCGCTCACTGGTGACCTCCCACTGCCGTGCTACCTCGCTGGCTTGCTGTTTCCCCGCGCCCGTGTCTGTGCCCGGATTCAGGGGGCGGCATGCGCGGGGCTGGCGGGCGGCGCTCAGACGCCATAACGCTCGGGCTTGGCCGACCGGCTGGCCAGCAGCAGGGCGGCCTCGCCGATGGCCAGGCCGTCCTGCAGGACGGCCACCATGACCTCGGTGATCGGCATCTCCACGCCGAGCCGCCGGGCGAGCTCGCGCACGGAGGCGGCGGATTTCACGCCCTCGACCGTCTGCGTGGTGCCGGCGATGACCTCAGCCAGCGCGACCCCGGCTCCCAGCCGCTCGCCGAAGGCCCGGTTCCGCGCTAGCGGGGAGCTGCAGCTGGCGACCAGGTCACCGAGGCCAGCCAGGCCCGCGAAGGTGTGCTGCTCGGCGCCGAGCGCCGCGCCGAGGCGGCTGATCTCCGCGAGCCCGCGGGTGAT
The DNA here is from genome assembly GCA_036490755.1 of Streptosporangiaceae bacterium. Taxonomy (GTDB): domain Bacteria; phylum Actinomycetota; class Actinomycetes; order Streptosporangiales; family Streptosporangiaceae; genus DASUBV01. The sequence continues at coordinate 39,617 of DASXDJ010000142.1, forward strand.
GAGCATGGCCTGGGTGTTGTTGCCCAGGCCCATGCCGGCCGCGATGCCGACGGCCAGCGCGATCACGTTCTTAACCGCGCCGCCGATCTCGCAGCCGACCACGTCGGGATTGGTGTAGGGGCGGAAGTAACTGGTGTGGCACGCCTTCTGCAGCTGCTGAGCGGTCGACTCCTCGGAGCACGCCACGACCGTGGCCGAGTGCTGGCGGCGGGCGATCTCCAGAGCCAGGTTGGGTCCCGAGACGACCGCGATCCGGCTGTCGGGTGCCCCCGTGCCCTGGGCGATCACCTGGCTCATCCGGTCGCAGCTGTCCAGCTCGATGCCCTTCATCAGGCTGACCAGCAGTGCCCCGGACGGCATCAGGCCGCCCCAGCTGGCCAGGTTCGCCCGCAGCGTCTGGGCGGGCACGGCCAGCACGACCAGCTCGGCGCCGTCCAGGGCGACCGCCGGGTCAGTCGTGGCGGCCAGGCCGGGCGGCAGCGTGATGCCCGGCAGGTAGCCGGGATTCTGGTGGGCAGAGCTGATGGCCCCGGCCAGCTCGGGCCGGCGACACCAGATCGTGGTCGGGGTGCCGGCATCGCAGAGCACCTGGGCGAAGCTCGTTCCCCAGGAGCCGGCGCCCATCACCGCCGCTTTCACGAGGAGTCGGCGCCCGGGGTCGCGGAGTCGGCGGGCGACTCGTTCTTGCTGGCCTCGGAGAGCGTGCGCATGTCCTGGCGGAACTGACGGCGGGCCACGGCCGGGTGGTAGAACTTCTCCGGCGGCACCTCGTGGCGCAGCTCGCCCAGCAGCGCGGCCACCTCGGTCATGATCTTGTCGGTCGCTTTCCGGAGCACCTGGCTGGTGAGCGGCTGGCCCGCGAACTCCGACAGGTCGACCGCCGGCCCGGCCAGGACCTGCACGGTCTTGCGGGGCAGGATCCGCGGCAGGAGGCTGCCGTAGGGCAGGATCCGGTCCGCTCCCCAGTGCGCGATCGGGATCACCGGGATGTTCTCGGTCAGGGCCATCCGGGCGACACCGGTCTTGGCGACCATCGGCCACTTGTCCGGGTCGCGGGTAACGGTGGACTCCGGGTAGAAGATCACGCACGCGCCGGCCCGGGCGATGCGCTCGGCGTCGTTCAGCACCTGGCCCGCGTTGACCTGCCCGCGGTACACCGGCAGCTGCCCGAGCTTGCGCATGAGGTAGCCCAGGACCGGCACCTCGAACAGCGAGGACTTGGCCAGGAACACCGGGTAGCGCCGGGCGCTGTGCACGAACAGCGACAGGGCCAGGACGTCCATGTAAGACAGGTGATTGGCGGCCAGGATCATGCCCTCGCTGGCGGGCACGTGCTTCTGGCCGGCCCAGTCCAGCCGCATCATGGCCCGGATGGACGGCGGCAGGATGATCTTGGTAAAGGTGCGCCAGGCAGCCGAGTAGCTGCCGTCAGCCTGCTTGCCTGGTGGGGTATCGCTCATCTGGGTGTCATCTCGGCATCTGGCTTGTCATGGGGCCAGTCTCCCCGCTCGCCGCTGGCCATGTCGAGGCAAGATCAGACTCATGGAGTCCTCCGATCCCGCCCGGCCGGCTGATCCGGGAGCGGCCGCCTGGTCGCTGGTGATCCCGGTCAAGGTACTTGCTCTGGCCAAATCACGCCTCGCCGGCCTGGCCCGGCCGCGCCGTCCTGACCTGGCACTGGCCATGGTGGCCGACACGGTGGCGGCGGCGCTGGCCGCGCCGGGAGTGGCCGCGGTCATCGTGGTGACCGATGATGAGCTGGCGGCCAGGGAACTGGGCGGCCTGGGAGCTGTCGTGGTGCCGGATGAGCCCGCCGCCGGCCTGAACCCGGCGCTGGCCTTCGGCGCGCGGTACTCCGACGCGCGGTGGCCGGGCCGGGGCCGGGCCGGCCTGGCCGGCGACCTGCCGGCCTTGCGCCCGGCGGAGCTGGCCCTGGTGCTGGAGCGGGCGGCCGCGGCGGGCGAGGCGTTCGTGCCCGACGCGGCGGGGACGGGGACGACGCTGTACGCGGCCGGGCCGGGGGTGGCGTTCCGGCCGCTGTTCGGGCCCGGCTCACGGGGCCGGCACGCCAGCGCGGGAGCGGCCGAGCTGGACCTGCCTGGCTTGCGGGGCCTGCGCCAGGACGTCGACACGCCGGGCGACCTGGACCGGGCGCGACTGCTCGGGCTGGGCCCGCGGACGACGGCCGTGCTCGCCGAGGCGGCCGGGCAGGCGGGCCGCTAGATGTGGACGATGGGGCAGGTCAGGGTCCGGGTGATGCCGTTCACGCCCTGGATCTGGGCCACCACCAGCTTGCCGAGATCATCGACGTTGGCGGACTCGGCGCGGACGATCACGTCGTAGGGCCCGGTGACATCATCGGCCTGCATGACGCCGGTGATCTTGGCGATGCTGGTGGCGACGTCGGCCGCCTTTCCGACTTCAGTCTGGACGAGGATGTATGCCTGAACCATGTCGCCCTCTCTCGGCCGGATGAGTAAGGCCAACGCTACCGTAGTGAGCCCGCCGGCGGCGCGGGCGATAGCCGGCCGAAGGCCCGCCTCAGGCAGGCCGCCGCTGTCCTGAGATGTCTCACTTGTCGGCTGAGCGCCGGGAGGCCGTCATCACGATCGCGGAACTGGGCGAGTTCGGTCTCATCGCGGCCATCGCTGAACTGCTGCCCGCCAGCCCGCGGCCGCTGCTCGGGGTGGGCGACGACGCGGCGGTCATCAGCGCGCCGGACCGGCGGGTGGTAGCCACCACCGACCTCCTGATCGAAGGCCGGCACTTCCGCCGTGACTGGTCAGGCCCGGTCGACATCGGGGTCAAGGCGGCCGCGCAGAACCTGGCTGACGTGGCGGCGATGGGGGCCACCCCGACCGGGCTGCTCGTCGGCCTGGCCGCGCCGGGTGACCTGCCGGCCTCCTGGGCGCTGGACCTGGTCCGCGGCCTGGTAGCGGAGTGCGAGCGGGCCGGGGCGCCGGTCGCGGGCGGCGACGTGACCGGCGCGGACACGGTGATGCTCGGCATCACGGCGCTGGGCGACCTGGGCGGGGCCGCGCCAGTGACCCGCAGCGGGGCCCGGCCCGGCGACATGCTGGCGGTGGCGGGGCGGCTGGGCTGGTCGGCGGCGGGCCTGGCACTGCTGCAGGCGGGCCCGGGCAGCCGGCCCGACGGCCCGCCGGCGCCGCCGGGCCTGGCCGCGCTGATCGCCGCGCACCGGCGTCCGCAGCCGCCCTACCCGGCCGGGCCGCAGGCGGCGCGGCACGGAGCCACCTCGATGATCGACATCAGTGACGGCCTGGTCCAGGACGCCGGGCACATCGCGACGGCCAGCGGGGTGCGCCTCGACATCGACACCGCTGCGCTGCCCGCGACGCAGCCGCTGCGGGCGGCGGCCGCGTGGCTCGGCGCGGACTGGCGGGACTGGGCGCTGACTGGCGGCGAGGATCACGCGCTCGTCGCGACCTTCCCGGCCGGGGCGGCGCTGCCGGACGGCTGGATCCCGATTGGCCGCGTTCACGCCGGATCAGGCGTCCGGGCCGACTCTCAGCCGCATGCCGGGCCCGGCGGCTGGAGTCATTTCCGGTGACACGGCGGGTTTATCGGTGCACGGCGGAGACCGGGTCTGTCATTCGCACTAGCTGATCCGGCGGCAGCTTGATATAAACCCGGTGATGCCTCGTCATCGCAAGGAGTGCATACCTAAGCACAGGGCGCAGCCGCCGGATCACGGATCTGGCCGCCGCGTCCCGATGGATGCTGCGATCGAGGCGGCGAAGACGGCACTGGAATCCGCTCATGAGCCGTTCGCGGCCAGCCCGGAGCAGGACGCCCCGGCCTCGCCTGTCACTCAGATCTCGCCGGCAGCGCAGGAATCCCCGGCCGTTCAGGAATCCCAGGCTGTTCAGGAATCCCCGGCGGCTGCGGCTGCTGACGCGGCGGACGCGCAGCCGACGGTCAGCCTGCCGGTCATCTCGCTGCCCCGCCCCGGACTGCCAGCCAGCAGCTCGGCGCGGGCCCGCGCCCGGGCCCGGCGTCAGGCCGCGGCCGCCCGCCGTCCCCCGCCCGGCCCCGGGGCCGGGCGCCGCCCGCCGCGGCGCATGCGCGGCATGCTGGTGACGCCCTGGTTCGCCGCCGGGGCGGGCTTCGTCATTGCCGCGGCCCTGGCCCTGAACTCGCCGCACACGGTGCTCACCTACAAGCCGAACATGGTCCCGTGCGCGGGCGCCCGGTGCCAGGGGCCGGGCGCGCTGCCCACGGCCCGGCCCAAGGTGGCGCTGAAGCAGGCCCGGCCCGCGGAGGTGAGCACGCCGCCATCGCGCACGCACCACCACCGCACCGCGTCACCGGCCAGCACGCTGGTCGGCTTCCACGAGGTGTGGCAGCACAACGGCGAGTTCGCGGCCATCATCACCATTCCGGCTCAGCAGGCGCAGCACGGCTGGAGCCTGCGGTTCAGGTTCCCCGGCCGCCACGTCACGTCGGTCTGGGGCGCGCTGTGGCACGCCTCGGCCAGCGGTGACGGCGGGCTGGCGAGCATCCTGCAGCCGCTCCAGCGCACCGGGCCCGGCGACGGGAATCAGGGCCCGCCGGGCCAGCAGGGCGGCCCCGGGCAGAACGGCGACTCCGGCCGCAGCAGCGGCCAGGACGGCCCGGCTGAGGGCGGGTACCCGCAGGATCTCCGCTTCCTGGTCACGGTCCAGGGTGCCCCCGTCACGCCGGTGGGCTGCGTCCTCAACCAGCACGCCTGCCGCTTCGGCTAGACGGCGCGCGGAGCCCGGCCGGCCCGGCTGACCGGGCTCACCCGGCTGGGGCCGCCGCGGGTGCGGCCGGGGCCGGGGCCGGCTTAGGGTTGACGGCATGGCTTTCGTTCCGCCCCGTGTCCTGGCTATCGCCGGCTCCGATTCCGGCGGCGGCGCCGGGATTCAGGCCGATCTCAAGACGATGCTGGCTCTCGGGGTGCACGGGATGACGGTCGTGACCGCGGTCACCGCCCAGAACTCGCTGGGCGTGCAGGGCTACTGGGAGCTGCCGGCCGAGGCGGTTACCGCGCAGCTGGACTCGGTGCTCTCCGACATCGGGACCGAGGCGGTCAAGACCGGGATGCTCGCCTCAGCGGCGATTGTCGAGACGATCTGCGCTGGCCTGGCCCGGCACGGCCTGGCGCAGGCCGGGGTGCCGGTGGTGGTCGATCCCGTGGCGATCTCCAAGCACGGTGACAGCCTGCTGTCCTCAGGAACACTGGACGCGGTCCGGCAGCGACTGCTGCCCATGGCCACGGTCGTTACGCCCAACCTCCTCGAAGCCGAGCTGCTGACCGGCCAGGAGATCAGCGATGAGGACGGCATGCTGCGCGCTGCCCGCCAGATCGCCGCGATGGGCCCGCGCTGGGTCCTGGTCAAGGGCGGGCACCTGGCCGGGGACCCGGTTGACCTGCTGGTCGAGGGACGGGGCGGCGGCGGGAGCACGGTCTTCCGCTATCCGGGCCCGCGGATCATCAGCCAGCACACCCACGGCACCGGCTGCACGCTGGCCTCGGCCATCGCGTCGTGGCTGGCCCGCGGCGAGGATGTGCCGGGCGCGGTCAAGTCGGCCCGTGACTACATTTCCGGGGCGATCGCGGGCGGGTTTCCGCTCGGCGAGGGAATCGGGCCGGTCGATCACGGCTGGCAGCACCGCGAGAACCCGGTGTGGCCCCCGGCGTCCGGTACCGCCAGGGGCTGAGCGGCCGCGGGTGACCCTAGCGGGTGACCTTGCCTGCCTTGATGCAGGACGTGCAGACATTCAGGTGGCGCGGCGTCTTGCCCACCATCGCGCGCACACGCTGAATGTTGGGGTTAAAGCGACGCGGGGTACGGCGGTGCGAGAACGACACATTGTTGCCGAAGCTCGGTCCCTTACCGCAGACATCGCAGACGGCAGCCACGGGATCGCTCCAAAGGGTGTTAGCCAGATAGGTCATCGGCCCGGCCAAACCGGGACGGTCGATGAAGGATAGCCGACCGGCGGCAGTGAGCGCGAGCCGGACGTCAGACCCGCACCCTATCCTGCGGGTGTGGTCGCGGCTGAGGTGATGGACGAAGCGATGGTCCGCCGCTGGTGCCGCATGGCCGCCGATGCGCTCGGCGCGGCCAGATCCGCGATTGACGCGCTGAACGTCTACCCCGTCCCGGACTCCGACACCGGCACCAACCTGTACCGGACCCTGCGGTCAGCGGCCGACGCCGTGGACGCGCTGGCGCCCGGTGCCGGGCCGGGCGAGGTCTGGCGGGCGGCCGCGGACGGCGCGATGCTCGGCGCCTGCGGCAATTCCGGGATCATCGTCAGCCAGCTGCTGCGCGGCCTCGCCGACGTCTGCGCGCCCGCCGCGCCGTGCGACGGGGCGGTGGTGGCCAGGGCGCTCGGGCACGCGGCCGGGCTGGCCAGGGCGGCGGTGAGCCGCCCGGCCGAGGGGACCGTGCTGACCGTCGCGGACGCGGCGGCCCGGGCGGCCGCCGCGGCGGGCGCCGCGCAGCTCGCCGTGGTCGTGCTGGCCGCCGGAGCGGCCGCCCGCCAGGCCCGGGACCTGACCACCGGGCAGCTCGCCGTGCTGACGGCCAGCGGGGTCGTCGACGCCGGGGCCGCCGGGCTGTGCGTGGTGCTGGATGCCTGGGCGGCCGCCATCGCCGGTACCGGGCCTGCCGTGCCGGACGTGCCCGGGCCGGCCGGCCCGCCGGGAGCTGACTCGCCCGGTCCTGCGGGCCGGCGCCCGGTCAGCGTTCTCGGCGCGGCTGCGGGCGCCGCGACACCCCCGTCCTACGGCTACGAGGTCACCTATCTGCTCCGGGCCCGGCCAGATGCGATGGATCAGCTACGGGAGCAGCTGGACTCCCTGGGCGACTCGCTGGTCATCGCGGGCGGTCCAGCTCGCTGGCCTGCGCCCGCCGCGGTGCCGGGGTCAGCCCCGGCGGCCGGGCTGCCAGCGGACGCCGGGCCTCCGGCACCCGCACCCGCACCGCCAGCGCCCGCCGCGCCCGCCGGGCCCGCCGAGGCGGCCCTGTGGAGCGTTCACGTGCATGTCCCCGAGGCCGGGCCGGCCATCGAGGCGGGCCTGCGGGCGGGCTCGCTGCGGCGGATTACGGTGACCTACCTCGGCGCTCCGCCGCCGGCCCGGCACCAGGTCGTGGCCATCTGCGACACCCCGGGCATGGCTGCGCTGGCCGAGTCGGCCGGAGCCCGGCCCCTTCGTTTTGTCTCACCCGCCTCGGCCGCCGCCGAGCTCAGCGCGCTCATCCGGCAGGCCGCGCCGGGAACTTCGCGCTGCATCGTGGTGCCCAGCGGGCCGGCCACCGCGGCCGCGGCGGCCGCGGCCGCCGCCGACCTGGCCGCTGACGGCATCGACGTCCGGGTCGTGGCGGTGGCCTCGGCGGTCCAGGCGCTGCCGGCGCTGGCCGTGCATGAGCCCGAGGCCGGGTTCACCGCTGATGCCGCGGCCATGAGCCGGGCGGCGAGCCGGATGCGCTTCGCGGCCATCAGCTGCGACCTGGCGGCCGGGCCCGCGGCCGCTGCGCAGCCGGGTCCGGACGGTGCCGCCCTCGCCGCGGCCGATGAGCTGCTGGCAGGCGGCGCGGAACTGGTCACGCTGCTCACGGGCGGGAGCGGCGGCGCGCGGCTGGCCGAGCTCCTCGCCGCCCGGGTCCGCGAGGTCAGCCCGGCGGCCGAGATCGAGCGGCACGACGGGGCAGTTGCGGGCCAGGCGCTGCTCGTGGGCGTCGAGTAAGGCAGGGTTAGCAGGGATGGCGACGATCCGGGATCCGCTCCGCCTGGTCATCGGCGACAAGGCAGCGAAGCGGCTTGATGAGGCATTCGGCCTGCAGACGGTCGGTGACCTGCTGGGCCACTACCCGCGCCGGTATGCCCAGCGCGGTGAGCTGACCAGCCTGGCCGGGCTGACCGAGGGCGAGCACGTGACCGTGCTGGCCGAGGTCGCATCGGTCGGCACGCGACCCATGCGCAACCGGCGCGGCTCGATCTTCGAGGCCGTCGTCACCGACGGGCACGGCCGGCTGACCCTGACCTTCTTCGGCAACCGGTCGCAGGCCTGGCGCGAGAAGGAGCTGCAGCCCGGCCTGCGCGGCCTGTTCTCCGGCCAGGTGACCAGCTTCCGCGGCAAGCGCCAGCTGAACCATCCCGACTACGAGATGCTCGGCGCGGGCGAGTCCGACGCGCGGGCTGCCGAGTACGCCGCCGAGCTGATCCCCATCTACCCGGCGACCGGCAAGCTGACCTCCTGGCAGATCGCCGACTCCGTGCGGATCGCGCTGGACGTGCTCGATGCGCCCGACGACCCGATCCCGGCTGCTGTCCGGCGTGCGCATGAGCTCATCGGCTACGCCGATGCGCTGCGCGGCATCCACCGGCCGGCCGACTGGAGCGAGGTCAGCAAGTCCCAGAGCCGCCTGAAGTGGGATGAGGCCCTGGTCCTGCAGGTGGCGCTGGCTCAGCGCCGCCGCGCGGCCGCCGCCTACTCGGCGATCAGCCGCCCCCGCGCCGCTGGCGGGCTGCTCGACGCCTTCGACGCCGCGCTGCCGTTCCGGCTCACCGCCGGCCAGCAGGAGGCCGGCGCCACCATCGCCGCGGAGATGACCCGCAGCCATCCCATGAACCGGCTGCTGCAGGGCGAGGTCGGCTCCGGCAAGACGATCATCGCTGTGCGGGCCATGCTGCAGGCCGTCGACGCGGCCGGGCAGGCCGTGCTGCTCGCCCCGACCGAGGTCCTGGCCCAGCAGCATTACCGGTCCATCACCAGCCTGCTCGGCCCGCTGGCGCAGGGCGGTCAGCTGGGCGGGGCCGAGCACGCGACCCGGGTCGCCCTGCTGACCGGCTCGCTGGGGGCCCGCAGCCGCCGCACCGCGCTGCTGGACGCCGCCTCCGGTGCGGCCGGCATCGTCATCGGCACGCACGCGGTCCTGGAGGAGAACGTCCAGTTCGCTGACCTCGGGCTGGTTGTTATTGACGAGCAGCACAAATTCGGCGTCGAGCAGCGGGACGCGCTGCGGGACAAGGCCGGCGACGGCCGGCCGCACGTGCTGGTCATGACCGCCACCCCGATCCCGCGCACCGTCGCCATGACCGTCTTCGGCGACCTGGACATCTCCACGCTGACCGAGCTGCCGGCCGGGCGGCAGCCCATCGCCACGCACGTGGTGCCTGCCGCCGAGCGGCCGAACTACCTGGCCCGGACCTGGGAGCGGATCCGCGAGGAAGTCGGCCGGGGGCGCCAGGCCTACGTCGTCTGCCCGCGCATCGGTGACGGCCCGGCCGCCGCTGGCGGCGGCGCGGGCGGGCCGGGCGGCACGGCCGCCGCGCCGCGCCGCGAGCCAGCCGGAACGGAGGACTTCTGGGCGCAGGACGACCCGGACGGCGAGGCTGGCCCGCGGCGGGCTCCCATCGCCGTCCTCGAGCTGGCCGCCGCCCTGGGAGCGGCGGAGCTGTCCGGGCTGCGCCTGGCGGTCATGCACGGCCGGCTGCCCCCCGAGGAGAAGGACCGGACGATGCTGGCCTTCGCCGAGGGCGAGCTGGACGTCCTGATCACCACCACCGTCGTGGAGGTCGGCGTTGACGTGCCCAACGCCACGGTCATGGTGATCATGGACGCCGACTGGTTCGGCGTCTCCCAGCTGCATCAGCTGCGCGGCCGGGTGGGCCGGGGCCGCCATGAGGGACTGTGCCTGCTGGTCAGCGAGACTCCGGCCGGCACGCCGGCGCGGGAGCGGCTGGACGCGGTGGCCAGCACCTCCGACGGCTTCCGGCTGTCCCGGATCGACCTGGAACAGCGTCGTGAGGGCGACGTGCTGGGGACCGCTCAGGCTGGCCGGACCAGCCTGAAGCTGCTGCGGCTGGTCCGCGATGAGGACCTGATCGGGCAGGCCCGCACGGCCGCCGCCGAGCTCGTCGACGCCGACCCGGAGCTGGCCGGTCACCCGGCGCTGGCGGACGCGGTCGGGGCGCTGGAAAGCGAGCGCACCGAGTACCTCGAGAAGGCCTGATGGCCGCGCGCCGCAGCGCGTCCATGTCGCCCGCGGCGGCCGGGACCAGGGCCAGGCGGCGGCCGTGACCCGGATCATTGCCGGGGTCGCCGGCGGGCGGCGGCTGGCCGTCCCGGCCGGGCGCTCCACCCGCCCGACCAGCGACCGGGCCCGCGAAGGGCTGTTCGCGACCGTGACCGCGCTGCGCGGCGGGCTGGACGGCGCCGCCGTGCTGGACCTGTACGCCGGGTCCGGCGCTGTCGGCCTGGAATCACTGTCCCGCGGCGCCGCCGACGTGCTGCTGGTCGAGTCCGACCCGCGGGCCGCGCGGGTCATCCGGGAGAACATCGCCGCGCTCGGCCTGCCCGGCGCGCGGCTGGCTGCCGACCGGGCCGAGCGGGTGCTGGCCCGCGGGCCGGGCAGCGCTCCGCCGCGCGATGTGGTGTTCGCCGACCCGCCCTACGCCGTCGGTGACGCCGAGATCGAGCGGGTGCTCAGCGGGCTGCGGCAGCACGGCTGGCTGGCCGCCGGGGCGCTGGTCGCGGTCGAGCGCGCCACCAGGTCGGGCCCGCCGGCCTGGCCGCCGGGCTACCGGAGCGACCGGTGCCGCCGCTACGGCGAAGCGACGCTCTGGTACGGTCTCGCCGCAGGCGCGGGGCCTGCGGGATCGCCGGAGACAGGAGCGTGAGTCACGTGCGGCGTGTGGTCTGTCCAGGCTCGTTCGATCCCGTGACCAACGGGCATCTCGACATCATCTCCCGGGCCGCCTCGCTGTTTGACGAGGTCATCGTGGCGGTGCTGCGCAACCTCAGCAAGAACGGCCTGTTCACCGCCGACGAGCGGGTCGAGATGCTCCGGGAGGTGCTGAAGGGCCAGCCCAACGTGCGGGTGGCCCGGTTTGACGGGCTGACCGTCGACTTCTGCCGGGAGAACGGGGCCACGGCGATCGTGAAGGGCCTGCGGGCGGTCAGCGACTTTGACTACGAGATGCAGATGGCGCAGATGAACTACCGCCAGGCCGGGGTCGAGACCCTGTTCATGACCACCAACCCGCTGTACGCGTTCTTGTCCTCGAGCCTGATCAAGGACATCGCCAAGTACGGCGGCGACGTGAGCGGGCTGGTCCCCGACCTCGTCCTGGAGCGGCTCACCGCCCGGCTGCTCGGCGACTGAGACCGCCGCCGGGAGCGCCCGGCCCGCGCGCGAATCACCGGCAAGTTGGGCTTCCCGCAATATGGCCGGTAAGCTGGCTCGCCGATGCCTTGTCACAACCGCTGTCTGCCATGCCACATCAGCGATCCAAGCACCTGAGACGCCTCGATCCGGCGAGCCCGCTTGTCTTTGACATCCGGACTCTCGGGCCGGGGACAGCGCGCACCGAGCAGCGCACCAGCCCGGCACCTGCCGATCTGGGCGCCGGGATGGTGCACGTGCCCGCCGGGGCCGAGCTCGAGCTGGACGTCCAGCTCGAGGGCGTAACCGAGGGCGTGCTGGTGACCGCTACGGTGACGGCACAGCTGACCGGCGAGTGCGCGCGGTGCCTGGAGCCGTTCACCTCGGACACGAGGGTCCGGTTCCAGGAGCTGTACGCACTGGCCGAGGAAGTGGCAGGCCCGGATGGCTACGTTCTGGACGCTGGCTTGCTGGACCTGGAGCCGGCGTTGCGTGACGCGCTCGTGCTGGAGCTGCCGCTGTCGCCGCTGTGCGCGGATGACTGCGAAGGGCTCTGCGCGGAGTGCGGGGTGCGGCTTGCCGACGCACCGCCCGGCCACGGGCACACGGAACGCGGCCCGATGTGGGCGGCATTGAAGGATGTTCGCGTGAGCGAGCCGAGAGCTGGCTCACGCGGCGACAAGGCGGCACCGGACGGGACGGCCGGACCGGAAAAAAGCATGCACCGGACGGATTCCGTGCCGGAACGAGCGAAGGAGCCCTGAGGTGGCCGTACCCAAGCGGAAGATGTCGCGCAGCAACACGCGGTCGCGCCGCGCGCAGTGGAAGAGCACCCTGCCGCAGCTGATGACCTGCCCGAACTGCCGCGAGCACAAGCTCCCGCACACCGCATGCCCGACTTGCGGCACGTACAACCGGCGCCAGGTAATCACTCCTTCCTGACGCGCTCGCAGCGGGGGACTCGCGCGCAGGTCACGGCGCGGGGAAGGAGAAGATCGTGAGTGGCTCTTCGCCTGGTGGTCAGGCACCCGACGCGGACACCGCCGAGCTGCTGTCTGCCCTGGGGGTGCCGCTCGGCGCGGAGCTACTGGAGCGCGCGCTCATGCACCGCTCCTTCGCTTACGAGAACGGCGGGCTGCCGACCAACGAGCGACTTGAGTTCCTCGGCGACTCCGTGCTCGGGCTGATCGTCACCGACACGCTGTTCAATTCCTACCCTGACCTCCCCGAAGGGCAGCTGGCTAAGCTGCGGGCCGCGGTGGTCAACATGCGCGCGCTGGCCGGGGTGGCCCGCGGCCTGCAGCTCGGCTCGTACGTGCGGCTGGGCAAGGGCGAGGAAGGCACCGGGGGCCGGGACAAGTCCTCCATCCTCGCCGACACCCTGGAAGCGGTGATCGGCGCCGTTTACCTGGACCAGGGCCTGGACGCCGCCGACGGCCTGGTGCACCGGCTGTTCGACCCGGTGATCGCCCGGTCGGCCCGGCTGGGCGCCGGGCTGGACTGGAAGACCTCCCTGCAGGAGCTCACCGCCTCCGAGGTTCTCGGCGTGCCCGAGTATCACGTCGAGGAGAGCGGGCCTGATCACCAGAAGTCCTTCCGGGCCTCGGTGCGCATCGGCTCGCGGACCTACGGCGAGGGCGAGGGCCGGTCCAAGAAGGAAGCAGAGCAGCAGGCAGCCGAGGCGGCCTGGAACGCGATCAGCGCCGGGCTGCCCGGCGCGGGACTGGCCGGCACGGGGCCGGCCAGCACGGGGAACGAGACGGCGGAGCCCGGGCCGGGCTCCACAAACGGGGCGGTGAGCGGCCAGGACGGCCAGCGCACCGCGGCGGCACCAGGCGATGGCGGGGGAGCGTCCGGGGAGCCGGTCAGGGACGGGTAGCTCCGTGCCCGAGCTTCCTGAGGTAGAGACCGTCCGGCGCGGCCTGGAACGGCATGTCGCCGGGCGCACCGTCGACGACGTCGAGGTGCTGCATCCGCGAGCCGTCCGGCGGCATCTGACCGGAGCTGCCGACTTCGCCGCCGTGCTGCGCGGCCGCCGTCTGGGGCAGCCGCTGCGCCGGGGCAAGTACCTGTGGCTGCCGGCCGGCGATGATGCCCTCCTGGCGCACCTGGGCATGAGCGGCCAGCTGCTGGTCGGCGAGCCCGGCCGGGCCCTGTCCCCGCACGTCCGGGTCCGGATGACCTTCACCGACGGCGGCCCGGACCTGCGCTTCACTGACCAGCGCACCTTCGGCCACCTGCTCGTCAGCCCGGGCGGGGCGCAGCTGCCCTCGGTGATCGCCCATATTGCCCCCGACCCGCTGGAGCCGGCCTTTGACCGGGCTGCCTTCGCGGCCCGGCTGCGCGCCCGGCGCAGCGGCATCAAGCGTGCCCTGCTGGATCAGAGCCTGGTCAGCGGCGTCGGGAACATCTATGCCGACGAGGCCCTGTGGCGCGCCCGGCTGCACTGGGCCCGCGCGGCGGACCGGCTGCGCGCCCCGGACGTGAGCCGGCTCCTCGACGCCGTTCAGGAGGTATTCGCCGAGGCGCTGCATGTGGGCGGTACATCGTTCGACAGCCTCTACGTCAACGTCAGCGGGGAGAGCGGGTACTTCGACCGGGCCCTGGCCGTCTACGGACGGGCCGGGCTGCCCTGCCCGCGCTGCGGCACCCCCGTCCGGCGGGACCCGTTCATGAACCGGTCGGCGTTCAGCTGCCCGGTTTGTCAGCCTCGGCCCCGTCATGGCCGGATGTGACGGGCGGCCCGCTGTGTGTTCTGGTAGATGGTGTGAGCTAGCTCGCTGGCCACGTGGGACCCGTGGTGACGATGGAGGCCAAGGTGACTGATGAGGTTCAGCCGCCCCCTCCGGAGCGACCCCGCAGGCCAGACGAAGGCTGGCTAGGGGCGCCGACCGAGGATCAGCGGCCCGGCCCGGCCCGGCCCGGAGCCGGCTCGCCCGGCGGCGGGCCGCCGGGCCCGGGCCGCCCGGGCGGTGGCCGGCCGGGCGGGGCTCAGCGCGGGGCCGGCGGCCCGGCCACGGGCTACCAGGGAACGGACTACCCGGCCGAGATCCCCGGTGACGAGGACGAGGAAGCCGCGCTGGAGGCCGAGTTGCTGGCCGAGATCCAGCGCACCATCGCCGACCTTGACGAGGGGTCCGGCGATCCGTTTGGCTCGCCGGCCGGCGCGGCCGGGGGCCGCCAGCTCCGGGGCCGCCAGCCGGGGGGCCGTCAGCAGGGCCGGGCACCGCGGGGCGACATGGTGCCCGGCGAGCAGCCGCCGGGGGAGACGGCGCTGGCCCAGGCTAAGACGGTCCGCCTGACGGCCTGGCTGCGCGGTCGCGTCCAGGGCGTGGGGTTCCGGTGGTGGGCGCGCAGCCGGGCGCTGGAACTCGGGCTCACCGGCTGGGCCGAGAACCTGGCCGACGGCCGGGTCAAGGTGGTGGCTGAAGGCCCCCGTGAGGCGTGCGCCCAGCTGCTGGAACTACTGGACGGCGGGGACACGCCAGGACAAGTCCAGCATGTCACGCACCGCTGGGACGCGGCACGCGGCGGACTTGCCGGGTTTGCCGAGCGCTGAGGTAAAAGCGCCGAAGTCGGCCCCGTGACCTGCGGGATCTGTCAACTTGACCGGATAGCCTTGACGGTGGGACCATAGACCTGTTACTTGCGCGCAGTCGCGAACTCGCGAATCTTGCGTCCGCATGCGCGCCCACTCTGGTCGCTCAGTGTGGAGGACCTTACACAATGGCGAAGGCTCTACTTGGCCACGTCGGCGGGCCGGATCCCCGCATGGTCTCAGAGATGCGCCGCCTTCAGCAGCGAGTACGTGACCTGGAAGCCGAGTTGTCGCGGCTTCAGGACGAGAATGACGTGCTCACCGCTGAGGTAGGGCATGACCTGCTGATCCCGGTCCGCGAGCCCGCGCTCACCTGACGAGCGCTAGCCGCGCACCCCTGAGGGGCACCCCGACAGGCGTCCCTCATTGCCGCTCCGGTGGCTGCGTAGCAGCGTCAGGAAGGTACGGGCAGTCGGCAGACGGCAGGTCACACTGCCGTCAAAACGCCCTGGCCAGGGCAAATTACGTCACCGTCGGCGAGGCCGGCGGAGATTTAACCGCGTCATGACCGGCCGCCTACCCCGGGGCCCTCATGACCAGGGCGGCGTGACGTCATGCCCGGACGTCGCCGCGCCCCGGCTGACCCGGTGCCCGGCGAGCACGGTGCCCGGACTGATCCTGCCGCGCGGCCGCGGGTCACGGCAGGCAGCGGGTCACGGCAGGTAGGTGCTGAGGAACGTCAGCCCGGCCGGCAGGTTCCTGGCCCAGAACGCGACGTCGTGACAGCCGGATGTCAGCAGGCCCGCGGGCGGCTGCCCGGTCAGCCGGGTCAGGCGTTCCCGCATCAGCCGGGCCGTCGGCTCGAATGGATCATCAGTGCCGCAGGCGATAAAGGCGGGAATGCGGCGCAGGGCCGAAATCTGCGTGAATACGTTATTCGCCGTGAAATCCGCCGGTCCGTCAAATGCCCGGCTATCGGCGCTCCGGGCATCAGCGTAGGACGCGAATATCGCCGGGGAGATGGCCGCCACCGCCGCCGCCCGCGGGCCGCGCGCGGTCCGGGAGGTCGCGCGGGCCGCGGCCGTGCTGATGCCCCCGGAGCCGCCGCCCAGTCGCTCGGCTAGCAGCAGGGCGCCGTACCCGCCCATGGACTCCCCGACGATCCCGATCCGGCCCGTGGCCAGGCCGAGTGCTGCGGCTCGCGGCAGGACCTCGTGGATGATCATGCCCTGCGGGTCGTCGCCGTCGGCGCGCCGGTGCCAGTAGGTCGTGCCGCCGTCGACGGTGATCACGGCGAACCGGTCCCGGTCCGGCTCCGGGAACTGCCCGGCGGCCATCGCCCGCGCCACGGACCGGGCCGTGCCGGCGGCATCGCCGCCCAGGCCATGCAGGGCCACGACGGTGCCCAGGCCGTGCGGGGACGGAGCGCGGGCCGGGACGAGAGTCACCATGGTGACCTGCCGGTGCCGGTATTCCGACCAGAACTGCTCGGTATGGCGGACCGGCAGCGGCCCGGCCGGCGGCGGGGGCGCCGACCCGCAGGCGCCCAGCACCTTGGCCAGCTGATACCTGCCGGGCAGCTCGCCCGCCTCGACGAGCCCGTATCCGGCCCCGGCCAGCACGCCGGCCGCCGCCACGCTCAGCCCGGCACAGATCGCCGCCCGCCGTGAAATACCCTGATGAGCCACGAGACATCCTAGCTAGGCCGCCCATGCCGCCCCGCCGGGCCAGCGTAATCCGCAGCCCTGACCGTAGCGCGCGGTAAGGTGCGTCTGGACCGGCCGAGCCCGTCACCGCCCGCTGACAGCGGCGCGAGACCATCGCGGGGACCGGTGACTCAGTGAGCCGGGGCCGGGGATCAGAGGCTGGGGAGGAGTCCGCGGGTGTACGTCAAGACCCTCACCCTGCGGGGCTTCAAGTCCTTCGCCTCCGCGACGACGCTGCGCTTCGAGCCGGGCATCACCTGCGTGGTGGGCCCGAACGGGTCGGGCAAGTCCAACGTGGTGGACGCCTTCTCCTGGGTCATGGGCGAGCAGGGCGTGAAGCCGCTGCGCGGCGGCAAGATGGAGGACGTCGTCTTCGCCGGCACCTCCGGCCGCCCCGCTCTCGGCCGGGCTGAGGTCACGCTCACCATCGACAACAGCGACGGCGCCCTGCCGATCGACTACGCCGAGGTAACGATCAGCCGCCTGCTGTTCCGGTCCGGCCAGAGCGAGTACGCCATCAACGGCGACCACTGCCGCCTGCTGGATGTGCAGGAGCTGCTGTCGGACTCCGGCCTGGGCCGGGAGATGCACGTCATCGTCGGCCAGGGCCAGCTCGACGAGGTGCTGAACTCGGGGCCGGAGGCCCGCCGCGCGCTGATCGAGGAGGCGGCCGGCGTCCTGAAGCACCGGCGCCGCAAGGAAAAGGCGCTGCGCAAGCTCGATGCCATGCAGGCCAACCTGACCCGGCTGGTGGATCTCACCGGCGAGCTGGGCCGGCGTCTGAAGCCGCTCGGGCGGCAGGCGCAGATCGCCCGCAAGGCGGCCGTCATCCAGGCCGACCTGCGCGATGCCCGGCTCCGGCTGCTCGCCGATGACTACACCACGCTGGCCGCCGAGCTGGAGCGGGACGAGGCCGACGAGGCCGCCAAGGCCCGGGCCCGGGCCAGCCTGGAGGCGGCGCTGGGGCAGGCCCGCGAGCGGGAAGCCGAGCTGGAGGCCGCCGAGCAGCAGCACGCCCCGCGGCTGGCCGCCGCCCAGGAGACGTTCTTCGCGCTGGCCGGGCAGGCCGAGCGGTTGCGCGGCACGGCAAGCCTGGCCACCGAGCGGTACCGCAACCTGGCAGCGCCCGAGCCGCACCGGCCCGGCCGTGACCCCGACGAGATGGAGGCCGAGGCCACCCGGCTGCGGGCCCAGGAGACGGAGCTGTCGGAGTCTCTCGGCCAGGCCCGCGATCAGCTCACCGCGATCGTGGCGCAGCGGAACGCGGCCGAGGCCGCGGTAGCGGAGACCGAGCGGCGGGCGGCCGCGGACGCCCGGGAGGCGGCCCAGCGGGCCGACCGGCTGGCCCGGCTGCGTGCTCAGGCCGAGGCGGCCGCCAGCAAGGCTGCCGCCGCGCAGGAAGAGGCCGGACGGCTGGGCGAGGCCTGTGCCCAGGCCCGCGTCCGGGCCGACAAGTCTCAGGCCGAGTACGCCGCGATGGCCGACAGCGAGTCCGGGCGCGAGGAGGGCCGGGCCGGCCTGGCCGCGGCCCGCGAGCGCGCGGCGGCCAGCCTGGCGGAGGCCACGGCGGTCGTGGCCCGGCTGCGCAAGGCCGAGCACGGCGCCAGCGGCGAGCGGGCCGGGCTGCGCGCCCGGGCCGATGCGCTGGCCGAGGCCGTGATCCGCGGCGCCGACGCATCGGCTGTCCTGCTGGCCGAGCCCCGCGCGTTCGCCGGCGTTCTGGGCCCGCTGGCCACCCTGCTGACCGTTCAGGACGGGGCTCAGGAGGCAATCGCCGCGGCGCTCGGCGGCGCGGCCGGCGCGGTCGCGGTCGAGGGCCTGGACGCTGCTGTGGACATCCTGACCGCCTTGCGTGACCAGGACGCGGGCCGGGCCGGGCTGGTTATCGCGGGAGCCGTCAGCGCGGCCGGCGCCGGCCCGGATGTGACCGGCCTGCCTGGCATGAGCGCCGCACGGGACCTGGTCCAGGCGCCGCCGGAGCTGGCTGCCGCCGTGGATGAGCTGCTGGCCGGTGTGGTGGTCGCCGATGAGCTGCGGTCCGGGCTGAGCGTCCTGCGGGACCGGCCGGGACTGCGCGTGGTGACCCGGGACGGTGACCTGCTCGGCGCGCACTGGGCGCGCGGCGGGTCGAGCTCCGAGCAGAGCCTGCTGAGCCTGCGGGCCGCCGGGCGGCAGGCCTCGGCCCGGCTCGCTGACGCTGATGCGGCCTGTCAGCTCGCCGAGCGCGAGCTGGCCGGGGCGGTGGAGGCCGAGGAGGAGGTCCGCCAGGAGCTGGCCGAGGCACAGGCGGCGCTGCAGCAGGTCGATGCGGCAGCGGCGCAGACCTCCGGCCGGCTCGGCACCCTGGCCGGTGCCGCCCGCGCGGCCCGCGATGAGGTCAGCCGCCTGACCAAGGCCATCGCGGTGGCGGAGCAGTCCCGGCAGCAGAGCGTGGCCGCCGCCGACGACCTGCGGGCCCGGCTCGCCGAGGCCGAGGCGCCCGGCGCGTCCGCCGGAGCCGGCCCGGACGGCCAGGACGCCGCCGCCGGCCCGGACAAGCAGCAGCTCGCCGAGGCCGCGACAGCCGCGCGCGCGGCAGAGATGGACGCCCGGCTGGAGGTCCGCACGCTGGAGGAGCGGCTGCGTGCCATCTCGGGCCGGGCCGACTCGCTGGCCGCCGCGGCGGCGGCGGAGCGCAAGGCCACCGTCCGGGCGGAGGCTCGCCGGGAGCTGCGCGCCGCCCAGGCCGTGGTGGCCCGCGCGGTGGCCGACGGCGCCCGGTTCGCGCTGGCCAGGATCCAGGCTTCCAGCGCCGCGGCGGACACCGAGCGGCAGCACGCCGAGGAGGCCAGCAAGGGCTGGGACGCCGAGCTCAAGGCGGTCCGGGTCAGCCTCCGCGACCTGTCCGCGGAGCTGGACAAGGTCGTCAACAGCGCCCACGGGGCGCAGATCGCGCACGCCACCCGGCGGATGCAGCTCGAGCAGTACGCGGCGCGCGCGGTCGAGGAATTCGCGGTCGAGGCCGACGCGCTGGTGGCCGAGTACGGCCCCGCGGTCCTGGTGCCGCCCGCCGAGGAAGGCCAGCTGTCGGTCCCGTACGACCGGGCGGCGCAGGAGAAGCGAGCGCAGGTCGCGCAGCGCCAGCTGGACCAGCTCGGCAAGGTCAACCCGCTGGCGCTGGAGGAGTTCGCGGCGCTGGAGGAGCGGCACGCGTTCCTGGTCGCCCAGCTCGAGGACCTGCGCAAGACCCGGCGGGACCTGCTGACCGTGATCAAGGAAGTCGACGAGCGGGTCCTGCAGGTGTTCACGGCCGCCTACGCGGACACCGCCCGCGAGTTCGAGCGGGTCTTCGCCACGCTGTTCCCCGGCGGCGAGGGCAAGCTGGTGCTGACCGAGCCCGACGACATGCTCGCGACCGGCATCGACTTCGAGGCCCGGCCGCCCGGTAAGAAGGTCAAGCGGCTCTCGCTGCTGTCCGGCGGGGAGCGTTCGCTCACCGCCATCGCCTACCTGGTGGCGATCTTCATGGCCCGCCCCTCCCCGTTCTACGTCCTGGACGAGGTCGAGGCGGCGCTCGATGACACCAACCTCGGCCGGCTGCTGGAGATCTTCACGCAGCTGCGGGAGAGCAGCCAGCTGATTGTCGTCACGCACCAGAAGCGGACGATGGAGGTCGCCGACTCGCTGTACGGGGTCAGCATGCGGGGCGACGGGGTGTCCCACGTGGTGAGCCAGCGGCTGCGCGAGCGCGAGCCCGCCTGAGCCCGGCCCGAGTGAACCCGGCCCGCCTGAGCCCTGGCCGCCGCAGGCGGCGCGGTCTGCCAGACTGGTGGGCGTCATGGTAGAGCTGCTGATCATCATCATTGCCATCGTCGTCGTGGTCGGCGGGGGAGGTACGGCGCTGCTCGTGCCCCGCCTGCGAGCCCGCCGCCGCCCCCCGGTCTCCGGTCCGGATACCGCCGCCGTCCGCCCGCCGGGCGCCGGCCAGGACGGCTCCGGCACGGCCGCCGGCACGGCCGCCGGGGAATCCGCTGGCGGAGCGCCCGCGGGTCCGGGCACCCTGACGCCGGAGCCGCCCGCCACCGCGGCGCCGCCCGCGCCGGCCGAGGTCCCGCCGCCGTTCGCCGGGCGGCTGGTGCGGCTGCGCGGCCGCCTGGCCAGGTCACAGTCGGCGTTCGGCTCGGCTCTGCTCAGCCTGCTGTCCAGCGGCAAGCTGGACGAGGCGGCCTGGGAGGAGATCGAGGACACGCTGATCACTGCCGACATGGGCGTCGCCCCGGCCCGGCAGCTGACCGATCAGCTGCGCACCGAGGTCAAGGTGGCCGGGACCCAGGACGTCGCCGAGGTCCGGAAGCTGCTCCGGGCCGACCTGCTCGCCCAGCTCGGCCCGGACATGGACCGGTCGCTGCGGACGGCCCGGCACGGGGACCGCCCCGCGGTCGTCCTGGTGGTCGGCGTCAACGGGACCGGCAAGACGACGGCCTGCGGGCGGCTGGCCCGCGCCCTGATCGGCGACGGGCAGACGGTCCTGCTGGGCGCAGCGGACACCTTCCGCGCCGCCGCGGCCGATCAGCTGCAGACCTGGGGCGACCGGGTCGGTGCCCGGACCGTCCGGTCCGACCGCGAGGGCGCCGATCCGGCCAGCGTGGCCTTCACCGCCGTCAACGAGGGAATCACCGCCGGCGTCGACACGGTGATCGTGGACACGGCCGGGCGGCTGCACACCAAGTCCGGGCTGATGGATGAGCTCGGCAAGATCAAGCGGGTCATCGAGAAGCACGGCACCGTGGATGAGGTGCTGCTGGTGCTAGATGCCACGACGGGCCAGAACGGCCTGCGGCAGGCCCGGGTGTTCGCCGAGGTCACCGACATCACCGGAATCATCCTGACCAAGCTCGACGGGACGGCCAAGGGCGGCATCGTGATCGCCGTGCAGCGCGAGATCGGGGTTCCGGTGAAGCTGGTCGGGCTGGGCGAGGGCCCTGACGACCTGGCCCCGTTCGACCCCGGGGTGTTCGTCGACGCCATCCTCGGCGAGTAGGCGCAAATTTTCGCCGGTTTCGGCCGGGATTGTGCTAACTCTTCACGTTGCAATCTGCAAAAAGCTGAGACAGCGTAGATCCTGGGCCTATCATCAGTGCTGAGCGCTATCGGGCGCTCTTGCCCAGCTGGATGGGGGGGCCATGAATCCTGGGCATCTGGCGCGGCTGACCACGGTCCAGTCGGTCACCTTCCGCCCGGCGCGGCGCGGGCACCGCGGGCTGGATCAGGAGCACGTCCGGGAGTTCTGCCAGCAGGTCGAGGCTGAGCTGGCGCAGCTGGCGGAGGAGCGCGCGGCCCTGCAGGACGAGGTCCGGCGGCTGCGGCAGCGGGTTCTCAGCGGCGGCGCTCCCGTCGGCGACGCGCACGTCCATGCCGCCAGCATCCTGTCCCAGGCGCAGAAGACGGCGGACCGCTACATCGCCGAGGCCCAGGACTACAGCCGGCACCTGGCCGAGCACGCCCGCCGTCGCCGCGACGAGATCCTGGCTCAGGTGCAGTCCCAGGTCATTGGTTACTTAGAGCAGCAGCCGGGTCAAGACGATCGCCGGGCCGGCGCGATGCCGCCCGGCCCCGCGCCGGCGGATGCCCGCCGGGACAGCCCTGCGCTCCGGGGCCCGGGGCCGGACGGGCCCCGGCTGACTGGTTCCGCGGCCGATCGCGGCGGCCGCTGGTCGGCGCCGGCGACCCGGGCTGACCTGTCGCTCATGGCGGCGCCCGTGGACCTGCCCGCACCGGGACGGACAGGCCGGACCGCCGGGCACCCGGAGTCCTAACTACGGTGCGTAATCGCGGCCGTGCAATCCCACCAGGCAGGCCGTCCGGCCCGAGCGGATATCATCACTCTGCGTATCTTCCCAGGCCGTAAACGTAACTAACGGGCTAGAAAGCCGTAGCGGGTTGCATTGTGCAATTCGCTAGCTATGCCTCCTGCCTGGCCTTATTCTCGGAAACGAGGCTGAGGGGTTTGATTAGAGGCCGGTACCCCTTCTGCTCCCCTGCACCGGCCAGCATGCCGCTGGCCGGGTACGGACCGCCTGCGGCCGGCCATGGGGGGATACGCATAATGACATTGCGTCATGAGTCGCCGCGTCCTGACCTGCCTGCGGCCGGGTTCCCGCGGCCCGGGGCCGACGCGGTGCCCGACGCGGTGATCGAGGGCGGCCAGCGACGCTCGCTGGCCTGGTGGCGGGTCCGGCCCTGGAAGAAAGACCTGGAGTTGCTAGCCCGGCTCCGCGACGGGCTCCGGGCCCTGCCCGACGATCCCGACGACCCCGGCGCCCCTGCTGAGGCCGGCCAGGCCGCCGCAGCAGCCGGTCACACCACGGCGGACCCGGAGACGGCGGATGACGCCGCAGCCGGGGGACGGCAGGGCGGCCGGCACCGGTCCCTGCCACCCGGGTCCGCGCCGGAGCCCGGCGAAGCGGACGATCCCGGCCAGAGCCCGGCCAGCCAGCCAGCAGCGGCCGCCTTACCGGCGGCCCGGACGGCGGACCTGCCGTCCGCCGCAGCCCCCGACCGCCAGCCCGATGCGGCCATGACGGCCGTGCGGGTGACGTTCGCGCGGCTGGCCGAGGCCGGAGACGAGGCGACCGCCTACTTCTACGGCTGGCTGTTCTCGCGCCGCCCGGAGCTGCGGGAGCTGTTCCCGCCGGCCATGGACGAGCAGCGGGACCGGCTGCTGCGCGCGCTCACCCGGATTGTGGACAGCATGAGTACGCCCGAGGAGATGGCGAGCTACCTCGGCCAGCTGGGACGCGACCACCGCAAGTACAACGTCGAGCCGTCCATGTACATCGCGGTCGGCGCGGCGCTCAATGCGACGCTGCGCGCGTTTGCCGGGTCATCTTTCACGCCCGAGGCCGAGGAGGCGTGGACCCAGATCTACACCGCGGCATCCTCGATCATGATCCGGTCGGCCGAGGACGACAGCGCGCGCAACCCGTCGTCCTGGCCCGCTGAGGTGGTGGCCTGCGAGGAACGCGGGCCGGGGATCGCGGTGCTGACGATCGCTCCCGATCAGGAACTGCCCTTCCAGGCCGGTCAGCACATCACGCTGCAGACCCCGAGGTGGCCGCATGTCTGGCGGCCGTACTCGATCGCCGGCTGCCCGCGCGATGACGGCCTCATCCGCATCCACGTCAAGGCCGTGCCGGGCGGGTGGGTCAGCAACTCGCTGGTGTTCCGGACTGAGCCGGGCGACGAGCTCATCCTCGGCCCCGCCCTCGGGACCATGACCCTGGCGGCCGCCGCGGACCGCGACCTGCTGTGCGTGGCCGGCGGCACCGGCCTGTCTCCGATCAAGGCCATTACCGAGCAGGTCATCAAGGAGTCGGGGGACGGAGCGCGCCGCCGGGTCTACCTCTATTACGGGGCGCGCAGCCGGGACGAGCTGTATGACCTGCGGGACCTGTGGCGGCTCGTGGACGCCTACGAGGGCCTGCAGCTCACGCTGGTCACCTCCGACGACCCCGCCTATACCGGGATGCAGGGCAATGTGGGCCGGGTCGCCGCGCGCTACCTGCCGCACTCCGACTGCGAGGCCTATGTCGCGGGCCCGGCCGGCATGGTGCGCGAGACCCTGCGGGTGCTGGGCCGGGCCGGCATCCCGGCCGAGCGCATGCACTACGACGACGCCCTGCTGGGCGGCCGCAGCCGGGTCGGTACGGGAACCTAGGCCGCGCGGGCGCGATAGCGCAGCGGCCCCGGCGGTCAGCCCGCCGGGGCCGCGGCCTGCGCCCGCGGCCTGCTTACGCCGGGTGCCGGTAGAAGTTGGGTGCCTGGTCGAAGTCGCTGTAGTAGCGGTGGAACACCGGGGTAGCCGAGGAAGCGGCCGGCGGCACGATCCAGGTCCAGTCGGCCGGGCAGCCCCGGCCCCGGCGCTCCTCGGAGTCGATGTGGCTGAGGAAGCGCGCTGACTCGGTGTGATGATCGGCCATGGTCACCCCGGCCGCGGTGAAGGAATGCAGGACGGCCAGGTTGAGCTCGGTCATCGCCTTGTCCTTCCACAGCGTGCGGTCGCTGGCCGTGGACAGGCCCATCCGCCTGGCGATGACGGGAAGCTGGTCATAGCGGGTGATGTCGCCGAGATTGCGCGAGCCGATCTCGGTGCACATGTACCAGCCGCTGAACGGCGCGGCCGGATAGCGGATGCCGCCGGCGACGAGGTACATGTCGCTGATCACGGGGACGGCATACCAGCGCAGGCCGAGCTCAATGAACCAGTCCAGCTCGGGATGCCGCAGCGGCACCTCCAGCACCGCGTCGGAGGGCACCGCATGCCAGCTGACCGGCTCGCCGGCGGGCTGGATCACCAGCGGCAGCAGGTCGAACCGGCCCGGCGCCCGCGGGCCGGGCCAGCCCAGGCGGCGAGCCATCCGGGTCATCTCGATGCTGGCCGGATCGCCGATCACCCGGCCGCCCGGCAGGTCGTAACCCGCGTACCGGGCGACCTGCGGGCTCAGTATGCGCGGCCCCGGCCGGCCGGGGGAATCAGCCGCGAAAACCGTGATCATCGGCCGGATCCGGCCGCCATTGGTTGCCGCGCGCAGGTGCGCAAGGCACTCCGCGGCGATGTCGCCCGCCGCGGTAATCCCGCGCCGGTCGCGCACCTGCAGGCTCCGCCAGTACAGCCGCCCGATGCACCGTGAGCTATTGCGCCACGCGATCCGGGCGGCGAAGGTCAGCTCCGCCGTGGTGTGCTGGTACGTGCCGGTCCCGGCGATCTCCCGCCGGACCTGCCGGAGCCGCTCGTCCGGCGGGCCGGCCTCGTCATTCTCGGCGTGGAACTGAGTGATGAACTGCTCGGCCTCGGCCGCCATGCTGTCCTCGGCAGGCAGCTGGGACTGTTCCGTCACCTTCCGCCGCGAACCTAACCGATGCCACCCCAGGCTCAGGGCCACTGGACCTCCGTTCCCTACCTGCGTGCTTCACCCGCCGGGCCGAAAGGCCCTTACGTTCAGCAGATCGGCGCTTACGTTACGTGCATCCCGACTGGCGTGCAATTGCGTTCTGCATCTTGAGGATCGCAAATAGCCGGTATGAGCCGGACTGTCCCGGTGCGGTCGGCACCTGCTTTGGCCGGAGGTGCAGTCAGCCACCAGATAGCCTGGAAGCCCACGTCGAAATCTGCGAGAACGGCAGCTACAGGTGTTCGAGACCCTTTCTGATCGGCTCACCCAGGTCTTCTCGTCGCTGCGCGGTCGCGGGCGGCTATCGGCCGCCGACATCGACGCGACGTGCCGCGAGATCCGGATCGCGCTGCTGGAGGCGGACGTTGCGCTGCCAGTGGTCCGGCAGTTCATCGCCCGCGTCCGCGAGCGCGCCTCCGGGGCGGAGGTATCGGAGGCGCTGAACCCCGCCCAGCAGGTCATCAAGATCGTCAATGAGGAACTGATCACGATCCTGGGCGGCGAGGCGCGCCGGCTGCGCTTCGCCAAGGTGTCCCCGACCGTCATCATGCTGGCGGGCCTGCAGGGCTCCGGCAAGACCACGCTGGCCGCGAAGCTCGCGCTGTGGCTCAAGGGCCAGGGCAACACGCCGATGATGGTGGCAGCTGACCTGCAGCGCCCCAACGCGGTCCAGCAACTGCAGATCCTCGGCGAGCGTGCCGGGGTCCCGGTCTACGCCCCGTACCCGGGCAACGGGGTTGGTGACCCGGTCGAGGTCGCCCGCCAGTCAGTGGACGAGGCCCGCCGGCTGATGCACAACATTGTCATCGTCGACACCGCCGGCCGGCTGGGCATCGACGAGGAGATGATGCGCCAGGCGGCCAGCATCCGGGACGCAGTCGACCCGGACGAGATCCTGTTCGTCGTCGACGCCATGATCGGCCAGGACGCCGTCCAGACGGCTCAGGCGTTCCTGGACGGCGTCGGCTACGACGCGGTGGCGCTGACCAAGCTGGACGGCGACGCGCGCGGCGGCGCCGCGCTGTCGATCGCGGAGCTCACCGGCAGGCCGGTGATGTTCGCCTCGTCGGGGGAGAAGCTCGAGGACTTCGACCTCTTCCACCCCGACCGGATGGCCTCGCGCATCCTCGACCTGGGCGACATGCTCACCCTGATCGAGCAGGCCGAGCGGACCTTCGACTCCGACCAGGCCGCCTCGATGGCCGGCAAGCTGGCTTCCGGCGAAGGATTCACGCTGGAGGACTTCGTCGAGCAGCTGGCCATGGTCCGCAAGCTCGGGCCGATCGGCAACCTGCTGGGGATGCTCCCCGGAGCGGCGCAGAATCGCGAGGCGCTGAGCCAGGTCAGCGACAAGGACCTGGACCGCGCGGCCGCCATCGTCAGCTCGATGACGGTCGAGGAGCGCCGCAACCCCAAGGTCCTCAACGGCTCGCGCCGCGCCCGGATCGCAGCCGGCTCAGGAGTCACCCCCGGCGAGGTGAACCAGCTGGTCATTCGCTTCCTCGAGGGCCAGAAGATGATGCGCCAGATGATGGGCGGGATGCCCGGCATGCCGGGGGCGCGCCGTGGCGGCTCGAAGTCCAGGAAGGGCAAGAAGAAGGGCAAGGGCGGCGGCCGTCCGGCCGGCGCGCCGCGCCCGGCCCAGACCGGCCAGCCAGGCGGCCAGCCCGCCGGGCAGGGCGCACCGGGCCTGGGCCAGCTGCCGGCCGGCTTCGGCCGCGGTGGCCCGTCAGGGGTGCCCGGCCTCGGTGACGGCGGGCCCGACGGGCTGCGGCTGCCGCCCGGCTTCGGCCAGCAGCCGAACCTGCCGCCGGGCCTGCGCGGCCCCCAGCCCGGCCGCCGTGGCAAGGGCGGCGGGAAGGGCCGCTAGCCCGGTGATTACCCGCGGCCACGGCTCATCTGGCAGAATGTGACCGCTATGATCGGCCGCGCGAGGCCCTCTCTCCTCCGCTAGGCCGTATCCATCTGGGCGGCACGTCCGGTCCCCACCCGCCGACCTCCGCCGCCCGACCTCAATCTTCTGGGAGAAACCACAGCCGTGGCTGTCAAGATCAAGCTGAAGCGCCTGGGCAAGATCCGGGCGCCGTACTACCGGATTGTCGTTGCCGACGCCCGCACCAAGCGGGACGGACGGGCCATCGAGGAGATCGGCAAGTACCACCCCAAGAACGATCCGTCGTTCATCGAGGTCGACTCCGAGCGCGCGCAGCACTGGCTCTCCGTCGGCGCACAGCCGACCGACCCGGTCCGCAAGATCCTGGAGATCACCGGCGACTGGCAGAAGTTCAAGGGCCTGCCGGGCGCCGAGGGCACGCTGCGCACCGCAGAGCCCAAGGAGGACCGCAAGGTCGTCTTCGCCGCTGCGCTGCAGGAGACGCTGGCTGACAGCGGCGCGACGACCAGGGGCAAGCCGAAGGCCAAGGCCGGCGACTCGGCGGCCAGGGACACCAAGGCGGCCCGCGGCGCGAAGCCCGACAAGGCTGACACCGCCAAGGCCGAGAAGCCCGCCAAGGCTGACACCGCCAAGGCCGGGAAGCCCGCCAAGGCGGAGAAGGCTGAGAAGCCCGCCAAGGCGGACGAGGCTAAGGCGGAGGCGCCCAAGGCCGACGAGGCTAAGGCCAAGGCGGACGAGGCTAAGGCCGAGGCACCCAAGGCCGACGAGGCCAAGGCTGAGGCGCCCCAGCCGGACGAGGCCAAGGCTGAGGCGCCCCAGGCCGACGAGGCCAAGGCCGCTGAGACGGCCGCTGACACGGCGTCCAGCGAGGGCTGACGTGTTGGAAGAGGCCCTGGAGCACCTCGTCAAGGGCATTGTCGAGCACCCGGACGATGTCTCGGTGGATAGTCGCGGGCTGCGCCGCGGCCGGGTCCTGGAGGTCCGGGTCCATCCTGAGGACCTGGGCAAGGTCATCGGACGGGGCGGGCGCACCGCCAAGGCCCTGCGTACCGTGATCGGCTCCCTGGCCGGCGGCGATTACGTCCGCGTCGACCTGCTGGACACAGACGAGATCCGCTAGCAGTCATGCAGCTGGTCGTCGGCCGCATTGGCCGGCCGCACGGTATCCGCGGTGATGTCACCGTAGAGGTGCGAACTGACGATCCGGAGCTGCGGTTCGCGGCAGGCACGGTCCTGGCGACCGAGCCTGCCGCGGCGGGGCCGCTGACGATCGGTGCCTTCCGCTGGCACTCCGGCCGGCTGCTGGTGTCCTTCGCCGGGGTGCAGGACCGGGACGGTGCCGAGGAACTGCGCGGCGTGCAGCTGGTCGTGGATTCCGGCGACCTGGAAGAGCCCCCGGATCCGGAAAGCTTCCGCGACTACCAGCTCATCGGCCTGACGGTGACAACAGCGGCCGGGGAGACCGTCGGTCAGGTAGCTGACGTGCTGCACCACGGCCAGGATCTCCTCGTCATCACCGGGAAGGGCCCGCGGTCCGGGGCGGAGATCCTGGTGCCGTTCGTCGCCGCGCTGGTGCCGGAGGTCGACGTCGCCGGAGGGCGGCTGGTCATCGACCCGCCGCGCGGGCTGCTGGACCCGGACGACGCCGGCTAGGCGAGGGGGAAAGCGGCGTGCGGATCGACATCATCACCATCTTCGGCGAGTACTTCAGCCCGCTGCGTGCCTCGCTCATCGGCCGGGCCGTACAGCGGGGTGACATCACGCTCGGCGTGCACGACCTGCGCGGCTGGGCCACCGATGTGCACCGGACCGTCGATGATGCGCCGTTCGGTGGCGGCCCCGGCCTGGTCATGAAGCCGGAGCCCTGGGGCGCGGCGCTGGATGACATCGTGCCGGCGGGCCAGCGGGCCCGGCTGATCGTGCCGACGCCGGCAGGTGTCCCGTTCAGCCAGGCCCTGGCCGCCCAGTACGCGGCGGAGCCCTGGCTGGTCTTCGCCTGCGGCCGCTACGAGGGCATCGACGCCCGGGTCGGGCAGGATGCGCGGTCCCGGATGGATGTGGACGAGGTCAGCATCGGCGACTATGTCCTGCCCGGCGGCGAGGCGGCGGTGCTGGTCATGGCCGAGGCCGTGTGCCGGCTGCTGCCCGGCGTGATGGGCAACACCCAGTCCGCCGCCGATGACTCATTCGGGGCGGGCGGCGGGCCGATGGCCGGGCTGGTCGAGGGACCGGCTTACACCCGGCCGCGGACCTGGCGCGGCCACGAGGTCCCGCCGGTCCTGCTATCGGGTGACCATGGCGCCATTGCCCGCTGGCGTCGCGACTGCGCCCTGCAGCGGACCGCGGAGAACCGGCCTGACCTGGTGGAACGCCTGCTCCAGGAGCCGCCTCCGGCGTCCGGCACGGCGGCGGCCGGGCCGCCCGGGCCGCTCAGCGACCACGATCGTCAGGTGCTCGCTGAGGCTGGCTTTCCGGTTCACGGCCAAGATGTGGCACACTGAAGGCTGCCGCCTCGCTGCAGGAGCATTCCGCCGGGGCGCTGCCGGGTGCCTTCGCCCGGTGGCTGGGACAGGCCCGGTGCTGGCCGCACGGTGACAGTTTGGTTCCGCGCGACAGCACTGCTGTGACAGGCACAGCCGAGACCGACTCAAGCGCAACGCAAGCGTGCGCGTGATAACCACCGAGGACCGCAGCGATGCACACCGCGATTGCCGAGCTTGAGCAGGCGCAGATCCGCGCCGACATCCCTGACTTCCGGCCGGGCGACACGCTCCGCGTGCACGTCAAGGTCACCGAGGGGAACCGCTCCCGGATCCAGGTCTTCCAGGGCGTGGCTATCCGCCGCCAGGGCGGTGGCGCCCGCGAGACGTTCACCGTCCGCAAGGTCAGCTACGGCGTCGGCGTGGAGCGCACCTTCCCCGTGCACACCCCGGCGATCGACAAGATCGAGCTCGTGTCCCGTGGCCGGGTCCGCCGCGCCAAGCTTTACTACCTGCGTGACCTGCGCGGCAAGGCCGCCCGGATCAAGGAGCGCCGCGAGGTCACGACCCGCTAGCTTGCGCAGGACTGTGCGGTCGCACCTGATACTGCCCTGGCTAGCGCGCGTCCGTGAGACGGCGGGCGCTGGCACCGTGCCCGGGTAGTGAGCGCGCTGGCGGGCGGCGTGGTCATGCCGCCCGCGCGGCCCCGGAACATCTGGCCGGCCGACCGTCAGTGACGGCGAGGGGGAGACGGTGACCAGCAGCCACGAGCCAGCCGACAGCGCTGCGCCCGCGGCGGGCCCGGCCGCAGGCGAGGCCGCGCCGGCGTCCGCCAGCGAGGCGAAGCCGGGCAGTGCCGGCCGGTCGTTCTGGAGAGAGTTCCCGCTGCTCATCGTGGTGGCGCTGGTCATCGCACTGGTGATCAAGTCGTTCGTCGTGCAGGCTTTCTGGATCCCGTCGGGTTCCATGCAGAACACCCTGGAACTCAACGACAAGGTCCTGGTCAACAAGCTCGTCTACCACTTCCGGCCGATCCGCCCCGGCGACATCGTCGTCTTCGACGGCGCGGGCTCCTGGGACGCGCCGGCGGCAACCTCGGCCCGCAGCAACCCGGTCACGCGGGTCTACGACGACACCGTGCTGCGCCTGTTCCATGCCATCGGCGGGCTGTTCGGCACCGCGCCAGGTCAGACGGACTACATCAAGCGGGTCATCGGCGTCCCCGGTGACCGCGTGGCCTGCTGCAACGACCGGGGCCGGGTCACGGTCAACGGCGTAGCGCTGCGCGAGAGCGGCTACCTGTACCCCGGCAACGTGCCGGGCGACGCGCCGCTGAATGAGTCCGGCCGCTTCAGCATCACGGTCCCGCCGGGCCGCCTGTGGGTGCTGGGCGATCACCGGGCCATCTCCGATGACTCGCGCGGGCACGTCGACGACCCGGGCGATGGCACGGTCCCGGAGAACATGGTGATCGGCCGCGCCTTCATGATCGTCTGGCCGCCGTCCCGGTGGCAGATCCTGCGGATCCCGCCGACCTTTGATCAGGCCGGCATTGCCGGCCCCGCGACCGGGCTCGCCGGCCGGGCGCTGGGCGGCCCGGCCGGGCCGCTCACGGGCGGCCTGGCCGGCGCCCTGCCGCTGACCCTGGCGCGCCGGCGGCTGGGCCGCCGGTCAGCGCGACGGCGCTCGCGGTCCGGCCGGGCCGGGCCGCCGCTGGCTCGCCGGGCCCGGCGCCTGGCCCGCCGCCGGGCACAAGGTGAGCGATTGACTCGGTTGCGGTGATACGAACCCTGGTGTCCTGTCCGACACGGGTCGGCCGTGCCCCGCTGCCGTCGTCCGCTCCGGGCCGGCGGCGCTAGGCTCGATGCCGACATGAACGACGACCAGAGCATGCGCGACCGCGTGGCCGGGCGGCCGGGGACTGGCGATCAGGCCGAGGGGGACGCGCCGGGCGCGTCCCCCGCCCGTCAGCCGGGACCGCCAGGTCTCTCTGGTAACGGGCAGGCCGGCGAGCGCGCGGGCGACGCCCCCGCACCGGGTCAGCCGGACGCCCCGGCCGGCCAGGCCGGGGGCGCAGGCCCGGACAAGGCCGGCGCAGCGGATGGTGAGCAGCCCGGCGGCAAGCGCGGCCGGTCGTTCTGGCGCGAGCTGCCCGTCCTCATCGTGGTCGCGCTGATTATCGCCCTGCTGATCAAGACCTTCGTGGTGCAGGCGTTCTTCATCCCGTCCTCCTCCATGGAGAACACCCTGCTGATCGGGGACAAGGTCCTGGTCAACAAGCTCGTCTACCACGTCCGCCCGATCCGGGCGGGCGACGTCATCGTCTTCGACGGCGCCGGCTCCTGGAACCCGAACCCGCCGTCGTCTCAGAAGAGCTCTAACCCGGTCGTCCGGGCCTACGACGCCACCCTGGTGCCGCTGTTCCATGCGATCGGGGGGCTGTTCGGCACCGCGCCGGGCCAGACCGACTACATCAAGCGGGTCATCGGGGTGCCCGGCGATCACGTGGTCTGCTGCACGGCCAGCGGCCTGGTCACGGTGAACGGCGTGGCCCTGCACGAGCGGTCCTACCTGTACCCCGGCGCCCAGCCGTCGCAGATCCACTTCAATGTCCGGGTGCCAGCCGGCCGGCTGTGGGTCATGGGCGACAACCGGGCGGTCTCGGACGACTCCCGGCTGCATCGCGACGACCCCGGCAACGGCACGGTCCCGGAGAATAAGGTCATCGGCCGGGCGTTCATGATCGTCTGGCCGCCGTCGCGCTGGCGGATCCTTGGCATCCCGTCCACCTTCAGCCAGCCGGGGATCACCGCCGCCGCAGCGTCCGCGGCGGCGGCCCTGCGGGCCGGGGCGGCCGCACCGTACGTGCCCCTGGCGGGCGGAGTGGTCGCGGCCGTGCCGCTGACCTTGCTGCAGCGCCGGATCCGGCTCCGCCGGCGCAGCGGACGCCGGGCGGCCCTGCGGCGCCGGTGACGAGATGCAGGCCGACCTCCGGCGACCCGTCGGCTACACGCCCCGGCGTGATAGCGGGCTGACCGGCTACGAGCGGATCCTGGCCCGGGCCGGCCTGGCGCCGGTCGCCGGGATCGACGAGGCCGGCCGCGGGGCCTGCGCCGGCCCCCTGGTGGTCGCAGCCGCGGTGCTGCGGCCCGGCCGGTCAGCGGCCGCGGCCGGGGTTCCGGGGCTGGCCGATTCCAAGGCCCTGACCGCCGCCGCCCGCGAGACGGCTTATGAGCAGATCGTCTCCGCCGCGGCGCTGGACTGGAGCGTGGTCATCATCCCGCCGGGCGACATCGACCGGCTCGGGCTGCACGTGTGCAACGTCAGCGGGATGCGGCGGGCCCTGGCGGGCCTGCGCGGCCGTCCTGGCTACGTCCTGACCGACGGGTTCCCGGTGCGCGGACTGGCCGTCCCGGCCCTGGCCATGTGGAAAGGCGACCAGGTGGCCGGATGTGTGGCCGCGGCCTCCATCATTGCGAAGGTGACCAGGGACCGGATCATGTCCGGCCTGCACGGGGACTACCCGGAATATGGATTTTCCCGGCATAAGGGGTACTCTACGCCGAGTCACATGAAAGCCCTGGCCGAGCACGGGCCGTGCCCCGAGCACCGGTACTCCTTCGTCAACGTGAGCGGCCCCGGCCGGGGCCGCCGGACGGTCGAGGTGACCCCGGCTGAGCAGCCTGAGGACCTCTCCTTGGCCGCCGGCCCGGGAGGAGCGCCTGAGGACGGGCACAATGGCCCTATCGTTGACGTCGGCGAGGAGCTTGCCTGGTCGGTACCGGGCCTGGTGTCTGGGGCGCCCGGCGCCTGACGGGAGGAGGACGATGAGCGCCGAGGATCTCGAGAAGTACGAGACCGAGATGGAACTGCAGCTCTACCGCGAGTACCGGGACGTGGTGGGGCTGTTCAGCCATGTCGTCGAGACCGAGCGGCGCTTCTACCTCACCAATCAGGTTGAGCTCAACGTCCGCACCGCCGACAACGGCGAGGTCTTCTTTGAGGTCACCATGCAGGATGCCTGGGTGTGGGACATGTACCGGCCTGCACGGTTCGTGAAGAATGTCCGGGTGGTCACGTTCAAGGACGTCAACGTCGAGGAACTGGCCAAGAGCGACCTGCAGATCCCCGAGGACAGCAAGTAAGGCCCCCCCGAGGGCTCGTAGCCCGTATCGCCAGCGGGCCGGCCCCGGCCCGCCAGAGGCTGCGTGGTGGCGTTCCTGGCGTCCGGGCGGCGTGTTCCTGGCGGCGCGGCGGCCTCATTCGGCGGCCCCTACGGGCTGTGCCCCGGCCTTACCCGGCGGTCTTGTGCGGGCTGAAGCGCCACGCATGGCGTGGCCCCGCCCGCCCGGCTAGCAGCTGCTGCTGACATTTCCCCCGCTTTGTCCACAGCCGGCCCCGGCTGCGGGCCGCTGCGCCCGGGGATAACGGCCGCGGCGGCGGTGCCCCGGTCCTGCGGCAGCCTGAGGACCGGAGGTGGTGGCGATGAACGCCAACGAGGCCCTGGGCCAGCAGGGGGAGCAGTTAGCCGCGGAGCACCTGGTCCGGTCCGGACTGCGGATCCTGGACCGGAACTGGCGCTGCCGGGAAGGCGAGCTGGACATCGTGGCCGCTGACGGCGGGACCCTGGTCATCTGCGAGGTCAAGACCCGCTCGGACACCCGTTACGGGACGCCGCTGGAGGCCATCAGCGCCCGCAAGCACACCCGGCTGCGCCGCCTGGCCATCCGCTGGGTCATGGCGCACGCGGTCCTGTACGAGGAGATCAGGATCGACGTCGTCGCGGTGCTGCGGACCGGGCCTGGCGAGTTCAGCATCGAGCACGTCCGCGGGGTGGGGTAGGTGACGCTGGCCCGGACCCACGCGATGGCGCTGGTCGGCGTCCAGGGCCATCTGGTGGAGATCGAGGCCGACATCGAGAACGGCCTGGTCGCCCTGCTGCTGGTCGGACTGCCGGATACGGCCCTGCGCGAGGCCAGAGACCGGATCAGGTCGGCCATCGTGAACAGCGGCGAGGCATGGCCGCAGCGGCGGATTACTGTCGGGCTGTCACCGGCGAGCCTGCCCAAGCGCGGCAGCGGGTTCGACCTGAGCATCGCGGTAGCGATCATGTCGGCGGCGGGCGTGGTCCCCGCCGCCCGGCTGGCCGGGATGGTGTTCCTGGGCGAGCTAGGGCTGGATGGCCGGGTCCGGCCGGTCCCCGGGGTGCTGCCCGCGGCGGTTGCGGCCGCCGCGGCCGGGTTTGCTGCCATCGCCGTGCCGCCCGAGAATGCGGGCGAGGCGGCGCTGGTGCCGGGGCTGCGGGTGCTGTCCGCGCCCACCCTCGGGGCGCTGCTGGCCTGGCTGCGCGGGGTCCGGGCGGCCGGGCCGCAGGACGATGCGGTGGTGACCGAGGTGAGCCGCGACGCGGCTACCGACCTGAGGCCGCCGGCCGGCTGCCCGGCCGATGAGCGTGACCTGGCTGACGTGATCGGGCAGCCGGCCGCACGGCGGGCAGCTGAGATCTGCGCGGCGGGCGGCCATCATCTGCTGCTGCTCGGCCCGCCTGGTGTGGGCAAGACGATGCTGGCCGAGCGACTGCCGACGATCCTGCCGCCGCTGGACCTGGCGATGGCCCTGGAGGTGACCGCCATCCACTCGGTTGCGGGGACGCTTCCGGCCGGGCAGCCGATGCTGACCGCGCCGCCGTTCTGCGCCCCGCATCACACCGCAACCAAGGCGGCGATCGTCGGTGGCGGCAGCGGCCTGATCCGCCCCGGCGCCGCCAGTTTCGCGCACATGGGGGTCCTATTTCTCGACGAGGCGCCGGAGTTCGCCAGGGACGTCCTGGACGCGCTGCGCCAGCCGCTGGAGAGCGGGCAGGTGGTCATTGCCCGGTCCGGGCTGACGGCGGCGTTCCCGGCCCGGTTCACGCTGGTGCTGGCGGCCAACCCGTGCCCGTGCGCCCGGTCAGCGGCCGCCGGGCAGGCTTGCACGTGCACGCCGATGGCGCGCCGCCGGTATCTGGCCCGGCTGTCCGGGCCGCTGCTGGACCGGGTGGACGTCAAGGTCGAGCTGCTGCCGGTGAGCCGGGCCGAGCTGCTCAGCGACCGGCAGCTGGCCGAGCCCAGCGCCGTGGTCGCGGGCCGGGTCGCGGAGGCCCGGCAGCGGGCGGCGCGGCGGCTGCGCGGCACCCGGTGGCAGCTGAACGCCCAGGTTCCCGGCGCCGAGCTGCGCCGCGGGTTCCGGCCGGCGACCGGTGCTCTGGCCCCGCTGGAGCGCGCGCTGGATCTGGGCGAGATCAGCGCCCGCGGCGTCGACCGGATCGTCCGGATGTCCTGGACACTGGCCGACCTGGCTGGCCGGGACCGGCCCGGTATGGCCGAGATCGGCTACGCCCTGGGCCTGTGGCTGGGGGTCGGGCTATGAGCTGAGCCATAGGTCAGCGCACCCGGATCAGGTCCTCCGGCCGCCTGACAGGCTCAAGGCGAAGTGCCAGACCCCGAGCCGCCCGCACTCCGCGGCGCCGGCACAGCTCCGGCTCCCCGGGCAGCCTGGTACCAGGGCAGCGAGCAAGCAGATCAAGCCGATGCCCGGGCTGTCAGAGCCGGCCCTTGAGGCGATCCCGCCAGGCCCGTCCATCCGGGTCATAGAACATCCGGTAGAGCGGCGACGCCCACAGCCGCTCGACGGATGTCAGTTCGGCGGGCTGATGCGCCAGTACCCTGCCGGGCGGTCTTGATCCGCGGCTGCCGCCGGCGCGCCACGCGGCGAGTTCCTGGGCCTGCCGCCGGAACGCCGCGAAGGCCTCCTGCGGATCCAGCAGGTCCGCGGTGTCCCCGTCGTGACGGTCGAGGTGCTCGCGCCACAGCTGGAGGCGGAGGTCACGGGCGAATGTCCGCGCTCCGTCCCCGAGGCCGGCCGGGTCGCGGGGCTGCCGGGTGTCGCGCTCCGAATCCAGGACCGCTATCGACAGCTCGCTGTCGTGGGTCCACGACCTCCGGTTGAGATTGTCCGATCCGACCATGGCCCACACATCGTCGACGACCACCACCTTGGCGTGCACGTACACCGGTACTCCCTGGTGGTTCTCCAGGTCGTACACGGCGAAGCGCTCGCCGCCCGCGGCAGCGCAGGCGCGCATCACGCCTTCCTGGCCGAGCATCGCAGGCATCCGGGTGACCGACCCGTCCTTGTCGGGGTACCTGGGCACGACCGCGATGACGTGCAGGTCAGGCTTGTCCCGGAGGGCTGACGCGATGACGTCGGCCACCGGGCGCGACCACAGGTACTGGTCTTCCAGGTAGACCAGGCAGCGGGCCCGCGCGAATGCCTTCCGGTAGGCGTGGGCGATGCTGCGCTCACCGTGCGGCGCAAACGGGTAGCGGCGGAGCCGGGCCGGGTAGGTGCGCAGCACCTGGACGGCGTGCGAGCCGCGCCGGGTCTCGTCGGCGGCCAGCGGCTCTGGCAGCGGCCGGCTCGTCATCGCGCCGATGTGATAGGCGCGGTCGTAAAGCTGGCGCACCGGGCTGCTCACGTCCAGGATGCTGCTGCCATACCACCGCTCCCGGAAGGTGTGCTCCAGGTCGTGGACGGCCGGGCCGCGCACCTCGGCCTGGATGTCATGCCAGGCCGGCCGCGGGCCGTAGCTGTCCGGGAACTCCATGACCTGCGGATCGCCGTCGTGATCTGAGTCGTCGTTGCGGCTGTAGCCGAGATCGATGCCGCCGACGAACGCGACATCGCGGGCCGGCGAGCCGGGATGACGCACCACGACCAGCTTCTGGTGATGGCTGCCGCCGCGGCGGGTCCGGGCATCGAGCAGGACCTGGCCGCCGTCCTCGTCGACCTGCCGGACGAACTCGGCGTTCGCTTGCTCAGATTGCTGCAGTGCCCGGGGCTGCGACCGCCAGAGCAGGCCGAACACGCGGACTCCCCGGCGCGCGGCCTGGCCGAGCACCTCCCCGGCTTCTGATCCCGGACCGTCGAGACGTTCGTCAAAGTCCCCCCGGAAGTCCAGGAGGTACACATGATCGGCGGCCTGGGTCGCCGCGATCTCCGCCCGCAGCCGGGCGAAATAGCTGCGCCCGTCCACGAGCGGCTGCACCAGATTGCCGGTGCTGAAGGTCCTGATGTCAGTAGCCGGGTTGACGCGCTCTTCCTCGTCGAGGAACCACGGCGGGATCGCCGGGTCGTCCGGCGCGTGCTCGGGAGCATCTTGCTCGAGCGGATCATCCTCCGGGCCGACCACATCGGGAAGCATTTGCGTATTCTGCACCTTCCGCGTGGCGGGGGGGAGGTCGTGAGCACCACGAGCAGAACGGGGCTGGCCATGATCCCGGCCAGCCCCGTTCTGGTGTCCTGCTCGCGGTCTCCCGTGATGCCGGTGACCCTCGCGCCGGCCGGGGGGAGGGCCGACGCGAGGGCGCCGTTCCGGCGGCCGCCGTCGCGCCGCTGGTTACGGCCGGGCGACGGCCTTCTTGCCGGACGTTGTGGTGGCGGGCCCGTTCACCGCGTTCAGGATCGCGGTGCCTTGCTTGCCCTTGGGCAGCGCGGCCGGGTTCTTGGCGGCGTTGATGGTCGCCGTGGACTTGACCGCGCGCGTCGTGGTCGCGATCTTGGCCGCGGTGGCCGCGCCGCCCGCATA
The DNA here is from genome assembly GCA_036490755.1 of Streptosporangiaceae bacterium. GTDB lineage: Bacteria > Actinomycetota > Actinomycetes > Streptosporangiales > Streptosporangiaceae > DASUBV01. Next base: position 77,953 of record DASXDJ010000142.1, read on the forward strand.
GGCGGTTGCCTTCAGGACCAGCGTCAGCGGGGCAGATCCCAGCGTGGTGTACGCCGAGAGCTCCTGGGCGTAGCTCGCGCCGAACGCTGCGCCCTTGGACGTGCCCACCTTGGTGCCGGCCGGCATCGTGAGGGGCACCGAGGTGCCCGACGGGCCGGTGATGGTGACGGTAGTGCCCTGCACGTAGCCGCTCACCGTTCCGTTGCCGAGGGCCTGCGCCCACTGGCCCTGGCTGTTCAGGGCCGCGCCGGCCCCGGACAGGCGCTGGTTGACGACGGGTGCGCTGGTCGCGTACACGGCGCGGTAGGCCGTCAGCGCCCCGAGCACGACCGGGTACAGCAGCCGTTCGCCGCTCAGGTTGGACTGATGGAACATGAACGGCCGCGGGTCGTTCTGCACCATCGAGCCGAGCATGGTGTTGATCTGCACCGGCAGGATGAACGAGGTCCATCCGGTCGTCAGGCTTAGCGGGGCCAGGCAGGGCGTCCCGTTGGCCGTGCACAGGCCGCTGCCGCCGTTGGCTGCCGAGTCGTAGATCCAGTTGTACTCCGACGTCTCATCCGCCTTGGTGCTGACGTTGTAGAAGACGTCGATCGGATGGCGCGGCACGCCCAGGGCGTTGCCGATGGGCCGCATCGCCGGGTCACGGCTGGCGTCGATCGGCACCCACTTGACCCCGTTGTCGTTGATGGCCTGGACCAGGTTGGGGTTGTCGACCGGCTGCTGCGGCAGGATGCGCAGCCCGGAGTACTCGCCCGGGGCCAGCTCATCAGGCTCGATCGGGATGCCGTTGGCCTGCGCCCACTGGATGTTGTTAGTGATCTCGCCGTTGATCGTGTTGTAGTCGACCCACTCAGTGTTGCCGCTGCCGTCGGTGACGCACTGCCAGGGCGAGACGGTGAAGTCCTGGATGCAGCCCAGCCACTGGTGGGTGTAGGTGTGGCTGACCCACCAGAACTTGCTGGCCACCGGCTTGAACGCGGCGAGTTGCGGGTCGACGCCGTTGACCTGGAACCGCGACGAGGCGCCGCCGTTGAACAGGAGCTCCAGCGTGAAGTTGTGCTGGGCCTCCCAGTTCACGGCGTAGGTCACGTCGGCCGGGGTCATCCGGCTCGGGGTGGTGTCCGGGGTGCCGGGCGGGCAGGCCGTGTCGTTGGGCGTGCACTTGCCGACCTGACTCCACTCGGCGTCCGCGTTGAACTCATCGTCGGAGTCCGCGGTCAGGTAGTTGCGCCAGTACCCGAAGTGGACGCCCCGGGTCAGCCAGTCGACGATGCCGTGCGCCAGGTAGCGGTACTGCAGCTGGTAGTAGTTGTAGCCGAAGCTGATCTCCATCTGCTCCCGGCCGTTGTTGTTGTAAACGCCGGCCAGGGTGCCCGTCGTGGTCGTGCCCGGGATGGTCTCCGTCAGGAACGGGGTGAACGTGGTCGTGGGCGTGTTCGGCAGTGGCGTGGCCAGGTAGCCGTAGGACGTAGCGCCGCCGGCCGTCCCCTGGAAGTTGTAGGTGCCCTTGAGATAGCCGAACCCGGCCGCCTTGGCCGCGGTTGTCACGGTGGCCGCCGAGCCGTCTAGCGGCCCGGCGTAGGACGGCGCGTTCGTCCCCACGTTGCCGGTCGGGTAGAGGTAGGCATCGACCTGGCGGACGGAGAAGGCCGACTCATAGTTGGCCAGCGCGGTCATCTCGCTGGGCGACAGCCCGCCGCCGATGTCGTTGGGCAGCACCACGCCCTGGAAATGCCCTTCCGGGGTTCCGTTGGCCAGCGTGCCGGACAGGTAGGAGCTGGTGATCGTGGGCCGCCCGGGATCGTTGAGATTGATCACTGTGGTCGGGACGCCCTCAGAGCTGAGTTGCTGGCGGATAGCTTCTGTCCAGGCATTGCCGTCGGTGACCACCAGGACACCGAGGTCTATGCGCGGGGTCGTGGCCGCGGTGGCGGCGGGCGCCGCCGAGGCGGCGCCGAGCGCCAGCACTCCCGTTGCCATCAGCGCGGCGGTAGCCCCGGCTACCGTGGCGCGTACTCGTATCCCGGCCTTCATGTGCAGACTCCTGTCGTACGGCAGCGGCTGATGGCGTGAGCACTCAGCGGTGCGGTGTGCTGATCGCGTCGGGCAGGGGAGCACGGCGCCGCCAGGCGGCGGCAGCGCCGTGCGGTCAGAACGCGGCCGCGGCCGGCGGGGTGGCAGCCCCGCCGGGTCGGCCCGCGGTGCCTAGTCGGCGATTCCGGCTGCGGGCTGCGGCTTGGGGGACGGCGGCTTGGGCAGTGCGGCCCGCCGCCGGGCCCGCTGCGGCCGCCCGGCCAGGATCTCCTCGTACAGGTCATCGATGCGGGTTGCCACCGACTCCATGCCGTACTGGGCAAAGACCTTGGTGTCCGCGACGCGCTCGCGCGGGCCCGCCTCGACCTCCTTGCGGATCTCCTCGCGCAGAGCCTCGGGCGTGCCGGCGACCTGACGGGCACGCTCGGTCTGGATCCCGTCCAGCGCCGGGCACGTGGTGTAGAGCACCGGCAGCCCGCTGGCCAGCGCCTCCAGCACCGACAGCCCGAAGGTCTCCTGCAGCGAGGCGGCGACGTACAGGTCGAAAGCCGCCAGCATCGCTGTCGTGTCGCGCTGGTAGCCGCCGAAGATGACGTGCTCGCTGATGCCCAGGCGGGCCGCGGCCTTCTCCAGCCGCTCCTGGTCCTCGCCGCGGCCGATCACCAGGAACTTGCACTTGTCGCCCAGCATCGGCTTGGCGGCTTCCATGGTGAGGTCGACGCGCTTGTTGGGGTCAAGCCGCCCGAGCGCGCCGATCACGTACGTGTCGGGGGCGAGCCCGAACTGCTCGCGGACCTGCCGGCGCGCGTCCTCGTCGTAGGACAGCTCGGTGACCTCGACGCCGTTGGGGACGACAGTGATCTTCCGGCCGGGGACGCCCCACCGGGCCAGGCGGTCCCGGACGATGTCCGAGACGGCGATCGTCGCGTCCGAGAACAATTCGGAGGTCAGGTACAGCGCGCGTACCCCGCGGGTCATCGGGCGGCGCTCGATGTGCGTCTCGCCGATGGAGTGCTCAGTCGTCAGCACCACCGGAGTGCCGGCCAGCCGGGCCGCCGGGCGGGCGTAGACCTGCGTGCGGTACAGGTGGGTGTGCACCACGTCGTAGCGCCCGTCGCGGATCAGCTTGCGCAGCCGGACCAGGGCACGGAGTTCCCGGTTGCTCTGCATCCCCAGATCGCGGACCGAGGTGCCCTCCTCGCGGATCATCTCGGCCACCGGACCCGGGTTGTACAAGGTGACGACGTCTGCCTCATGCCTGGTGTGCCGCAGCAGCATGGCCAGCTGGAGCTCGGCACCCCCGGCATCTAGCCCGGTGATCACGTGCAGGACCTTCATGAATGCCTCCCCCCACAGTTGACGGCCGGCCTCAGCAGCCCAGCTCGCCTGCCCGTCCCTGGCGCTCCTGCCCGGCCTGTCCGGGCGGCCTCGCTGGTGTCCATCGGTGTCCCCCCTCGCGTGCTGGGGGCTCTTGGCCACCCCCAGGGCATGCGGTCACGACACTGCCAGGAGGGCCAGAGCCGAACATCGGCCATCAGGGTGAGGAAACCTACTCACCCTGGCTGAGCCCGTGCCGGGCCCGCCTGAGCCAGGGCGTCCGGCGGATCCGGCCAGCGACGGGCTTGTCCACAGGCGGCCGTCCACAGATCGCGGGCCTGCGCCTGGTTTTCCACAGCGAGAGCACTGCCGCGGCGGCGGCCGCCCGGGCCGGCCATTGTCGAAACCGGAGGTGGTGAGGGTGACAAGCGAGGACAGGCTGGCCCGGACAACCCTGAGTTTCCTGGCTGATCCCGCGGATGAGGTGCTCGGCCGACTGCTGGGCGCCTGCGCGCCGGCTGAGGTGGTCGCCGCCGTGTCGTCAGGCCGCGACCCCAGGGCCGCGCTTCCGGCCGCGGCTCGCGGTTTAGCCGGGCTGGACCGGGCCTTCACGAGGTGGCGGGGCCGGCTGGGGCAGGTTCCGCCCGCGGGCCAGCTGGCTGCCTGGGCTCGTGACGGGGTCCGGCTCCTCGTGCCCGGCGACACCGAATGGCCGACGCAGCTCGATGACCTGGGCGCCGTCCGCCCCGTTGCGCTGTGGCTGCGCGGCGAGGCCAACCTGCGCTTTGCCGGCCTGCGGTCAGCCTCAGTGGTGGGGTCCCGCGCCGCGACCGCCTACGGCACCCACGTCAGCACCGAGCTGGCCGCGACGATGGCCGAGCGCGGCTGGAGCATCGTCTCCGGCGGCGCCTTCGGCGTCGACAGCTGCGCCCACCGCGGCGCGCTGGCCGTCGGCGGCCTGACCGTCGCGGTCCTGGCCAGCGGCCTGAGCTACGGCTACCCGCGCGGTCACCATGAGCTGTTCGCCGCGATCGCGGAGCGTGGCGCGCTGGTCAGCGAGGTCCCGCCGGACCGGGCGCCGACCCGGCCGGGCTTCCTGATCCGCAACCGGATCATCGCGGCCCTGAGCCGCGGCACGGTCGTCGTCGAGGCCGCCCTGCGCAGCGGCGCGCTGAACACGGCCCGGCACGCGCGGGACCTGCGCCGCCCGCTGATGGCCGTGCCCGGCCCGGTGACCTCGGAGCACTCAGCGGGCTGCCACGAGCTCATCCGGGAATGGGGCGCGCTGTGCGTGACCGGGGCCAGGGACGTGATGGAGCACATCGCGCCGGTCGGCACCGACCTGGCCGGCCCGCGCCTGGGCCCGGCCGTGCCGCGGGATCACCTGGACCCGGTCACCACAGCCGTCCTGGAAGCCGTCCCGGCCCGCGGCGGCCGCGGGCCTGCTGCCATCGCCGTGCTGGCCGGCGTGGACCTGGACACGGCGCTGCGCTGCCTGGGGCTGCTGGCGGCGGCGGGATTCATCGGCCGGACTGAACGCGGCTGGCGGATCAGGCCGGCTGCCGTCCTGGCGGCCAGCGCGCCGGTGCGCGCTGACCCGCTGCGCGACTGCGCCGAAGGCAGTGGCGCTGCGGGCGGAGCGGGCCCCGGCGGCGCCGGAACCGCGGAGAACCAGTCCACGCCCGGCTACTGAGCAGTGAGCACTATCCATACCGGGCCCCTGGCGAATGTCATGGGCTGCCCAGCGGCGGTGGTGAACGTGGTCCCTGCATCGGCTTGCGGACGCGACCAGCGCGCTGCCCAGGACTTCCCGTCCCGCAGCACGACGGCGGCCCCTGAGCCCGCGCTCACCGCATACGGCGAGGGGACGCCCTGCTTGTGGAAGCGCGAGGTCCGCACCCTCGTGTACTGGATGACCACCGTCGCGGCGCTGAGCTGGCCGTCCTCCGTGCTTTCCGCGCGAGCGCCATCCATGGTCACCAGCCACCGCTGCCTGGCCGGGGACCAGCTGAACCGGAACGCTGCCGCCGGGAATGACACCGATCGCGAGCTGGCCCGCCGCCCGCCGGCGGGCGGCGGGCCGAACCGGAAGCCGATGTCGTGCGCCGTGCTGGCCCCGGCCGCCTGGGCCAGCAGCTCGCTGGTCCGGAGGTAGAGATTGTGCGGCGCGAGCCGGTGAGGGTCCCGGTAGTAACCGCGGGCCAGCCCTTCGTACAGGTCAATGATCCGGGCCCGGTGCACCAGGGGGAGCAGCCGCGGATCGGCGCCGGAATATGCGAACGCGGGGCGCCCGTACTGGCGCAGCAACTCGACATCGTCCTCACGGCTGCTCCGTACCGGCCCGGCAACCGGCGGGACGTGCGAGGAAAAGACCGCCATGATGCGGCTGAGCCCGCCCTCAACGGGGATCAGGTAAATGATGTCGGCGCGGGTCAGGCCGGTCTGCGGCCGGGCCGCCTCCAGGTTGTCGATCTTCACGATCAGGACGCGCCTGAGGGCGCGCACCGGCTCCCCCGTGAATGGCGAGGTCAGGGCCGCCTGAGTGGGCGAGGGCGACGGCGCAGCCGGGTGGTGGGCCGGCGCTCGCCCGCCGGTGAAGATGACGAGCCCGGCGGCAGCCAGGCCAGCTGCGCAGACTGCCCCTGCCCCGGCTATGACGGCTTTCCTTCGGTACCACGCCATGTCGTCATCCCAGCGTGACGGGCACGCCGCACGCTTCCGCCGCCGGCCATGCCGCGCGGGCACGCCCGCACTCCATGATCATATCGCCCGGATGGCGACAAACCGCTTGGCGCAGGGCTGGCCGCCGGCAACCGCGCTCCCGGCCCGGCAGCCGGTCATCGCTCACGGGGGCGGAAATGGTCAGACCGGACTCCCGGCCGGCTGCCGGTATGACGCAGTGGGCGGAAATGGCCAGAAAGGCCGGGTGACACGGCGCTGGCTGCCCGGCAGGCGCCGCGACAGGACCGACACTGGGGACATGACGCCGCGCCCGCGCGATCACGCCGCTCCGGCCGCCCTGGCCGCCCTGGCCGCCCGGGCCGCCCCGGCTGTTCCAGCCGGAACGGCCGGAACGGCCGAGGACGAGCTCCCGGCCGGGCTCGTGGGCGCGCTCGCCGCATTCGAGCGGCATCTGGCCAGCGAGCGTGGCCTGTCGCCGCATACCGTGCGGGCCTATGTGGGTGATGCCACCGCGCTTGCCACGCACGCCGCCGGGCAGGGCTGCGTGAGCGCCGCGGACCTGGATATCGGAATGCTCCGCGGGTGGCTCGCGACCCGGCACACTGCCGGGCAGGCACGGGCTTCGCTCGCGCGGCATGCGGCCGCCGCCCGGGCTTTCACGGCCTTCGCGCACGGCCGCGGCTGGTCCGAGGCCGATCCTGGCCTGCTGCTGGGCACCCCGAAGACCGGCAAGCACCTGCCGCAGGTGCTGGCTCGCGAGCAGATGGCTGCCGTCCTGGACGGTTCAGGTCCGGCCGCCCGCCGGGCGGCTGCGGCCCGGGCGGATGTGGCCGGAATGAATAAGGCCGGGGCGGATCAGCGCCGGGCGGCCGGGCCGGACAGGGCCGGGCCGGACGGGGGCCGGACGCTGGCGCTGGCCGCCCGCGACACGGCGATCATGGAGTTGCTGTACGCCTCGGGAATCCGGGTCAGCGAGCTGTGCGGCCTCGATCTGGGTGACCTGGATGAGCATCGGCGCACGATCCGCGTCCTGGGCAAGCGCAGCAGGGAGCGGGTCGTCCCGGTCGGAATCCCGGCTCTGCGGGCGGTGCGGGCCTGGATACAGGAGGGCCGTCCGGTCGTGCTCAGCGCGGCCGCGGGCCAGCAGTACCCCGCCCAGCAGTACCCCGGCCAGCGGCAGCCGGGCCAGCGGCAGCCGGGCCAGCGCGCCAGCGCAGCGGTGTTTCTCGGGGCCCGGGGCGGCCGGATCGACCCGCGGACCGTCCGGCGGGTGGTCCACCAGCAGATCGCCGCCGCCGGAACGGTCCCGGACACCGGCCCGCACGGACTGCGCCACACCGCGGCCACCCACCTGCTGGAAGGGGGCGCGGACCTGCGCAGCGTGCAGGAGATGCTCGGCCACGCGTCTCTCGCCACCACGCAGATCTACACGCACGTGAGCGTAGAGCGGCTGCTCGCGGCCTACCGGCAGGCCCATCCCCGAGCCTGACCAGCCCGGCCGGCCGGCTCGGTCAGCGGCCGTACTAGGGCCTGGCCGGGCATGTAGACTGTGAACACGGCCATCAGCGTCCCTTCCGGGCATGCGCGCAGTCGCACGCCCGGTCGGCTGGCGGCCGAATTCGCGCGCCTGCATGCCGCGTCGGATGCCGGTCACGGCTCCGCGCGGGACGCTCCTCACCGGTTCGCGGGATGACTTCCCGCCGCGAGGACGTACGGGCGCCAGGCAGAAACCGGATGGCGCCTGTGCCTGCGTGCCAGGGCCACGAGAGGAAGGGGACACCGGTATGGCACCGGTCGTCACCATGCGGCAGCTCCTGGAGAGCGGCGTTCACTTCGGCCACCAGACCAGGCGGTGGAACCCGAAGATGAAGCGCTTCATCCTCACGGAGCGCAATGGCATCTACATCATCGACCTTCAGCAGTCACTCGACTTCATCGACCGCGCCTATGAGTTCATCAGGGAAACGGTCGCCCACGGCGGCTCGGTGCTCTACGTGGGCACCAAGAAGCAGGCCCAGGAGGCCATCGCCGAGCAGGCCCGCCGCGTCGGGATGCCGTTCGTCAACCAGCGCTGGCTGGGCGGGATGCTGACTAACTTCAGCACGGTCTACAAGCGGCTGCAGCGGCTCAAGGAGCTCGAGGAGATCGACTTCGACGACGTCGCCGGCTCGACCCGGACCAAGAAGGAGCTGCTCCACCTCCGCCGGGAGCGGGACAAGCTGGAGCGCTCGCTCGGCGGTATCCGGGACATGGCCCGGGTGCCGAGCGCCATCTGGGTCGTGGACACCAAGAAGGAGCACATCGCCGTCAGTGAGGCCCGCAAGCTGGGCATCCCGGTGATCGCGATCCTGGACACCAACTGTGACCCCGACGAGGTGTCGTACCCGATCCCGGGTAACGATGACGCCATCCGCAGCGTTGCACTGCTGACCAGGGTGGTTGCTGACGCGGTGGCCGACGGGCTGATCGCGCGGGCCGGCTCGGCCGCGGGCGAGGAGAAGCCCTCGGCAGCGGCCGACGGTGCCATCGGGGCTGCGGAGCCGCTGGCTGAGTGGGAGCGCGAGCTGCTGCAGGGCAGCAAGGCCGAGGAGCAGGCCGCCGCCAACGGCGCGGCGGCCAACGGCGCGGCCGCGAACGGGGCGAAGGCCGGCACTCCGGCAGCCGCCGCTACGGCGCCGGAGGCTGCGACCGAGGCAGCTGCGGAGACTCCCGCCGCTGAGGCACTGGTCGCTGAGGCACCGGTCGCTGAGGCACCGGCCGCTGAGGCTCCCGCCGCTGAGGCACCGGCCGCTGAGGCTCCCGCCGCTGAGGCACCTGCTGTCGAGGCACCGGTTGCCGAGGCACCGGCCGCTGAGGCAGCGGCTGCCAAGGTTCCCGCCGCGGAGGCGCCGGCCGCCGAGGTTGCGGCTGAGCCGAGCGAGACCGGTACCGAGTCGGCCTGACCCGCAGCCTCCGGAGCCGGCTGGCCGTCGCGGACTGCGCCGCGGCGACAGGCCGCCGGACCCGACGAGGCCGGCAGCGAGACAACGAGGGAAGAGGACATGGCGAACTACACCGCCGCAGACGTGAAGCGGCTCCGGGAGCAGACCGGCGCGGGCATGATGGACTGCAAGAACGCGCTGGTAGGGGCCGAAGGCGACTATGAGGCCGCGGTCGAGGCGCTGCGTATCAAGGGTGCCAAGGACGTCACCAAGCGAGCCCAGCGGACCGCGGGGCAGGGCCTGGTGACGGCGGCGCTGGAAGGCAGTAGCACCGGGGTGCTGGTCGAGCTGAACTGCGAGACCGACTTCGTGGCCAAGACCGACCTGTTCCAGGAGGTAGCGGCCGACATCGCGCGCGCTGCGCTGGCCGCTGGCGCCGACGACCGCCTGGCGGTCCTCGGGCTGGAGGTCCGGCCCGGCCAGACCAGTCAGGAACTGATCGACGAGGCCGGTGCCGCGCTGAAGGAGAAGCTGGAGCTGGGCCGGTACGCCCGGTTCTCCGGCGGCCTGATCGGCAGCTACCTGCACAAGTCCGACCCCGCGCTGCCGCCGACGCTCGGCGTGCTGGTGCAGCTGGCGGAAGGCGGCGACGACGCCGCTCAGGACGTCGCGCACCAGGTCGCTGCGATGCGGCCGCAGTACGTGACCCGCGACGAGGTGCCCGAGGACGTGCTGGCCAACGAGCGGCGGATCGCCGAGGAGGTCACCCGCCAGGAGGGCAAGCCGGAGCAGGCTATCCCGAAGATCGTCGAGGGCCGGGTCAACGCGTTCCTCAAGGACATCGTCCTGGTGGAGCAGCCGTCGGTGCGCGAGCAGAAGAAGACGGTCAAGCAGCTGCTGGCCGAGCGGGGCGCTACGGTCACGCATTTCGCGAGGTTCCAGATCGGCCAGGCGGGTTGAGGCTGGCTGAGGACGGAGCTGCAGCCGTGAGCGGGCGGATCCCTGATCCCGAGCTAGATGCCCGGCAGGGATCTGCTGCGCGCGATGTCCACCCCGGCTGGGGTCGCGTCGTGCTGAAGCTATCCGGCGAGGCATTCTCCGGGGAGGAGCCGCTGGGCATCTCCCCGGACGTCGTCGGCCACATTGCGCGGGAGATCACGGCGGCCGCCCAGCTGGGTGTCGAGGTCGCCTGCGTCGTCGGCGGCGGCAACATGTTCCGGGGCCAGGTGCTGGCCAAGAGCGGGATCGACCGCTCACGGGCGGACTACATGGGCATGCTGGGCACGGTGATCAACTGCCTGGCGCTGCAGGATGTCCTGGAGAAGCTCGGCGTCGAGACGCGCGTCCAGACGGCCATCACGATGGGCCAGGTTGCGGAGCCCTACATTCCCCGGCGGGCCATCCGGCACCTGGAGAAGGGCCGGATCGTGATCTTCGGGGCCGGGCTCGGCGCGCCGTTTTTCTCTACCGATACCTGCGCCGCGCAGCGCGCGCTGGAGATCGGGGCTCAGGCCGTGCTCAAGGGCACCCAGGTGGACGGCGTCTATGACGCCGACCCGCGCAAGATGCCGGACGCGGTCCGCTTCCACCGGCTCGACTACGCCGAGGTGCTCCGCCGTGAACTCCGGTTCATGGATGCCACGGCGGTCAGCCTGTGCATGGACAACGACCTGCCAATTGTGGTGTTTGACCTGATGGGGGAGGGTAATGTCGTCCGCGCTGTGCGGGGCGAGCGGATCGGCACCCTCGTCAGCCGGTACGGTCGCTGATGGCCGCCCCGGACCCTGCCGTATCCCGGCGGCTCGCCTCACCTGGCCGGGCCGTGGGAGGATGCGAGCGTGCCTTTCTGGCGCCTAGCCCAAGGCCTGACGACGTACGGGAGTCGCTGTGATTGACGACACGCTCCTCGAGGCCGAGGAGAAAATGGACAAGGCCCTGACGGTGGCCAAGGAGGACTTCAGCGGCATCCGCACCGGCCGGGCCCATCCCGCAATGTTCAGCAAGATCACCGCTGAGTACTACGGCACGCCGACCCCGGTGAACCAACTGGCCTCCTTCCACATGCCCGAGCCGCGGATGGTGGTGGTCCAGCCATTCGACAAGTCCTCGATGGGCGCCATCGAGAAGGCCATCCGCAACAGCGACCTGGGCGTGAACCCGTCGAACGACGGCGCGCTGATCCGGGTCGTGTTCCCGGAGCTGTCGGAGGAACGCCGCAAGGAGTTCATCAAGGTGGCCCGGCACAAGGCCGAGGACAGCCGCATCTCCATCCGCAACATCCGGCGGCACGCCAAGGACACGATTGACAAGCTGGTCAAGAACGGTGATGCCGGTGAGGACGACGGCCGCCGCGCCGAGCGTGACCTCGAAGAGCTCACCCACGGCTATGTCGCGCAGGTCGATGAGCTGCTCAAGCACAAGGAAACTGAGCTCCTCGAAGTCTGAGGTGGCGGCGGGCGCGGGCCGGGCAGCCGGGTCCGCGGGCTGCTGCCGACCGCTGACCGGGGCCGCTACTGGCCATGATCACTGGCCACCGGTACTGTCCTGGCATGGCCGTACGCCCCGAGCACATGCAGTCTGACCTGGGGCCGGCCAGCGGCCGGCCGGAGGAGACGCCCGCCGGGGACGGGCCGCCCGGTGATGGCCCCAGCAGCCATGAGGACATTCAGAACGGCCTCGGGGCGGCGGCCATGCCCGGCCCCGACGACGCCCGCGGTGACGATGAGACCCGTGCCTACGGCACCAGCGCCCAGGCCGGTGCTGCCGGCCCGGGCGGCCCGCCAGACCCGCCCGGCGAGCACAAGGCGATCGCCACCGGCCGCAACCTGCCGGTCGCCATCGCGGTCGGAGTCGGCCTGGGCGGCCTGGCCCTCGTCACGCTGTTCACGGTCAAGGCCACCTTCCTGCTGTATGTGGGCGCGGTCGTCGGACTGGCGCTGTGGGAACTGAGCCGGGCGCTCGGCTCCCGCGCGGTCAACCTGGCCCTGCTGCCGGTCGCCGCCGGCGGGGCGGCCATGATCGCGCTGGCCTACTGGACGGGGTACCGCGACGCGCTGGCCGCCTTCGCGGTGACCTTCGTGGCAGTGCTGGCCTGGCGGCTGCCGCGCGGCGCGGACGGCTACGTACGGGACGTCACCGCCAGCGTCTTCACTCTTGCTTACCTGCCGCTGCTGGCCTCCTTCGTGGGCCTGATGCTGGCCCGCGGTGACGGGGACCGCCGGGTCCTGCTGTTCATCCTGCTGACCGTCTGCAGTGATGTCGGCGGCTACTTCGTCGGCATCCTGTTCGGCCGCCACCCGATGGCGCCGGTGATCAGCCCCAAGAAGACCTGGGAGGGCCTGGCAGGCTCGGCTGCCTTCTGCCTGGCGGCCGGGGCGATCGCGCTGCCGCTGCTGCTGCACGGGCGGGTATGGCAGGGACTGATCCTCGGCATCGCCGCCGTCGCCGCGGCTACCCTCGGCGACCTCGTGGAATCGATGATCAAGCGCGATCTGAAGATCAAGGACATGGGCTCGATCCTGCCCGGCCACGGCGGCATCCTCGAGCGGCTGGACTCGCTGCTGATCATGGCCCCGGTGGTCTGGCTGCTGCTGACGTGGTTCGTCCCGCACGTCCATCACGGATAGCCGGCCTGGTCATCAGATCAGGCCGGCCCGGCCCAGCGCGTCAGGCCGGCCCGGCCGCCGGGCCCGGCGGAGCGGCCGTCGCTAGCTGCTGACCCAGCTCCGCCGCTGCGCGGCCAGCTGGGTCACCAGGCTCCCGGACCCGCGGTCAGCTGCCAGCAGCCGCTCCCGCTCGCTGATCGGCACGATCCACAGCCAGCGAACGGGTGCCCCCGACGCGGTGAAGCCGTCCAGCGAGGGAACCTCCGGGCCGAGTAGCCGGCCGGGCTCGTCCAGCAGCAGCACCGCCGTGTTGCCGCCGCCGAGCGGGAAGGTGGCCGGCTCGTGGTACCAGGGGATGCTGTGGCCTGCGCCCAGCCAGGTCACCTCGCGCCACGGGTACTGGGCCAGCCACAAGAACACCCGGGCGGCATCCGCGCTGGGCAGCGTCGTGGCCAGGGCCAGCTCGATCCGTGCCTGCCCGGCCCGGCCCGGCCCGGTCTGCTCGATGACCGGCATCCGCTGGCAGCTCATCCCGGCCGTCGACAGGACCGAGTAGGGCCGCTGCGGCGTCGGCGGCCGCTCGGAGACTCCCACGAGCGGCTGCTTGCCGCCGCTGACGTCCCAGTACTTGCCGCCCGGGCCCAGTCGCCCGAGCAGGTGCCCGAACACTGCCTGCCGGAAGGACGCCCAGGCCGATGCGTCCGCGCGCCAGCGCCAGAACTGCTCAGCCGCTGAGATCCGCGGCCCGAGGCCCTCCATGGCCTGGTCGAGGGACCAGCCGAACGGGGTCTGCCCGATGATGTCGCGCCCGTAGCCGGGCATGCCCGTGGACATATCCGCCCAGCCGGGGATCAGCGCCAGCGGGACGTCGTTCTCCAGGATGGCGACGCCGTCGCCTTCCTCCAGCCACAGCGCGCGCAGCGACTCGGGGTCCAGCGGGGGCCGGCCCTGGGGATGCCGGGTGTGATCAGCCGGCATCTGCGGCGCCTGCCCGGTGCTGAGCCCGGCCATGTCCACGACCTGGGGCGCCGGCGCGTGGTTGGCGATCCAGGTGGCTGCGATCGGGCCCTCGCCGTCATGCACATAGGCCGCCGTGGTGGTGCCGTCGTACTCGACCACGACCCGCCTGCTGCCGTACGGGCTCTCGCTGTCCAGCAGCACGGCAGGCTGGTCCGGCCGGCCGGATATCCTGGCCTGACTGGACGCTCTGCGCAGTGTCGGCATAGTACGGAATCTACAGACTTTGCGTGAGCCCATCCGGACATGCCCCGAAGATCATCGAGTGAACTTGCCTCGCACCCGAACGGAGTCCCGCTGGTGACTGGACCAAGTCCGGCCGTGCGCCCGGCGGCGCCGCTCGCCGTGCTCCAGCTCGGCCAGCCGGAGCGGCCCGGGCGGCGCCGCCCGCCGCAGCACCTGGCCGACCTGGACGCCGCCGGCCGCCGGGCGGCCGTGGCCGGGCTGGGCCAGCCTGCCTTCCGCGCCGACCAGCTGTCGCGGCACTACTTCGCCCGGCTGACCGATGATCCGGACCAGATGACTGACCTGCCATCCGGCCAGCGGGCCGAGCTGACCGACGCCCTGCTGCCCCGGCTGCTCACGGCCGAGCGCGAGCTGGCCTGCGACGACGGGACCACTCGCAAGACGCTGTGGCGCGCGTTCGACGGCGCCTATGTCGAGTCCGTGCTGATGCGCTACCCCGACCGGGTCACCATGTGCGTGTCCTCGCAGGCCGGCTGCGGGATGGCCTGCCCGTTCTGCGCCACCGGCCAGGCCGGGCTGACCCGTAACCTGTCCACGGCCGAGATCGTCACCCAGGTCTTCGCCGGGGCGGCCAGCCTGGCCCGCGGCGAGGTGCCCGGCGGTCCCGGGCGAGTCTCCAACGTGGTGTTCATGGGGATGGGCGAGCCGCTGGCCAACTACGCCAGCGTGCTGGCCGCGGTGCGCCGGATCACCGACCCGGCGCCTGACGGGCTGGGCATCTCGCAGCGATCGGTCACGGTCTCGACCGTCGGCCTGGTGCCCGCCATCGAGCGGCTCGCCCGCGAGCAGCTGTCGGTCCGGCTGGCGGTGTCCCTGCACGCGCCCGATGATGAGCTGCGCGATGAGCTGGTGCCGGTGAACCGGCGCTGGAAGGTCGCCGAGGTCCTCGACGCAGCCTGGGGCTACGCGGCCGCGACGGGCCGCCGGGTGTCCATCGAGTACGCCATGATCCGGGACGTCAATGATCATCCCTGGCGCGCGGACCTGCTCGCCAGCCTGCTCGCCGGACGGCTCGCGCACGTCAACCTGATCCCGCTCAACCCGACGCCGGGCTCGCGCTGGACGGCCTCCGACCCGGCCGTGGCCCGCGAGTTCACTGAGCGGATCGCCGCGCGCGGCGTGCCCGTCACTGTCCGGGACACCCGCGGTACGCAGATCGACGGCGCCTGCGGCCAGCTGGCAGCCACCAGCCGTCCGGCTGAGCAGCAGATACCGTAACCGCATGTCGTGGCGGAACGAGGTGGGCCGGCGGCGGCGGGTGCTGATGGCCGGGCTGGTCCAGCGGGCCTGGCGCTATGCGGAGCAGGCCGGGACCATCACTGCTGACACTGCGGCGGGCCGCCGGTTCGCTGCCTTCGGGCCGCGGTCGCTGATGGCCTTCCCGGCCGGGTCGGTCTACGGCGAGCGGTGGATCGTGATCGGCGACGCGACCATGATCGGCGCTCAGGTCACCCTCTGCGCGGGCATGGCGCCCGGTCATGACCTCGGCCCCGACCCGGTGCTCCGGCTGGGCGGCCGCTGCGTGATCGGCCGGGGCAGCCACATCATCGCCCACCACTCCATCGACATCGGCGACGACGTCTTCACCGGGCCGTACGTCTACATCACCGACCAGAACCACAGCTATGCCGACCCCGACATCCCGATCGGTCGGCAGTGGCCGGTGAACGCGCCGGTGAGCATCGGCGCCGGGACCTGGCTCGGCACCGGGGCCGTCATCCTGCCCGGCGCCGACATTGGCGCCCACGTGGTGGTGGCGGCCGGGGCGGTGGTCCGGGGCAAGGTTCCTGACCGCTGCGTGGTGGCGGGCATTCCGGCCCGGGTCGTCCGGGAGCACGTCCCCGGGTCGGGCTGGATCCCGGCATCCGATACGCGCTAGGCCGCCATCCCGGCTCAGGCGGCGGGGCGGTGCGCTAACCGGTCAGGCGCCTGCCCGGTGCTGCGGCGAGCTGCTTTCCGGCCCGGCGCGGACGGCTGAGCCGGGGCGGACTGCTGAGCCCGTGGGGGCTGAGCCGCGGAGTTCCGGGCCCCCGCCGGGTTCAGCTGCGGCACGAATTCCTCGCCGCGCAGCGCGCGGGTCAGCAGGTCGACCGCTCGCTCGGTCTCGACCAGCCGGCGGCCCTCGCTGCGGTAGGCCTCGAGCACGGCCGAGATCCCCCGGGGCGGCAGGTCCCGGCCGAGCTCAGCCCGGGCCGTCCGGTAACCCTGCCGGGCTCCGGCCACGCACGCCGTCACGTGGTGCCGGGCCAGTGCCGCGAGCGCGAGCGGGTGCCGCAGCAGGACCCCGTGCAGCCGGTAGTCCGGCGGGACCACCTCCAGGAGCCAGGTCACCGCCGTGCGCTCAAACTCCTCGCTGCCAGGCGGATGGACCCCCGAGGGCCACCCCGGGGGGAGATAAGCTGCCACCGCCCGAGCATATCGCGGAGTCGAACATACAATCTATATTCTTGTGTTAACTGCCCAGTAATATGTCAGTAAGCCAGTCGAGGCCAGCCGCTCCGCCAGGCCGGGCCTGCGGCAGGCCAGTGCCTGCCGCGCGCCCGGCGGGCGGAGTCAGCCGGCCGGGTCACGGGGCGGGTCAGGCCGCCTGCTGCGACGGCCGGGGCAGGTAACGGTCGGCCGCGGTCAGCAGCGCCGACGGCTGCCGGCCCGCCGGGCTGGCGGCCGCCGGCGCCGGGTGCACGGGCACCTGGCGGGCGGGCTGCGGCCGGGCCGGGCGCGGCTGCGCGGGAGCCGGCCGGAAGTCGGGGCCGGTCACCAGGCCGGCCGCGCGCCGGGCGCGGCGTGCCCGGCGGGCACGCCGTGCCGCGGTGGCCTGAGCGATCTGCTCGCGCCGCTGCTGCGCTGCGACGGCGGTGATCAGTGCCGGGTGCATGGCTACCTCCTGGTTGCGCGGCCCGCGGTCGCGGTCGCGCAAGACTTAGATTCGCCGTAAGGGGGTGCCCGGCACATCGGGCAGAAGCCCTAACTGGGCCCGCTGCGGGTCTTAGCCGTTCTTAGGTCCGCTCACCAGCACATTCGCCGGGACGGGGCAGTGGCGCCGAGGTGCCCGTTTCGCAGGCCGGGGCGAATAGACTGGTAGGCAGGACGCCGTATGGCGCGCCTTCCCCAAATCTTCGGAGCTTGCCCGCATGCCTGCCACCGCCCAGCTGGCCACCCGCGATGACCTGCGCAATGTGGCCATCGTCGCGCACGTCGACCACGGCAAGACCACGCTGGTGGACGCGATGCTCTGGCAGTCCGGGGCGTTCCGGGCCGGCGCCCACGTCGCCGACCGGGTCATGGATTCCGGTGACCTGGAGCGGGAGAAGGGCATCACGATCCTGGCCAAGAACACCGCGGTCCTGCACGGGGGACTGACGATCAACATCGTGGACACCCCCGGCCACGCCGACTTCGGCGGCGAGGTCGAGCGCGGCCTGTCCATGGTCGACGGCGTGGTGCTGCTGGTCGACGCCAGCGAGGGGCCGCTGCCGCAGACCCGGTTCGTGCTGCGCAAGACCCTGGAGGCGCGCCTGCCGGTGATCCTGGTCATCAACAAGGTGGACCGGCCCGATGCCCGGATCGCCGAGGTCGTGGATGCCTGCTACGAGCTGTTCATGGACCTGGACGCCAGCGAGGAGCAGATCGAGTTCCCGATCGTCTACGCTTCGGCCCGGGCGGGGCGGGCGTCCCTGGAGCGCCCGGCCGACGGCGCGCTGCCCGACTCTGCTGACCTGGAGCCGCTGTTCGAGGTGATCCGGGAGGCCGTCCCGGCGCCGTCGTATGACCCGCAGGCGCCGCTGCGCGCGCACGTCACCAACCTGGACGCCTCGTCCTACCTGGGCCGGATCGCGCTGTGCCGGGTGTTCAGCGGCGAGATCACCAAGGGCCAGCAGGCGGCCTGGTGCCGCCGGAACGGCACCATCGAGCGGGTGAAGATCACCGAGCTGTTCCGGACCGAGGCACTGGAGCGGGTGCCGGCGGCCAAGGCCGGGCCGGGCGACATTATCGCCGTGGCCGGGATCGCCGAAATCATGATCGGCGAGACGCTGGCTGACCCGGACGATCCCCGCCCGCTGCCGCTGATCACCGTGGACGAGCCCGCCATCTCGATGACCATCGGGGTGAACACCTCGCCGCTGGTCGGCCAGGTCAAGGGCTCGAGGGTGACGGCCCGGATGGTCAAGGACCGCCTGGACCGTGAGCTGGTCGGCAACGTCTCGCTGGCCGTGCTGCCCACCGAGCGGCCCGACACCTGGGAGGTGCAGGGCCGCGGTGAGCTGGCCCTGGCCATCCTGGTCGAGACCATGCGCCGGGAGGGCTACGAGCTGACCGTCGGCCGGCCCAACGTGGTGACCCGCGACATCGGCGGCAAGCTGCACGAGCCGGTGGAACGGCTGACCGTCGACTGCCCCGACGAGTACCTGGGCACCGTGACCACGCTGCTGGCGGTGCGCAAGGGGCGGATGGAGAACATGACCAACCACGGCACCGGCTGGGTCCGGCTGGACTTCACCGTGCCCGCCCGCGGGCTGATCGGGTTCCGCACCCAGTTCCTCACCGAGACCCGCGGCACCGGCATCGCCCACCACGTCTTCGATGGCTTCGAGCCGTGGTCAGGACCGATGCGGATGCGGCCCACCGGCTCGCTGGTGGCCGACCGCAGTGGCACCGCGACGCCGTTCGCGATGTTCGCCCTGCAGGAGCGGGGCACGCTGTTCGTCGAGCCGGGCAGCGCGGTCTACGAGGGCATGATCGTCGGCGAGAACTCGCGGTCCGACGACATGGACGTGAACATCGCCAAGGAGAAGAAGCTCACCAACATGCGCCAGTCCACCGGCGAGGAGCTGGAGCGGCTGATCCCGCCCCGGCGGCTGAGCCTGGAGCAGGCGCTGGAGTTCTGCGGCGATGATGAGTGCGCCGAGGTCACCCCGGCGGCCGTCCGGCTGCGCAAGGTCGTCCTGGACGCCAAGGAGCGCGGGCGCTCCCGCGCCCGGCGCTCCCGCGGCCAGGAATAGCCGCGCTGCGGCCTCGCCCGCCCCGGCTGCTACCTGATCGACAGCACGACGGCGCTGATCACGCCGAACAGCACGCAGTAGATCGCGAACGGGGTCAGCGTGCGGCTCTGGAAGAACTTGACCAGGAACCGCACCGACACATACGCGCCCAGGCCGGCCAGGATGCTGCCGACCAGGATCTGCCCGTGGATGCCGCTGCCCAGCGGCCCGGTCAGCTTGGGCAGCTCCAGCAGCCCCGCGGCCAGGATGACTGGGGTGGCCAGCAGGAACGCGAACCGGGCCGCATCCTCGCGGGCCAGCCCGCCGAACATGCCCGCCACCATCGCGATGCCGTCGCGGCTGATCCCGGCCAGCAGGGCGAAGATCTGCACCGTGCCGATGATCACGGCCTTCTTGTAGCCCATCCCGGCCAGCCGCTCATCGGCCCGGATGGAGACCGACACTTCCTTCTGGCGCATAGCCCGCTGGCCGGAGGCGTGCGCTGCTCCGGCGCGGGCGGCCTGCGAGGCCCCGACCCGGGCCGGCAGCGAGTCGGTCAGCTGCCGCTCGCGCTCCACCTCCGCGTCCGCCTGCAGTGAGGCCGGCCGCCGGAACCGCTCGCCGCCGAACAGGATGACGCCGTTGATGATCAGGAAAACGGCGGCCAGCACCGGCTTGGCGAACAGCACCCGGGTCTCATGGTCGGCGGCCAGGCCGACCAGGCCCACCGGGATGGTGGCCAGGATGATCATCCAGGCCAGCCGCTGATCGGCGTTCTCGACATGCCGGTACCGGACGGAGCTGATGAACGCCCCGATGATTCGCAGCCAGTCCCGCCAGAAGTAGAACAGCATCCCGATCGCCGTGGCGACGTGCAGGCCGACCACGAAGGCCAGGTACGGCGAGCTGGGCGCGGCCGCATCCAGGTCCTTGGCCCAGCTGCCGCCGAGGAGCGCCGGGATCAGCACGCTATGGCCCAGGCTGGAAACGGGGAACAGCTCTGTCACGCCCTGGATGAGCCCGATGACCGCAGCCTCGGGATACGTCATGTGGGACATGGCAGCCTTTCGTCAGGCACGCGGCGCGGGTACGCCGCCGGGGTATGGCCGTCGGTAGTCGTGCGCGGAGCCTGACCGGCTGTGCCGCGCGGCAGCCCCGGCCTGGCGTCGCCGCCCCGGCCGATGGCTGGCCCCGATGTTACCGGGCGCGCGGGACTGGGCCGGAAGGCTGACCGGACGGCCCGCCGCCGGGACGGCCAGACGGGAGGCCGGCGCCCGGCCCCTGTCCGGCCAAGATATGCGGTGCTGGCATCTGCCTGCTGACACCCGGATCAATCAGGGATAACCGCCGGGAACGGGCCGCGCGAGACCACGTCGGTTACAGCGTGCCGTCAATAGGATGCAGAACGTCTTGGCCCGGCCGCCGGATCGTGCCTGCCCTGAGCCTGTCCTACGGGGGGCTCAGGCGGAGGAGCGGCACGCAGATGGCTCGACCATCGATGTGGAAGGCGGCTGCCGCGGGCGCAGCGGCCGTGGCCGGGGTCCTGGCGGCGGGGCTGCTCCCGGCCCAGGCGGCGTCCGGGCCCGGCTGGCAGCTCACGCTCAAGGTGGGGGGCAGCACGGCCGTCACCCACCCCGACGGCCTCGTCGCGACCAGCCGGCACGATGCCTGGTCGCTGTGGCAGGCCTGCACCACGGGCTGCGACCGCGCGGGAACCGCGGTCCTGGAGCACTGGAACGGGACGACCTGGTCGCGGCGCCGGCCAGCCGGCCTGCAGAAACTGCGGGCGCCGGTCGCGGTCGGCGCTAGTTCCTACCGCGACGTGTGGGTGTTCGGCGGCCAGTACGGCAGCCGCGACAAGAGCACGGCCGCCCTGCACTTCAACGGCCATGCCTGGAGCAGGCACTCCGTGCCGTCCTGGGTCATCCGCCGCAACGATGGCGGCGATCAGCGGGCGTCGGCTGCTGCCTTCGGCCCGCGGGACGTATGGGTCTTCAGCATGGCCGGAGGCCTGGGCCGCGGGCTGGCCGGCCGCTACAACGGGCACCGGTGGGTCAGGGTCCGCATGCCGTTCACCCCGTTTGAGGTCAGCGCGGTGTCCCGCTCTGACATCTGGGCTCTCGCCCCCGGCGGGAGTGGCTCCGAGCTGATGCACTGGAACGGCAGGAACTGGAGCAGCCGGAACGTCCCGCTCACGCTGTCGTCCGGGAAGATAGGCAGCACCGCCAGCCTGACCGCGACCGGGCTCCGCAGCGCCTGGATGCTGGCTGACGTGGCCGGGCCGGGCTCGGCACCGGACACCGGATCCCTGCTGCACTGGAACGGGAAGAGCTGGCGGTCGAGCACGGTGCCCGGCACGGATCTGTCCTATCTGGCCCCTGACGGGCACGGCGGCTGGTGGACGACCTCCTCTCCCGTGACCTCGGATCGCCGGCTGGGCTTTTTCCTGCACTGGAGCAATGGTCGCTGGACCCGCCATGCCGTGCCAGTCCAGCAGCGGGCCGCCTTCGAGGACTTCGCGGATCTCCGCCGGGTTCCGGGCACGACGTCGGTCCTGGCCGCCGGCCAGCTGACCGTGAATAACTCGCTGGGCAACTCCGTGAGCCAGCCCGGCGCCATCTGGCTGTACCGCCGCTGACAGCCGGGCTGGTGCCGGTCCCGGGACCGGGACCGGTACTCCCAAGGTGCCCGGCTAGCCCTGCTTGCCGGGGACCTTGAGGGTGCCCGCGTCGCGCGGGCGGCGGGAGATCTTGGAGCCGAGCCAGACCAGCGGGTCGTACTTGCGGCCCGCGACGCGCTCCTTCATCGGGATCAGTGCGTTGTCGGTGATCTTGATGCCCTCGGGGCAGACCTCGGTGCAGCACTTAGTGATGTTGCACAGGCCGAGGCCGAAGTCGTCCTGGGCGATGTCGCGCCGGTCGGCTGTGTCGGCCGGGTGCATCTCCAGCTCGGCGACTCGCATCAGGAACCGGGGGCCAGCGAACTGCCGCTCGTTCTCCGGGTGGTCACGGATGACGTGGCAGGTGTTCTGGCACAGGTAGCACTCGATGCACTTGCGGAACTCCTGCGAGCGCTCGACATCGACCTGCTGCATCCGGAACTCGCCGAGCCCGACCGAGGGGTCGGGGGTGAAGGACGGGATCTCCCGCGCCTTGGCGTAATTGAAGGAGACGTCGGTGACCAGGTCCCTGATCACCGGGAAGGTGCGCAGCGGCGTGATGGTCAGCACCTCGTCCTCGGTGAACGTGGACATCCGGGTCATGCACGCCAGCCGCGGACGGCCGTTGATCTCCATGGAGCAGGAGCCACACTTGCCAGCCTTGCAGTTCCACCGGATCGCCAGGTCGCCCGCCTGGGTGGCCTGCAGCCGGTGCAGCACATCGAGGACGACCTCGCCGTCGTTGACCTCGACCGTGTAGTCAGCGAGGGCGCCCTGGCCGTCATCGCCGCGCCAGACTCGCAGCGCTGCCTTGTATGCCATCAGTGCGCCTCCTCGGTCGCTGCGGCTGCCGGGACGGAGGTCTCGGCCGGCAGAGCCGCTATCTCGTCCTCCGACAGGTACTTCTTCAGCTCGTCCCGGTCGAACAGCGCGATCAGGTCATCGCGCATGGCGGGCGTCGGCTGCCGGGTCAGGGTGATGGTGTCGCCCTCAAGGCCGCAGGCGATGTTGATCTTTCGCCAGTCTGGCCGCATGCCCGGGTAGTCGTCGCGGGTGTGGCCGCCGCGGCTCTCCTGCCGCTCCAGCGCGGCCTGGGCCACGCACCGTGCCATCAGCATGATGTTGCGCATGTCCAGGGCCAGGTGCCAGCCGGGATTGTAGGCACTGCCACCCTGGGCCGACACCTCGGCCGCCCGGGTCCCGAGTGCCTCCAGCTCGGCCAGTGCCTTCTTGATCTCGGCCTCGGTCCTGATGATGCCGACCAGGTTGCTCATGGTGTCCTGGACCTCGCCGTGCACCGTGTACGGGTTTTCCCCGCCGGTCCGCCCCAGCGGGGCCACCGCCTCAGCGCGGGCCGCCTCGATCTCGCCCTCGTCGGCGACCGGCAGCTTGGGGCCAAGCCCGCTGATGTACTCGGCCGCGCCCAGCCCGGCCCGGCGGCCGAACACCAGCAGGTCGGACAGCGAATTGCCGCCCAGCCGGTTCGAGCCATGCATGCCGCCGGAGACCTCGCCAGCGGCGAACAGGCCGGGAACGCAGGACTCGCCGGTGT
>DASXDJ010000143.1:0-46795 GCA_036490755.1 Streptosporangiaceae bacterium
ACACCGTCCTGACCGACGCCGACGTGCTGGTGACCGGGGACCGGATCGCCACGGTGGGGCCGAATCTGGAGGCGCCGGAGGGCGCGCTCGTCATCGACGCGAGCGGCGGCATCGTGATGCCCGGCATGATCGACACGCACCGGCACATGTGGCAGACCGCGATGCGCGCCTACGGCGCGGACTGGACGCTGACCCAGTATTTCGTCTGGTACTACCTGGAGTGGGGCAAGAAGTTCCGGCCGCAGGACGTGTACGCCGGGAACCTGCTGTCGGCCATCGAGGCCATCGACGCCGGCGTGACCACCACCGTCGACTGGTCGCACGGCCTGCAGAGCACCGAGCACGCCGAGGCCGCCGTAGCCGCGCTGCGGGAGGTGCCCGGCCGGTTCGTGCTGGCCTACGGCAACATCCAGCAGGCGCCCGCCGAGTGGACCGCCACCCCGCAGTTCCGCGATTTCGCCGCCCGGCACATCAGCAGCGCCGATGACCTGCTCGGCTTCCAGCTCGCCTTCGACGTCACCGGCGACCCGGCCTTCCCCGAGAAGCCCGCCTTCGAGGTCGCCCGCGAGCTCGGCGTCCCGGTCAGCACGCACGCCGGGGTGTGGGGCGCGACCAACGACGATGGCATCCGGCTGATGCACGAGCACGGGTTCATGACCCCGCAGACCGTCTACGTGCACGCCGCGACCCTGTCCGAGGACTCCTACCAGCGCATCGCTGCCACTGGCGGCTCAGCGTCGGTGTCTACCGAGAGCGAGCAGAGCGCCGGCCAGGGCTACCCGCCCACCTGGGCGCTGCGCCAGCACGGCATCCCGGTATCGCTGTCCATGGACACCTCGGTGTGGTGGAGCGCCGACCTGTTCTCGGCCATGCGGTCCACCCTCGGCGCCGACCGGTCCCGCGAGCACCTCGAGGCGCACGCCGCCGGCAACACCATCACCCACGCCGCGCTGCGCTCCCGGCAGGTCGTGGAGTGGGCCACCCGCGGCGGCGCCCGCGCCATCGGCCGCGACGCCGACCTCGGCAGCATCGAGCCCGGCAAGCAGGCCGACCTCGTGCTGATCAAGAACGACCACTCGCCGGTGATGTTCCCGCTGGTCAACCCGTACGGTCACGTGGCTTTCCAGGCTCAGCGGGGCGACGTGCACACCGTGCTGGTGGCCGGCCGGGTGCTCAAGCATGAGCACCGGCTGGTCGGCATCGACCTGGCCGCCGCCCGCCGCGCCACCGAGGAGACCGTCAGTCACCTGCGGTCCGAGCTCGGCGACGCGGCCTGGGAGACCGGCATGAACCCGGACATTCCCGAGACCCGCATCCTCGACAACCCCTACACCTACACCGAGTACAAGAGTGCCGGGACGCACGAGGCGGGCCGGGCAGGCGGTGAGGGTACTAATCCGTAACGGGCCGCCGGGCGCCGCCTAGCTCGCCAGCCGGCGCCCGCGGGGTCAGCGTGGCCGTGGCCCGCGCCTGCTCACCGGCGCGCGCCGGCTGCCCGGTGCCGGCCTCGCCGCCGGGCAGCGCGTGCCTAGGAGGCCCGGCCGGGCCGGCGCCAGCGCGCCGCGCGCCGGTCGGCCAGGATCTGGCGGACCACGTTCCGGCCCGGGATGCCCGTGACCCCGCCGCCGCCGTGCGTGGCCGACCCGGCCTGGTACAGCCCGCGGACCGGGGTGCGCAGGTCGGCGTAGCCAGCCGCCGGCCGGGCGTGGAACATCTGGCCCAGGCTCAGCTCACCGTGGAAGATGTTGCCGCCGACCAGGCCGTACTCCTCCTGCATCTGGTGCGGGCCGATCACCTGGCGGTCCAGTACCGACTTGGTGAAGCCGGGTGCCACCGCCTCGACCCGGCCGATCATCCGGTCGGCGTAGGCCGCCAGCGCCGCCTCGTCGGGTGCGTCGGCGTAGGTGTGCGGGACCCACTGGGTGAACATCGACATCACGTGCTTGCCCTCGGGGGCCAGTGAGTCGTCGAACACGCTGGGAATGCAGATGTCGGCGAACGGCGCCGCTGACGGCCGCCCGGCCACCGCTTCCTGGTAGGCGTTCTCGATGTCGTCCAGGCTCTCGGCCAGCACGATCGTGCCGCCGTGCACCTGCGGGTCGTAGTCCGGGTGGCTGGCGAACACCGGCAGCCGGTCCAGCGCGAGGTTGATCTTCACCGTGCCGGAGCGGGTCTGCCAGTTCCGGATGTCAGCCAGGAAGTCGTCGGGCAGCGCGGCGGCGTCGACGAGCTTGAGGAAGGAGATCTGCGGGTGCGCCGTGGTGATCACCACCGGGGCGTCCACCTCCTCCCCGCTGGCCAGCGTCACGCCGGTGACCCGGCCGCCGCTGGTCCGGATCCGGCTGACCTCGGCACCGGTGCTGACCTCGGCGCCGAATGACCGGGCCGCGGCGGCCAGCGCGCTGGTCACGCCGCCCATCCCGCCGCGCGGGAAGCCCCAGGCGCCGGACTGGCCGTCGTTCTCGCCGATGTGGTGGTGCAGCATCACGTAGGCGGTACCCGCCGACCGGGGCCCGGCCCAGGTGCCGATGACGCCCGAGACCGACAGCAGGCCGCGCATCGCGTCGCTCTCGAAGTACCGGTCGATCAGGTCGGCGATGCTGCCGGTCAGCAGCCGGGTCACGTCCACGGCACCCCGCGCGTCGAGCTTGCGCAGGTGCCGCAGCAGCAGGCTCTGCCGCAGCAGGTCGGCCGGGCGCCGCGAGCCGAGCTTGGGCGGGATCTCGTCCAGCATCGGGCCGAGCACCCCGGCCAGGCTGGCCAGGTGCGCCTCGTACTCCGGGTAGGCGTCAGCGTCCTTTTCCGAGAATTTCGCGATCTCGGCGTGCCGCTGCGCCGGGTCGTCGGGCAGCCGCAGGTACTGGCCGTCGGCGCGTGGCGCGAAGTACGGGCCCTGCGGGAAGACGTGGTACCCGTGCCGGTCTAGCTGCAGGTCACGCACCACGTCGGGCGGCATCAGCGAGACCACGTAGGACAGCGAGGTCACCGTGAAGTCGGGGCCGAACGGGTGCTCGCTGACCGCCGCCCCGCCGACCACCTCGCGGCGCTCGCAGACCAGCGTGCTGAGCCCGCTGCGGGCCAGGTAGGCCGCGGCGATCAGCCCGTTGTGCCCGCCGCCGACCACGATCACATCCCGGCTTGCCGTCATCCTGTGCTGGTCCTCTCCGTCTGCCCGCTCGAACTGAGAATGGGGTGAAAGCAGGCATATGTCCTGCCCTCTGCTTCCGTGATCATAAGCGGACGCTCGGCCCGGCAGCGAGGCTGGACCCGGGGGCACCGCTCGGCGAACACGCAGCTAGCCGCCCCGGCTAGCGCTGGGATGACCCGGCCGGAAGCAGTTCGGCCGCCCGGCGCGGCGCCCGTGCCGCCCGCGCCCGCCCTGGCCCGAGCATCAACCTCGCCCGCCTCAGAAACCTCAGTTGCCTCAGCGGCCCTGACTGACCCGGCCGTATCGGCCGGGCCTGCTGCCAGGCGCCGCTGGGCCGGATGCGCGGCCGGGATGGCGTCGTGCAGCGCCCGCGTGTAGGGGTGCCGGGGATCGTCGCGGATCAGCGCGGCCGGACCGGTCTCCACGACCTGCCCGGCGTACATCACCGCCAGCGTGTCCGCCACCCGGCCGATCAGGTCGAGGTCGTGGCTGACGAACAGCATCGACAGGTCGCGCTGCTGCCGGGCGGCCAGCAGCAGGTTGACGATCTGGGCCTGGACGGAGACATCCAGGCTGGAGGTGGGCTCGTCGCAGATCAGCAGGGCCGGGTCACCGATCAGCGCGCGGGCGATGGCAATCCGCTGCCGACCGCCGCCGGAGTACCGCGCCGGGTAGCTGTCCAGCGGCGCGCCCGGCAGGCCGGCGGCAGCCAGTACCTCGCTGATCCGCTCATCGGATACGCCCGCGGCGGCCATGACCTCGCTGTTCCGCTCGCTGGATGTGCCCCCGGCGGCGTGCCCGGTCTCGTGCGGATCCCCCCGCCCGCCGGGCGGCCGGCCGCCTGCCCGGCCGCGGGCGCGCAGCGGCTCGGCCACGATCTGGCGCAGTGTCATCCGCGGGTCCAGCGAGTCGTAGGGGTCCTGCAGCACGAACCCGATCTGGCTGCGAATCGGCCGCATCGCCCGGCGGCCGCGGGGGTACGGCGTCCCGCCGAAGGTGAGCCGGCCGGACGTCGGCCGCTCCAGGCCCAGGGCCAGCCGGACGCAGGTCGTCTTGCCCGAGCCGGACTCGCCGACCAGCCCCAGCGTCGTGCCCGGCGCGAGCGCCAGGGATACCCCGTCCAGCGCGGGCCGCCCCCGGTACAGCTTGCGCACGTCCTCGAAGGCGAGCACGGCGGTCTCGCCGGCCACGCCGGCGGCGGGCACCGCGGGCGCATTCATGATGGCGACTCCGCGCGGCTGGCGTGGTCCGCGCTCCCCGCGGACGCAGCAGGACTGGCGGGCTCGGAGAGAGCAGCGGGACCAGCCGGACCGGCGGGTCCCCGGGCCGGCGGCCTGGACTCTCCGGGCGGACTGAGCGCCGGATGGTGGCAGGCGGCCTCCTGCTGGCCCCGCACGAGCGCGAGCTGGGGCTCGGCCGTGGTGCAGATCGCGCTGGCGCGCGGGCAGCGCGGCGCGAACGCGCAGCCCGGCGGCACCGCGCCGGGCGCGGGCGGCGACCCGGCGACCTGGAACAGTGGCGTCCCGGGGCGCCCGCCGCGCAGGTCGGCGCGGGTGCGCAGCAATCCCTCGGTATAGGGGTGCGCAGGCTGGTCGAAGATGGCGGTGACCGGGCCCTGCTCGACGATCCGCCCGGCGTACATCACCGCCACCCAGTCGGCCAGTTCGGCCACCACGCCCATGTCGTGGGTGATCCACAAGATGCCCGACCCCGAGCCGGCCCGCAGCTCGCCGACCAGGCCGAGGATCTCGGCCTGGGTGCTGACGTCCAGCGCGGTGGTCGGCTCGTCGGCGATCAGCAGCGGCGGCGACAGGGCCACGGCCATCGCGATCATCACCCGCTGCCGCATCCCGCCCGACAGCTGGTGCGGGAACAGCCGGGCCACCGCGCCGGGCCGGGGGATCCGCATCCGGGCCAGCGCCTCGGCGGCCTGGTCGGCCGCGGCCCGGCGGCCCAGCCCGCGGTGCGCCCGGAACAACTCGCCGACCTGGCGGCCGACCGGCATGACCGGGTTGAGCGCCGCCATCGCGTCCTGCGCGATGTAGCCGATCAGGGCGGCCCGGCGGCGCCGGAACTCGGCCGCGCCGAGGGCGGTGATGTCGTGGCCGGCGATGCTGACGCGGCCGCTGATCTCCGCCGACCCGGGCAGCAGCCGGGCCGCGGCCAGGGCCAGTGAGCTCTTGCCGCTGCCGGTCTCGCCGATGAGCGCGACGACCTGGCCGGGCGCTACTCGCAGGCTCGCGTCGCGGACGGCCCGGGCCGGCCCGTAGCTGACGCGGAGCCCGGCGATGTCGAGTGCCGGGCCCCCGGCCGGGCCCGGTGAGCCCGCCTGCGCGGTAGACCCGGCCGTCGCCGCAGGCCCGGCCGCACCAGCGGCCTGGCCCGCGCCCGCTGGACCCGTCATGCCGCGTCCATCCGGGTGCGCGGGTCGACTTGCATCCGGACCAGGTCGGCCAGCAGGTTGAAGGCGACCACGGCCACGGCCCCGACGATGACCGTGCCCATGATCACCGGCCGGTCCAGGTTCTGCAGCGAGCTGACCGCCAGCTGGCCGATGCCCGGCCAGCCGAACACCACCTCGACCGTGACCACCCCCGACAGGTAAGCGCCCAGGTCCAGGCCCACCATCGTGATGGCCGGGGACAGCACGTTGCGCAGCACGTGGCGGCGCAGGATGTAGCGGTCGGTCAGCCCCTTGGCCACTGCGGTGCGCACGTAGGCCGAGGCCAGCGAGTCCTGCATCTGGTC
Source organism: Streptosporangiaceae bacterium (assembly GCA_036490755.1). GTDB lineage: Bacteria > Actinomycetota > Actinomycetes > Streptosporangiales > Streptosporangiaceae > DASUBV01. The sequence goes on from DASXDJ010000143.1 coordinate 5,897, forward strand.
GGCCACGATCTGGGCGTACCACGGCGCGCCGACCAGGCCCAGGGTCAGCGCCGGCAGCACGATCTGGGCTGCCCCGGCCCCGCCGGTGACCGGGGCCGCGTGCAGCTGGAAGCCGAACACCAGCAGCAGCACCAGCCCGACCACGAACTGCGGGATGGCCAGCAGGACCAGGTTGACGGCGCTGACCGCGACCCGGACCCGGCGGAACACGGTGGCGGCCAGGCCCAGCGCCCCGCCGATGACCACCTCGGCGGCCACCCCGGCCAGGGCCAGCCACCCGGTCGCGGCCAGCCGCTGGCCGATCAGCGTGGCCACCGGCTGGCGCTGCACGTAGGAGGTGCCCAGGTTGCCGTGCAGCAGGCCCGCGAAGTAGTCGGCGAACTGCACCGCCAGCGGCTGGTTGAGGTGCAGCTGCAGGCGGATGTTGCGCAGCACCTCGGCGCTGCCGGCCCGCGGCGCGATGGCCCGCGCCGGATCGCCGGGCACCACGAATTCCAGGATGAAAGCCAGGATCGCGACGCCGAGCACCGCGATGAGGCCGTAGCCGATCCGCCGGATCAGCGTCCGAGCCATGACACCCTCTTCAGGTCGGGGTTGCGGGCCTTCAGGCCCTCGCCGATGAGCAGGAAAGACATGGTCAGGAGCAAGATGGCCGCGGCCGGCGCGTAGAGCAGGTGCGGCGCGTAGCTGATCGCGGTCTGGCCGTCGGAGATCATGTTGCCCAGCGAGGCGGTGGGCGGGTTGATCCCGGCGCCCAGGTAGGACAGCGTCGCCTCGAACACCACCGCCGACGCCGCATTCAGCGGCGAGTAGGTGACCAGCAGCGTGAACACGTGCGGCGCCAGGTGGCGGCGGACCACGGCCAGGCCGCCCGACCCCATCGCCTCGCCGGCCTCGACGAATCCGCGGCCGCGCAGCCGCAGGACCTCCCCGTAGACCAGCCGGGCCGGGTAGGACCAGAACAGCACCGTGATGATCACGATCACCCGGCCCAGCCCGGCCGTCATCAGCGCCGCGATGACCAGCGCCGCCAGCGTGTAGGGCAGGGCCAGCCCGACGTCGGTGAGCCGCATCAGCACCGCCTCGACCGGGCCGCGGAAGAACCCGGCCAGCAGGCCGACGGCCGCGCCGATCACGATGGAGGTGATGTTGGAGACCACGGCCACGATCACCGAGACCCGGATCCCGTACGCCAGCCGCGCCAGCTCGTCGCGGCCCAGCGTGTCGGTGCCGAGCAGGTGGTGGGCACTGGGTCCCAGCGGCAGCCCGGTCGGGGTCAGCCCGTGCAGCACGTCCTGGTGCACCGGGCTGCCGAACAAGCTGGCGCAGACGCCGATGACCGCGAAGGCGGTCAGCATCACCGTCCCCGCGATCAGCGTCGCCGGCCAGCGCCGGGGCCGCGCCGCGGCACCGGGCCGGGCGTCCGGGATGGCCGCCTCCGGGCCGGCTCCGGCCGGCCCGCTGGCGCCGGCCGCTCCCGCGCTGGCCACGGCCACCGGCTACACCCACATCCGGTCGTAGTAGCTGTAGGTCTCGCCGCGGTACTGGTAGTTGCTGATCCGCTGCGTCACCCCGGCCAGCCAGTCGGTCGAGGTCAGGAACACATACGGCGCGTCCTCGCCGATCTGGGCCTGCATCCGGGCGTAGAGCTTGTTGCGCGCCGTGGTGTCGAAGGTCTGCTTCGCCTGCGCGGCCAGCTGATCGACCACCGGGCTGGCGTAGCCGTTGTAGTTGCTGGAGGCATGGCTGGTGTACAGGGCGTCCACCTCGTCAGCCGGGGTGGGCTGGATCTGGTACCAGTCGTCGGTGGACATCTGCAGGTGCCCGCCGCCGCCCGGCTCGGCCTCTTCCAGGCTGCCTATCGCGTTGCTGGACACCTGGTTGAGGGACAGCTTCACTCCGACCTGGCCGAACTGCTGCTGCACCAGTTGCGCGATCTGCGGGTACGGGTCGTCGGCGTTCACCGTGAGGGTGACCGACAGGCCGCTGCTGAACCCGGCCTGGGCCAGCAGCGCCTTGGCCTTGGCCGGGTCGTAGCCGTAGGGGGTGAAGGTGGGCGTGAAGTCGGCGATCTCCTTGGGGAACGGCGCGCCCCACGGGGTGTTGGTGCCGTAGGTGACCCGGCCGATGGCGGTCCGGTCGACGGCCCAGTTCAGCGCCTGGCGGACCAGCTTGTTACTGAACGGCGCCGCCTTCAGGTACATGGTGAGCCAGACGTTGCCCGGTGAGGGCCGCTGCAGGGCCAGCGGCTTGAGGGTCGGCGTGGCCAGCACGTGCGCGGCCTGCGAGCCCGGGATGCCGCCGCCCAGGATGTCGGCGTCGCCCTTCTGCAGCTGCAGCAGCTGGATCTGGGGGTCCACGCCCCACCGGTAGGTGACCGCGTCCAGGTAGGGCAGGCCGCCGTACATGTAGTGCTCGTTGCGCTCGAAGCGGGCCGTCTGGGCGGCGCTGTCGTAGGCGGTGATCTTGAACGGGCCGGTGCCGACCGGTGTCTGGCCGAACTTGGCCACGCCGAGCCGCTCGACCTCCTCGCGGGGCACCGGCGCGGTCATCGGCAGGGCCAGCGCGTTGAGAATGGTGAAGTCCGGGGCGGTCAGGTGCACCACGAGGGTGTCATCGGCCGGGGCCTCGACGCCGGCCAGGTGCTTGGCCTTGCCGTTCATCATGGCGCTGGCGCCCTCGATCGAGGACAGGTAGCTGGTCGCCCACGAGGCCAGCCTGGGGGCCAGCATCCGCTCCCAGGAGTAGATGAAGTCACCGGCGGTGACCGTCCGGCCGTTATGGAACTTCACGTCGGGGCGGAGCTTGAAGGTCAGCGTCTTCGCGTCCGCCGAGACCTGCGGCATGGCCGCCGCGATGTTCGGCACCGGACCGCCGACCTGCTTGTCGTAGGCCATCAGGCCGCCGAAGAAGACCAGGTTGGTGATGCAGTCCCAGGCCGTGAGGTTGTAGCCGACGGCGGGGTCCAGGGAGTTGGGCGGGTCGCTCCAGACCACGGCGACGGTGCCGCCGTAGTGGCCGCCCGACACCGGCTGCGGGCCGGGGACGTACTCGTGGATGCGGGTGCCGCCGCCGGCGGCCTTCGCGGCCGGCGCGGCCGAGCCGCCGCAGGCGGCCAGCAGCGGCCCGGCCGACACCGCGGCGCCGACCGCGCCGGCACCGCCCGCCAGCCGCAGGAAGTCTCTTCGGTCCAGGGGCCTGCGTGCAGTCATCTGGGGGTCGCCTCCTCGGCGGACTGACCTGGGGGTCCGGGGGGCGTGCCCCCGGGTACTGGGGGTTCCAGGGGGTGGCCCCCCGGGTTACTCAGGCGCCCGGCTACGTACCGCACGACGTCGGCGCTGGGCTGCTCCATCGGTGCCAGGTAGCCGGTGACGAACCGGCGTGAGGTCATGCCGTCCTGGACCTGCTCGCAGACCGTCCAGTCCTGCCGGTTGACCAGGTCCCAGAACTCCACGGCGTCGGACGGGTCGAAGTCCGGCGCCGCGAGCTCGTCGGGGTGGAACAGGAAGTCGCACACCACCGTGGTCAGCCCGGCCGCATGCGGCCACAGCGTGAAGGCGGCCACGTGGTCAGCCGACAGGCTGAGCATCAGGTTGGGCAGCACCAGTTCGCCCTTGTGGCGTTCCCGCTCGGCGGCGGACAGGCCGGGGAACGGCTTGCGCCGGGTGGTGCCGGTGCGGGTGAACGTGGTGGCACCGGGCCGGTGCGGGACGCCGTCCTCCCAGTCCAGGGCGGCCCCGCCGCCGTGCCGGAAGGAGGGCACCAGCTCGCACAGCTCGGGGTGCACCGGCCCGCAGTGGTAGCACTCGTTGTAGTTCTCCAGGATCACTTTCCAGTTGGCGGCCACCTGGTAGACCAGCCGGCGGCCGGTGCGCAGCTCCGGCAGCGGGTAGGAAGCCAGCCGGCCGGGCACGCCGTCCAGCCAGTGCTCCAGGGGCTCGGGGTCCGGCCCGGCGGCCGGGTTCAGCCGGGCAAACACGAAGCCGCCCCACTCGCCGGCATCCACCCGGTGCAGCCCCAGCTGGTCGCGGTGCCGCCGCAGGTCGGGCAGGAACGGCGCGGCCCGCAGCGACCCGTCCAGCGCGTACGTCCAGCCGTGATACGGGCAGCGGATCGTGCTGGCGAAGCAGCCGCTGCGGCCGGGCTGCGGCGGTGCCGACGGCCCGCTCGGCGGGACCAGCCGGGAGCCGCGGTGCCGGCACAGGTTGTAGAAGCCGGCCAGGCCATCCGCCGTGCGGACGATGAGGATGCTCTCGCCGGCCACGTCGGCGGTCAGGTAGTCGCCCTCGGCGGTCAGGCTCTCGGCCCGGCCGATGCAGAACCAGCCGGAGAACAGCAGCGCGTCCCGCTCCCGCCGGAACTCGGCTTCCTCGACGTAGCTGGCCCGCGGCAGGCTCGGGTCCAGGGGGATCCCGGCCGGGACATCCGCAGCGTCCATGCGCGTCCTGCCTGCCTGTCAGTCGTCGGAGTAGGGGAACGGCGGGGTCACCGGCCGGCCCGCCGCGAACCGGCCGGGCGCGAACGGGCCGTCTGGCCCCAGGTCGACCGGGCCCGCGGAGCCGCGCTCGGCCGGCCCGGAGCCCGCCGGGCCCTGGCCCGGGTGACCGGATCTCGCCCCGGAACCCGCCGGGGCGCCAGCAGCGCCTGGCCGTGCGGTGTCCGGCCGGCCGGCGGACCGGCCGGCGGACCCGCCGCCGCTGATGATGAAGGCGGCCACGGCCTCGCCGGTCGCGGGGGAGATCTTGAAGCCCATGCCGGAGAACCCGGCTGCGATGACCAGGCCGCTGACGCCGGGCCAGGCGCCGAGCAGCGGCCGGGCGTCCGGGGTCATGTCGTACACGCCGGTGACGCCGCGGGCGATCCCGGCGTCGGCCAGCGCCGGGACGCGGTACGCGGCCGCCTCGACCAGGCCGGCCACGTCGGCCGCGCTGGCCCGGTCGCTCACGCTGTCCGGGTCGGCGCCGCGCGGCCCGGTGAAGCCGCCGACCAGCGTCATCGTGGCGCCGGCCTCGGGCCGCAGGTAGGTCCCGGTGACCGAGTCGATGCAGGCCACGCTCGCACCGTGGCCCGCGGGGTGGGCGCAGACCGCGACGTGGTGCAGCTCCGTCTCGATCGGCAGCGTGATGCCGGCGGTGGCGGCCAGCGCCGGCGCCCACACCCCGGCGGCCAGCACAACGGTCCCGGCGTGCACCACGCCGGAATCGGTCTGCACCCCGGTGACCCGGTCGCCGGAGCGGATCAGCGACCGGACCGCCGTGCCCGGCCGGTAGCCCGCTCCGGCGGCCCGGGCGGCGGCCAGCAGGTCGCCGGCCACGATGGCGCCGTCGCCGTAGCCGCCATCCGGTTCCCAGGCCGCGCAGGTCACGTCGTCGGCGCGCAGGCCGGGAGCCAGTTCGCGGAGCGCGGCGGCATCGATCACCTCGGCCTGCGCGCCGTGCGCGCGCTGCATGGCCACGTTCGCGCGCAGGCTGTCTTCCTCGCCGGGCCGGACGATCCGCACGAACCCGGTGCGGCGTACCACCGGCGGCGCCCCGGTCAGGTCGGTCCAGCCGGCGAACATCTGGTCGCTGCGCACGGCCAGGTCCACTTCGGGCGCGAACGTGTAGTGCATCCGGACCAGGGCCGAGGACCGGCTGCTCATCCCGGCCGCGACGCCGCCGCGCTCCAGCACGGTGACCTGCCCCGCGCCGAGCCGGGTCAGGTGGAACGCGGTCGCGGCGCCGATGACGCCGGCCCCGATGACGAGGACGTCGGCGGTCGCGCCGGTCATGGCTGCCCCGCCCCGGCGCCGCGGCGGCGGCGGCTGAGCTTGTCCCGCCGGAGGTCGCGCAGCACCCGGTGCGCCGCGTTGTAGCCGGGGGCACCGGTGACGCCGCCGCCGGGGTGCGCGCCGGCGCCGCACAGGTACAGGCCGGGCAGCGGGGTGGCATACCGGGCCCAGCCCGGCACCGGCCGCATGTGGAAGATCTGGTCGAGGCGGATGTCGCCGTGGAAGATGTTGCCCTCGGTCAGGCCGTAGGTGCGCTCCAGGTCCAGCGGGGTCAGCACCTGCCGGGCCACCACGGCCGCCGCGACGTTCGGCGCGAACTGGCTGATCCGGCTCAGCACCGCATCGCCGAGCTCGTCGCGGCGCTCGTCCCAGCTGCCGGACGCCAGCCGGTAGGGCACGTACTGGACGAAGCAGGTCAGCACGTGCCGGCCAGGCGGCGCCAGCGAGTCGTCGACCTCCGAGGCCAGCACGCAGTCGACGAACAGCTCATCGGGGCCGGCCAGCTCGCCGCGCTTAGCGCGGTCGTAGCAGGCGTCGGCCGCGGCCAGGCTGGGCGGCAGGGTGAACAGCGCCCGGCGGCCGGGGCTCGCGTCGGCCGGCATGCCGCGCACCTGCGGCGCCGCGTCCAGGACCAGGTTCACCTTGGCGCACGGGCCGTCCATCTTGATGCCCGCGACGGCGGCGCGGAAGTCGGCGGGCAGGTCGGCCTTGTCGGTCAGGTGCAGGAACGTCTGCTTCGGGTCGGCCCCGGACAGCACGGCGCGGGCGGTGAGCTCGGTGCCGTCGGCCAGCGTGACGCCGCACGCCCGGCCGGCCCGCGACCGGATCGCGGCCACCTCGGTGCCGGTGCGAATCTGCAGGCCGTAGCCGCGGCCGGCCGCGGCAATGGCGTCGCTGATCGCGCCCATGCCGCCCATGACGTGCCCGAAGAAACCCTGGACCTCTTCCTCGCCGCCGCTGAGCATGTGGAACACCAGGCCCATCAGGGTGCCGGGCTGGTAGGGGCCGCCGTGCTTGCCGTACAGGTTGTTGGCCAGCAGCAGGGCCCTGGCCTGCTCAGACTCGAACCGCTCGTCGAGGAACTCGCCCAGGCTGCCGGTCAGCATCCGGGTCAGGCCCTCGACGTCGCGGCCGCGGACGCCGCGCATCCGCCGGCCCAGCCGGGCCACCTCGCTCAGTCCGCGCAGCCCGGTCGCCCGGGTGTCGGGCGGCAGTTCGGTGAGCAGCGGCTGCAGGCGGGCGGTGAGTCGGCGGAGTTCTTCCGTTACTGATTCAAAGGCACGTGCATCGGCTGCTGAGAACCGGCCGATCTCCGCCGCCGTGCGCTGCGGGTCGTTCCAGTCGGCCAGCACCTCGCCGCCGGGCAGCGCGACCTGAACGGCGGGCTCGCACGGGATCATCCGCAGGCCGTGCCGGGCCAGGCTCAGCTCGCGGATGACCTCGGGCCGCAGCATGCTGGCGATGTAGGAGGTGGTCGAGGCGCGGCAGCCGGGGGCGATCTCCTCGGTGACGCAGCAGCCGCCGATGATGTCGCGGCGCTCGAGGATCAGGGTGTCCAGGCCCGCCCGGGCCAGCAGTGCGCCCGCGGTCAGCCCGTTGTGCCCGCCGCCGACGACGATGGCGTCCCACTGCCTGCCTGCGGTCATGCCGGGCGTCCTCCGTGCTGGGCTGACGGGTGACTGAGCTGCCCAGTCGGGTCGACTGTGCAATTGACTTTGGGTCTATTTAGCATGGACTATTCCGGAGAGTATGGATAACGTTCCTGTTCAGTGTCAATAAGCAGGAACGAGATGATGAATGACCCTTGGTCAATCTGCGGCTGAGCCAGTGGATAGCCGGCCGGCCGTGCGTGCGCCGGCCCGCGCGGTGGAACGGCAGCGGGCCAAGCGGGAGAAGATCATCGCGGTGGCCATGGAGCAGTTCGCCGCGCATGGCTACGAGGGCGCGCGGGTCGAGATGATCGCGGCTGCGGCCGGGGTGGCCAAGGGCTCGGTGTTCGGTTACTTCACCAGCAAGGCCGGGCTGTTCCTGGCCGCCTACCAGGCCGCCGCCAGCTCGTTCAGCCGGTACCTGGACGCCCCGGACGAGGTGCAGCAGGGCGGGTTCTTCGCGATCCTCACCTACTGGCTGGAGCACACGCCGCACCTGATCCAGGAGGACTGGGTGCCCTACCGGGTGACGCTGCTCGGCAACTACTGCTCGGACCTGCAGCTCAAGCGCTGGATCACGCAGTACCTGATGCGTGAGGACCCGTACGGGACCCGGGCGCTGGTGCAGTTCGGGATCGAGCGCGGCGAGGTCCGCACCGACATCGACGCGGCCATGATCGTGTCGATGGTCGACTGGCTGATGGACCGGTGCCAGGACGCCATCGTGACGGAGGAACTGGACCCGGGCCTGTTCGGCTTTCACACCCAGCCGCCGGAGACGCGCAACCTGCGCGTCCGGCAGTTCGTGGAACTGCTGCGCGGCGCGGTCGGCAGCGGGAGCGAAGGAGCACGGAGATGACCAGCCAGCCGATGCGGGTCCGGCACGAGACCATCCCGATGCCCGACGGAGCTGAGCTGGCGGTGACGCTGTACCTGCCGGCCGCTGAGGCGGACCTGCCGGTTCCGGCGCTGCTGGAGTACCTGCCCTACCGCAAGGACGACGCCATGCTCGTCCGCGACTACCAGCTCTACTCCTACCTGACCCGCCACGGATACGCCGGGGCGCGCGTCGACATCCGCGGCACCGGCCGCAGCGGCGGCGCGCTGGTTCCCGGGGAGTACTCCGAGCAGGAGCAAGCTGACGCCGAGACGGTGATCGCGTGGCTGGCCGCCCGGCCCTGGTGCACGGGCGCGGTCGGCATGTGGGGCATCTCGTGGGGCGGGTTCAACGCCATCCAGGTAGCGCTGCGCCGCCCGCCGGCACTGAAGGCGATCATCGCCGTCGATGCGTCCGATGACCTGTTCCACGACGACGTGCACTACATCGACGGACTGTGGCACCTCGATGAGTACACGCTGATGATCGACCACCTGAACGCGCTGCCGCCCGCGCCGGACTTCCCGGTGGACGAGCAGACGCTCGCCGCCCGCCTGGACAGCGAGCCGTGGCTGATCGAGGTGCTGGGCCAGCAGCAGGACGGGCCGTACTGGCGGCGCGGGTCGCTGCGGCCGGATTACTCCCGGCTGACGCTGCCGGCGTTCCTGATCGGCGGCTGGTACGACGGCTACCGCGACTCGGTGCCGCGGATGCTCGCTGCCTGCCCCGGCCCGGTCAAGGTACTCCTCGGTCCGTGGAACCACACCTTCCCGCACAACGCCGTGCCGGGCCCGGCGGTGGAATGGCGCGCGGAGGCGGTCCGCTGGTGGGACCACTGGCTCAAGGGCACCGATACCGGGATCATGGCCGAGCCGCCGGTCACCGTCTACGTGCAGGACTGGCACGCGCCGGACCTCGATCTGGACGAGCTGCCAGGCCGCTGGCGCGCCGAGGACGCGCTCCCGCCCGAGCGGACCCGGTACGAGGTGCTGTACTGCGGCGCCGGCCGGAGCCTGGCCGCGCAGCCGGGGGACACCGGCGAGGCCCCGCTGCGCTATGTTCCGTCGGCGGGCGTCGAAGCCGGGCACTGGTGGGGCGAGCTCACCACCGACCAGCGCGGCGCGGATGCCTACAGCCTCACCTTCGACTCGGCGCCGCTGGCGGACGACACCGAGATCCTGGGGTTCCCCCGGGTGGAGATCCGCGGCAGCGCTGACGTCTCGCCGCTGCACTGGTTCGCGCGGCTGTGTGATGTGGCGCCGGACGGGACGGTCACGCTGGTCACCGGCGCGGGCCGGGCGGAGCGCCCTGATCCGCTGCGGGACGCCGGCTCCGACCCGCGGGCCACGGCCGCCGGCGCGGCGGGCGATGCGGCGGCAGACCCGATCAGGGGCCGGGACAGCGCGGCAGGCCATGGCGGTGCGGCTGATTCCGGCGACGGAGCTGTCCGGGTGCTGCCCCTCGACCTGCACGTCACCTCGTGGGTGTTTCCGCGCGGGCACCGGATCCGGCTGGCCATCTCCAACGCGATGTGGCCGATGATCTGGCCGACGCCCTACCCCGGCACGGCCACGCTGCGGCTGGGGCCGGCCGGGACCCGGCTGGTGCTGCCGGTCATCCCGGCCCGGCCAGCGCCCGGCCTGCCGGCACCGCAATTTGCCGTTCCGGAGCCGGACCCGCTGCCGCCGGGCGTCCGCGGCTGGGGCGACATGCTGCCGGTGCGCTGGACGTTGCAGCGCGACGACCGCGGCGTTACGTCAATCTCGTGGCGCGGCAGCTCGGGCGGCGACTACGCGTGGGGCCGGGTGGTCGACGAGGAGTACCTGCGCTACGAGGTTGCCGACAGCCGGCCCGCGGAGTCGTCGGTGCGGGGCGAGGCGCGCACCGAGGTCCACCTGGCCGACGGCCTGCTCATCTTCACCTCGGTGCTGAACCTGACCGGGGACGAGACGTCGCTGGACTACTCCTACCGGCGCGAGCTGCGCCGCGATGGCGTGCTGATCCGGGAGCGGAGCTGGCAGCGCCGGTTCCGCCGCGACGGCCACTAACCGCTCCTCGGCTAGCGCGGCTTTCGCGAGATCGTTGCGGGCTGATGCGCCGATTGCGGAGAATGTGCGCAGCGCTCCGCCGGGTCCGTGCGCGCGCTGGAGCCTGCTGCGGAGGTGACAGGTGCGGATCACCGGCCATCGCGCGGTTCTCGTGTTGTTACCGCCGGCCGGGAGTAGCGGCCGGGCCAGAAGCCGCCTGCATGCCGGGCGCAGGCTGGCGCCGAGGCAGGTGACGGCGTGATCGAGGACGCCGGTTACTTCGCCGTCGGTCTCGTGCTGCTGGCGGGCGCCGCGCTCGTCGGGTGGCGTAGCTGGGCCGGGCCGCAGCGGGACTGGCGCCGGGAGCGCGGCACCTGGGTGACGGCGCAGGTCATCAGTATCGCGGAGGCGAGCAGGCCGCCCGGCATGCCGTACGTGGAACTGCCCGCCCGACTTCAGCTGCGCTACGCCGTCGCCGGCCACGCGTACTCGGCCAAGCTAGCCCTAGGCCGTACCGCACCCGGTGCCTACACCCGGTGGCAGAACCTGGAGGTGTTCGTCCCGGCGTCGAACCGGCGCCGGCCGCGCACCCGGCAGGAGGAGAACTTCGAGCCCGAGCAGCTGAACGGCTCACTGCTGCTGGTCATCCTCGGCCTGCTGGTCCTGGCCGCAGGCGTGGCCATCACCATCCACGGGTCTTAGCTCGCGGACGAACGCTTCGCGCTGCTCGATCGCCGCGGTCTTGCCGGCGGCCTGTTCTGCACTCGTCCGCGGGTCAAGGTCGAGGCCCTTCTCCCGGACTTCGCTCTATCTGCGGTGGCCGCTGTTCATGAGCCGTCCGGCCGCAGGTCCAGGACGACACGAGGATCGACGTTGCCGCCGCTGACCACGATGGCCAGCGGGCCGTCCAGGGCCGGGAGCTTGCCCGACAGCGCGGCGGCCAGCGCGGCCGAGCCGCCGCCCTCGGCCACCACCCGGTGGGCTGACAGCGCGAACACCATGGCGGCGGCGATGTCCGCCTCGCTGACCAGCACGTGCTCGTCGACGTAGTCCCGGACGGCCGCGAACGACCAGTGGTTGTCCAGGCCGATCCCGCCGGCCAGCACCTCGGCCAGCGTGTCCTGGTAGGGCACGTCGACGGGGTGGCCGGCTTTCAGGCTGGCCACCATGGCGGCGGCGTTGGCCGCCGACGCGCCGATCACCCGCACCGATGGACGGCGGCCCTTCAGCGCGGCTCCGAGCCCGCCCATCAGCCCGCCACCCGACACCCCGCCAGCTACGGCGGCCAGGCCGGGAACCTGCTCCAGCAGTTCCAGGCCGATGGTGCCCTGGCCGGCGATCACCTCGGGATCATCGAACGGGTGCACGTAGCTGAGACCACGCTCGCGCTGCAGGCGCTCGGAGACCTCGACGGCCTCGTCGTAGGTCGCGCCCTCGACGACAGCCTCGGCGCCGCTGCCCTGGATGGCGCGCAGCTTCACCGGGTCGACCGTCTCGGGCACGCAGATCGTCGCCGGGACCCCCAGCCGCTGTGCCACGTAGGCGACAGCGGCGCCATGGTTCCCGCCCGAGCAGGCGATGACGCCGTGCTCCCGCTCGCCGGGCGACAGGGCCAGCATCTTGCTGGCCGCGCCCCGCACCTTGAACGAGCCGGGCGGCTGGAGGCACTCTAGCTTGAGCCAGACGTCGACGCCCAGCTGGTCCGACAGCCGCGGGGAGCGGATCACCGGGCTGGGATCCACCAGGCCGGCGATTCGCTCGGCGGCCCGCTCGACGTCGGTTACGGTGATGCCGGCGGTGGCGCTGGTCAACTTTGCCCTCCCTACCGCGGCACGTCCGCGGAAAGACCTGGCCAACGGTCAGGACGTGACGATATCGCCGCCTGCCCGGCGAGGTACTGGCCGGCCGGGCCGTGGCCAGCTGGCCGGGTCTGCCCGCATCCGCTGCTCTTGCTCAAGAAGAAGCAAAATTCACCCGACTTCAGCAACAATGATCCGGCGGGACCGAAATTGCGGGCCGCCGGATGAGGAGCGTGTCGGCTGTCAGCCGGCGCGGCCCGCCGAGCGCGCTATCGCCCGATCGGCCAGGGCAAGGGGGCTACATGCAGCTGCGCGTGGTGACCGAGCAGGCGGTGCGCGGCCTGGTCAGCCCGGCCGACGCCGTGACTGCCGTCCGCGAGTCGCTGGTCCAGCTCGCGCAGGGGACCGCGGTGATGCCCGAGCAGAGTGCGCTGGACCTGGCCCAGGCTCGCGGCGATATGCATGTCAAGGGCGCCTACCTGCAGGGCGCTCCGTACTTCTCGTATAAGGCAGCGGCCGGCTTTTACGACAATCCGAAGCGCGGCCTGCCGGTGAACTCGGGCCTGGTTCTGGTCTTCGACGCCGCGACGGGATTCCCGGCCGCGATCCTGCTCGACAACGGCTACCTGACTGACGTGCGGACGGGTGCCGCAGGCGCGGTCGCCGCCGATCTGCTGGCCCGGCGGGCCGTGCGCAAGGTGGCTGTCCTCGGGGCCGGCGTGCAGGCCAGGCGCCAGCTCGAGCTGCTGCTCCAGGTCCGGTCGCCCGCCCAGGCCAGCGTCTGGGCCCGCCGCCCGGAGCCGGCCGCCGAGTACGCGCGCGAGATGACGGCCGCGCTGGGCCTGCCGGTCACGGCGGCCAGCTCAGCCAGGGCGGCGGTCGACGGCGCGGACATCGTGATCACCGCCACGCCGGCCCGCGAGGCGCTGGTCAGCGCAGACTGGCTCGGGCCTGGTCAGCACGTCACCGCCGTGGGGGCTGACCTGCCCGGTAAGCAGGAGCTCGATCCGGCCGTATTCGCGCGGGCGGACAAGGTCGTCGTGGACAGTGTCACCCAGGCCGTCCACTCCGGGGACATCCATCACGCGATCGCCGCCGGCCAGTTCAGCCGGTCGGCCATTCACGCGGAGCTGGGCGAGATCGCGGCCGGGCTGCGGCCGGGACGCGAGCGGGACGACGAGCTGACCATCGCCGACCTGACCGGGCTCGGCGTCGAGGACGCGGCCATGGCCAACCTGGTCGCGCAGCGCCTGGCGGCCGTCGGCGGCGGCCAGGTTATCGAGATCTGAAACGGGGCGGTATGGCGTCGATCGAGTTCGCAGCATCGCTGGCCGGGCCGGCACAGGCCCAGGCCGACGTGCTCGTGCTGCCCTGCTTCACCGGGCCGGCGGCCGGACCCGGAGTCGCGGAGATCAGCCAGGTGCTGGGCATCGACCTGCTGGGCCAGCTGCGCGGGCCCGGCGCCGGCCACGCCTTCAGCGGACGGGCCGGGGACGTATTCGAGACCCTGACGCTCGGGCGGCTGCCGGCTCCGCGGCTGCTGCTGGTCGGGCTGGGCGATCCGGCGGCGGTCGGCCCGGCGGCGATCCGCCAGGCGGTCATGATGGCCGCGGCCCGGATCAGCACGGCCGCCACTATCGCGACGACGATCCCCGGCGCCGGAGCAGCGGGCCGCACCGCCCCCAGCGGCACGATGCCCGGCGGCACGATGCCCGGCGGCGCAGTGCCCGGCGGCGCAGTGCCCGGCAGCGCGATCTCGGATAGTCCGATCTCGGAGTATCCGGTTTCGGCTAGTCCGGCTTCGGACGGCGCGGCGGGCGGGGTGCGGGCTGCGGCTAGCGCCTTCGCCGAGGGGCTGCTGCTAGGCGCCTACCAGTTCCGCCGCTACAAGCGGCAGCCACTGGATGAGGCTGCGCCCGGGCCGGCGGCGCTGCGACAGGTCACCGTGCTGACCTCGGCCGGTGACCAGGCGGCGGTCAGCGCCGGGCTGCGCCACGGCGCGGTGATCGGCGAGGCCACCAACTGGGTCCGCGACCTGGTGACCACCCCGGCCAGGGACCTGACGCCGGCCGACATGGTCGACGTCGCTCAGCAGCTCGCGGCGGGAGCGGGCCTGAAGTTCAGCGTGCTGGACGCCGCCGACCTGGAGGAGGGCGGCTTCGGCGGCATCCTCGGCGTGGGCCAGGGCAGCGTGAACCGCCCGAAGCTGGTCGAGTTGGCCTACCGTGGCGGCGGGGACGGCCCCGTCGTTGCTCTGACCGGCAAGGGGATCACCTTCGACTCGGGCGGCCTGACGCTGAAGCGGACGTCGGAGATCGAGTGGATGAAGACCGACATGGCCGGCGCGGCGACCATCATGGCCGTCCTGCGGGCCGCGGCCGAGTTCAGCCTGCCGGTCAGCATCGACGCCGCACTCCCGTTTGCCGAGAACATGCCGGGCGGCGCGGCGATCCGGCCGGGCGACGTCATCAGCCACCGCGGCGGGCGGACGTCCGAGGTGGTGGACACCGACTGCGAGGGCCGGCTGATCGTCGCCGACGCGCTGGCGTACCTGGCCGAGCGGGCGCCGGCGGCACTGATCGACGTGGCCACGCTGACCGACGCAGCCGGCCTCGGCGGCGAGTTGTTCGCCGCCATGGGCAATGACCAGGCCCTGGCGAGCGCGGTGCTCGCGGCGGGCCAGGCGGCAGGCGACCCGGGCTGGCAACTGCCGCTGCCGCCGGGCTACCGCCGCTACCTGGAGTCGGCCGTAGCCGACATCCGCAACCTGCCCCGGGGCGTGCCGGACAGCACGGTGATGGCCGGCCTGTATCTCAGCGCGTTCCCCGGTCAGGTGCCGTGGGTGCACATCGACAACGGGTCGACGGCCTACCTGGAGCAGGCCACCGACTGCTGGCCTGAGGGTGCTACCGGCTCGCCCGCCCGGGCCCTGGTGCGCTGGCTCGAGGAATCTGGCTGATCTGCAGCCGTTGACACGGCTGATAGCTGATCAACATACTCTGTATGTTGTTTGGGGGAATCAGCCGTTCTGAGCGCCTTCCCGCAGAAGGGACCTCCCATGCGAGCTGTACTTGCCTGGCGGGGCCGGGGCCTGCGCGTCCCGGTGCTGGCTGCTGCCGTGCTCGGGACCGCCCTGCTGACGGCCTGCTCCGGGTCACCGGGTGGCGGCGGGGCGGCCTCCGACGGCGGAGTACTCCGCATCGGGACCAGCTACCCGATCGACTCGATGAACCCGTTCGTCGGCCAGTCGGACTACTCCTACGTGGCCTACCAGTACATCTATCCCGAGCTCGTCCAGTACAACGCGAGCCTGAACATCGTCCCCGATTTCGCGACCAGCTGGCAGCACTCGGCGGACGGGCTGACCTGGACTTTTCGCACCCGGCCGCACGCCAAGTGGTCGGACGGCAGGCCGCTGACCGCGGCCGACGCCGCGTGGACGATCAACGCGATCCTCAAGTACGTCAACGGGCCGACGGCCAACTCAGCCGGGGTGCTGGCCCACGTCACCGGCGCGACAACATCGGGGCCGGACACGCTGGTGGTGCATTACAAGACGGCGGTGGCGAACGTGCTGGCCCAGTTCCAGCAGCTGGCCATCCTGCCCCGTCAGGTGTGGGGGACCTATTTCACCGGCAAGGGCGCCGGCATCAAGACTTTCCAGAACGTGCCGGCCGGCGGTCAGCCGATGGTCTCCGGCGGCCCCTTCGAGCTGGTCAAGTACACGCCCAACCAGGTGGCGCTGTTCAAGCGGAACCCGGACTGGTACGGCCTGAAACCGCACATCAGCGGCTTCGGCCTGCAGTTCTTCGCCAACGACGACGCGATGATCCAGGCGCTGAAGACCAACCAGGTGGACTTCATCGGCGAGTACACGCCGCCGACGGCCGTGGCCGACCTGAAGCACTCCGGGTTTGACGTGACGACGCAGCCCTCGGTCTCGATGAAGACGTTCATCATCAACACCAACCCGGCCAAGAAGACGCATCGCGAGCTGCTCAACCCGCTGGTGCGCCAGGCGCTGGAGTACGCGACCGACCGGCAGCAGATCATCAGGACGGCGTGGCTGGGGTACGCCACCCCCGGCAGCACGATCATCGCCCCGGCGGACGGGAGCTGGCACGACACCGCCCTGCATGCCGTCCCGTTCAGCCTGGCCAAGGCCGGCCAGCTGCTGAACCAGGCCGGTTACAAGACGGGACCGGGCGGCATCCGGGTCGCCGACGGGCACCCGATGTCCTACAACGTGATCTTCCCGCCGGACGAGCGCGGCGCCGGGGACCGCACCTTCGCCATCCTGCAGGCCGACTTCAAGAAGATCGGCATCCAGATCAAGCAGCAGAACATGGACGACAGCGCCGCCTTCAACGCGATCTCCGCGCCGGGCAGCAAGTACGAGAACTTCGACATGGCCATGTGGGACTGGGTTCCGCCGGTCGACCCGGACTTCATGCTCTCGGTGCTGACCTGCCAGCAGCTGGGCAACAACAGTGACAGCGGCTACTGCAGCAAGTCCTACGACCAGATGTACCAGCAGCAGGGCACCCTGGGGGTGCCCGCCCAGCGCCGCGCCCTGGTCTGGCAGATGCAGAGCAAGATCTACAACGCGCGGCCGTACATCATCCTGGATTACCCCGACGTCATCGAGGCGCACAGCACCAAGTGGACCGGGTTCACGCCCGCGCCGGTGATGGGCTCGGTGAACTCGCTGTCGACCCAGACCCTGCTGCAGGTTCACCAGTCGTGACCGGGCTGCGTACCCGCCCGGCCGGCCAGGACGCCTGACCGGCATGCGCGGCGCGGATTACGTGATCAAGCGGGGCGGGTTCGCCCTGCTGACCATCTTCATCGCGATCAGCTTCAACTTCTTCCTGTTCCGGGTGCTGCCCGGCAACGCGGTCAGCGACCTGGCCCGCGTCCCGCACGCCACCCCGCAGCTCCGGCACGTGCTGACCCTGCAGTTCGGCCTGGACAAGCCGAAGTGGGAGCAGTACCTGATTTACCTGCGCGAGCTGGTGCACGGGAACATGGGCGTCTCGTTCGCCTACCAGCAGCCGGTCACCTCGCTGCTGCTCAACGACCTGAAGAACACCATCCCGATGGTGGCCATCGGCACCCTCGGCGCCATCGTGGTCGGCATCGCCACCGGGATCGTGTCGGCCTGGCGGCGCGGCTCGGCCGCCGACCACATCACGACCAACCTGGCGGTCGCGTTCTACGCGTTCCCGACCCAGTTCCTGGGCCTGATGCTGCTGATCCTGCTGGGCGGGGTGCTGCCCACTTCCGGCATGGACAACCCGTACGCCGGGGTGTTCGGGACGCAGTCCGGGCTGGCCCGGCTGCAGGACATCGGCCTGCACATGATCCTGCCCGCGCTCACCCTGCTGCTGACCCTGTACGGCGAGTTCGCGCTGATCATGCGGTCGTCCATGCTGGAGACGCTCGGCGAGGACTACGTGCTCACCGCGCGGGCCAAGGGGCTGAGCGACCGGCGGATCATCTCCGCGCACGTGCTGCGCAACGCGCTGCTGCCGATCGCGACGATCGTGGCGCTGTCGCTGGGCTGGATCGTAGCCGGGGCGATCCTCATCGAGTTCATCTTCACCTGGCCCGGTATCGGCTGGGCGCTGTGGAACGCGATCAACCAGCGCGACTACCCGATGCTGCAGGGCGGGTTCCTGATCCTGGCCGTGTCGGTGGTGCTGCTGAACTTCCTGGCCGACCTGGCTTACTTCCGGCTCGACCCGCGGATCACCGAGTGAGCGGGACGGCGGCGCGGTGAGCGCCATCATCGAGCCCGGCCTCACCACGGTCCAGGCTCCCGCCCGGTCGCGAGCGGGGATGATCCGCCAGGTCATCACCACGCGTAAGGCCGCCGCGGCGGGCCTGGCCATCATCATTCTGTTCATCGTGCTGGCCCTGGCCGCCCCGCTGCTCGCGCCCTACTCCACCACCGCGCAGACTTGCGCGGTGTTCGCCCGGCCGTCCGGGCGGCACTGGCTGGGCTGCGACGACGGCGGCATCGACGTGCTCAGCGAGATCATCTGGGGCGGGCGCATCTCGCTGATCATCGGCTTCGCCGCGACCGTGATCTCGATGGTCCTGGGCGGCGGCATCGGGATCCTGGCCGGCTACTTCGGCCGGTGGACCGACATCGTGCTGATGCGCATCACCGACTACCTGCTGGTGATCCCGGACCTGGCCTTTGCCATGGTCATCGCGGATGTGTGGGGGCCGAGCCTGGCCCACGTGATCCTGGTCATCGGGATCCTGGAGTGGGCGGCGACGGCGCGGATCATCCGGGCCCAGGTGATGAGCGTGAAAGAGCGGGTCTACATCAAGCGGGCCCGCTCGATCGGGGCCGGACACTGGCGGATCATCTCCCGGCACATCCTGCCGCAGGTGGGACCGCTGCTGATGGCCAACACAGTGCTGACCGTGGCCGTGGCGATCTACCTGGAGACGGCGCTGGCCTTCCTCGGCCTGGAGGACCCGACGGCCACGACCTGGGGCACCATCCTGGAGCATGCCTTCGACCGGGCCGCGGTGAGCGCGGGCGCCTGGTGGGCGATCATTCCGGACGGCCTGGTCATCACGCTGCTGATCATGGGCTGCTTCCTGCTCGGGCAGGCCATCGAGGACGCGCTGAACCCGCGGCTGCGGGTCGCCCACCTGTCGATCCGGCGCTGGCGCCTGCGCGCGCTGGCCGGCCGCGGCCCGGACGCGATTTGAGGCGGCCGTCATGACCGGGACCGCGCCCGCCGTGCTCGAGGTGGCGGACCTGCATGTCTGGTTCCGGCTGCCGGGCGGCGGCGAGCTGCACGCGGTGCAGGGCGTCAGCTTCACCCTGGCCGCCGGCGAGCGGCTCGGCCTGGTCGGCGAGTCCGGGTCGGGCAAGACCACGGCCATCCTGGCCCTGATGGGGCTGCTGCCGCCGACCGCCACGGTCGCGGGCGAGGTCCGGATCGACGGCACGAACATCCTGGCGGGCGGCGAAGACTCGGTGCGCCCGCATCGCTGGACCGACCTGGCCATGGTCTTCCAGGGCGCGATGAACGCCCTCAACCCGGTCCGGCGGGTCGCCGCCCAGATCGCCGAGCCGATCCAGCTGCACGGCCGCGCCTCGGCCGCGGCCGCCCGGCAGCGGGCCGGCGAGCTGCTCGAGCTGGTCGGCATCCCGGCCGCGGCCGGGCAGCGCTACCCGCACGAGTTCTCCGGCGGCATGCGCCAGCGGGCGGCCATCGCCATGGCCCTGGCCTGCGAGCCGCGCGTGCTGCTGGCCGACGAGCCGACGACCGCGCTGGACGTGATGGTGCAGGCGCAGATCCTCGACCTGCTGACCCGGCTGTCGGCGGAGCTGGGCCTGGCCCTGATCCTGGTCACCCACGACCTGCCGCTGGTCGCCCAGGCCTGCCCGCGAGCCGCGGTCATGTACGCCGGGCAGATCGTCGAGGCCGGGCCGACCGATGCGCTGTACCACGCGACCCGGCACCCCTATACCCGGCTGCTGTTCGCGGCCACTCCCGACCTGTTCGGCGATGACCCGGTCACCTCCATCCCCGGCATCCCGCCACGGCTGGACCGGCCGGTCACCGGGTGCTCGTTCCAGCCGCGCTGCGACCGCGCCTTCGAGCCGTGCCCGGTAACGGCGCCGCGGCTGCGCGAGGTCACCGCGGGCCACGTTGCGGCCTGCCATCTCAACGACGTGCCCGGGGTGCCGGGCAGGCCAGCCCGCCCGGATGCGCCGGCCGTGCCCGCCCCGGCGGTCCCCGTCCGGGATGCGCCGGCCGTGCCCGCCCCGGCGGTCCCCGTCCGGGATGCTCCGGGCCGGGGCGTTCCGGGGCAGGGGATCCCCGCCCAGGGTGGTCCCGGCCAGGACGCCCCCGCTCCGGCCGTCCCGGCGTCGCCGGCGACAGACTCGGATGGCCGGCCATGACCGTTCCCGCGCCCCGGGAGGCATCCCCGCCGTCGGCTACGCCGTCGTCGTCGGCGCCGCCGCTGCTGCAGGCCGACAACCTGAGCACCCGGTACCCGGTGCGCCGCCTGCTGGCCGAGCGCCTGGCCCGGCGGCCGCGGCGGTGGGTGCGGGCCGTGGACGGCGTGTCGTTCACGCTGCGGCGCGGCGAGATGCTGGCCCTGGTCGGCGAGTCCGGCTGCGGCAAGACCAGCACGGCCCAGACCATCCTGCGGATGGTCGAGGCCGCCGGCGGGACCATCCGGTTCGAGGGTGCCGACATCACGACCTGGTCGCAGCGCCGGCTGCGGCCGCTGCGCCGCCGCATCCAGATGATCTACCAGGACCCGTACGAGTCGCTGGACCCGCGGTTCCGGGTCCGGGACACCGTCGAGGAGCCGCTGCGCGTGCACGGCATCGGCCAGTCCCGGAGCGAGCGCCGCCACCTGGTCACGGCGGCCCTGGAGCGGGCCGGGCTGGCCCCGGCGGAGCTGTACCTGGACCGCTATCCGCACGAGCTGTCCGGCGGCCAGCGCCAGCGGGTGGCCATCGCGGCCTCGCTAGTGCTGGGCCCGGCGCTGCTGCTGGCCGACGAGCCCGTCTCGATGCTGGACGTCTCAGTCCGGGCCGGGGTGCTGGCCCTGGTCGACAGCCTGCGCCAGGACGGCAGCCTGGGCATCCTGATGATCACCCACGACCTGTCGACGGCCGCGCACTTCGCTGACCGCATCGCGGTCATGTACCTGGGCCGGATCGTGGAGTACGGGCCAGCCCGGCAGGTCGTGCGCGATCCGCGGCACCCGTATACCCGGGCGCTGCTGTCGGTGGTGCCGCAGCGGGACCCGCGGGCGCAGGCAGCCCCGCAGATCCTGACGGGTGAGACCCCGGACCCGGTTGACATCCCGGCGGGCTGCCGGTTCCGGGCGCGCTGCCCGATCGCCGAGGACCGCTGCGCCACCATCGACCCGCAACTCGCCCCCGCGCCTGCGGCCGAGCCGGTCCGCGGCGAGCCGGTCCGCGGCGAGCCGGCGGCCGGCGAGCCGGCTGCCCCGGCCGATCAGGACCACCTGGTGGCCTGCCTGCTGGCCGGGACGCCGCCGGCCGGGGTCTAGCCGGCGGCCGCTCCGGGCTGCGCAAATGCCGCGGATGGGCGGTCAAGGTACGAGCATCCTTTACCGGCGGGACGAGCGGGCTCCGGCGAGGTACCGTCAGCACCAGACACGCTGCTGCCGGTCAGCATCGCCGCCCGGTCAGGCAGCGCTGCCAGCGGGGCAGCGCCGTCAGTTCCGGGGGCCGTGTCAGGAGGACCAGTGCGACGCGCAGCCACCACAGCGGCCGGCCAGGCATCCGGCCACGACGTAGCGGCTATCCGCGCCGATGCCGGCACCAAGGGCCGGATCCTCGACATCGCCGAGCGGCTGGTCCAGGTGTGCGGCTTCAACGGGTTCAGCTACGGGGATGTCGCCGCCGAGCTGGGCATCACCCGCGCGGCCCTGCACTATCACTTCGCCAGCAAGGCGGAGCTCGGCGAGGCGCTGATCGACCGGTATACCGCCCGGTTCGGCCGCGCGCTGGATGACCTGGCGGCCGGGTCCGGCTTCGCCCCCGACCTGCTGCGCGGCTACGCCGGGCTGTACCGCGAGGTGCTGCGCCAGGGGCGGATGTGCCTGTGCGGGATGCTGGCTGCCGAGTACCAGACGCTGCCGTCGGCGATGCGGTCCGCGGTGGTGCGGTTCCTGGATCAGAACGAGACGTGGCTGGCCGCGGTCCTGGAGCAGGGCGCGGCCGCGGGCAGCGTTCAGGCGGGCGCATCGGCTCAGGACACCGCGCGGATGATCATCGGCGGCCTGGAGGGCGCGATGCTGGTCGCCCGCCCCTACAGCGACGTCGGCCGGTTCGATGCGGCCGCCGCGAGCCTTCTGGCGGGTGTGACTGGCGCGACGGCGACGGCATCATGAGGTAATTGGGTCAATGATCCGGCCGGCCGCCTGCCGGCCTGCCTGCCGAAGGGGCCATCGCTCATGCCTGACCTGTCCTTGCTGCCGCCATCAGCCACCATCGATGGCGACGACCTGCTGATTGGCGGCGTCTCGCTGCGCGCGCTGGCCGAGGAGTTCGGGACGCCGGCCTACGTGTTCGACGAGGATGCCCTGCGCGGCCGGGCCCGCGCTTACGTCAGCGCCTTCGGCGGGCGGCACCGCGACAGCCAGGTGTACTTCGCGGTCAAGGCCTTCCCGTCGGCCTCGGTCATCCGGGTTCTCGTCCAGGAGGGCCTGGGCTGCGACGTCGTCGGCACCGGCGAGCTGCGCATCGCGCTGGCCGCCGGGGCGGACCCGGCCCGCATCCTGATGCACGGCAACGCCAAGTCCGACGACGACATCCAGGCCGCGCTGCAGGCCCGCATCGGCTACATCGTGGTGGACGGATTCGACGACATCGACCGGATCTCGCGGCTGGCCACCGCTCCCGTCCCGGTGCTGCTGCGGGTGAGCCCGGGCATCGACTCGGCCACCCATGCCGCGCTGGCCACCGGCGGGGCCGGCTCGAAGTTCGGCATCCCCGTCGAGCAGGTGCCCGAGGCGATCCGGCGGATGACAGCCGATCCCCTGATCGACCTGCACGGGCTGCACGCCCATATCGGCTCGCAGATCTTCGAGCTGGATCAGTTCGAGGCCGAGGCAGCAGCCCTGGCCAGCCTGGGCCGGTTCGGTGTCTACGACCTCGGCGGCGGGCTGGGCGTGCGCTACGTGCCGGAGGATGCCGCGCCGTCCATCGACGAGTACGCGGGGCGCCTGGTCGCCGCCGCGCACGAGCACCTCGGCGCGGACTTCCGGCTGCTGGCCGAGCCGGGCCGGTCGCTGGTCGCGCCGGCCGGGATCACCCTGTACCGGGTTCTCACCCGCAAGCACGCCGGCCGGATCCACGTGGCGGTCGACGGCGGCATGGGCGACAGCCTGGAGCACTCGCTGTACGGGCAGCGGTTCAGCCCGCTGGTGGTGGGCCGGTGGGACGGGCCGCGCATCACCGCCGACCTGGTCGGCCGGCACTGCGAGGAGGGCGACGTGATCACCGAGGACGTGGAGCTGGCCGACCCGCACCTCGGCGACCTGGTCGTGGTCCCGGTGACCGGCGCCTACTGCTTCACCATGGCCAACAACTACAACGCCGCGCTCCGGCCGCCCGTCGTGCTGTGCTCGGGCGGGACGGCCCGGCTGGCGGTCCGGCGGGAGACCCCCGATGACCTGATGGCCCGGGAGGTCGGGCTGTCCGACCCGGAGCCCGCGACCGCCGGCCAGGCCTGATGCGCATGGTCGCCGGGAGGCGACTCGGGGGTTGCAGGGAGTCGTCCCCTGGGGCGGCACCCCCTAGGAATCCAGCCAGGCGCGCACCCGCGACGTCAGGAACTCCAGGTCGGCCGGGATGCCCTCCGGGCTGCCCGCCCGGTGGCCCCAGATGCTGTCGATGACGGTCAGCTCGCCGTGCCGGAGATAGGGCAGGTCGGCCTCGTTGTCGGCCACCCGGAAGTACAGGTCCGTCGAGCTGGGCATCAGCAGCACCCGCGCTCTGATCGCGCCCAGCGCCCGGCTCAGGTCGCCGCCGTACAGGTCGTTGGCACTGATGTCGGCCTCCTGCCAGGTGACCGCCTGGGCGTACAGGTTGGCCGCCCGGTTGGCCGCGAACGACTCCTCCCAGTCGCTGCGCAGGAAGGACTCCAGGTCGGCAGCGCCCAGGGCGGTCTCGAACAGCCGGGCCCGGTAGAAGTCCTGGCTCAGCCCCCAGCCGGCGTAGATGTGCCCGAACGCCTTCAGCGTCGCGGCCGGCTCGGCGCTGAACTGCCCGTTGCCCAGGTACTCCGGCGCCGCCTCCAGTGTCCGCAGCAGCCCGGACAAGAACACCTTGTTGTGCACCGAGGTCCGGGCGCTGCCGCACACCACGATGGCGCGCTCCACCAGGTCGGGGTACAGCGCGGCCCAGTGATAGGACTGCCCGGCGCCCATCGAGAACCCGTAGGACGCCGCGATCTTCTGCACGCCCAGGTCCTGCGTCAGCAGCCGGTGCTGGGCCCGCACGTTGTCGGCCATCGTCACCACCGCCGGGTAGTCCGGGGTGTCCGCGGCGCTGGACGAGACGCCGTTGGAGAACATGTCCGGGACCACGATGAACCAGCGCTCCGGGTCGAGCACCTTGTCCGGCCCGATCAGCCAGGCCAGCTCCTCGTGGTCGGCGGTGTAGCTGCACGGGTACACGATCGCGTTGTCGCCCGCCGCGTTGAGGGTGCCATGCGACTGCCACGCCAGCTTCGCATCGCGGATCACCCCGCCCCGCTCGACCGGCAGGTCGCCTAGTTCCAGGACGCCGTCGCACACTTGCCAGCTTTGTGTCATAGCGGGCATCTTCTCATTTCCATGATCACGTAAGGAGAGCGGCGCTGGTGCAGTTCACCGCCGGGTCCTGGACGGCGCCGGTGCGCCCGCCGGTGGCGGCTGCCGGGCAGCCTGCACTGCGTCGCTAGTGGCCGTGATGGTGCCGGGCGATGGCCCGGCGCGCGGACTCGTGCGTCGCCCAGAGCTGGTCCCAGACCCGGGCTCGGTCCTCGTCCGGCTCAGCCACCCCGGACCCGCCCAGCTCGGCTGGCCGCTGAGCGGGCCAGGACCCGCCGATGGCGCGGGCGGCCAGCAGCGCGGCGCCGCGGGCGGAGTAGTCGGTGTCGTCGTCGCCGGGCATCCAGACCCGGCGCCGGGTCGCGTCGGCCAGGTCGGCGCGGAAGCCGGGGTCGCTCGCGCTGCCGCCCGCCACGGCCAGCTCGCGGCCGGAGCCGCCGGTCTCGTCCAGGACGGCCAGGCACCGGCGGCTCTCCAGGATGATGCCGGTGACCAGGCCGCGGGCCAGATGCTCGCGGCCGTGGGCCAGGCTGAGCCCGACGACGGCGCCGTGCAGCCGCGGATCCCACAGCGCGCCCTGCTCGCCGGGACTCAGGAACGGCAGCACGACCGGCGCGGCCGCCGGGTCGGTCCGGGCGGCGAGCGCGACCAGCCCGGCGGCATCCAGGCCGCCGCCGAGCAGGTCGGCCAGCCAGCTGATGGAGCTGCCGGTGGCCAGCAGGTCCATCTCGGCGCCGAACCGGCCCGGCTCGGCCAGCGGCGTGACCAGGAAGCGGTGCTCCGGGTCGAGCACCAGGTCGCTGGTGACGCCCAGGATGACGTTGCTGGTCCCGGCGATGTAGGCGATCTGGCCGGGCTCGCGGACGCCGAGTCCCAGGGCGCCGAGCACGGAGTCGGCGGCGCCCAGGCAAACCGGGATCGGGCCGCAGCCCAGCCGCTCCGCCACCGCCGGGCGCAGTGGCCGGCAGTACGCCGACGGCCGCACCGCGGGCAGCGCCGGTGCGACATGACCGGGCGCGACCTGACCGGGCGCGACCTGACCGGGCGGGAGCTGGCCCGGCGGGAGCTGGCCCGGAGAGCCTCCGCGAGCGCCGGCTTCGGACGGGGTGAGGGCGGCGGCAGCCGACCGCACCCGGTCATTCCAGCGGCCGGAGGCCAGCTCGTAGCAGCCGAAGCCGGTGGCGGTGCTGGGGTCGGTGACCAGCTCCCCGGTCAGCCAGCTGAACAAGTAGTCCTTGGCCGAGGCGAGGGCGACCGTGGCCGCGGCCCGGGCTGGCTCCCTGACCGCCAGCTGGCTGAACATCGGCAGCAGGTACCGGCCGTCGACCCACTGCCCGGTCAGCCGGTACAGCCAGTCGCCGCCGCAGGTCTCGCGCAGTTCTTCGCCCAGGGCGTCGGCCCGGCTGTCCTGCCAGATGACCGCCGGGCCGGCCGGCTGAGCGTCCGCGCCGATGGTGACCAGCGTCGGGATCATCCCGGACAGTCCGATCCCGCGCCACCGGCTGGCTGGCACCACCGAGCTGATCTGGTCCGTTACGGATTCTGTGGCGCGCAGCCAGGCGGCGGGATCCTGCTCGCACGCGCCCGCCGCCGGCCGGCGCATGGGGTAGGCGGCACTGCCGCGGGCGAGCACCGCACCCGAGGCGGCCAGGGCGACGCCCTTGAGCCCGGACGTGCCGAGGTCCAGGCCGAGATAGACGCCCTCCGCGCCGGGCGCTGGCGTGGCCGGCCCGGCTGTGGTCCGGCCGGCTTCGCCCGCCCCGGTCTCCGTCACGCTGGCTGCGGGCCGGCGAGTTCCTCGTCTACCTGGTCGCCGTGGCTGGTCGCCGGGTCGGTGTAGAAGGACGAGTGGCCGGTCCGCTGGGCGACGAACGACAGCACCAGCCCGACCAGGGCCAGCCCGAAGCCGAACACAATCTCGACACCGTCGAGCGACCCGCTGGCCAGCGAGTAGATGATGACGAAGGCCATGAACGCGGCGCCCAGGCCGGGCAGCACGCCGCCGAGCACGAAGCTGGCGGCACTGCTGGTGATGGCGCGGCGGTAGTACCAGACCGCGGTCCCGGCTGTGAGCAGGTAGAAGATGGCCGCCATCAGGCCGAGGGTACTCACGATGTCGCCGAGCGCCGTGCCGATCGGGCCGATCAGGGTGGAGGCCCACAAGAACACCACATTCAGCAGGCCGAGCAGGATGGTGGCGTTCCACGGGGTGCGGTGCTTCGCGCTGACCACGGCGAACCAGCGCGGGAAGACCCGGTCCCGGCCCATGGCGAAGGAGATGCTGCCACGCCCTGGAAGGCCATGATGACGACGGTGTACATGATGAACAGCAGCACGACGCTGGTCACCGCGGCCGGGCCGGCCTTGCGGCCCTGCGCCTCCTCGCCGACGTAGGCGGCGGTATCCCAGCCGGAGTACAGGAAGATGGCCAGCAGCACGCCGGAGATCAGCGCCTTGAAGCCGCCCGCTCCGCTGAGGGTGAACCAGGAGCTGGCCAGGTGCACGGCTGCCGAGCGGAATGGTCAGGCTGGTGGTCCCGACCGTGCAGTACATCAGCATGATCCAGCCGGCGAAGAACCCGGCGTGCGGGTTGAGCGCCCGGCCGACCCGCGAGTAGGTGACGCCGGCGCTGGGCTGCCAGGCGTTCAGCCGCTGGTGGCCGATGGCGATGCCGAGCATCGGGATGAAGCAGATCAGCAGCGGCAGGAAGCTGGCGTAGCCGATGGTGGCCAGCAGCGCGGCCAGCGTGACGGCGATGCTCTGCGTGGGCCCGGAACTGGCCAGGGCCAGCACGACGACGTCCCCGGCCCGGAGTGCGCCGGCCCGCAGGCCGCCGTGCGCGGGCTGGCTCGTTTCCACCGACATGGCGCATCTCCGTCCGCCTGCACGCCCGTCCGCGTTAACAACATACTGTGTATGTTCAGTATGTCGCCCACACCTTACGGCCGGATGTTGCGGGACGCAATGGGCGTGCTGCGGTGATATGCGCCGCTACCGGGACCGGGGCGAGCGGCTCCTGGCGCTCGGCCGGGCCGGGGCCGCGCCGGGCAGCGCCCGCACGTCCCAGTCCTGGAAGCCGGGGGTGGGGAACAGGTGCCGCGAGGTGCTGCCCGAGATGGCGAAGGCGAACTCGGTGGCCGGGTAGAGCTGCTCGAAGCAGTCGAACGGCGTCCCGGACTTGTCCATGCTCAGGCCGCGGATCCGCACGACCTGCGTGCGCGGCGGGATGCTCAGCAGCCGCCGCTCCTGCTGGGCCGGCATGACGACCTCGAGGTACTGCTCCTCGTACTCATCTTCCAGGCCGCACTCGCGGGCCAGCAGGTCATACAGCGAGCCGCCCAGGCGGTTTACCAGCCGGTCCAGGTCGGGCGCCAGCTCGACCGGGATGATGGACGTCTCGACGACGGCAGGCTGGCCGTCGATCATGCGCTGCCGCCGCAGTCGCCAGACCTCGGCGTCGGGCCGGACCTGCAGGGCGTGCGCGACCTCGGCCGAGGGGAGCCCGCGGCGCATCTCCAGGATCCGGGTATCGATCGTCTCGGCGGCGCCGTCCCCGCCCGGCGCCAGCGTCGCCAGCAGGCTGCCGGCCCTAGTCGGCTCGGTGACGATGCGCGGCCGGGCCAGGAATGTGCCCAGGCCCTGGTGGCGGCGGACCTTGCCCGCGCGCTCCAGCTCATCCAGCGCCCGGCGGACGGTGATCAGGCTGACGCCGACACTCTCGGCTAGCTCGGCATAGGTCGGCAGCAGGTCGCCGGGGACCAGGCCGCGCTCGGTGACGAGCTTCTCCACATACTGGACGACCTGCTCATACAGCAGTCCGGAGCCGGGTCGCCCGGCGGCGCCTGCCCGGCCCGCGGCTGACGCACGCGCGGGCCGTACCGGCCGGCTGCCACCGAGATCGAGCACCATAGCGAGATCACCCTAACCGCGGCCGCTGATCGCGGCGAATGCCTCCCCGGCCGCGTCCAGCATGTCGGTCACGTCCGCGCTGGTATGCACCAGCGACACGAACAGGTTCTCGTACTGACTGGGGTGGAACAAGACGCCTCGCAGCAGCATCTCCTGCCACCACCGGGTGAACAGCTCCTCGTTGGCGTACTGCTGGGCATCCCGCCAGTTCCGGATCGGGTGCTCGGTGAACCAGACCTGGAACACCGTGCCCAGGCCCTCCACGATGACGGGCAGCCCGGCCTCGGCGGCCAGCTTGCGCAGCCCGCTCATCAGGGTCTCGCCGAGGGCGCGCTGCCGCTCGTACAGGCCCGGCTCGGCCAGGACGTCCATGGTCGCGCTGACCGCCGCGCAGGCGATGGTGTTGGCGTTGTAGGTCCCCGAGTGCGAGTACCGGCCCTCGGCGATCATCGACATCGCCTCCCGGGACCCGCCGATGGCCGCCACCGGGAAGCCCCCGCCCAGGCCCTTGGCCATCGTGGTCAGGTCCGGGGTCACCCCGAAGTACTCCTGGGCCCCGCCGCGGGCGAACCGGAATCCGGTAATAACCTCATCGAAGATCAGCAGCGCACCGTAGCGCCGGGTCTGCTCGCGCAGCAGCTCCAGGTAGCCGGGCTCGGGCAGGATGCAGCCGGTGTTGAACACGGCGGGCTCGGTGATCACCGCGGCGACCTGGTCGCCGCGCTCCTGCATCACCCGCGTGAAGCTCTCCGGGTCGTTCCAGGTCAGCACGATGAGCGTGTCCTCGAGCTCGGCCGGCACGCCGGGCCCCGAGGGCACCGGGCGGGGCATGGCGGCCGGCCCGGCCTGCGCCGGGTCCACGTGGTTGCTCCAGTAGATGGTGTCCTGCCAGCCGTGGTAGTGCCCCTCAAAGCGGATGACCAGGCGCCGGCCAGTATGCGCCCGGGCCAGCCGGATGGCGGTGCCGACCACCTCGCTGCCGGAGTTGGAGAACCGCACCAGCTCCACGCCGGGCACGGCCTCGGTGACCTTTCTTGCCGCTTCGATCTCCAGCTCATAGGGCAGCCCGAAGCAGGTACCCAGGTCGGTGATGGCGCTGGTCACAGCGGCGGTGACGGCCGGATGCCGGTGGCCGAGGATCATCGGCCCCAGGCCCAGCAGGTAATCGATGTACTCGTGCCCGTCGGCATCGCGCAGCCGCGAACCGGAGCCCTCGGTGAGAAACGGCGGGTAGGGCCGCCAGCCGAACTTAACGGTCCGGGCGCTGCTGCCGGCGCCGCCGGGGATGTACTGACTGGCCTCACGGAACAACTCGCCGGAGCGGCGGGCCCACTGCTGATATCGCTCGTCGAAGGCCACCCCGGGGGCTCCCATCTTGTTGCCCTGTCGCCACGCGGCGATCCGACCAGGACGATACCTAGCATACTGTGTATGTTCAATACCTGACAGAAGCCGCTGCTGTCCATACTCTGCATGCACAGCAGGCAGCCACCGGCCCGGCCCGGGGTGCGGGCATCAGGCGGCCGGAGAGGCCTGGCGGCTCGCTGCTAGCCGATTACCTTCAGCGTGGTCAGCAGGACGATGATCACCGTCGTGACCGCGAAAACCCCGTGGATGATGACGACCGACACCGGGAAATGCCGCTCCGGCGGCATGACGATGCCCAGCTGAGATCCCGGCCGGGTGAGCGCCGGGTCCAGTCCGCCGTCCGACGCGCTGCCGGGGCCGTAAGCACCGATCCTGGGCGCGCCCTGCGCGGCCGCGGCCGCCGCCGCGGCGTTCGTGGAGCGGTAGACCCCCAGCCAGCGCCAGCACATGGTCAGCCCGAGCACCGCGACGCACGCCAGCAGGGCCAGCGAGACCCAGGCCATCCGGTTGCTGTCGAACAGCAGGAAGGCCGCCCAGAAGATCAGCGCAGTCAGCGCGAGCAGCGCGTGCGAGCCGATCACCGGGATGGGCAGCCGGGTCGCTGCGCTGGTCTGGTAATCGCGGTCGTATTCAATGAGCCAAATCGCCAGCAGGAACAGCCCAGCCCCAGCTGTTGCTAGCCCGGCGATCAGCGCGATGATGCCCATAATGCCTCCCCATGGCATCTGCGTCTGTCGGGCTCAGGGTATGACCTTCTGGCCAGTAATAAACCGCGAAAGGCGGTTTAGGCGCGATCTCGTGACCTGCAGGTAAGTCAGACAGCAGGGATCGGTCAGGGAACCGGCCCGGCTCAGCTGCCGCCGACCTCGAGGGCGGTGAGGACGACCAGGACGATCGTGACGGCGGCACATACGCCGTGCAGGATGACCACCGCCACGGGGAAATGCCGCTCCGGGGGGACAAGCTGGTGCGCCCCGGCCATCAGGTCACCAGACGGCCGGCCAGCTGCCGTCAGGCCGTCGCCCGGGGCCGCCGGCCGGTGCTGCGGCCCGCTCGCGGTCACCCCGGCCCGCGCCCGGGCGACTTGCCGGTCCGGCTGGGCCGACGTTCGGTAGACGTGCTGCCATCGTGTCGCCATGACCAGGCCCAGGGTGGCCACGACGGCGAGGATCGCGAGGCTGATCCAGGCCAGGCCGTCGTCGTCGAGCAGGATGTAAGCACCCCACACGACCAGGCCGGCCACCGCGAGCAGGGCGTGCGCGCTGATCACGGGTACCGGCAGCCGGGTGGCCGCCGCGGTCTGGTAGCCGCGGTCGTACTCGATCAGCCAGATCGCCAGCAGGAACAGTCCGCCGCCGGCGGTAGCCAGCCAGGCGACAAGGGCGACGACGCCCATGAGCCCTCCCCCAGGGTTATCAGAATCCAATCCCGAGCTCGGCCCCTGAACAGCAACGGCCGCCCCCAAGTAGCGGCCATCTGAGGAACGCGCGCGGCGCGAAAGTGGTTCATCGGGGTGCATGCCAGAATGCGCTCATGCAGCCCGACCGAGATGCCGTGCGCGGCGACGGCCCGGCTGCGCAGGTCGCGTTCGTGCTCGGGGGCGGCGGGGTGCTCGGCGCGACGCAGGTGGGCATGCTGCGCGCGCTGCTGGAGGCCGGCCGCCACCCGGACCTGGTGGTGGGCACCAGCGTCGGCGCGCTGAACGGCGCGGCCCTGGCGGCCGACCCCTCGCCGGCCGGCGTGGACGTCCTGGCCGGGATGTGGAGTGACCTGTCTGATTCCGGGATGTTCGCCGGGTCGCTGTTCGCCCAGGCGAGCACGCTCGCCCGGCACCGGACGCACCTGCACTCGGGTGAGCCGCTGCGCCGGCTGATGGCCGGCCGGCTGCCCGGCACGTTCGAGGACCTGGCCGTGCCCTTCCAGTGCGTCGCGGCCAGCATCGAGAACGCCGGCGCGCACTGGTTCAGCACCGGCCCGCTGGCCGAGGCCGTCCTGGCCTCCTGCGCCGTGCCGGGCCTGCTGCCGCCAGTTGAGATCGGCGGGGAGCATTTTCTGGACGGCGGCCTGGTGCATTCCATCCCCGTGGGCCGCGCCCTGACCCTGGGCGCAACCGAGATCTACGTCCTGCACGTCGGCCGCATCGAGCGGCCGCTCGCGCCGCCGCGCTCGCCCTGGGACGTGGGCCTGGTGGCCTTTGAGATCGCCCGGCGGCACCGGTTCGTCGAGGAGATGGCCGCGCTGCCCGCCAGCGTCCGGGTGCACGTGCTGCCCAGCGGGGAGGAGAACGCCCCGCTGATGTCGCTGCGCTACCGCAGCCCGGCCGCCGTGGCCGGGCGCATCAGCCGGGGCTACCAGGCGGCGTCGGAGTACCTGGCCGGGCGGGCGGGGGACCAGTGAGGCCGCCGCCGCCGCTGCGGATGCGCCGGGCGGTGCTGGATCCGCTCTGGCCGCCGGCGGCGGCCGTGCTGGCGGCCCTGCTGCTCGTGGTCGCCGCGGCCGGAGCACTGACCTGGCCATTTACCAGACGCGGCCGGACCGCCCGGCTGGCTCTGCTGGCCGCGCTGTACGTCATCCTGAACGCCGGGCTGCTCATCGCCTGCACAGGTCTGTGGCTGCGGCATCCGGTGCCGGCCCGCCGCGACGAGCAGCGCTGGCAGGACGCGCACGCCAGCGTGCTGCGCCGGGTCCTCGCGACCCTCCGGGCCGCGGCCGGGCCGCTGCTCGGCTTCCGGGTTACGCTCACCGAGCCGCCCGACGCCGCCCGGCTGCGCGACAGCCCGCTGCTCATCCTGGCCCGGCACGCCGGCCCCGGCGACTCGTTCACGCTGGCCGACCTGCTGCTATCCCGGTACCGGCGGCGGCCGCGGATCGTGCTGAAGGAGATCCTGCAGTGGGACCCCGGCCTGGACGTGGTGCTGAACCGCATGTCGGCCTGCTTCCTGCCGGCCCACTCCGGTCCGGACGCCGACCTGCCGGGCCGGCTGGCTGCCCTGGCCCGGACACTGACGGGCAGCGACGCGATGCTGATCTTCCCCGAGGGCGGCAACTGGACGCCCCTGCGATACAGCCGGGCCATCGCGCGGCTGCGTGGTCATGCCCTGCGGCAGGCCGCAGCCGCAGCGGCGCGGCACCCCAATGTGCTGCCACCGCGACCGGCAGGCGTCCTGGCCTGCCTGGCGGCGCGCCCGGACCTGGACGTCGTCGTGGTCGCCCACACCGGGCTGGATGACCTGGTCACCCCGGCTCAGGTCTGGCGCGCCCTGCCGCTGACCGGCCGGCCGATGACTATCCGCTGGTGGTACCAGCCAGCGGCCGGGATGCCCGCCGACCCGGCCGGCCAGCTGAAGTGGCTGCAGCGTCAGTGGGCGATGGTCGACACCTGGATCCAGGTCCACAAGCCGCCGGCCGGGCCTGCGGAGCCGTCGGAGCCTGCGGAGCCCGGCGAGGATCGCGGGGGCGACGACGCGGACCCGCTGCTGGAGACACCAGGCTGAGCCCGGATGCGAGGTTTAATGGCCGCTGAGCGGGGAGGGACAGCTGGCATCAGCTGGACCAAGGGATGATATGACCACCAGAACCGGACTCACGCTGCTCATCATCGGCATCATCTTGCTGTTCGCCGTGCACCTGCATATCGGCTTTCTCAGCCTGCAGATCGCGGGCCTGATCCTGGTCGTCACGGCCGTGCTTGGCTGGGGCCTGCCCCGCTACCGGCCTGGCTGGACGACCCGCCAGCGGGCCCGGCTGGGGGAGTGGATCGATCCTGACCCGGACGTGTCCGGCAGTTCGCGGGTGCCGCTCACCGACATCCTGGCCGCCCCGGCCGTCACGATGGCGGCAGCGCCGGTAGCGGCCCCGCAGCCGCCCCCGGCGGACGTCACCGACCCGGGCCCGGGCCTGGTCGCGGTTACTGACCCGGCCCCTGAGCCGGGCCCATCGCCGGTGCCGGAGCCCGCCTCGGCTTCCGCCCCCGGGCCCGCCGCGGCTCCCGTTCCCGGGCCCGCCCCCGACCCGGCGCCCGTTCCTGACCCGGCTCCCGTTCCAGGCCCCGGGCCGGCGCCTTCTCCCGGGCCGGCGCCTTCTCCCGGGCCCGTGCCCCCCGCGCCGGGGCCGTCCCCCGCGCCGGGGCCGTCTCCTGCGCCGGGGCCGTCCCCGGTTCCCGGGCCGCTGCCGGACCCGATCCCGGTTCCCGGGCCAGCGCCGCTGCCGGAGCCCGGCATCGGCACCGGGCGGCCCGCAGCCGGCCTGACCCCGCCGCCGACGTGGCCTGCCGGAGAGGACCCGCCGACCCAGCCTGATATCCCGGCTTACCGCGAGCCCGCCGCCGCCGGCCAGGATGATGCTGGTCAGGACGTTACTGGCCAGGATGAAGGTGGCGCGGACTATGCCGGACGGCACGACCTGGCCCGGCGGCATGCCACCAGGCCGGGTGGCCGCCGGCCGGGGGGCACTCACACCGAGGCTGGCCGGCACGCGGCCGGGCATCCCGCCCGGACCCGTTAAGTCGCTCCTGGCCTGCGGACATGAGCGCCCGGACCGGGCCGCGCCGTTTAGCCGGCGGCGGGCACGGTACCTATCGCTCGCAAACGACAGCAAACGGCTGATGACCTCGGGTGAGCGAAGCAGCCTTCTCGGAGGTAAAGATGCGCATCCTCGGCGTGGTGATCGTCATCTGGCTCATCATCGGCGCGATCGCCGGCGGCCAGCGGCACTACTACAGCGGCTCCAAGACGAGCTGCGCGAAGGCCGGCACGATCGCCGTCACCGTGCTGGCGGGCCCGCTGAACTACACCGGGGCCAACCCCAAGGTGCAGTGCAAGCTGCCGGAGCCCAGCCAGTAAAGCCCCCGCTCCCGCCGGTCCCCAGCCGGGCCAGGCCGGCGGGAGCGGGCAATCCGCCTGACGTGCAGGGCGCACCCCGGCCAGGGTGCGCCCTGCACGTGTTACGCCGCCAGGTGCTCAGCGCGGCTGGCGGCCGAGCACCAGGACACCGGAGGTGGCGAACATCCCGCCGTTGCCCAGCACGACACTGATCTCAGGCCCGTCAACCTGAGCCGCCGCCTCGCCGCGGATCTGCCGGACGCCCTCCTGGATCGCGAACATGCCGTACATGCCCGTGTGGGTGTAGGACAGCCCGCCGCCGTTGGTGTTCAGCGGCAGCGCGCCGCCGGGCTCGGTGTTCCCGTCGGCGATGAACGGGCCGCCCTCGCCCTTCGCGACAAAGCCCAGCGCCTCCAGCCCGTAGATCGGCACATGCGCGAAGGCGTCGTAGACCATCAGGTGCCCGACATCGCCCGCCGTGATGCCCGCCTCGGCGAAGGCCGCCTGGCCGGCCAGCCGGAAGGCGCGCGACTCGGTGAAGTCGGCCATCTGGGAAATCATCGGCGTCTCGGAGGACTCGCCGGTGCCCAGGACGTGCACCGCCGGATGCCGGAAATCGCCGGCCCGGTCGGCCGCGGTCACGATCAGCGCGCCGCCGCCGTCGGTGACCAGGCAGCACTCCAGCAGGTGGAACGGCCAGGCGACTAGCCGCGAGGCGAGCACGTCCTCGACGGTGATCGGGTCCCGGAACATCGCGCGGGGATTCTTGGCCGCCCACCGCCGCTGGGCCACCGCCACATAAGCCAGCTGCTCATGGGTGAGCCCGTACTCCTTCATGTACCGCAGCACCGGGATGGTGAAGGTGGTGGTCGGCCCGAGCGTCCCGTACGGCGCCTCGAACTGCCCCGGCGGGGACGCCGGGCCCGGCGACATCCGGGCCGCCCCCACCCGGGACCGCCCGGACTCGCCGTGCGTGATGAGGATGGTCCGGGCGTAGCCGGCCTGGATCGCGGCGGCCGCATGCCGGACGTGCAGCAGGAACGAGGTGCCGCCCACGCCGGTGCCGTCGATCCAGCCGGGCGTGATCCCGAGCGCGTGCGCGACCTGCACCGGGCCGGGGGCGGAGACCGTCGCAATGCCGTCGATGTCCTTCAGCGACAGGCCGGCGTCGGCCACGGCGTTACGGGCTGCCTCGATGTGCAGGCCGAGAGTGGAGTAGCCGGGCAGCCTGCCGACCTGGTCAGTCTCGGCGGCGCCCGCGATGATGATGCCCGGGCTCATGACGCCTGCTGCCCCGGGACGGGGGCGAAGACCGGGAGGCTGACCTCGCCGCGCTGCTCGAAGGTCACCTGCAGCGGCATGTCCAGGATCAGTGCCTCCGGCGTGGCCGGAACGCCGCTGATGCTGGACATCATCCGCGGTCCCTCGGCCAGCTGGACGACGGCGATGGCGTACGGGCCGTCGGCCTCGAAGCCGGGGGCCGGCCGGTGGTTGATGACGTAGGAGTAGAGGGTCGCCCGCCCGCTGGCGGTGAACCACTCGACCTGGTCGCTGCCGCACGCCGGGCACACCGGGCGCGGGTAGAAGTAGGCGCCGCCGCACTCGGTGCAGCGCTGGATGCGCAGCTCCCCGGCCGCGCAGCCGTCCCAGAACGGCGCCGTCTCGGGTGTCGGCACCGGCACCGGCTTAGCCGCGGGCGCGCTCACCGCGGCTGGCCGAGCGCGCCGGGGAAGGACTGCTCGATCTGGCCGGCCAGCTCCTCCAGGTCCCAGGGCTCGCTGCCGATCAGCCGGACCACCGGCTGCGGGTTGGAGTACAGCGCCACCTCATAGCCGGAGGAATGCAGGATCCGGCCGGTGATCCACCGGGACCGCTCGCTGGCCAGGTAGGCCACGACCGGTGCCACATTGTCGGGCGACCATTCCTCCGGGCCGGCCCGGCGGCGCTGCCGCTCGGTCGGCACGGACTCGGTCATCCGGGTGGCCGCGCCGGGCGAGATCGCGTTGGCCGTCACGCCGTACTTGGCCAGTGAGTTGGCGCACGAGTAGGTCAGGCCGACGATGCCCATCTTGGCCGCGGCGTAGTTGGGCTGGCCCGGTGCCCCGTGCAGGCCGGACACCGAGGTGAAGTTGATGATCCGGTTGTTGGCCGACTCATCGCGCAGCGACCGCCAGTGCGCCGCCGCGAACTTGGTCGTGTTGAAGGTGCCGCGCAGGTGCACCCGGATGACGTCGTCCCACTCCTGCTCGGTCATGTTGAAGACCATCCGGTCGCGCAGGATGCCCGCCACGTTGACCAGCACGTCGAGCCGCCCGAACGCGTCGATCGCGGTCTTGATCAGCTCCTCGGCGGCGCCGTGGTCGGAGATGTCGGCCCCGCTGGCGACGGCGCGCCCGCCCGCCTCCTTGATCCCGGTCACGACCTGCTGGGCAGGCCCGGCATCAGTGCCGGATCCGTCTAGCTCGGCGCCGAGGTCATTGACCACCACCGCCGCGCCCTCGGCGGCCAGCAGCCTGGTCACCGAGCGGCCGATGCCACGTCCCGCGCCGGTCACGATCGCTACCCGCTGGTCCAGACTTCCCACAGAGCCCACCTGTCCCTCGGTCACGCGCATTATCAGAATCGTCTTCTGGAATTAGACTCCAGCAGCCGGTGGCCCTGTCAAGAAGGCGGCACCCCGCAGGGCCGCCCCGCGGCGTCTGCGCAGCGCAGCGGCGGCCGCCGCCGGCGATATGACAACTGTCATCGGAATACCAGGATTGATGGCACCCGGCGCGACGAGATCCCGCGCCTAGCGTTCTGCACGGCACGCCGCCACCTCCGCCTGCCCGCGGCGGGCGGTGCAGAACGCGAGGAGACCTGATGAACAGCCAGGAACAGCCGGGGCCGGTCACGCGCTGGCGGGGCCCCGCGGCGCCCGCCTTCCGGCCCCGGCGCCGCCGGCCTGCCGGCCGGCGGCTGCTGGGCGTCATCGCTGCCTGCCTCGGCCTGCTGATCGCCGCGATCGCCGTCCATGCCGTCGTGCTCAGCCGGCAGACCGAGGCCGCGAAGATCACGGTTCCGGGCGCCCGGCTGGTCCCGACCGCCGAGGGCGCCATGCAGGTGCTGGTCCAGGGCGACCGGTCGGGATCGCCCGTCCTGGAAGTGCACGGCGTGCTGTCGTCGCTGCACTGGTTCGACCGCATCACGCCGATCCTGGACTGGCGTCATCTGGTGATCCGGGTCGACCTGATCGGCAACGGCGGGTCGGCGATTCCCGGCCCTGGCCACTACAGGATCGCCGACCAGGCTCGTGCGGTCGGCGATGTCCTCGCCCGCCTGCACATCCAGCACGTGACCGCGATCGGGCACTCGATGGGCGGCGCCGTGGTCACGGCCCTGGCCGAGCGTGACCCGGCCGACGTGGCCCGGATCGTGGTGCTCGACACCTCGGCCACCGCCGCCGACGCCACGCTGGGCGGACAGGCCCGGCTCAGCACCGAGCCCGTTATCGGGCAGGCCCTGAAGACCCTCGTCGCGGTGGCGGGCAGCAAGAACATCGCAGCCCGGGGCTTCGCACCCGGCTTCCGCCTCGCGGCCGGCTTTGCCCACGCCGACCAGCCGCTCGACGACATCAAGGCCATGACCTACACCGCCTACACCCAGGAGATGGCGGCCTTCGACCCGTTCGTGACCGCCGAGCCGATGCAGCAGCGTCTCACCGCCCTGCTCAAGCCGCTGCCGGTGATCTTCGGAACCCGCGATCAGATCGCCGTCGGCGAGCACCACGATCTGCGGCTGTACCGGACCGTTCCCAGTGCGACCGTCACTACGATCGCCGGCGTGGGTCACTCCCCGCAGGTCGAGGCGCCACAGCGGACGGCGGCCCTGATCCAGCGCTTCCTGCGCCGCGCCCGCTGATCGCGCGGTGCCGTGCACGCTGATCGCGGCGGCCGTCGATCCCGCGCGTCCCCGGTGCCGGGCATTATCAGAACGCTCCTCTGGAATTAAACTCCAGCGCAGGCAGCCAGGCAGGCGAGCGCAGAGGAGCAGCCGATGGCGAGGCAGGCGCCGGGCAGGCAGGCCCCGGGCCAGACCGGGCCCGCTGCGGCCGGCTCGCGGACAGCGAGCCAGACAGGGGGCCGGACAGCGGGCCGGGCAGCAGGCGGCGCGTGGCAGTGGCAGCGCACCGCCCAGACCCAGCGGGCTCTGCTGGACGCAGCCCGCGCCGTCTTCGCCGAGCAGGGCTTCGCCGAGGCCAGCATCGCCGACGTGGTGGAGCGGGCCGGATCCAGCGTGGGCAGCCTGTACCACCACTTCGGGGGCAAGAGCGAGCTGTTCCTGGCGCTGTGGCAGGAGCACCAGGCCGCGCACGAGGCGGCGGCCAGCAGCGCAGTCGCCGACGCCCGGCGCGCGGGCATGACCGACCCGACCGAGCTGTTCTGCGCCGGCGCGCGGGCCTACCTGGAGGGCAGCTGGCAGCGGCGGGACCTGGCCATGCTGTTCGTCGCCGGCGACGGGCCGACCGGATTCGAGGTCATCAAGCGCGGTCGCACCGCCGAGTGGCTGGGCCAGAATGACGCGCTGCTGAAGCTGCCCGACACCGCCCTGGACCGGCTGTATGCCGCCGTGCTCACGTCGCTGATCGGCGAGGGTGCCCGCGAGGTGGCGATGGCCCGGACGCGCCGCCAGGCCAGCCAGATCATCGACGCGGTGATCGAGTACGCCCAGCGCCTGATGGCCGGCGGCCCATGGAAGCCGGCGCCTTGACAACGGCCGCTTCGCCGAGTTTTCATCACTTAGAACCTGATTCTAAAATTCGGCGCGCGAGGCTGGCCGGGGAGGTCTGCATGATCGGCACGTGCTGGGGATCGCCGCTGGCCGGCCTGGTGCGCGACCGCGGCTGCCTGCCCCGCCCGCGCGCGCTGAAGCAGTGGGAGCGGCAGCCGGGCCAGCCGGGCCGCCGCGACGACCGGCCCGCCAGGGAGGCTCGGCATGGAACTAGACCTTGGGCCGGAGATCGCGGAGTTCCGCGCTGAGCTGCGGACCTGGATTGCCGCGGAGGCGCCAGAGGAACTAGCCGGGCTGACGGACTGGAACATCAGCGCCACCACGGGCGGCTACCGCGACGAGCAGCTGGCCGCCGCGCTGGATCACCCGGCATACGCCGAGTGGGAGCGGCGGCTGGCGGCTGCCCGGCTGATCTGCCCGCAGTGGCCGGCCGAGTTCGGCGGCCAGGGCCTGGACCCCGTCCGGGCCGCGGTGCTGAACGAGGAGTTCCACCGGGCCGGCGTGCCGCGGGTGATCCGCGGCATGGGCGAGGGCCTGGTCGGCCCGTCGGTCATCGTGCACGGTACGCCCGAGCAGCAGGCCGCCTTCCTGCCCCGGATCGTCTCCGGTGCGGACGTCTACTGCCAGGGCTTCTCCGAGCCCGGCAACGGCTCGGACCTGGCGGGCGTGCAGACAAAGGGCGTGATCGACGGCGATGAGATCGTCATCACCGGCCAGAAGGTGTGGACCTCCGGGGCCGCCCGGGCCACCAGGATGTTCCTGCTGTGCCGGACCGACCCGGCCGCGCCCAAGCATGCCGGCCTGTCCTACGTGCTCATCGACTTCACCGATCCCGGCGTGACCTACCGGCCGATCCGGCAGATGTCGGGTGCGGCAGAGTTCGCCGAGGACTTCATCGACGGAGTCCGGGCCCCGCTGTTCAACGTGATCGGCGGCCTGAACAACGGCTGGCGGGTGGCCATGACCACCCTCGGCCATGAGCGCGGCGGCCGGGCCACCGTGCAGCACCTCGCCTTCGAACGCGAGTACTGGGAACTGGTCGAGGCGGCCCGCAAGCGCGGCAAGACCACCGACCCGCTCCTTCGCCAGGAACTCGCGCGGGCCTACACCAGCGTGCAGCTGATGCGCTTCAGCGGGCTGCGCACCCTGGCCCAGGTCGCTCAGGGCCGCGCGCCTGGCCCGGAGGCATCGGTAGCCAAGCTGGCCTGGAGTGAGTACCACAAGCGGCTCGGCGAGGTGGCCATGGCCATCGAGGGCCCGGACGCGCTGCTCCGCCCGGACGGCGATGGCTACCCGACCTCCCGGTGGCAGAACCTATTCCTGGCCAGCCGGGCCGGCACGATCTACTCGGGCACCAGCGAGATCCAGCGCGGCATCATCGGCGAGCGGGCACTGGGCCTGCCCAAGGAGCCGCGGCCGCCGGGCTGACCGGCAGGCCGGCCATCGCCGGGAACGTGACCGACCGGAATCGCAGCGAAGGAGCGCTCGCTCATGCCCGACCCGCAGGCCACCAGGGGGTCCGGGGGCGCGGCGCCCCCGGCCCGGGGGTTCCAGGGGGGTGGCTCCCCTGGGCT
>DASXDJ010000144.1:0-11725 GCA_036490755.1 Streptosporangiaceae bacterium
GCGCGCAGCTGGCCCGCGCCCCATCCGGCATATCCGGCAAATACCCGGAACGAGGAAATCCCGTCCGCCAGCAGTTCCGGCGGCGCCTCCAGGTCCACCAGGCCCACCCGGGCCATCAGCGGGGATCCTTCCAGCGAGCGCCAGCCCAGCGGCTCGTCCGTGCCCCGCGCCAGCGCCAGGGCCAGCGCGCTGTTGGGCGACACCGGGCCGCCGCGGAACACCACCGGCGGCCCGGTGACCAGCTCCGTCCAGGATTCCAGCACCCGGGACAGCGGCACCTCGGTCGGCCGGTTCAGGACGACGCCGAGCGTGCCCTCCTCCGGATCGTCCTCCACGACCAGGATCACGGTCCGGCGGAAGTTGGGGTCGCCCAGCAGCGGCGTGGCCGCCAGGAGCCGGCCGCCGAGGGATTCAGCCTCGTCCATAGACCCCATGATGCGCCTGGCCGCAGCGCCCCGGCAGCCCGACATCCCGGCGGGCGCGGCGCCGGCCGGCCGGGCCCAGTCCTGCGGTGGCTGCGCGGCTACCCCGGCGCCCGGCGTACCCTGAAGTGTGTCCACGGGAGCCACCACGATGTCGTCCGCCGCGGCGCCACCCAGTACCGGACCAGCTGGCGCGGCGGTTACGGCTGTCCCGGCGCTCGGGGCCGCAGGGCCAGCGCCCGGCGGGCCGGCCGGCGCCAGCCCTGCTGCCCCGGACATCGACGTGGCCCGGCTCCGGGTGGCGGTCCTGCGCCTGTCCCGGCACCTGCGCAAGCATGACCTGGCCGACCTGACCCCGACGCAGCTGTCCGCGCTGGCCACCGTGGCACGCGATGGCCCGATGCGGCTGGGCGACCTGGCGGCTGCCGAGCGGGTCGCGCCATCCACGCTGACCCGGCTCGTCGCTGCCCTGGAGGAGCGCGGGTACGTCGAGCGGGGCGTGGTCCCGAGCGACGCCCGGGCCTGCATGCTGGCGGTCACCGACTCCGGCACCGTGGTGCTGGACCGGATCCGCCAGGAGACCACCAGCCTGCTTACCGAGACGCTGCGGATGCTGCCCGCTGATCAGCTGGCCGCCCTGGCCGCGGCCCTGCCGGCGCTCGAGCACCTGTCGGCGACCGGCAGCTAGCGAGCGGCGGGCAGCCCAGCCCGGACGGCAGCTAGCTCGACGGCCCGGCCGGACGGCAGCTAGCTCGACGGCCCGGTCAGAACAGCAGGCTGGACAGGCGGCCCCGGGCCCGGGTGACCAGCGGCTCCCGCGGCGGAAAGGCCTCGAA
This sequence comes from Streptosporangiaceae bacterium, assembly GCA_036490755.1. Lineage (GTDB taxonomy): Bacteria > Actinomycetota > Actinomycetes > Streptosporangiales > Streptosporangiaceae > DASUBV01. The sequence goes on from DASXDJ010000144.1 coordinate 1,259, forward strand.
CAGCCCGAGCAGGTGCACGCGGGCCTTGTCGCGGTCCTCACCGGCTGAGCGGCCGATGACCTCCAGCAGCCGGTCGAAGCTGGCCTCGATCTTGCCCATCGCCAGGTCGATATCGGCCACCCGGAGCTGCGCGTCCACGTCGCCCGGGTCGTCCTGTGCCGCCTGCCGGGCGCTGGCCTGATCGTAGGAGCTGACCCGGCGCATCAGCTCCACCCGCCGCAGCTCCATAGTGGCCACCGGGTGGCCGGGGTCATCGGCGAGCACCTTCTCGAAGGCGGCGGCCGCGGCATCCAGGTCGCCTCGGTCGATCGCCGCCTGCGCCTCGGCGAACGCCGGGTCGGACATGGGGCCGTCCGGGCCGGGGTCGCCGGGGCCGGGCTGGCCGGCCTGCTGCCCGTCGGCGCCGCCGTCGGGGGCACCCTCGGCCGTCAGGCCCAGCTGCTCGGCGACCTGCATGACCTGGCCCACCCAGCTGCGGACCTGCGGCTCGGGCATGGCCCCCAGGAACCCGTCAGCGACCTGCCCGGCCACCACGGCGACGACCATGGGGATGCTCTGCACCTGCAGGGCCGCGCTCAGCTGGGGGTTGGCGTCAACATCGACCTTAGCCAGGATCCAGGCGCCGTTAGCCTCGGCGGCCAGCTTCTCCAGGATGGGGCCGAGCTGCTTGCACGGGCCGCACCACTCGGCCCACAGGTCCACGATGACCGGGACCGTCCGGGACCGGGCGACGACCTCGGTATTGAACGTCTCGTCGGTGACCTCGATGACCGGCCCGCCCGGCGCGCCGGGCGCTCCGGCGTCCCCCGGGGGCGGGGCGGCCCGCTGCCGGCGCTGCGCGACGGCCTGCCGGGCGCCCAGATCGACGGCGCCCTGGATCGAGAATCCCTGCGGCGGCTGCTGCTGCATGCCTCCATCCTGCCCCATCCACCGGAGCGTCCGCACCACAGGCGCCGGCCCTGCGGCCGGCGAGTCAGAACGCAGGCGCCTCGGCGTAGCTGCCCCACACCTCACGCAGGGCGCCGCAGATCTCCCCTAGCGTGGCCTCGGCGCAGGCGGCGGCGATCATCGGCGGGACCGTGTTCTCCTGCGACCGGGCCGCGGCCACCAGCTGCGCCAGCGCCGCCTCGACCGCCGCGCCATCGCGCCCGGCCCGGCGGCGGCCCAGCTCGCGCACCTGCCCGGCCTCCACCTCGTGGCTGACCCGCAGGATCTCGACCGGCTTCTCCACCGTCTCGGTGTGGCAGTTCACGCCGACCACCCGCTTGTCGCCCTTCTCCAGCTTGCGCTGGTAGTCGAAGGAGGCCTCGGCGATCTCGGCCATGAACCAGCCTTCCTCGATCCCGCGCAGGATCCCGGCCGTCATCGACCCGTCCGAGCTCATGGCCCTGACCTTCGCGAAGATGGCCTCGGCCTCGGCCTCCAGCCGGTCGGTGAGCTCCTCCAGGTACCACGAGCCGCCCAGCGGGTCGGCCACGTTGACGACGCCGGTCTCCTCCATGATCACCTGCTGGGTGCGCAGGGCGATCTCGGCGGCGGTCGCACTGGGCAGCGCCAGCACCTCGTCCAGCGCGTTGGTGTGCAGCGAGTTGGTCCCGCCGAGCACCGCCGCCAGCGCCTCGATCGCCGTCCGGACGATGTTGTTGTCGGGCTGCTGGGCGGTCAGCGACACCCCCGCCGTCTGGGTGTGGAACCGCAGCCACTGCGCGCGCTCGGTCCGCGCCCCGTAGACGTCGCGCAGCCAGCGGGCCCAGATCCGGCGGGCGGCGCGGAACTTGGCGATCTCCTCGAAGAAGTCGATGTGCGCGTCGAAGAAGAACGACAGGCCCGGCGCGAAGGTCTCGATGTCCAGGCCCCGGGACAGGCCCAGCTCGACGTAGCCGAACCCGTCCGCCAGCGTGAAAGCGAGTTCCTGCGCGGCGGTCGACCCGGCTTCCCGGATGTGGTAGCCGGACACCGACAGCGGCTTGTAGTCGGGGATCTGCGCCGCGCAGTACTCCATCAGGTCACCGATCAGCCGCAGGTGCGGCTCGGGCGGGAACAGCCACTCCTTCTGGGCGATGTACTCCTTGAAGATGTCGGTCTGCAAGGTGCCGTTGAGCTTGCTGATGTCGGCGCCCTGCCGCTGCGCCGCCGCCAGGTACATGCAGAACACCGGTACGGCCGGGCCGCTGATCGTCATCGACGTGGTGGTGTCGGCCAGCGGGATCCCGCCGAACAGGACGTCCATGTCGGCGGCCGAGTCGATGGCCACGCCGCAGTGGCCGACCTCGCCGACCGAGCGCGGGTCGTCGGAGTCACGGCCCATCAGCGTCGGCATGTCGAAGGCGACCGAGAGCCCGCCGCCGCCCGCGGCCAGCAGCATCTTGTACCGCTCGTTGGTCTGCACGGCGTTGCCGAAGCCGGAGAACTGCCGGATGGTCCAGGCCCGGCCGCGGTACCCGGCCGGGTACAGGCCGCGGGTGAACGGGAACTCCCCCGGCCAGCCGATCCGCTCGAAGCCGGGCACGACGGCACCGTCCGGCGGCCCGTACACCGGCTCGACCTCCAGCCCGGACAAGGTGGTGAAATCGGCCGGGCGGCGCCGTGCGGCGTCATACCGCCGCTGCCAGCGCTCGCGCCCGTAGTCACCATCCACAGCTACCTCCGCAGGCCGGGGCAAATTACTAGGACGTCCTACTATCTGCCTGTACCCAGCGTACGCGCGCTGACCCGGCCGGCCGAATCCGGCCGGGATCCAACCGGGACGGCTGCCGCGGCGTCTTAAAAGGTGCCCGGCCGTCCGGCAGCCAGCCGCCCCGGCCAGGTCCGCACGCCAGCGGTACTCCGGCAGGCCGCCAGCAGCCAGCGCCACCCCGTCACGCCAGCAGGCCCGGGGCCCGGCGGGAAATGTGGTAGAACCAGATGCAATATCACAACGACGCGGGATGCACCGTGGTCCTCGGGGGCGTCGGCGCTGATACGGCACCCTGGCCGGGTCGGCTGGCGCAAGTGGTCCCGTCTCCCGCGACCCCCGCGCGTGCGGCAAGGCAAGGGAGCGTAGTGGCGGCCAGGCTCCGGGCGGCCGACCGTCAGGCGGCCGAGGATCTGTTCAACGCGTGCTATCCCCGGCTTGCGGGCTGGGTCCGCCGCCTGGTCGACGACGACGAGACCGCCCACGAGATCGCCTCCGAGGCCTTCACCCGGCTGCTGGCCCGGTGGTCCCGCCTGGATAACCCGCAGAGCTACCTCTACATGATTGCCACCAACCTGGTCCGCGACCACTGGCGCAAGACCGGCCGCGAGCGGCGCGCCATCCGCACCATGACCGCCGGCGCCCCGGCCGACCCGGCCTATCATCCTGCCCAGGACGTGGACGTGCGCGCCCTGATCGAGACCCTGCCGCCCCGGCTGCGCAGCGCGTTCCTGCTGCATTACTACGCGGGTTTCGGCGTCCGCGAGGTCGCGGGCATGCTGGGCCGGCCGGAAGGCACTGTGAAGGCTGACCTCTACCATGCGCGCGCGAGGCTCAGGGCCGCGCTGGGAGATGCCAGTGACTGATCCGCGCAACGAGATCGACACCTGGCTGGGCCGGGAAGTGGAACCGCTGCCCCCGCCGCCGGGCTCCTTCGACCGCATTCACCGCCGGGCCCGGCGCCGGAAGCTGAACCAGGCGCTGACCGCGAGCGCCGGCGCGGTCATCGTGATAGCCGGGGCCGTGCTCATCCCGACCGTGGCCACCGGGGTGCTGACCGGTGACAACAGCAGCCCGCCCCGGTCGCCCGCGGCAGCCCCGGCCACCTCCCGCTCCACCGCGCCGGCCCCGCGCAGCACGCCGGCCGCCACGCCCACCCAGCACGTCAGCGCCGCGGCCGGCGGGACCGGGCTGTCCGCCGCCACCTCCGGCGCGGCCGCGCCGGTCAACTTCCAGCCCACCTCGGTCACGATGATCGGGGACGGCATCGGCGCGGTCATCGGGCAGGCCGGCGTCCCCGGCCACTGCGGCCCGCCGGTCGCCGACGACTGCACGTCGCTGGCCGGGACCTCCACCTACGGCGCCACCTGGTACGGCGTCAGCGCGCCGGTCACCGGAGTCCCGGCGGGCTCGGCCGGGGCCAGCCAGCTGCGCTTCCTCAACCTGTTCTACGGCTGGGCGTTCGGCCCCGGCCTGTGGCAGACCAGTGACCAGGGGCGGCACTGGAATGCCGTGCCCACCCGCGGCCTGCGCGTCACCGCGCTGGAGGCCGGCGGCAGCCGCGCCTTCGCGGTCCTGGCCCGCTGCGCCGGCGCCGGCCGCGCCTACGCCGCCGGGTGCTCCACGTTCGGGCTGTACTCCGCCGTCACCGGCAGCACCACCCTGCAGGCCGTCCGCCTGGTCATCCCCGCGGCCGAGCGGGCGTCCGCGATGGGGACCGCAGGCCAGCCGGGGGCGGCGGCGCTGGCCATCGCCGGGGACGCCGCCAGCCCGCAGGACGGCACCGGCTACCTGCTGACCCCGGCCGGCGACATCGTCAGCGGCTCGGTTAGCAGCCTGACCTGGACTTACCAGGGCAAGGCGCCGTGCGCGCCGGGAACAGCCACCGGCACCGGGGCGCCGCTCGGTGCCCAGCTGACGATCGGCGCCGACGGCGGGCTGCTGCTGAACTGCGCCACGGTCAGCGCGCCGGGCGGGGGCCAGGTGACACCGGACCAGGCGACGCAGGCTAAGCAGCTGTGGCGGTCGGCCGACGGCGTGACCTGGACGAAGGTCGGGCAGCCGCCCAGCCAGGCGGCCGCCCGGTCGCTGGCGGGCACCAGCTCAGGTCAGGTGGTGCTGGCCACGACCGCCGGAATCGACTACTCCCCCGACGGCGCTTCCTGGCACCGCGCGGCGGTCAGCGGCGGGGCGCCGGCCGGCGGGTTCAGTTATGTCGGGATGACGTCCGCCACCCAGGGCGTCGCGGTCCCGGCCGATGCGCAGCTCGGCGAGATCTTCGTGACCACCGACGGCGGCCGGCGCTGGACCCCGTCCCGGATCTCCGGCTGACGGCCGGCCGCGGCGCGGCCCGGCGGTGCCCGGCGGCCTGGGCCGGCCGCGCGGCTAGCCGTCCCGGAAGTCGCCGGCGGACACCCGCAGGCGGCGCAGCACCGCCGAGATGTCCTCCAGCTGATCCGGGCTGTAGCCGCCCATGCCGAACTCGGCGGTCATCAGGTCGGCGGTAGCGCCGGCCACCACATCCCGGCCCGCGGCCGTGATCTCGGCCAGCGTGCCGCGCCCGTCGCTCGGATTCGGCTTGCGGACGACCAGCCCCTGCTGCTCCAGCCGGTCGATGGTGTTGGTGACGCTGGTCGGGTGCACCATCAGCCGCTGGCCGATCAGCCGCATGGGCAGCGCCCCCTCCCGGCTGAACGTCAGCAGCACGAGCGCCTCATAGCGCGCGAAGGTCAGGCCGTGCGGCCGCAGCAGGCCGTCCAGCTCAGCCAGCAGGATCTGCTGGACCCGCATGATGGCCGTGACGGCAGCCATCGCCCGGGCATCTCCGAACCGGTTCGCCCAGATCTGGGCCGCGCGCGCGATCGGGTCGAAGGGCAGATCCAGCGGCTTGGACACAGCCACAACGTACCGGTCTGCCCGGCAGCCGCCGCCGCGCGGCCCGGCGGCGGGGACGGCCGGCGGCCGAGATCCCGGCGGCGGCGGGAAGCCCAGCCGGAGGGATGCCCCGCGCCGCCTGGACTGAGGAGCGAGGAACGAGCGACGAGGGAATGGGGCGCCACCAGGGGCATCCCGGAGGCAAGCGGGGAAAGCAAGCCGTAACCGGCCCGGAATCGCCGGGCTCGTCCGTGGACACGGTTATGTACGGAACGTTATCTTGCCTGCTTGACAAGCATGTGACCGCACAAAATCGGGGGATAGTGTGGGTCCTGTTTCTTCGTCATGCCAATGACACCTGTGCTGGCCGCCGGCGTAGGAGTACGCCGTGCGTGGGGCTGGACGCTCCGGTCTGCCAGCTTCCGCCTGGAGTCGCCGCTCAGCGGGCAGCCGGCGCTCGGGATCCTCATCCCGCAGCGCGCCGCGGCGAGCGCCGTTGTCGACCTGCTAGCCGGGCTGGCCTCGCCCAGTTACGGCGAGCTGCGGGTCCTCGGCGAGGACATGCGCACCGAGCGCGGCCGGGCCGCGGTACGGGCGCGGATCGGGATCGCGCGGCACGGGAGCTGGGCCCGGCCCGGCATCCGGGTCCGCGGCCTGGTCGAGCACTCCGCCCGCAAGACCCGCCTGCCGCGCCGCGACCGGAACCTGCTTGCGGCGGCCATCCTGGACCGGCTCGAGCTGGCCCCCTGGGCGGAGGTCCCGCTGCGGGCCGCGCCCGACCCGGTCGCCCGGCGGGCCCGGCTGGCCGCGGCCGCCGTGCACCAGCCGGAGCTGCTGCTCATCGACGGGCTGCTGGACGGCCTGGAACCGCGCGACGCCGCCGTGCTGGCGGCCAGCATCCGGGACATCGGGACCGACACCGGCATCGTGGCCGCTGGCAGCGACCCGGACGTCCTGGCGATGACCTGCGGCGAGGTGCTCACCCTGGCCGACGGCATCCTGGTCAGCGCCTGACACCCCGGCGCGCGCGCCGGGTCTGCGGGCCGCGCTGCCCCGGAGAACGCGCCAGCGCCGCAGGCCCGGCGCAGCCGCCGGCCTGCCGTAGGCTGCGACGATGGACTGGAGCATGCTCGCCTGCGGACGCTCCGGGCACGTGACCTTCGCCCCGGAGGAGCCGGGCCTGCGCGAGCAGCTGCACGGCCAGACCGCCGGCGGCGAGGCGTGGCGCTGCCTGCGCTGCGGCACCTTCGTGCCGGGGCCGCCGGAACTGTCCGGCCCGGCTGCCGGAGCACCCCAGGTACGCCGGGGCAAGGAGGTCCGCAGCGCGCTCATCCTGCGCTTCTTCGCCGTCGAGCGGTTCATCCGCGCGGTGGTGTTCCTGGCGCTGGCCTACGGGCTGTGGCGATTCAAGTACGCCCGGCAGTCCATCGACGCGACGTTCGACCGGGAGCGGCCCATCGTCCGGGAGCTGTTCCGGCAGCTCGGCTACAACATCAATGACTCCAAGCTGATCGGCCTGATCCAGCACGCGCTCACGCTGAGCGCCGCGTCCATCACGCTGCTCGCGGCCGGGCTGGCGGCCTACGCCGCCGTCGAGGTCATTGAGGGCGCGGGGCTCTGGCTGGGCCGGCGCTGGGGCGAGTACTTCGCGATGGTGGCAACGTCGGCCGGCTTGCCGCTGGAGATCTATGACCTGTCCAGGAAGGTCACCGTCACGACGCTGATCTTCTTCGCCATCAACCTGGCGCTGGTGCTGTACCTGGTGCTGACCAAGCGGCTGTTCGGCGCCCGCGGCGGCAAGACTGCCTACGAGGCGCGGCTGCGCAGCGAGTCGATCATGGAGGCGGCCGCGGAAGCCGCCGCGGCGCAGGCGGCCGGCGAGGAGCCTGCCGGAGACCACGACACCGCGGGCCGCCGGCCGGCCGCCGGCGAGCTGGCGGTCCAGAAACGAGCCGCGCCTGCTGCGGCTGCCCCGGCACCAGCAGCCCCGGCACCCGCTGCTCCGGGCGCTGCGCCGCCGCACACCGTCACCGCGCCGGCCGAGCCCGGGCCATCCGGTGCCGGCGCCTCATCCGGGCCGGCTCCGGCCAGCGGGTAGCTACTCGCCGATCAGCTCGTCGGCGGCCGCGTAGGGGTCCAGCTCGCCGGCCGTCACCCGCCCGGCCAGCTCATCCAGTTTGTCCTCGCCCGGCAGCCCGCCCAGCCGCCGCCGCAGCTCGGTCACCGCGATGGCGGCGATCTCCTCGCGGGCCCGGACCCGGCGGCGGGTGCCCAGCTCCCCCGACTGCTCCAGCCAGTCCTGGTGCCGGCCGATCGCGGCGGTCAGGTCCGCGATCCCGTCCCCGGTCGCGGCCGTCGTGCTGACAATGGGCGGCTTCCAGTCGCCGGTGTCGTACCGGGCCATGGCCAGCATGGTGCGCAGGTCCCGGATCACTTCCTGGGCGCCGGGCCGGTCACTCTTGTTCACCGTGAACACGTCGGCGATCTCCAGGATGCCGGCCTTGGCCGCCTGGATGGAGTCGCCCAGGCCCGGCGCGACTACCACCAGCGTCGTGTCGGCGGTGGCGGCGATGTCCACCTCGGCCTGGCCCACCCCGACCGTCTCCAGCAGGATGATCCCGAAGCCCGCCGCGTCCAGGATCCGCACCGCCTGCGGCGTCGCCCAGGCCAGCCCGCCCAGGTGCCCCCGGCTGGCCATGGACCGGATGAACACCCCGTCGTCCGTCGCGTGATCCTGCATCCGGACCCGGTCCCCCAGCAGCGCGCCGCCGCTGAACGGCGAGGTGGGGTCCACCGCCAGCACGCCGACGCGCAGGCCCGCCTCCCGGTAGCTGCGCACCAGCGCGGCGGTCACCGTTGACTTGCCCACGCCCGGCGAGCCAGTCAGGCCGATCACGTGAGCGCCCCCGGCCAGCGGCGCGATGGCGGCCATGACGTCGCGCAGCAGCGCGGATGAGTTCTCCACCAGCGAGACCAGCCGGCCGAGAGCCCGCGGGTCACCCGCCCGCGCCGCCTCGATCAGCTCGGCCGGGCTGGCCTGCCCGCGCCGCCCGACGCGGCCGGCGGCCGCGGCGGGACCCGGCGCGGGCGCCTCAGCCACGGGCGGCGGGTACCCGCAGCAGCAGCGCGTCGCCCTGGCCGCCACCGCCGCACAGCGCCGCCGCGCCGGTGCCGCCGCCGCGCCGGCCCAGCTCGGTGATCAGGTGCAGGGCGAGCCGGGCACCGGAGGCGCCGATCGGATGGCCCAGCGCGATGGCGCCGCCGTTGACATTGACCTTGTCCGGGCCGACGCCCAGATCGCGCATCGACTGGATGGCCACCGCAGCGAACGCCTCGTTGATCTCGATCAGGTCCAGGTCCGCGACGCTCAGCCCGGCCCGGCCCAGTGCCTTCTCGATGGCCCGCGACGGCTGGGAGTGCAGGGAGTTGTCGGGCCCGGCCACCACCCCGTGGGCGCCGATCTCGGCCAGCACCGGCGCACCCGCTGCCTGCGCCGCCGCCGCCGACATGACCACCACGGCGCACGCGCCGTCGGAGATCTGCGAAGCTGACCCGGCGGTGATCGTGCCGTCGGCGGCGAAGGCCGGCCGCAGCGCGCTCAGCGCCTCGGCGGTCGTCTCGCCGCGGACGCCCTCGTCGGTGTCGAAGGTCACCGGCTCGCCGCGGCGCTGCGGCACCGGCACGGCGGTGATCTCCGCCGTGAGCAGGCCGTCCTTGGCCGCCCGGGCGGCCAGCTGGTGGGACCGGGCGGCGAACTCGTCCTGCTCGGCGCGGCTGATGCCCAGCCGGGCGTTATGGGTCTCCGTGGAGGCGCCCATGGACACCTGGTCGAAGGCGTCGGTCAGGCCGTCGTGCGCCATCGAGTCGACCAGCTCGGTGTTTCCGTACTTGAAGCCGCGCCGCGATCCCGGCAGCAGGTGCGGCGCCTGCGACATGGACTCCATGCCGCCCGCCACCACCACGTCGAACTCTCCGGCCCGGATGAGCTGGGCGGCCAGCGCGATCGCGTCCAGCCCGGACAGGCACACCTTGTTGATCGTCAGCGACGGCACCGTCATCGGGATGCCGGCCGCCACCGCCGCCTGCCGCGACGGGATCTGGCCGGCGCCGGCCTGCAGCACCTGGCCCATGATCACGTAATCAACCTGGTCGCCGCGCACCCCCGCCCGCTCCAGCGCCGCCTTGATGGCGATCCCGCCGAGATCGGCCCCGCTGAAGCCGCTCAGCGAGCCCATCAGCCGTCCGATGGCCGTCCTGGCCCCGCCCGTGATCACTGGTTCCTGCATGCCTGAAACGATACCCGCGGGCAACCCGATAACCGGAGGTGTGGCGAGCGTGCTGACCCGTATTGACCATGTCGGAATCGCGTGCCGGGACCTGGAAGCGAAGATCGAGTTCTATGAGGCGACGATGGGGCTGGTAGTCGTCAGCCGCGAGGTGCACGCCGACCAGGGCGTCCGCGAGGCGATGCTGCAGGTCGCCGGCGTGGAAGGGGTCGCCGGCGGGTCGTACGTGCAGCTCCTGGAGCCGCTGGGCCCCGACACCCCCGTCGGGCGGTTCCTGGAGCGGCGCGGCGAGGGCGTGCATCACGTGGGCTACGGAGTGGCCGATATCACAGCCGCGCTGGCCTCGATCGGGGCCGCCGGGGTGCGGCTGATCGACGCCAGGCCGCGGCACGGGTCCATGGGCGCGTCGATCGCGTTCCTGCATCCGGCGGGCGTGGGCGGGGTGCTCACCGAGCTGGTTCAGGCCCCCTAGCGAACTCATGCGGTCCCTAGAGTGACGCTGAGAGCCGTTAGAACGCTGTCACAAAAATGACATATAAGCAAAAAAATACATCTCTGGCACGAGCAACCGCGAACCTGCCGCCAACGGCGCAGCAGGAGAGTACGCTGCCAGGCACCGGGCGAACGGAATTG
>DASXDJ010000145.1:0-52211 GCA_036490755.1 Streptosporangiaceae bacterium
GGCCGGGCGGCTGGTCCTCTGGCGGGGCGCGGGCGGCTAGACGGAGCTGGCGGTGTCGCCCTGCTCCTGGTGCTGCCGGGCGCCGTCCGTCAGCACGGCGACGGCCAGCGCCGCGGCCGCGGCCGGCGACAGCGGCGCTGCGTCCCCGCCGGATCCGGCGACCAGCGCCGCGGCCCGGCTCACTGCGGCGCGCAGCGTCGGCGGCACCGGCCGGTCGCCGCGCACCCGGATCGCGGCAGCCGCCTCCAGCAGCTGATCCGCCAGCTCCGGTGCGGGCCGCGCTGCCGCCGACCGGGCCGATGCGGTCCGGGCCGATGCGGTCCGGGCCGATGCGGACGCTGCCGGAGAGGGCCGGGCCGCCGGGGACGCTGCCGGGCCGTCCGGCGCCGCGCGGCCGCCGGCCAGGACGATGAGCGCGGTCGTCTCCAGCGCCACGGCCAGCGGGAAGGCGAAGGCCAGCGACCGGGCCGCGGTCACCGCCGCCAGGGCGTGCTGCGCGGCCGCCGCCACGTCGCCGCGCTCCAGCCAGGCGCGGGCCACGATGGCGCTGGGCAGCGGCTGCTCGCGGGCGATCCCGAGGTCACTGGCATCGCCTGCCGCGCTGGTCCCGAGCTCGATGGCGGCGCCGGCGTCCCCCTGGGCCAGGGCCACCCCCGCGGCGGCGGTCTGCAGCACCACGCGGGCGATGCGCCGGGTCCCGGCCAGCAGCGGCTGCGCCTCGGCGATGTAGCCGACCGCCGCCGCCAGGTCGCCGACCTGCCAGCAGACCATGGCCGCCGTCGGCAGCGTGGCGGCCAGCTGCTCGGCTGAGCCGCCCCGCCGGCACAGCTCGATCGCGTCTGCCGCGTGCCGGGCGGCCTCGGGATCGGCCCGCTCGGCCAGCACGCAGCCGAGCCCGATCGCCGCGCCTACCTGCAGGTCAACGCCGAACGGGGCAGCCGCACTGATCGAGCGCCGGACGAAGCTCAGCGCCTTGGCGCCGAGGTCCTGGTCGTCAGCCAGCCCGCCCAGGTAGATCAGGGCCCGGGCGGCGTACTCATCCGGCTCGTCCGCGTCGCCCAGCAGGTCGACCGCCGTCTGTAGCTCCCGGACGGCCAGCTCGGAGTCACCGGCCCAGTAGTCCAGGTAGCCGGCTGCGTAGGTGGCCCGGCCCGTCCAGGGCATCCGCGGCTGGCCGGCCAGCAGCCGGGACAGCCAGAACCGGCCCTCGGTCACGTCAGTGGCGGCCCAGTACCGGTGCAGCCGGAAGCCCATCTCCAGGCCGCGCTCGCGCGACAGCCGCCCGTCGATCGCGGCCCCCAGCAGCAGCCGCACGCTGGCCTGCAGTTCGCCGATGGGCTCCAGGTACGGAGCGGGCGTGGCCCGCGGGTCGGCGGGCAGGACCGCGGCCACGGCGTCGGCCAGCCGGCTGAGCGCCGCGTGCTCCTCCCCGGCCTCGGCCAGCAGCTCGCGGGCGAACGCGTGCAGGTCGTCGTCCTGCTGGTAGCGCCAGCGCGGCCCGGACCGGTCGGCCAGCAGCAGCCCGCGGGAGGTGAGCTCCCGCAAGATCCGCACCACCCGCACCGGCGCGATGGCCGCGGCGGCGGCCACCTGGCGCACCAGCGGCAGCGGGACCGCGCCATCCAGCACGCCGAACAGCCGGAAGACCCGCGCCTCGTCGGCGTCGAGCAGCTCGTAGCTGCTGCGGGCCACGGCGCGCAGCCGGTCATCGCCGCTGACCTCGGGCAGGTGATCGAGCAGGTCGGCGACCGACATCTCGGGCAGCTGCGCCGCCACCAGCTCCAGGGCCAGCGGCAGCCCGCCGCAGCGGCGGCACAGCTCGGCCACGAACGGGGCGGCCGCGTCATCGAGGTCCAGGCGGCCGCCGCCCTCGCGCACCCGGTCAGCCAGCAGCCGTACCTGGGGGCTGGCCGCCAGGGCGACCCGGCCGCCGGCCTGCGGGACGGGCAGCGGGTCCAGCCGCAGCACCCGCTCGCCCTCCACCGACAGCGGGACGCGGCTGGTCACGATCACCGACAGCAGCGGGCAGGAGGCCAGCAGCCCGGCGGCCAGCGAGGCCACCCCGTCAACGACGGACTCGCAGCCGTCCAGGATCAGCAGGGCCCGGCCCAGCGGAGCCAGCCGGCCGGTCAGCTGCACGGTCACGTCATCGGCGCCGGGCGACACCCCGAGAGTCATCGCCACCGAGGAAGCGACCAGCTCGTCCTGGCCGACCGCGGTCAGCGGCACCCACAGCCGCCCGCCCGGCAGCGCCGGCCCGCGGGACGCCGCCTGGATGACCAGCCGGGACTTGCCGACACCGCCGCGGCCGGCCACGGTCACCAGGCCGGGCGCGGCGATCGCATCGGTCAGCCGGGCCAGTTCCGGCTCACGGCCGAAGAATGCCGACCGGACGGCTGGCAGCCGGGCCACCCCGGCCGGCTCCTGCTCCCCCAGCGCGGCCAGGTAGGCCGCCACCGTCTCCGGGTCGGGGTCAACGCCGAGCTGATCGGCCAGCAGCGACCGGCACTCGTCGAAGGCCAGCACCACCCCGGCCCGGTCGCCCGCCCGGTGCAGGGTGCGGATCAGGGCCCGGTGGGCCCGCTCATCGAGAGGGTGGGCCGCTACCGCGCGCCGGGCCACGCTGGTGGCCCGGTGGTGGTCGCCGAGCTCGCTCGCCGCCGCGGCCATCATGTCCTGGGCACGCAGCGCGGCCTCGTCGATTTCCCGGCGGCGCGGCTCCAGCCAGGCGTCCTCCTCACCGGGCAGCAACTGCTCGCCGGCCGCCGCCGCCAGCGGTACCAGCGCGTCCAGCACCGCCTGGTGGCGGCCCTGGTCAGCCAGGCCCTGGGCGGCTCGCAGCGTCTGCGCCAGGTCCCGCATGTCGACCGTGACCCCCGCGGCCAGCCCGTAGCCAACGGGCGTGGTCGTGATGACCTGCTGACCGCCCCCGCCGATGCCCGCCAGCGCCGCCCGCAGCCCGCGGATCACCCCGCGGAGCGCGGCAGGCCAGGTCGGCGGCGCCTCGCCGGCCCAGATGAGAGCGGCCAGCCGCTCGGCCGGGACCGGGCCGCCGCTGAGCGCCAGGGCGACCAGCGCGACCCGCGCCCGGCGGCCGCCGAGCGCCTGGCCAGCCACAACAGCGTCCTGGCCGGAGACCGTGACAGGGCCGAGCACAGAGATGTGCAGCGCCATATCACCCCTTACCCCGCCCATTACACAAACATTACGCAACTCGGGTCTACTCGCCTCAGGGAACCGGCAAGCCGATGCCCTGGTCGCAGCCCCGGCGCACCGGCCTCACCTGCAAGGAGACAACGGCCGGCGGCACTGCGGCTGGTCGCCCGCGGAGCAGTGAGCAGGCCGCGGCAGGCGACAGCGCCGGCGGTCCCGCACGCGCGGCTCCGCCGGCACAGGCCGGGCAGCATAGCGCTCGCCCGGTCCGCCCGGCCGCGGGGGCCTGCCCCGGGCACGCCAGGGCTGCCGGGGCATCAGCGGTCGCGGCTGATGCCTGCAGGCGGCCGGCAGCACCGCCGGTCGGCGGGGCTAGCGGTGCTGCCGGCACCGGGGGGCGGCAGGGCCCGGCCAGCTGGCCGGGCCCTGCCGGCTGTCAGCGGGGCCGCCGCGCCCAGCGCCGTGCGCGACGGCCCCGGCGGGCCGACGTGGCGACGACTGGCCCGGCCACCCAGCCGCCCCGGCCCGTAACCTCCTCGGCCCGGTAGCCGCCCCGGCCCGTAGCTGCCCGGCCCGTAGCTGCCCGGCCGGTAGCTGCCCGGCCCGCCTGCTGCCTCGGCCTGGTAGCCGCCTCGCCGCACGGCGCCGTCCCTGTCCGGCAGGCGCCCGTCATGGCCAGTTTGTACGCGATGAGCCTGCATATACTCCGGGGAACATGCCGTTCGCAAAGCTGCCCGAGGCGCAGCCGGCCACCCGGCGCGACAAGCGCGTGCTGCTGGTCGCCGGCCTGCTGGTGCTGGCCATCTTCGCCGGGGTGGGGATCTGGGCGGCACTCCGGCCCGGGAGCTACGGCGCCTCCGGGCACGGCTGCGTCACCGTGAACCTGCCCAGCTCCATGGGCGGCTCCCTGGTGCACGGCTGCGGGGACCGGGCCCGGCAGATGTGCCGGGATGCCTACGTCGGGCGCGGCACGGCGGCCCGGCTGACCGCGGCGCAGTGCCAGATCGCCGGCATCTCCCCGCCGCCCTCGGCTCCGTCCGCCGCTTCCTCCGCCGCGCCGCCCAGCTGACCCGTCGCGCACCCCCCAGTCGGTTAGCGAGGAGGATTACGCGTCACCAAGACGCGAAAGTCTCCTAGTTACCTAGATCCGCCCCGCTACGGGCGCTGCCTGGCGATGCGGGGGAGGCGAGCGAGATCAGGGGCAGCCGGTCAGGCGGGTCAGGCGACCACGTCAGGCGGCGGCGTCAGGTGAGGGGCCAGACGGAGCCGCTGTCGTGCTGCATGCCGTAGCTGACCGCGTCGGCCATGATGGCGAATTCCTGGGCCCGGCGGGGGGTGAGCGAGGGGCTGGTCCGGGCCAGGTTGCGCAGGTGCCGCAGCCCGTCCAGGGACCGGACCGTCGCGGCGTCCAGCAGCCCGGCGCGCAGCGCGACCTCCATGAGCTGATCAAATTCCGCCCCGGCCAGCTGCTGCTCGCTGACCGACCCGGCCGGCCGGACCACGGCGCGCAGCTGGCCGGACAGCGCCTGCCACCGGTCCTCGACCAGCGCCTGCGGCGGCCGGGCCACGCCCCCGGATTCCCCGGTGCCGCCCGTCCCGGACGCGGCGCCGCTGGATCCGGCGGCGCCGCCGGAGGGCCCGCCGGGCCGCGCTGCGGCCAGGCTCTGGCGGATGACCTGCTCGGTCTGGTTCCAGTCCAGGTCGGCCTCCGGGCTGCTGCCGCCCAGGCGCACCCGGGCCAGCCGCTCCAGCATCGTGCCGAACTGCCGGTGGAAGATGACCAGGATGGCGATGATCACCGCCGGCCAGGCCAGCGAGCCGACCAGAGAGGCGATGAAGCTGCTGGCGCTCACCGTCGTGCGCGCCGTTGACGGCCGGCCAACCGGATTCGCATAGCTGATGACTCTAACG
This sequence comes from Streptosporangiaceae bacterium, assembly GCA_036490755.1. Classification (GTDB taxonomy): domain Bacteria; phylum Actinomycetota; class Actinomycetes; order Streptosporangiales; family Streptosporangiaceae; genus DASUBV01. Next base: position 5,065 of record DASXDJ010000145.1, read on the forward strand.
CCCCTGTTGCTCCCTTTCTGGGGCTTCGCCGGAGTCTAGGTCGCAGCCGGAGAACGCTCGGTCTGGCTCCGCGCTGATAGCTCGTCCACCATCGTCCGCAGCATCGGCAGGCACTCCGTCGCCTTCGCGAACGAGAACCGCGCCGCCGGGCCGGCCACGGAAATGCCGCCGATCGCCTGCTCGTCGCCGTCTACGAACGCAGCGGCCCGGCAGCGCAGGCCGGGCGAGTACGTTTCCTCATCCAGCGCGTAGCCCTGGGCGCGGATGGCCTCCAGCTCGCCGGCCAGCTCGTCCTGGATCCGGCTGGCCTCGGGTCCGGCCGCATTCCGGAGCACGGCGAGCCGGCGTTCGGCGCCCAGGTTGGCGAGAATTGCCTTGCCCATCGCGGAGGTATGCGGGGAGATGCTGTCGCCGACGTGGGCCACCGCCCGCAGCGAGTGGCCGGGCTCCTCGCGCGCGATCAGCACGATCACGTCGCCGACCAGCATCCCGGCGCTGGCGCTCTCGCAGGACGCCTCCGCCAGCGATCGCACCACCGTCTGGATGTGCAGATCGCCGCGGAGACTGACCAGCGCATTGCCGGCGATGCGGATGAGCTCCGCGCCCGGGCCGTAGCCGCCGTTCGGCAGGACACGCAGCATTTCCGACTCGGTCAGCAGGCTGGCGAGCCGGGAGGCCGTCGACAGCGGGATACCCGCCTCGCGGGCGATTTCGGTGAGCCCGCGGGCACTGGACCCCTCGCTGACGGCAACGCTCAGGAAATGCAGGAGCCGCCGGAGGTAACTCGGCCCCCGCGGTGGGCTGTTCTCGGTCACGTGGAGGTCCGTTCAGAAAGTCCTGACAATTATCAGGCGGTCGCGCATCCGCTGTCTTCGGGTCGCCGTTGTGCCTATCACTACGACACAGGCTGCCGCGCGCGCTTATCAGCCTGAGTACTGCTGTCACCGGGGCGTCGCAGTCGCTGCCCGCCACCGCCGGCGAAGCCGTCGTCGTGCCGGTAGGTTATTGTCCCGCGCCGGATGGTGAGAAGGGTGCGGCCGGTTAGCGTCCAGCCGTCGAATGGCGTCCATTCCGCGCGGCTCTGGCCGCCGGCATACTTCCAGTGCACGGCCGGGTCGAACACGGCAAGGTCCGCATCGCTGCCGACGGCGATGACGCCCTTGGCGGGATACAGCCCGAAGGCCCGCGCGGGACCCGCCGCCGTCAGCTCCGCCAGCTGCGGGAGGGTCATCCGCCCGGTCAGCACGCCCTTCATGAACAGCAGGGAGCGCGACAGCTCCAGGCACGACAGGCCGCTGCGCACGGATCGGGCGCCGCTGGCGGGCAGCTTCCCCGGCGCCTCCCGCCAGGGCGCGTGGTCGGTGCAGATCGCATCGAACCGGCCGTCGGAGACCGCCTGCCAGAGCCGGCCGAGGTCGGCCGGGCTGCGGCCGCCCGGACCGGGGCCCGGCTGCTGCCCGGCGGCGGCCGCCAGCTCGTCGTCGGTCAGCAGCAGGTACTCCGGCCGCGTTTCCAGCAGCAGGCGGGCCCCGCGCCCGCGGGCGGCCAGCGCGAGATCCGCTGACCGGCTGCTGGATAGGTGCACCAGGTAGATCCGGGCGCCGGTGGCCGCGGCGATCTCCGCCATCCGGGCAACTGCCGCCACCTCGATGCTGTCCGGCGGGTAGTACCCCGCTGAGCCGCCCGGCGACTCGCCCGCGGGCAGCCCGGACAGGTACTCGCCGAGGGCGGGATCCTCGCAGTGCGCCATGACGGTGAGGTCATGTCGCGCGACGGCCTCGATCAGGCCGAGATAGCGCGCCGGGCTGGCCGTGAATCCCGCCATGTGGGTGAAGACCTTCACCGACACGCAGCCATCGGCCGCCAGGTCCCGGGCCAGCGCCGCGGGATCGTCCGGGGCCGCCACGATGACCGGGTGGAGGACGAAATCAGCCAGGCTAGCCGCCTCCGCCTCGGCCGTCGTGCGCGCCAGCGCGTCGAGCACGGGCTCATCGCGCACCGGGAAGGTGATGTTGCCGACGGTGGTCACGCCGCCAGCCGCGGCCGCGCGCGAGCCGCTGCCGAAGTCGTCGGCCCACCAGAAGTCCCCTTCCGCGACCAGGGCCGGCGACAGGTGCACGTGCATGTCCACGCCGCCGGGCAAGACGAGCTTGTCTTCCGCGTCGATGATCTGCGCCGCGGTCATGCGGCCGCCAATCTGCACGATCCGCCCGTCCGCCACGCCGACGTCGGCCACCGTGCAGCCGTCCGCCGTGACTACCGACCCACCCCGAACGACGAGATCCATGCCCGGTCAGTTCAGCCCTGAGCCGCGGGCTTGGCCGTCGCGCCGTCGGCCACCATGAACCCGTAGTCGCCCGGGCTCACCTGGGTCACCGCGGTCCGGCTCAGGATCAGGTAGGTCGGGTCATAGGGCGCGGTCAGTACCTCGAGCTCGGTGAAGGTGGCCGGGTCGATCACGCGGCCGAGCACGGTCCCGGCCGGCAGGCTCTCGCCGAGGCGGTCAGCACCGACCTCGGCCTGCAGCAGCCCGCCGACGCTCGGGCGGACCGTGCTCAGAGTGGTCACCACGACCTGGTCCTCGCGCGGCGCGCTCGCCTCGCCGGCGTACATCCCGATCTCCCGCAGTACGTTGAGGGTGCCGCTGACCGCCTTGCCGAGGAAGTACTCGGTGTCATGCTGGCCGCCGCCGAGCTCGCTCACCATCGTGCGGATGCCCTTCTTCAGGGCATAGTCAGTGGCCGACCCCGGATAGCTGTCGTGGTCATACAGCACCTGGCAGCCATAGGCCCGCGACATCTCCGCGCCGACCTCATGCACGTAGGAGTAGTCGACGCAGGCCAGGAGGCCGCCGGAGTGGTAGTCGATGAAGTGCGTGACACCGTCATCCAGGATCCCGGCCAGCTTGGCGGCCAGCTGCTCGGTCAGCGATCCGCCGCTGTCGCCGGGAATGATGCGGTTGAGATTCAGGCCGTCCAGCGGGGTCACCCGCTTGCCCGCCTCGAACGCGTACGGGTTGGCTACCGGGACGGCGACGATGGTCCCGGTCAGCTGCTCCGGGTCGATCTGCGCCAGCGACCGCCGGACGGCCTCGGTCCCGAGTGGCTCATCGCCGTGCACGCCGCCGAACATGGCCAGCTTCGGCCCTTCCTTCGAGCCGCGGATGACGTGCACGACAAGCTCCACGTCGTGCCCGTTACTGAGATGCGTGACCGGAATCCGCTCCACGCTGTGCCCGCTGGCCATTCAGTTCCTCCTTGTAATCGGCAGGGCCGGGTTGCTGTGCTCGGTAAGGCTTCATTCCGCTACGTGGCAGGCCACGAGCTGGCCGGCGGCGCCGACCGGCCGCAGCGGCGGCCGGGTAGTCCGGCACCTGTCCTCGGCCAGCCAGCAGCGGGGATGGAACGGGCAGCCGCTGGGCAGGGCGGCCGGATCGGCCGCCTCGCCGGTGACCTTGATCCGGTGCCGCTCGCGCTCCCGGCGCGGGTTGGCGATCGGGACGGCTGACAGCAGCGCGGTGGTATACGGGTGCTTCGGGGAGCGGTAGATGTCCTCGGAGGCGCCGGTCTCCACGATCCGGCCGGCGTACATCACGCCCAGGCGGGCGCTCATGTGCCGGACGACGAGCAGGTTGTGGGAGATCAGCAGCATGCTCATCCGCCGCGCGCGCTGGATGTCGAGCATCAGGTTGAGGATCTGCGCCTGGATCGACACATCGAGGGCGGCCGTGGGCTCATCGGCGACCAGCAGGTCCGGGTCGAGCGTCAGCGACCGGGCGATGGCCAGCCGCTGCTGCTGACCGCCGCTGAACTCCACCGATGTCCGCCGCAGCGCCGCCTGCGGCAGGCCGACGACATCCAGCAGCTCGCCGAGCCGTACCGGGGTGCTCTGGCTGTCGTACAGGTCGTGCACCCGGAACGGCTCCTCGAGGATCTCCCGGACCGTCATGTACGGGTTGAGCGACTCATAGGGGTCCTGGAACACCACCTGCATGCGGCGGCGCAGGTGCTTGAGCTGGCCACGCGACATACCGCCGATGGACGTCCCCTCGAATTTCACGCTGCCCGCGGTCGGGCTGTCCAGGCCCAGGATGATCCGCCCCAGGGTGGACTTGCCGCTGCCCGTCTCACCGACCAGCCCGACCGTCTCGCCGGGCTCGATCCGCAGGTCGACGTCGTTGAGGGCGGCGATGCCGACCCGGCGGCCGAGGCCGCCCCGGCGCGCGGTGAAGGTCTTGCTGACACCGTCCACCTCGAGCAGGGCGGCGGCCGGGGCGGTCATGCCTCACTCCGCAGGTCCTGAGCCGATACCCACGGCGGGAGGCCGCCGCGGGCCGCCACATGGCACGCGCTCAGCCCGCTGCCCGCAGCTGGCGTCGCCGCCAGCTCGGGAACGGTTTCGGAGCACACCTCCTCGGCGTACCGGCACCGGGGCTGGAACGAGCACCCGGCGGGCAGGTCGCCGAGCTGCGGCGGCGCGCCGTCGAGCGCGTACAGCCGGGTGCGCGGCGTGACACTGTCGAAGTCCACGGACTGCAGGAGGCCGCGGGTATAGGGATGCATCGGCTCCTCGAAGACCTGCTCGGCGCTGCCGTGCTCGACCACCCGGCCGGCGTACATGACCAGCACCTTGCTCGCGATCCGGGCCACCACGCCCAGGTCGTGGGTGATCAGCAGCATGGCCAGCTGCGACTCGCTCTGGATGTCGGCCAGCAGGTCAATGATCTGCTCCTGGGTGGTGACGTCGACCGCCGTGGTCGGCTCGTCGGCGATCAGGACGCTGGGCCGGCCGATCAGGCACATGGCCAGCAGCACCCGCTGCCGCATGCCGCCGCTGAGCTGGTGGGGGTAGGAGCGCATGGCCCGCGGCGGGTCGGGGATGCCGACCTTGCCCAGCAGGTCCAGGGCAGCGGCCCGGGCCTGCTGGCGGCTGCCCTTCTTGTGCACCAGCAGCGGCTCGGTGACCTGGAGCCCGACGGTCAGCGCGGGGTTGAGCCCGCTGACCGGATCCTGCGGCATGTAGGCGATCTGCACGCCGCGCACCGACTGCATCTCCCGCTCGCCGAGCCCGCTCACCACCCGGCCCCGCACCGCGACCTGGCCGCCGACGACCTGCGCCACGCCCCTGGGCAGCAGGCCCATGACCGACAGCGCCGTCATCGTCTTGCCCGAGCCGGACTCGCCGACGATCGCGACGGTCTCCCCCGCGGACACCGTGAAGCTCACCCCGTTGACCGGCATCCGGCGGCTGCCTGAGCCGCCGATGGCGGTGCGCAGATCGGTTACCGCCAGCGCCGGCGGGCGGGCGGCGCGCGCCGTGGTCTCGGTCACCTCAGTCCCTCTCCCCGGTCAGGCGCTCACCGCGCGCGAACCCCGACAGCCCGTCGCCGAGCATCGCGATGCCGACCGTCCACAAGGTGATGGCCAGCCCCGGGAAGACCGTGAGCCACCAGGCCGTCGCGACGTACTGCAGGCCCGTTTGCAGCAGCGAGCCCCATTCCGGGCTGGGCGGCTGCGCGCCGAGGCCGACGAAGCTGAGGCCGGCCACGTTGACCAGGGCGTAACCGAGGTCCTGGGTTATGCGCGCGTTCAGCTGGCCGTACATGAACGGGAGCATGTGCCGGCGCGCGATCCGGAAGTTGCCGGCGCCCAGGGCCCGGGCGCTTTCCACGTGCAGCCGGTGCTTCATCGCGATCACCATGCCGCGGAACAGCCGGGCGTAGCCGGGCCACCAGATAATCCCCAGCGCGATGACCACCGACCGCTCGCCGCGGCCGAGGGCGGCCGCCAGGGCCAGGGCGAGCACGAAGCCGGGCAGCGACAGGAACAGGTCGACGACGCGCATCAGCACCTCATCGATCCACCCGCCGAACAGGCCGGCCGTGACGCCGACCACGGTGCCCAGGACGGCCCCGATGGCCACGATCAGCACGGACATCACCAGCGAGGACCGGGTGCCGTAGACCAGCCGGGCGAAGAAGTCCCGGCCCAGCTCGTCGGTGCCCAGGAGGTGCCCGGACCCCGGCGCCGCGGTGGCCGGGCCGGAGTACAGCGCGCTGGGATTGTGACTGGTCAGCAACCCGGGAGCGATGGCGGCGACCAGGAAGACCGCCACGATCAGCCCGCCGACGACGACGAAGACCTGCCGGCTGTGCGCCGAGCGCGACCAGGTGCGCCGGAACGTCGTGCGCGGGACCTCGGGGCGGCCGCCGGCGACCGCGACGTCTGCGTCCATGCTCATGCCTGGCGGTCCCTCAGTCGCGGGTCCAGCAGCGGGTACACCAGGTCGGTGATGAGGTTGACCACGATGAATACCCCGCTGACCAGGACCGTGATGGCCAGGATCGGCGCGTAGTCCAGATTCTGGATGGAGTTGTACAGGTACAGCCCGATGCCGGGCCAGCTGAAGACGGTCTCCACTAGGGCGACCCAGCCCAGTAGGTAGCCGAACTGCAGGGACAGCGTGCTGATCACCGGATTCAGCGCGTTCTTCATGATGTGCACCACCATCAGCCGCGCGCCCCGGACGCCCTTGGCCTCGGCGGTGCGGACATAGGGCCGGCGCAGTTCCTGGAACACGCTGGCCCGCGTCGACCGCAGGCCCACCGCCAGCATGGCGATGACGATCGTGGCCACCGGGAGGACCAGGTGCTCGGCGGTCTGTCCGAAGGTGGCCCAGTCCCCGGCGATCGCGCTGTCGATCAGGTAGACCCCGGTGACGTGCGGCGGGCCGGAGGCGGTGATGCCGAGCTGGCCGCCTTGCGGCAGCCAGCCCAGCCGGGCGAAGAAGAGCTCCTGCAGCATGGCCCCGACCCAGAAGACCGGCATGCCGCTGCCGACGATCGCCGACACCCGGACCAGCGCCTCCGCCACCCGGCCCTCCCGCCGCGCCGACCAGGCGCCGAGGCCCACGGCCAGCACGACGTAGATGGTGAAGCTGATCACGATCAGCTCAAGCGAGACGGGCAGGTAGTGCCCCAGGTCGGTGCTGACCTGATCGCGGGTCACCGCTGAGAGCCCGAGGTGCAGCTGCACCAGGCCGAGCAGGTACTCCCAGTACTGGGCGCTCAGCGGCTTATTCAGGCCCAGCTCCACTTCCAGGGCGTGGATCTGCGCCTTCTTGGCCCCGATCCCCGCCATGACGATGGCGGGATTACCGGGAATCAGGTGCAGCAGGAAGAAGGTGAACAGCGTCACCAGCCACATCAGGAAGACGGCCCAGATGATCCGCTGCACGGCATACCGGAGCATCAGCGTTCCTCAGTTCCTCGGCGTCGCATAGGCAGCTCAGTGCTCGTGCAGCCGCAGCTGGAAGAACAGGCACGGGTACTGGTCGTTGGTCTGCTGCATGACGTAGCCCTCGAGGTAGTCGGGGACGGGGATGAGCAGCTCCGGGAGCGCGCCGAAGATCACCGGCGCGTCATTGGCGATGGTCTGCTGGGCCTGGTTCAGGCCGGCCTTCACCTCGGCGTCCGACGGCGAGGACGACGCCTTGTTGTAGGCGGCCAGCACCGCCTTGCTGCCGTAGTTCATGAACTCGTCGCCGAAGCTCTTAGGCAGGAACGAGGACAGGAACGTCGTCGGGTCCAGGCTGAAGATGCCGTTGTACAGGGCCGAGGTGAGCGGCGGCGAGGTGCTGATCTTGGTCACGGCCGACTCGATGGTCGGGAACGGCACCGCCTGCACCTTGATGTGCACCCCGATCTGGGCCAGCGAGGACTGCAGGATCGTGCCGCCCGCCACCAGGTCCGGATAGCCGGCGGCGGAGTACAAGGTGGCCGAGATGCTGGACGGCGACACGCCCGCCTGGGACAGCAGCTGCTTGGCCTTGTTCAGGTCCTGCTTGTACTCCGGCAGTGACGTCAGGGCGTAGGGGTTGAAGGACGGCAGCACGCCGTGGGTGGGCAGGGCGTAGCCCTGGAAGTAGGCCCGCATGGCCTTGTAGTCGAAGGCGTACTGGAACGCCTGGCGGACCTGCAGCTTGTCGAACGGCGGCTTGGCCTGGTTGAAGGCGATCATCGGGTCGGTGTTGTAGGCCCGGTAGCGCTTGAGCGAGAAGCCGGACTGCTTGCCGACGCTGAGGGCGTTGTCAATCGACCACTCGGTGGCGAAGTTGGCGCTGCCCTTCTCGATGAGCTCGACGCTGGTGCTGGGCGAGGACTCCCACTGCACGGTGACGTTGTCGATCGAGCCGGACTGCCACGGCCCGTTCCACCAGTGCGCGTTCTTCTTCAGGGTGATCTTCGTGCCCTTGGTCCACTGGTCCAGCTCGTAGGGACCGCTGCCGCCGGTGTTGTTCGCGAACCACGCCTTGGCCCAGGGGTCCTTGCTGGTCTTGTGGCTGGTGATGGCCTGCTTGCTGATGACCGGGAACATGGTCATGTGGTAGGGCAGCCACGGCTGCGGGGCCTTGGTCGTGAAGGTGACCTCCATCGGCCCGGTCTCCTTGACCGAGGAGATGCCGGCCAGCATGTAGCCGGCCTGCGCTACCGAGCCGATAGCCAGGTGCCGCTGCATGCTGAGCGCCACCGCGGCCGCGTCCACGGGCGAGCCGTCGGTGAACTTGATCCCCGGCCGGATCTTGAACTTCCACTGGGTGACGTCCTTATTCGAGGACCAGGACGTCGCCAGCCACGGCTCCAGCTTCTTAGTCGTCTCGTTGGTGAAGGTCAGGGCGTCGTAGGTGTTGCGGATGATGAGCATCCCGTCGAACAGGGTCTGCAGCGACGGGTCCAGGTTGCCCGGCTCGGTCGTGTCCAGGAACACGAACGACACCGGGCCCTTCATCCAGGCCGACGACCCCTTGGTCCCGGTCGAGGCCTTGCTGCCGCCGGAGCTGCCGCAGGCGCTCAGGAGGGTGGCCGCGCCCAGCCCGGCGCCGCCGATCCCGGCCGCGCGCAGGACGTCCCGCCGGCTCAGGCCAGCGAGGCCGGGGGCACTCATCTCAGCTCGATCATGCATAGCTCTGCTCCTCTCACGATTGCTTCGCTGGCGCGGCCGCGGTCCGGCCGAATCGGTCAGGTCATGGCCGAGAACGCCTTGTCGGTGGCCTCGAGGATGCGCGCCATCTCGGCCGGGCCGTGGGCGGTCGAGAACGCGCAGTGCAGCAGCGGCCGCTGCGGCACGAGGATGGCGGCCGCCTCCATGGCCGACCGCCACGCCTCGTACCGCACGGCATCGGTGTGCAGGGCGTCGCGGTAGCTGGCGGGGTCGCGGTCCAGGAAGTAGGGCTGGAAATGGCCGCCCTCGCCGGGCACCACGGCCGGGATGCCGTGCCGCTGCGCCAGCTCGGCGAACCCGGCGCGCAGCTCGGCGTTGCGGGCGCTGAGCTGGCGCTGGGCCTGGCCGTCGGCGAGCAGGGCGACGGCCGCGGCGGTGGCGGCCATGGCGGTCGGGTGCCCGTTGTAGGTGCCGACCCAGCCCACCGGGCCGCCGGCCGTCACGTCCGTGGTTCCCATCAGCGCGCGATCGCCCTCGACCGCGGCGACCGGGTAGCCGTTCGCGATCGCCTTGCCGTAGGTCGTGAGGTCGGGCCGGATGCCGTACACCTGCCGGGCGCCGCCGGGCGCGAGGCGGAAGCCGGTCAGCAGCTCATCGAAGATCAGCACGATGCCGAGCTCGCGGGTGACCTCGCGCAGTGCGGTGAGGTACTCCCCGGTGGCCGGGATGAAGCCGATGTCGATCATCACCGGCTCGACCACGACGGCGGCCAGCTGGCCGGCCTGCGCCCGGAGGATCTCGGTCGTCGCCGCCACGTCGTTGAACGGCAGGACGACCGTCGTCCCCGCTCCCGCGGCCAGCCCCGCCGATCCGGGCGGGGCGGCCGGGCTGGAAGCCGGCCCGAGCTGGCCGGCGGCGGCCCAGGTCGACACCCACAGCGTGTCGTACCAGCCGTGGTAGGCACCCTCAGCCTTGGCCACCAGATCCCGCCCGGTGGCGTGCCGGGCGATGGCCAGGGCGTGCATGAGGGCCTCGGTCCCGGTGTTGGCGAAGCGGATCATGCCGCAGTCCGGGATGACGGCCGCCATGGCCTCGGCCGCCGCGACGGCGGCCGCCGTCTCGACGCCGGTCGTCACGCCGCTAGAGATCATTTCGGTGACCGCGGCGTCGACCTCGGGGCGGGCGTATCCCAGCGCGACCGAGCCGTTGCCCATCTGCAGGTCGAGGTACTGCGTCCCGTCGGCATCCCACACGTAGGCACCGGCCGCCCGGGCGGCGAAGAACGGGCCGGACTTCCGGGCCCGGGTCGTGGAGTGCACGCCGCCGGGCACATGACGGCTGGCTCGCCCGTAGAGCCCGGCCGATGCCGCGGAAGGTGCAGGACCTGTCATGTGCTAACGCCACCTTGTCAGTTGCCGGCCGAGCCCGAGCGCGTCTGCGACCGGGGCAAGCGGAGGAGAGCCGAGGGACAGCAGCCGGGCGTGGAAGCGCTCGAGGGTGAAGCCCGGCCCCCATGCGCACCTCGCCGCCTCGCGCAGGTCCAGGAAGAAGAACTTCCCGACGCCGTAGCGGGTGCAGGTCGGCTCGAACAGGCCGCGCTGGGCCTCGGCCAGCGCGGCCGGGCCTTCGAGGAAGGCGTTGCGGGTGAACAGCCGCGCGCCGCCGGAGACCGTGAGCGCGCCGGTGTGCAGGCCGATGACGTTCTCGATCCGGGTCAGCCGGACCAGCGCCTCCAGCGCGACGCCGGCCTGCAGCACCGGGCTCCCGTCGCCGAAGCCTTCCTCGAAGCACATCTGCTCGCAGTAATGCGCCCAGCCCTCGAAGAACAGCTCGGACCAGAGCGTCCGCCGCGTCGGGCTGGCCACCTGCCGCATGGCCAGGGCATGGCTGACGTGGCCGGGAAACGTCTCGTGCACGGTGAGCGCGGGCAGGGCCGCGCGGCCGAACCGGCGCAGCCAGGCATCGCGGGCATCCGGCGGCCAGCCCGGATCCGGCGGCGTCAGGTGGAACCGGGCCGGAGCCAGCGGCTCCCAGGCGCCCGGCCAGCTGATCCGTCCCACGCCCCAGCGCCGCGGCGCCGGGGTGGCCTCGACCACGCAGCCGACGTCGGTGAAGGGCACCAGCCTGCGGCTGGCGACGAACTGCCGCGCCTCGTCAGCCAGGCGCTGGGCCGAGCTCACGATGTCGGCGAAGGTGCCGTGCCGGGCCAGCTGGTCACGCACGACAGCGGCCACCGGCTCGCCGGGCGCGATCCGGGCGCAGGCGTCGGCCAGCAGCTCGGTCATGGCGCGCATCTCGGCGGCCGTCCGCGCGGCGAGCTGCTCCAGGTCCACGGTGATGCCGTCGGCGCAGCCCAGCAGCGCGATCAGCCGGTGCGCGCCCAGTCCCTCGTCGGCCCCGCGCAGCGCAGCGCGGCGCGCGAGGTGGCTGACGAGCCGGTCGAGCGCCGCCGCGGCCCGCAGGCCGGCCTCCCCGTCGCCGGGGCGAATGGCGGCCCGCAGGCCGCGCACGGACGGCAGGAACGCCGCGGCTACTTTCGGCGGAACGAGGTCCAGGGAGCTGATCGCGTTGTCGATGGCCGCTGGCCACTGAGCCAGGTGGCGGCTGCGCGCCGCCATTCGGCTAGCCGCCGGGGCATAGTCGCGCTCATAGGACGTCAGGTCGAGCGCCTCGATGTGCAGGAACGGATCACGCCGGTGCAGCTCCAGGTCACCCAGGCGGGTGCGCAGCGACGCCTCGGCGCCGGCGACGGTGACGTCGTCGAGCGGGTCGCTCAGCGGCGGCCCGCCGAGCGCGCTGAGGGCCTTCCGGACGCCAGCTGGCGACAGGTCCTGGATCTGGCCGTCGAGCTCATGCAGTCCGGAGTACTCGCGGCTGAAGGCTAGGCGCGCCTCCGCGACAGCCCGAACGCGGGCCGGCAGCTCGGTCAGCGCACCCACCGCTACTCCGTGGATGGCCCGGGCGAGAAGATCCGCGCCGCATTCCGCTCAGCTGCGCTCGCACCAGCCGCGACCGCCCCTGACTGGGCAGGCGCGCAGGGGAAACCCCATTCCGGAGCGGCGAGTCGGCGCGGCACGGTCCTCCCACTCAGTGGAAGTGGAATCGCAATTAATGGAAGAGCCTAGATCGGGCGTGTACGGAGAGTCAAGATGAACTGCGACATTTCTGCTTCTCCTGCACCACGCCGGATGTGCCGGCTGAAGACGGGCGGAGTGCGCGGGCCGGCCCGGCCGGGCGGCGCCGCGAGAGTGTTCGCGCCGGTGCGGGTCAGTGCTGGTGCCCGGTCCTGTCGAGGTGGATCTGACCGCCGCGCATGACCATCGCGAGCCGTCCGGCCTCGCCGAGCAGGCCGGGCACCGCGAGGGGATCACCCTCGACCGCGACCAGGTCGGCTGCCTTGCCGGCCTCGATCGTGCCGGTCTCGGCGGCGATGCCCAGCAGCTCAGCGTTCGTCCTGGTGGCCGCGATGATCGCAGCCGCCGCGCCGAGGGCATCGGCCTGCAGCGCGATCTCCCGCGCCTGGAACCGGCGCATCGGGCCCAGCAGGTCGGACCCGGACCCGATCCGGACGCCGGCCGCCTGAGCGATCCGCAGGCTGGTCAGCCCGGCCTCGGTAATCCTGGACAGCTTGTCCAGGTTCGCCGCCGGGATCCCCAGATCCGCGCCCTGCTCGTAGAGCTTCTCGTAGGTCACCAGCGTGGGCACCAGGAAGGTGCCGGCCTCCGCCATCAGGGCGGCGGCGCGGTCGGTCAGCAGGTTGCCGTGCTCGATGGAGCGCACCCCGGCCGCGACGCACACCTCGATGGCCTCCGCGGTGTAGGCGTGGGCCAGCACGTAGGAGCCGCCGGCGGTGGCCGCGGCTACCGCCGCCCGGAGTTCCTCCAGCGAGTACTGCACCGATTCCAGCCGGTCGGTGGGTGACATGACGCCGCCGCCGGCCATCACCTTGATCTGGTCGGCGCCCCGGCGCAGTTCCTCCCGCACCGCCCGGCGGACCTCGTCCGGGCCGTCGGCCACGGCGTGCGTCATGCCGAGCGCCCGCGGCACCACGGCCGCGCCCGGCTCCATCGCCCGCCGCTTGTCGCCGTGCCCGCCGGTCTGCGACAGCGGGCGCCCGGACACCAGCAGGCGCGGCCCGGCGATCGTGCCGCGCTCGATGAGCCGCCGGAAGCCGGCGTCCGCACCGCCGGCATCGCGGACCGCGGTGAAGCCGCGGCGCAGCATGTCGGTCAGCGACTGGGCGGTCAGCACGGCCAGCTCGCTGTCGAACAGACGCCGGTGCTGGTCCTGGATGTCGGCCTCGACGGCGGCCGCGTGCACATGCGCGTCGATGAGACCCGGCAGCAGCGTCATGCCGCGCAGGCTGATCACCAGTCCCGCGGCGGGCAGCACCGCGGTCGTGGGCACGACAGCGGTGATCTTGTCTCCCTCGACCACGACCGAGCCCTCGAAGGGATCGGTCCCGGTGGCCGTGAACACGGTGGCCTCGGTGAGGATCGTCATCGGCGCTGTCATGATCTGCCCTTCCTGCCTCGTCCGGCCACGGGCCGGTTACCGGCCATCCGGGGCCGCCGGATTGGCCAGGATAACGGCGTTCAGCGCACTGAGCCCGGCGACATACGGCGGCTGCGGGCCGGCCGCGCGCCGGGCGGGTGGCCGGTAGTCCGGGCCGTCGCCCAGGCCGGGCGGGCTCAGCCGGTGATAGCCGGTCGCGGCCTGCAGGTCGATCGCCACCTGCAGCAGCGCCGCCTCGGTATGCGGCAGGCCGGCCAGCTGCATGCCGACCGGCGACTGATCGGCCGGGCTGAGGCCCGCCGGGACCGAGACGACGGGGAAGCCGGTGTCATTCCAGACACCGAGCATGAGCCGGGGCAGCTCGGAGTAGGTGAGCTCGACGTCGGTCCGGAACAGCTCGTCCTGGCAGGCCGGGTGCGCGACGACGGTCAGCTCATGGCCGGCGAACAGCGCCGTCCAGGTGTCGGCCAGCTGGGCCCTGGCCAGCTGGGCCCGGACGTAATCCAGCGCCGACCCGGACGTGCGCAGCGGCGCGAGCAGGCCCAGGAACTCATCGCGGTACAGGTGGCCGCGGTCGGCGAACTGCTCGTGGATCACCTGGATCTCGGCCCCGAGAACATGCGTCCAGTCCCCGATGTTGCGGCCGTCGCCCTCCAGCGGGTTGGCTGGCCAGGGGAAGCTCACCAGCTCAGCGCCGAGACGGGCGAGATCGCCGGTGAAACGCTCGTACACCCCGGCCACGCCCGGCGACGGCGCGTCCCCGCCGAACTGCGGGATGCCGATCCGGGTCCCGGCCAGCGGGCGCGAGCCCGGCCGCGGCCGAACCGGGTACGAAGCCGGCCCGGCCGGCTGGGCGAGCGTGGCGCGGTCGGCCGGGTCCCGGCCGGCCATCACCTCCAGCAGCGCCGCGCAGTCGGCGGCCGACCGGGCCATCGGGCCGGTCACGTCGCTGGTGTAGGAGAACGGGATGACGCCGGAGTTGCTGACCAGCCCGAAGGTGGGCTTCACCGCGGACAGGCCCATGAAGGCCGCGGGCATCCGGATGCTGCCGCGGGTGTCGGTGCCCAGCGTGGCCGGCACCATCCGGGCGGCCAGCGCGATGCCGCTGCCACTGCTGGATCCGCCAGGCGAGAACGACGGTCCCCACGGGTTGATCCCCCACACGCCGCTGGCGAACTCGCCGCAGTGCAGGTGGCCGATCAGGACCATCCCGGCGGCCCGCAGGCGCGCCCAGGCGGTCGCATCGGCGCCGGCTACGTTGCCCTCCAGCACGGCGCTGTCGGCCGTCAGCGGCAGCCCGGCCGCCGCGACGACGTCCTTGAGCGCGACCGGCAGGCCGGTGAGCGATCCCGCGGATCCGCTCGCGCGCAGCTCATCGGCCTGCCGCGCGGCCTGCTCCGCCTCCCGCCGGTAGACGCGGATGAAGGCGCCGTACTGGCCGTCGCGCTGCGCGATGCGCTCCAGGCACGCGGCCGTGAGCTCCCGCGAGGAGATTCGCCCGGCGGCCAGCGCGGCGGCGGCCTCCAGCAGGTCCAGGTCGGCCGGATGCGCAGCGGTCATGACGACGTCCCTTCCTCGGCCGGCGGCTACGGTGCTGCGAGGCGGGCCGCCGCTCCCGCCTCGGTGCCGCCCGCGCGGCCGGCCGGGCCGGTCCGGGGCAGCCACTGGCCGCGGCCCGGCGCTGCCGTCACCTCGCCGTCTTCCAGGACGATCTCGCCGCGGCTGATGGTGAACCGGGGCCAGCCATGCACGTCCCAGCCGTCATAGGTCGAGTAGCCCGACTGCGACTGCATGGCCGCGCCGTCGATGACCCGGTGCCGCTGCGGGTCGAGGACGACCAGGTCCGCGTCGCTGCCGACGGCGATCGTCCCCTTGCGCGGGTACAGCCCGAAGAGCCGGGCCGGCGTCGTGGAGATGAGCGACACGAAGCGGCTGAGCGAGATCCGGCCCGTGCGGACCCCCTCGGAGAACAGCATCGGCAGCATCGTCTCCAGGTCGGCGACACCCTGGCGGGCGGTCAGGACGGTCAGCGACGGGTCGGTCTTGGCCGCCAGCGTCCACGGCGCATGATCGCTGCCCAGGGTGTGCACCGAGCCGTCAGCCGCGCCCGACCACAGCGCCGCGACGTCGGCGGGCTCGCGCAGTGGCGGGCTCCCGATGTACTTGCCGGCATCCGGCTCGGCGAGCGCCGCGCTGGTCAGGTACAGGTACAGCGGGCGGGTCTCGACGAATACCGGCAGGCCCCTGGCCTGGCCGCGGCGGGCCGAGTCGAGCGCGGCGGCCGAGGACAGGTGGACGATGTAGACCGGTGAGCCGGTCGTCTCGCAGATCGCTACCGCCCGCTCGACGGCGGCCCGCTCGGCGAAGTCCGGGCGGCTCGGCCCCCAGTCGTGCACGCTGCCGCGGCCGTCCGCCACCAGCTGCTCGCCCGCGAACGTGACCAGCGCGCCGTCCTCGCAGTGCAGCAGCGTCAGCATCCCGCTGCGCCCGGCCAGCTGGATGGCAGCCAGCGCGGCGCCGGTCTGGGCCTCAAACTCGGGCATCATCATGAACAGCTTCAGGCTCGCGTGCCCCTCGGCGGCCAGGCCGGGCAGCTCGGCCAGCGTCTCGGGCGTCGGGCTGATCAGCACCGGGTGCAGCACGTAGTCGACCGCTGCGCCCTCCTCCGCGGCCGCGCGATCGCGGGCCAGGGCCTGCGACAGCGACTGCCCGGCCCACGGGAAGGTCATGTTCCCGAACGTGGTCACGCCGCCGGCGATGGCGGCCCGCGAGCCGCTGGCGAAATCGTCGACCCAGGACGGCGTGCCCGGCTCGGGCGGCGCGGGCTGCGACAGGTGCACATGCATGTCGAGGCCACCGGGCAGGACCAGCGCGCCCGAGGCGTCGATCTCCCGTCGCCCGCGCAGGCCGGCGCCCAGCTGCACGACGCGACTGCCGGCGATGCCCACGTCGTACTCTCCGGAGCTGCCCGCCGTCACGACAGTCCCGCCGCGGATGACCAGATCACACTCGATGTCAGGAATCTTCGCCCACCTCCTCGACCATGATCGTCATAAGCCGGGCCTGTGATCAACAGTCACGCGGCAATCAGCTGCTCGTCAGTAACCGGGATCCCGATGCCCGCCCGGCGCGGCATATTGATAGGACGGGGGTAGCTGATAGGACGGTGGCCATGAGCATTGTCTTGGTGACCGGCGGGACCGGAACCCTCGGCCGGGAGCTGGTGCCGGCCCTGGCCAGCCGCGGGCATGAGGTCCGGGTGCTGTCCCGGCGGCCCGGCGCCGGCACCCACACCGGCGACCTGGCCAGCGGCGACGGCCTCGAGGACGCCGCGGCTGGCGCGGAGCTGGTGGTGCATGCCGCCTCCGACCGCCGGCTGGGCCACTCCGATGCGCTGCAGACCCGAAACCTGCTCGCCGCGGCCAGCGGCTGCCGCCACCTGCTGTACATCTCCATCGTCGGCGTGGACGCGATCCCGTACGGCTACTACAAGGCCAAGCTCGGCTGCGAGGAGCTCATCGCCGGCAGCCCGGTGCCGTCCACCACGCTGCGGGCCACCCAGTTCCACCAGCTGGTCGCCGGGGCGCTGCGGGTTACCCGGCGCTGGCCGGTCACGCCGCTGCCGCTGGACCTGGTGTGCCAGAGCGTGGCCGCGGCCGAGGTCGCCGCCCGCGCCGCCGACGTGCTGGACGGGCCGCCGCTGGGCCGGGCGGCCGACTTCGGCGGCCCCGAGGTGCTGACCGGGTGGCAGCTGGCCGCGATCTGGCGGGCCCGGTTCGGCCAGCCGCGGCGGGTGCTCAATGTCCGGCTGCCCGGCCGCACCTACCGGGCTTTCGCCGACGGCCTGAATACCTGCCCGGAGCACGCCGACGGCCGCCAGACCTGGGCTGAGTTCGTGCAGGGCGAACGCTGACCGGCAGCGCCACGGCCGCGGCGGCGATAAGAATGAGACCGTGACAGAGAACACGCCGCCGGCGCCGGCCGGGACCGGGCCCGCGCGGCGCTGCCTGACGGTCGCCGTGCTCGCCGACATTCACGGCAACCTGCCCGCCCTGGAAGCCGTGCTCGCCGAGCCGGACGTGGCCGCCGCCGACGCCGTGGTGCTGCTCGGCGACATCGCGCTGGGCCCGCTGCCCGGCCCCACCCTGGACCGGCTGGCCGGGCTCGGCGAGCGGGCCGTCTGGGTGCACGGCAACTGCGAGCGCGAGCTGGTCACGGCCTTCGACGGCGGCCCGGTACCCGGCCCGGCCGAGGTGGTCGCCGCCGCCACCGCCACCGCGGAGCTGATCAGCGCCGCGCACCGGGACCTGCTGACCGGGCTGCCGCTGACCGTCACCCTGGACGTCGCCGGCCTGGGCGCCGTGCTGTTCTGCCACGCCTCGCCGCGCCGCGACGATGAGATGGTGCTGGTCGACAGCCCGCCGCCGCGCTGGGCCGCCGCGCTGGCCGGGGTCACCGCGCCGACCGTGGTGTGCGGGCACAGCCACATGCAGTTCGACCGGCTGGCGGCCGGGCACCGGGTGCTGAACCCGGGCAGCGTCGGCATGCCCTACGGCCAGCCGGGCGCCCCGTGGGCGCTGCTGGGCGAGCAGGTCACGCTGCGCAGCACGCCGTATGACACCGAGGCGGCCGCTGCGCGGATCGGCGCCGGCGGCTACCGGGACGCGGCGAGCTGGGCCCGCGAGTACGTGCTGACCCGCTACCCCGCCGATGAGGCGCTGGCCGCCTTCACCGAGATCGCCCGGCAGCAGGCGGCAGCCGGCGGCTAAGCCCAGGCGGCCGGCCCGGTCAGCATGTCGGCGTCGAAGCAGGCGCGGTCGCCGGTGTGGCAGGCGCCGCCGGACTGGTCCACCTTGACCAGCACCGCGTCACCGTCGCAGTCCAGCGCCACGGACTTGACCGCCTGAACGTGCCCGGAAGTCTCGCCCTTGACCCAGTACTCCTGGCGGCTGCGCGACCAGTAGGTGCACCGGCCGGTGGTCAGTGTCCGGTGCAGCGCCTCGTCATCCATCCAGCCCAGCATCAGCACCTCACCGGTGTCGTACTGCTGGGCGATGGCGGCGACGAGACCGGCCGGGTCCCGCTTCAGCCGCGCCGCGATGGCCGGGTCGAGCGCGGAGTCGCGTGCGTCAATCCTCATCGAGATCCTTTCGCGCGGACACCGCGCTAAACTGAGCCGTCACCAGCTCGCGGGATCCGCCGCCGTCAGGCGGACGGAAGATGTCAAGTCGTGATCACCTGTGGCCGGCCTTAGGTCGTCGGGGAGGTCAGCTGCGAGGCGGGCCGGCGGGATGTCGGACCCGGTGGCCCGAGGCCGCGAGCGCCTCCTTGACCTGGCCGATCGTGGCCGTGCCGAAGTGGAACAGGCTGGCCGCCAGCACGGCGTCGGCGCCGGCCTCGACCGCGGGCGCGAAGTCCGCCAGCTGCCCGGCGCCGCCGCTGGCGATCACCGGCACGCTCACCGCCGCCCGCATCGCGCCGATCAGCTCGGTGTCGAAGCCGCGCCGGGTGCCGTCGGCGTCCATCGAGTTCAGCAGGATCTCGCCCACGCCCAGGTCCTGCGCTCGCCGGGCCCAGGCCAGTGCGCCGATCCCGGTGCCGCGCCGGCCACCGTGCGTGGTGACCTCGAACCGAGCGGGCGCCGCGTCAGCTGGCCCGCCGGGCGAGCTGGCCGGCGCGCCGGTCCGCCGGGCGTCGACCGACAGCACGATGCACTGCGAGCCGAACCGGGTGGCGGCCTCGGTCAGCAACTCCGGCCGGGCGATCGCGGCAGTGTTCAGCGACACTTTGTCCGCGCCGGCCCGCAGCAGCGCGTCCACGTCGGCCACGCTGCGCACGCCGCCGCCGACCGTCAGCGGGATGAACACCTGCTCGGCGGTGCGCCGGACCACCTCCAGCATGGTGCCGCGCTCGTCGGCCGACGCCGTGATGTCCAGGAACACCAGCTCGTCGGCCCCGTCCGCGTCATAGGCCGCAGCCAGCTCGACCGGGTCGCCGGCGTCCCGCAGGCGGCGGAAGTTGACTCCTTTCACCACCCGCCCGGCGGCCACGTCCAGGCACGGGATGACCCGGACGGCCAGCGTGGCGGCGCTCACCGGTCCCCCGCCCCCGGCCGGTAGGCGTCGGCCTCGATCTCGATCAGCATCCGCGGGTCGATCAGGGCCGCGATCTGCACCATCGTCGCGGCCGGGCGGATCTCGGCAAAGGCCTCGCCGTGCGCCCGCCCGTACTCCTGCCACCGGGAGATATCCGTAACGAACATCCGGGTCCGGACCACGTCGGCCAGGCTGGCGCCCAGGCCCGCCAGTGCCTCCGCCACGTTCGCGATGCACTGCACGGCCTGGGCGTAGGCGTCGCTTCCGCCGACGAGCTCGCCCCCGGCCACCGCCGTGCAGCCGGACACGAAGATGTAGTCCCCGGCGGCTACGGCGCGGCTGTAGGCCACCGGTTCCTCCCAGCGGCCGCCGCTGGAGTACCGCCGGGTCATCCCGCCACCGCGGCCAGCGCCTCGGGCAGGGTGAACGCCCCGGCGTACAGCGCCTTGCCGACGATCGCGCCGTCCACGCCGGCCGAGATGAGCCCGGCGATGGCGCGCAGGTCATCGAGGCTGGACACCCCGCCGCTGGCGATGACCGGGGCGCTGGTGCGGGCACACACCCGGCGCAGCAGGTCCAGGTTCGGTCCCTGCAGCATGCCGTCCTTGGCCACGTCGGTGACGACATACCGGGCGCAGCCCTCGGCGTCCAGCCGGGCCAGCACGTCGAACAGCTCGCCGCCCTCGCGGGTCCAGCCCCGCGCGGCCAGGGTGGTCCCGCGCACGTCCAGGCCGACCGCGATCTTGTCGCCGTGCTCGGCGATCACCCGCCTCACCCAGTCCGGGTTCTCCAGCGCGGCCGTGCCGATGATCACCCGGTCGCACCCGGTGGCCAGCGCCGCGGCCAGCGAGGCGTCGTCGCGGATGCCGCCCGACATCTCCACCGCTACCTCGAGCCGGCCCACCACCTCGGCCAGCAGCGCCGCGTTCGAGCCGCGGCCGAACGCGGCGTCCAGGTCGACCAGGTGGATCCACTGCGCGCCGCCGTCCCGCCAGGCCAGCGCGGCGTCCAGCGGAGCGCCGTAGGCGGTTTCGGTGCCCGCCGCGCCCTGGACCAGCCGGACGGCCTGGCCGCCGGCCACGTCCACGGCGGGCAGCAGCGTCAGGGTCGTGCTCGTGGTCGGTGTCATCTGAGTGTCTCCAGCCAGTTGGCCAGCAGCTGCGCGCCGGCGTCACCGGACTTCTCGGGGTGGAACTGGGTAGCGGTGAGCGGGCCGTCCTCCACGGCGGCAACAAACGGCTGCCCGTGCGTCGCCCAGGTCACCAGCGGCCCCTGGCCCGACTGCGCGGGCACGTCCCTGGCGGCGTAGGAGTGCACGAAGTAGAACATCGTGTCCGGGTCCAGGCCGGCCAGCAGGGCGGATCCGGCGGGCGGGACGACCGTGTTCCAGCCCATGTGCGGCAGCACCGGGGCCGCCAGCCGGCCGACCACGCCGGGCCAGCAGCCGACTCCGGCGGTCCGCTCGCCGTGCTCGACGCCGGCCTCGAACAGCACTTGCATCCCGACGCAGATGCCCAGCACCGGGCGGGCGTCGCCGAGCCGCTTCGTGATGACCTGGTCGCCGCCGATGCCGCGCAGCCCGGCCATGCACGCGGCGAACGCGCCGACACCGGGCACGACCAGCCCGTCGGCGTCGTAGGCGGCGGCCGGGTCGGCGGTCACCTCGGCGTCCGCGCCGACCCGGGCCAGGGCACGCTGCGCGGACCGCAGGTTGCCCGACCCGTAGTCGAGCACCACAACCTGTGCCTTCCGGCTCACCGCGTTCCCCGCAGCCCGGTTGCCGGGCGCCGGGCCAGCGTGTCGCTTCTTGCTGTTATCGGCGAGGAGTGGTGCCGGGACAGGCGGGCTGGCTGGGCCAGGTGGCGCAGCCGGGACAGGCGCGCCAGAGAGGTCACAGGATGCCCTTGGTGCTCGGGATGGCGCCGGCGGCGCGCGGGTCGAGCGCCGCGGCTGCGCGCAGCGCCCGCGCGAACGCCTTGAACTGGGCCTCGACGATGTGGTGCGGGTTGCGCCCGCGCAGCACGTCCAGGTGCACGCAGATGCCTGCCGACTGGGCCAGCGACTCGAAGAAGTGCTGGGTCAGCGTCGTGTCGTAGGTGCCGATCAGCGGGGCCATGCCATCCGGCTCAGAGTGCACGGCATACGGCCGGCCGGACAGGTCCACGGCCGCGCGGGCCAGCGTCTCGTCCAGCGGCACCAGGGCGTCGCCGAACCGGCAGATGCCGGCCTTGTCCCCCAGTGCCTCGCGCAGCGCCTGGCCGAGGGCCAGCGCGGTGTCCTCGACCGTGTGGTGGGCGTCGATCTCGGTGTCGCCCTCGGCGCTGACGGTGAGGTCGAGCAGGCCGTGCTTGCCGAGCTGGGACAGCATGTGGTCAAAGAAGGGCACGCCGGTGCGGGCGTCAGTGATGCCGGTGCCGTCGATCTCCAGCTCGATCGCGATCTTGGTCTCCTTGGTGGTGCGCTCCACCGTGGCGGCCCGGCTCATAAGTTCCCTCCGGTGGTCAGCTTTCCGTCCTGGTCAGCACTCGCATGCCCGGCCGCTGCATGATTCGTCGCGGCCTGATCAGCCAGTACCGCGCTGAGCGCGGTCCGGAACTCGGCGTTCTCCTCCGGCGTGCCGATACTGACCCGCAGCCACTGCGGCGGCCCGACTTCGCGGATCAGCACGCCGCGGTCCAGCAGGTCCTGCCAGGTCACCCGGCGGTCAGCGAAGGTGCCGAACAGGATGAAGTTGGCGTCCGAGTCGGCGACGGTCAGGCCCTGCTCGCGCAGCCAGCCGACCAGCGCGTCCCGCTCGGAGCGGATCGCCTCGACCGAGGCCAGCAAGGCGCCGGCGTGCTCCAGTGCCGCCAGCGCCACCGACTGGGTGATGGCCGACAGGTGATAGGGCAGCCGGACCAGCAGCACCGCCTCGACGACGGCCGGGCCGGCGGCCAGGTAGCCGAGCCGGCCCCCGGCCAGCGCGAACGCCTTGGACATGGTCCGGACCACGACCAGGCGCGGGTAACGCGGCAGCAGGGCCAGCGCGCTGGCGCCCGGATCGCGGGCGAACTCGGAGTAGGCCTCATCGACCACCACCATGCCGGGCGCTGCCTCGCACACCGCCTCGATGACCGGCAGCGGCAGCGCCGTGCCGGTCGGGTTGTTCGGCGAGGTCAGGAACACCACGTCGGGCTGGTGCCGGGCAACCGCGGCGACGGCGCCGCCGGGCCGCAGCCCGAAGTCGTCGTCGCGGGCCGCCGCGATCCACTTCGTGGCCGTGGTCTGGGCGATGATCGAGTGCATCGAGTACGACGGCTCGAAGCCCATCGCGCTGCGGCCGGGCCCGCCGAAGGCCTGCAGCAGCTGCTGGATGATCTCGTTGGAGCCGTTGGCCGCCCAGGTATTGGCCAGGGTCAGGTCATGGCCGAGGTAGCCGGCGAGTGCGGTGCGCAGCTGCCTGGCATCCCGGTCGGGGTACCGGTTCAGGCTGGCGGCGGCCTCGCCGACGCGCGCGGCGATGTCGGCGACCAGCGCGGGCGGCGGCGGGTAGGGGTTCTCGTTGGTGTTCAGCGCGACCCGGACGTCGAGCTGGGGCGCGCCGTAGGGCTCGCGCCCGACCAGGTCAGCGCGCAGCGGGAGGGACTGAGTCACCGGGGACCCCGTTCTGTATTCGTGTTTTCCGCGGGTACCCGGACGCGTACCGCCTGCACGTGCGCGACCAGGTCTTCAGCACCGCCGAGGGCGTCGATGTGCGGGGCGACCGCGGCGAGGGCGGGCTCGTCGCATTCCACGACGTGGATGCCGCGCAGGAACGAGAGCACCGACAGGCCGCCGGAGTGGCGCGCGGTGCCGCCGGTGGGCAGGACGTGGTTGGAGCCGGCCAGGTAGTCGCCGAGCGAGACCGGCGCGTACGGGCCGACGAACACCGCACCCGCGTTGCGGACACGGCGGGCCAGCGCGGCGGCGTTCTCGGCCTGGATCTCCAGGTGCTCGGGGGCCCAGGCGTCGGCCACGGCCAGCGCCGAATCGAGGTCATCGACCAGGACGCAGGCGGACTGGCCGGCCAGCGCGGTGGCCACCCGGTCGCGGTGCTTGGTGGCGTCGACGGCGGCGGCCAGCTCGGGATCGACGCGGTCGGCAAGCCCGGGGTCGGTGGTGATCAGCAGGCAGCCGGCCTGCGGGTCGTGCTCGGCCTGGGCGACGAGGTCGGCGGCCAGGTAGGCGGGGTCGGCGGTGTGGTCGGCGATGATCGCGATCTCGGTCGGCCCGGCCTCGGCGTCGACGGCGACCTGGCCGCTGAGCAGCCGCTTGGCGGCGGCGACGTACACGTTGCCGGGGCCGGTGATGACGTCGACGGGGACGCAGTCGGCAGTGCCGTAGCCGAGCATGGCGATGGCCTGCGCCCCGCCGGCGGCGTGCACCTCGGTGATGCCCAGCAGCGCGCACGCGGCCAGCACCGCCGGGTGCGGCAGCCCGCCGCGGCCGGCCTGCGGTGGCGAGGCGACGGCGATCTCGGTGACGCCAGCCGCCCGGGCCGGGATGACGTTCATCACCACCGACGAGGGGTAGGCGGTCAGCCCGCCGGGCACGTACACGCCCGCGCGGCCGACCGGGACGTACCGCTCGGTGACGGTCGAGCCGGGCGCCACGGTGGTGCTGCTGTCCGGCGGCACCTGGTCGCGGTGCACGAGCAGCGCGCGACGGGCTGCTTCCTCCAGGGCGGCGCGAACGGCGGGGTCCAGGCCGGCCAGCGCCTCGGCCAGCGCCCCGGCCGGGACCCGCGTGCTGGGCAGGTCCACGCCGTCAAAGCGGGCCGTATGCTCGCGGACCGCCTCGGCACCGCGCTGCCGGACGTCGTCGCAGACCGGCCGGACGGCGGCCAGGGCGGCCTCGACGTCGAGCTCGGCGCGCGGCAGCACCCCGGCGAGCTCGCCGGGGCTCAGGTCGCTGGCAGGCTTGCCCCGCAGGTCGACTCGGATCAGCACTCGTCAAGCCTACGGGAGCGGGTCCTGCGGGCTTCGGGGAGCTACCCTGGCCGACTCGCCCGCCGGCGTCGCCGGCGCAGGCACCGGCTCGCCGCCTGCACGGAACCCGGCAGATCCGATGCACAACCCGGCGCCGGTGACACCGGCGAGACGTATTCTCAGCTCATGAGGGCACGGTTTGCCCGGTTGGCGGGCGTATCGGGGCTTGCGGTGCCGGTGGTGCTGCTGGCTTTAATCCCCGCGGCGCAGGCGAGCACGACAAGCGGGGCAGTGACGGCCGCGGCGAGCAGCGGCGGCGAGCAGATCACCTCGTATCACATCAGCGTGACCATCCGGCCGGACGGCGTGACGCACGTCCGGGAGGCCATCGCCTACGACTTCGGGACCAACCAGCGGCATGGCATCTACCGCGACATCCTGGACCGGCTGCCGGCCAGCGGCGGCCGCGAGCAGGAGTTCCCGATCCGCAACATCACCGTGTCCAGCCCGGACGGCGCGCCGACGCTGACCACGGTCAGCCGGCGCGATGACGAGCTGATGATCCGGGTCGGCGACCCGGCGCGGACCATCACCGGACGGCACCGGTACCTGCTCAGCTACGACATCGGGCGGGCGCTCACGCCGGTCCCCGACGCCGGCACCGACATGCTGTACTGGGACCTGATCGGCACCGACTGGACCGTGCCGATCCGGCACGTGGTGGCCACCGTGCGCGGGCCGGGCGCCCTGAGCGACGTCGTGTGCTACGCGGGAGCGACGGGCAGCCACGCCCGGTGCGGCAGCATGGCCGTCACCGGCAAGCGGGCCCGCTTCACGCAGGCCGCCCTGACACCGGGCCAGGGCCTGACCATCTCGGTCTTCATGCCGTCCGCCAGCGTGCAGGCGGGGCCGCCGCTGCTGGTCAAGCCGGATGCGTCGCTGGCGCAGCTGAAGCCCACCCCGCTCAGCGCGGTCCTGGCCGTGGTGGCCGTGCTCCTGATGTGGACCTGGCCCTGGCTCCTGGCGACCGGCTGGCGGCGCCGGGCCGCGCATGCGGAGCTGCCGCGCGAGCTGGGCGGGCGGGCCCGCCCGGGCGGCCATCCCGGCCACACGGGCCTGGCGGCGGCGCAGTCCGGGCGAATCATCCGGCCCGCCGAGGCCGACGTCGTCCGGTCCGGGCAGATCGTGGCCCGGCATATCGCGGCCACCATCGTTGACCTGGCCATCCGCGGTTACCTCCGGATCGAGGACCTGCCCGGCATCGCGCGGGTCCGGCACGCCGGCACCGGCCAGCCGACGGGACACGACGCGGCCGCCGGCCAGGAGGCCAGTGACTGGCAGCTGATCCGGCAGGCGCCGCTCCCGTCCGCGTCGGCCGGGCCGGCCGGGTCCCGCGGCGGGCTCCTGCCGTATGAGGAGATGCTGCTGCGGGAACTGTTCGCTGGCCGGGACCAGGTGCGGGTGAAGGAACTCAAGGAATCCTTCCGGGCGCCGGTGCGGCGGGTCTGCGCGCAGCTCAGCCGCGATGTTCAGCGGCAGGGCTGGCTGAAGCTGAAGAACTCCGAGGCTCGCGGCTGGAAGGCCGCGGCCTGGGCGGCGGTCGTGGTCGGCGCGGCCGGGGTCCTGACCGGGCTGGAGGTGCCGGCGCTGCCCGGCGCCGGGTTCTTCGGCGCCGTCGTGGGCGCGGCCGGCCTGCTGACCATCCTGGTGACGCCGAGCCTGCGGCGGGCCAAGTACCAGTACACCGCTCGCGGACAGCGTCTTCTCGACGACCTCCGGCCGGCCCGCCAGCAGCTCGCCGAGGACCCGCTGGCCCCGGCGGTGAGCCCCTGGACGCAGTTCTCCGCCCTGCTGCCCTACGCGATCGCGCTGGGGCTGGCCGAGCAGTGGACCCGCCGGTTCACCGCGATGCCGGTGCCCGCCCAGACCAGCGGCTGGCTGCCCGCCGGGATGGGCAGCACCCTCATTCCGGGCTGGTACTTCACCGCGTTCACGCATCAGGTCTGCCAGCTGGCCCCGCACGGATACCTCAGCGTGCCGGTCGCCGGCACCCGGGCCGCGGAGGCGTACTCCCCGCCGTACAACACGGGCATCTTCGGCTCCCGCGGCGGCGGGTTCTCCGGCGGCGACGTTGGCGGTGGGGGCGGCGGGGGCGGGGGCGGAAGCTGGTAGCGCCGGGGTCCGCCACGACCGAGCCTGGCGTCCATAGCGTGAGCACTGCTGGCCCGGCCAGCCGAGGCGCATCCGGGAATCGGACCCGACAACGACGGCGTTGCAGGCCGCCTCCCGCACCAGCGAGTCATGCGCCAGAGCCTCCCCGCCCAGAGTCGAACTGAGCAGCCGAGTTTCGGAAACTCAGCGGCAGATCCGCTGCCAGGGAGCTGGTAACCGATGAAGTGGTCCGTGAGGGAAGAATCGAACTTCCACGCCGAGGCGACGGGGTTACGGCCCGCTGGGCTCACCACCTGCCCAACCCACGGATGGGGTGACTAGCCAGGTTCGAACTGGCGCCCTCCGGGTTCACAACCCGGCGCTCTGCCGATTGAGCTATAGCCACCACGGTCGATCAGGAAGGACTCGAACCTTCGCGTGGCGGCATGTGGGGCCGCTGCTCTGCCGCTGAGCTACTGATCGTGGCGCGCGCCCAGGAGGACTCGAACCTCCATATCCGGCTTCGTAGGCCGGTGCCCTGTCCGTTAGACGATAGGCGCCTGGTACCCGCTGGAGGTGCTGACCCTCCGGCCTCCGCCTTGTCGAGACGGCGCTCTTCCGCTGAGCTAAGCCACCATGGCTCTCGCTGGAGGATTCGAACTCTGTACCTGGCTTGAACGCCTGAGATCCTCACCCGCAGACGCGGGCCTCGACCGGTGCTCCGTGCCGGGCTCGAACCGGCAGTCTCCTGAATGAGGGTCAGGTGAGTTATCCGTTCCTCCAACGGAGCAAGATCACGGGGGCGCCGGCCCAGGAGCCGAACCAGCATCCTGGGCTAGCGAGCCGACGTCCCCCCGGCCCGATTCGAACGGGCGATCATCGGATTAAAAGTCCGCTGCGTTGACCACTGCGCCACGGGGGGATAAGTAGCGCGGGCGGGGTTCGAACCCGCGTCCTTCGGTTTATGAGACCGCTGCTTGCGACCGGCTCAGCTACCGCGCTCTGGTTGGCCACCGCGGAATCGAACCGCGCGATACCGCCTTATCAGGGCGGCCCCGTCGACCAGCTGGGTCGTGGCCAGCGGAATGCAGAGGTGTCGAGCCCCCGCGGCCTCACGACCGCGCACTGGCTTTCAGGGCCAGGTCCCGCGCCGGCGGGGTGCATTCCCTGTGCGGAGAGACCGGGAGTCGAACCCGGAAGGCGTTGCCGCTCGGCGGTGTTCGGGACCGCTGCCGTCGCCAGTCGGCTTGCCTCTCCTCGTGCGGATGGCGGGCGGATCGACACCCGCAGGACTCGCGTCCTGACCTCCGGTTTCCGGCCGGGTACCTTGCCACTCGGTCAGCCATCCACGGCGGAGAGCGGAGAAATCGAATCCCATGCCCGAGGGCACGATCCGGCTAGCAACCGGTCCCGGCTCCTGGCCGGTTCACTCTCCCTGGTACCGCCCCGGGGACTCGAACCCCGAACCTCCACGGTCTGAGCGTGGCGCCTCTTGCCAGTTGGGCTAGAGCGGCATGGAGCGGATGGCCGGGAGCTACCTCCGCGTGGAGCCCTTCCCCGGTGTCGAACCGGGCGGCCGCTCCGTACCGAAGAGCGGAGCGCGCCGGCGCGAAGGGCACACTGCTGAAGTGCTGACCGCGGGTGAGCCAGGGCGGCCCGCAGCCGGCCCGGCGGCGGGTTGGCGGCCCGCCTCTGTGTAACCCCGCCAGCTCTGGGAGCCAAACCCAGCGTGCGGATGGAGCCCTTCCCCAGGGTCGAACTGGGCGAGCTGCTCGTACAAGGAGCTGCCGGACGCCGGTCCGAAGGGCGTGCGCTCGGCGGGAGTTGAACCCGCAGCATCCGGCATCTCGGGCCGGCCTCTCTGCCAGTTGGAGTACGAGCACACGGAGCCGCCACCCGGTGCCGACCCGGGCCGCCCGCCTTACGAGGGCGGGGCCGCAGCCGTGCGCAGCGGCGGAGCTGCCGGGCAAGGACTCGAACCTCGATTCGCGGTTCCAGAGACCGCTGTCCTGCCATTGGACGACCCGGCATGGAGTACGGGCGGAGTGATCTGAAGTCTCATCAGCACTGCGGCTCGCCAGGACTTGAACCCGGCGCGGCTGCCATTTTCGCCGTGCCCGCGTGCGCCGCCAGGGACTCGAACCCTGTTCTCCGAGGTAAGAGCTCGGAACATAGCCATACATGCTCGCGGCACCGAGAGCCCCACCGGGGAATCGAACCCCGCTCACCAGCTTGGAAGGCTGGCGCATCGCCGCAATGCTTGTGAGGCGAGCCCTTTCCTGCGTCGGGATAGCTGGATTTGAACCAGCGACTTCCGCGTCCCGAACGCGGCGCCCTGACCAAGCTGGGCTATATCCCGTGGCGTGGACCACCGGGGACTCGAACCCCGCGCCTCCTGTTTGCAGGACAGGTGCTCTTCCCGATGAGCTAGCGGCCCAGTTGCCGGCCGGGATGGCGCCCGGCCGGCTGTGCTCACGCTATGGAGATATCAATAATCAGGCACGTTCACCGAGGTGGTGGTGCTGCGCAGGAATCGCAGGAGTTGAACCCGCATTCCGCCCGGGCTGGAGCCGGGTCGCCTATCCGCTGGCTGATCCCTGTAAACGAAAACCGCCCGCTGGGTATCCCCTGCGAGCGGCTTCCGGAAGTGAGTGTGCGGCTATCCGGAAGCCTCCGCGTGCGAGCCCAGCCCATGCTTAATAGAGGCACACAGGACGTGCACCTGCGCCTCATCTTGCCTGGTTGTGCTGGCCGGTCGCTTCATCATGTCTTCCATGCTAAGTAGGGCCGTTTCCCGATACAACTGGTTTAACGGCGGATTCCCGCGGGGCATTCCCTGCGCCGCAGGCCGCCTCCGGAGCTGCTCATCCCGGTAGAACTCCGGGTGCAGGCCGGGAGCCCCGGCGGACTGCCAGGTGGCGCGCACCGGCTTGTTCTCCGCGCCCAGGCACGTCCCCCGGGCGCCTCCCCGGCCCGCGACGGTACTCCCCCATAATTGTCCGCGATGCCTGCTGAGGGACGAGACACCGTGGAGTTTCCGGATGACGTCAGCATGGTGCTGGAACGTCTGCGGGACGGCCTTAACCGGCGGCCGGATCTGGTCGGCGTCTACGTCTACGGGTCCCTCATCACCGGCGACTACAGTCCGGCCCGCAGCGATATCGACGTGGTGGTGATCCTGGATCACGAGCCTGACGCTTCCGAAGTCGACGACCTCGGGAAACTGCATCAGGAACTGGCCCGGCTCGGCAGGACCGCCGGGCAGCTGCACTGCCTGTACGTGGCAGCCGGGCATGCTGCAGATCCGGACCGCCTGTGCACGTACTGGTTCGGCGACCGGATGACGCAGTGGCAGATGAAGATCATGACCCAGGCGGAGCTCGCCTCGGCGGGCGTGGCGCTGCACGGGCCGTGGCCACCGCCGGGCATCGGGCCGGTTCCGGTCGCGGACATCCAGGCGGCGGTGCTCGCGGAGATGCGCGGCTACTGGCGCCGGTACGCCCGCCGCCGCAAGCACTGGCTGGCGGACGACACTGTCGACCACGCCCTCATTGTGCTGCCCCGGGCCGAGGCCGTGCTGGCCCGCGGGGATCTGATCACCAAGGGCGAGGCCATCGGCCGCCTGGCCGATTTCGGGGTTCCGCCGGCCCTGGCTCAGGAGATCGGGGCCCGCCGGGCTGGCTCCGAGGTCCGGCTCGGCGCGGCCCGGCGGCTGCACCGTGCCTATCGCGCCCGCCGGATCATGCAGCGCGGCGTCCGGAGACTCAGCCAGCTGGATCCGTCCGCACGCTCGGCGAGCGGCCACTGAACGGGGCCGGTGGCGGCCGTCCGGGCGATCAGGCCGCTCCACGGGGTCAGGGTGATGCCCTCGGCGCCGGCCGACCAGGAGGACGGCGCAGCTCCCCCGCCGGTGCCGGGCAGGACCGGAGCACCATATGGCTGCCGAGACCACCCGGCAGGAGCTGCGCTATCATGGGATATCAGGAGGTGGGCATGACAGACATGCTGATCCGTGACGTCCCAGATGAAGTCATCGCCGCGGTCGATGCGCACGCTGGCCGGCTCGGGCTATCACGCAGCGAGTACGTGCGGCGGCGCCTAGCCCAGGACGCTGCAGTTCAGGATGCAGCTGTCACGGCGGCTGACCTGGTCACCTTCGCGGAGACCTTCGGGGACCTGGCTGATCCCGATGTGATGTCTCGAGCATGGGAATGACCAACTGGCTGATCGACAAGTCTGCGCTCGCCCGCCTGGGCGCTAGCCCGGATGCTGCCGAGTGGGCCAGCCGGATCGAGCGGGGCCGGGTACGGATCGCCACAGTCACGCGGCTGGAGGTCGGTTACTCAGCCCGGTCTGCCTCCGACCTGCGCGCCGGGTTCCGAAGGGCACCACTGGCCTCGATGCCAGCGGAGTACCTGACGCCTGCCATCGAGGACCGGACTGTCGAGGTCCTCGCCTTGCTGGCTGACCGTGGTCAGCACCGTGCACCCTCTCTGCCCGACCTGATCATCGCGGCGACGGCCGAGCTTGCCGGTCTCACCGTCCTCCACCTCGACAAAGACTTCGAGCTCATTGCTGACATCACCAGCCAGCGGGTCGAGCGCCTGAGGACAAGGTAGTCACTCGCGGCACGGCCACCTTGACTGGACTCAGGCAGTGGCTTGAAAGCCGAGCTGAGGCATAGCGAGCACCTGGGTCTGTCGATCATCGACCGGTCCGTACCGGCCGCAACCGGCTGTTAACTCGCGGTCCGGGCGATCAGGCCGCTCCACGGGGTCAGGGTGATGCCCTCGGCGCCGGCCGACCAGGGCGACGGTGCAGCTCCCCCGCCGGTGCCGAGCAGGACCTCGCCCAGCTCGCCGGCCCACGTCACCGGCCCGTCGGACAGGTTGGCCAGCACGGTCAGCCCGCCGACCCGGTAGGCCCACAGCCCGCCGTCCACGGCCAGCTGCTCATAGGGCACGACCTGCCCGCTGAGCTCGGCCTTGCGCAGGGCCACCAGGCTCTGGCACAGCCGCAGTGTCGAGCCGGGGTCCTCGCGCTGGGCGGCGACGTTGCAGGCGGCGGCATCGCCGACCGGCAGCCAGGGATGAGCCGAGGTGGTGAAGCCCGCCGAGGCGGTCACGTCCCACTGCATGGGCGTCCGGGCGCGGTCCCGGTTGCCGTGCGGCCCGTCCTGGCTCTGGGTCATCGCGTCGCGGCGCAGCTCGGGCGGCACGTCGAAGTCGGGCATGCCGATCTCATCGCCGTAGTACAGGACCATGGCGCCGGGCAGCGTGGCCAGGATCAGCAGGGCGAGCCGGGTCTGCTGCTCGTCGCCGCCGCACCAGCGGCTGGCGAACCGGCCGACGTCGTGGTTGGAGGCGGTCCATACCGGACAGCTGCCCGCGGGCAGGGCGGCGAGGGTCTGCGCGACCACGCCGGCCAGGCTGGCCGCCGTGAAGCTGGCGAACACGAACGGGAAGTTGAAGCCCAGCTGCAGCTCGTCATCGTCGCCGTAGAACCTGGCCAGCTCGGCCGGGTCGCGCACCCAGGTCTCGCCGAGCAGCAGCCGCGCCGGGTCGTAGCTCTCGGCGATCTTGCGCCAGTCCCGGTACACGCCGTGCACCTCGGGCCGGTTGAAGTTGTAGACGGGCTGGAGGCCGAACCGGCCCTCCAGGGGATCGTCGCCGGTGACCGGCGGGTTGTCCCGCAGCTGGGCGTCCTTGTACAGGCCGTGCGCGACGTCGATGCGGAACCCGGCGACGCCCCGGCTGAACCAGAACTCCAGGATCTGCCGGAACTCCTCATGCACAGCCGGCAGCCACCAGTTCAGGTCGGGCTGGGTGGCCAGGAAGTTGTGCAGGTAGTACTGCCCGCTGGCCTGGTCCATGGTCCAGGCGGGCTGGCCGGCGGCATCGATCCAGTTGTTCGGCGGCCCGCCGCCGGAAGCCGGGTCGGCCCACACGTAGTAATCGCGGTGCTCGGCGTCCCGGCCGGTCAGCGCATCAGCAAACCAGGCGTGCGCGGAGCTGGTGTGGTTGGGCACCAGGTCCAGCAGCACCCGCATGCCACGCTGCCCGGCGGCGGCGATGAGCTCGTCGAGGTCGGCCAGCGATCCCAGCTCGGGGTGGACGCCGGTGTACTCGCTGACGTCATAACCCCAGTCGGTGTCGGGCGAGGGCATGGTGGGCGACAGCCAGATGGCGTCCACGCCGAGCCACTCCAGGTGATCCAGGCGGCTGAGCAGGCCGCTCAGGTCGCCGTAGCCATCACCGTCAGCGTCCTGCCAGGACCGGACATACAGCTGGTAGAGGACCGACCCGTGCCACCACGGCTGCTGCGCAGCGCCGTTCTGCATCTTTCTCCCACTGCTCCGGCGCGGCGAGCGCGCTCCCTGCTGAATCCTGGCGCCGGGCGACGTGGCGCCGGCGCCCCCACTATCGCCGCAAACCGCGGCGGTGATCAAGATGGCGCTTGCCGGCTGGCGGCTTGCCTGCCGGGTGCCGCGAGGCGGACACTGGAGCATGCGCATCGTCGCGCTGCTCCTCCTCGCCCTGGCGCTGCCGACCGCCGCCGGGTATTTCCTGCTGGCGACCCTGGGCGGCTGGCACAAGCTGGCGGAGGCCATGCGGCGGCCGCCGCCGCCCGAGTCGCCGGACCGGCTGGCCGCCACCTTGCGACGACTGCGGGTGCAGCTGGAGACGACCGAGACCACACCCGGCGCGACCGCCAAGAGCCACCGGATCCGGGCGCTGCGCGGCGCCTACCTGGACGCCCTGCGCGACGCCTGCACGCGGCTGGAGGTCAGTCCGCCCGCCGGCGGCGACCGGGCCAGCCAGGCCGAGATCTACCGCGCGGAGGCGGCGCTGCGCGAGCGCGGGCTGGACGTCCGGGAGCCGGCCGCCCGCTGACGGCCGGCTCCCGGACGCACTCAGCCGGTCAGCTCGCGGCCGGCGCCGACGGCGCGTCGTCGGGACGGGCCTCCAGCGCAAGGTTGCGTCCTGACTCCGGATCGAACACGTGCATCGGCCGCAGATCCACCCACAGCTCGGCTTCCTCGCCCTCGCGGATCCGGGTCGCCGCGTCCAGCCGGGCCGTGACCTGCTCCTCACCGCCAACCTCGGCCTGGCCGGAATCGGCGGCCAGGTCGGCCAGCTGGTCGGAGGTCGCCGACAGCTCGCTTTCTGTCGAGAAGTAGACGAAGACGTCCGAGCCCATCGACTCGCGCACGTCGATCGTGGGGTGGAACGTCGTCCCGAAGCCGCGGTTGCCGGCCGGGACCAGCGCCGCGTCCTCGAAGTCCTCCGGGCGCAGGCCCACGATGACGTTGCGGCCCACGTTGGACCGCTCCAGCACCTGGCGGAGCTGGTCGGATACCGGCAGGTCGCCGATGCTGGTCCGCAGGCTGCCCTCCTCCATGGTGGCGCCCAGGAAGTTCATCGCGGGCGAGCCGATGAAGCCGGCCACGAACAGGTTCAGCGGCCGGTCATACAGCTCCTGCGGGGTCCCCGCCTGCTGCAGCAGGCCAGACCGCATGACGGCCAGCCGGTCGCCCAGCGTCATGGCCTCGGTCTGGTCGTGGGTGACGTAGACCATCGTGGTGCCCAGCCGCTTTTGCAGCCGCGACACCGAGGTCCGGGTCTGCACCCGCAGCTTGGCGTCGAGGTTGGACAGCGGCTCGTCCATCAGGAACACCTGCGGGTCGCGGACGATGGCCCGGCCCATGGCGACCCGCTGCCGCTGGCCGCCGGACAGGTTGGCCGGCTTGCGGTCCAGGTGCTGGGTCAGGTCCAGGACCCGGGCTGCCTCCTCGACCTTCTCGTTGATGACGTTCTGCGGCGTCTTGGCCAGCTTGAGCGCGAAGCCCATGTTCTCGCGCACCGTCATGTGCGGGTAGAGCGCGTAGCTCTGGAACACCATGGCGATGTCGCGGTCCTTGGGCGCCTCGTTGTTGACGACCTTGCCGCCGATGCGCAACTCGCCCTCGGTGATGTCCTCCAGGCCCGCGATCATGTTCAGGGTGGTGGACTTCCCGCAGCCCGACGGGCCGACCAGGATCATGAACTCGCCGTCGGCGATGTCCAGGCTGATCTTGTCGACAGCCAGCGCACCGTCGGGGTAGCGCTTGGTGATGTTGTCCAGGATGATCTCGGCCACTGTTACTCCTTCACGACTCGGCGCCCGTTAGCCCTTGACCGCGCCGGACGTCAGCCCGGCCACGATGCGGCGCTGGAAGAACACCACGAAGATGATGATCGGGATGGTGATGACCACCGCCGCGGCCGCGATGGGCCCGGTCGGCACGGTGAACTGCGAGCTGCCGCTGAAGTAGGCGATGGAAGCCGGCGCGGTCCGCGACGCGAGCGTCGAGGTGAACGAGATCGCGAACAGGAACTCGTTCCAGCAGAACAGGAACACCAAGATGGCCGTGGTCACCATGCCCGGTGCCGCGAGCGGGGCGATGACCTTGGTGAACGCCTGGTATGGCGTGGCCCCGTCGACCTTGGCCGCCTTCTCCAGCTCCCACGGGATCTCCCGGAAGAACGCCGACAGGGTGTAGATGCCCAGCGGCAGCCCGAAAGCCACGTAAGGAATGATGAGGCCGGGCCAGGTATTGAACAGGCCCAGCCCGCGCTCGATGTTGAACAGCGGGGTGACGAGCGCGATCTGCGGGAACATGGCGATCAGCAGCGCCATGCCGATCAGCACGCCCTTGCCGGGGAAGTTCAGCCGGGCGATCGCGTACGCCGCCATCGAGGCCAGCACGACGGCGATGAACGTCGCGATCAGGCCGATGCCGATCGAGTTCAGCAGCGGGTGGATGAACTGCGAGGTCTGCAGGATCCCGGTGTAGTTCGACCAGGTCCAGGATTTCGGCACGAAGGACGGATCGAGGATCGCCGCTGGCGTCTTGAACGACAGCGAGACCATCCACAGCACGGGGATCAGCGCCAGTGCCACGACCACGAAGTTCGCGATACCCCAGCCCGACTTCTGCTGGGGAGTTGTCGCGACCGCCATCAGTCAGTCACCTCTTCCCGATGTCGGAGCCGGGGGCCGCGGTACCGAAGCCCTTAATGAACGCGACGGCGATGATCGCCACGCAGATGAAGATCAGGATGGAGATCGTGGATCCCACCCCGAGGTTGAGGGCGTTGAACAGGTTGTCGTAGCCCAGGATCGAGACCGACCCGGTCCCGTTGTTGCCGGCCGTCAGGATGAAGATGCTGTCGAAGATCCGGAACGAGTCCAGGGTGCGGAACAGCAGCGCGACCAGGATGGCCGGCTTCATCAGCGGCAGCGTGATCCGGGTGAACCGCTGCCAGGCCGTGGCACCGTCCACCTTGGCCGCCTTCTGCAGGTCCTCCGGTACCAGGGACAGGCCGGCCAGCAGGAGCAGCCCCATGAACGGGGTGGTCTTCCAGATCTCGGCGATGATGATGACGATGATCGCCGTGACTTCCTTGGTCAGCGGCGCGCCGTTGCCGAACGCCGCCGACAGGTAGCCCTGGCTGGGCGTCCAGGCGTACTGCCAGCCGTAGGCGGCAGCCACCGTCACGATCCCGTACGGCACCAGCGCCGCGGTGCGCACCGTGTTACGCCCGAACAGCGTCCGGTGCATCAGCAGCGCCAGCAGCATCCCCAGCACCAGCGAGATGCTGACCGAGAAGATGGCGATAATCACCGTCACCTTCAGGGCCTGCCACCAGTACGGCGAGCTCAGCACGGCCGCGTAGTTGCTCAGCCCGACGAACTTGATCTGCTGCGGGAGCTCCAGGTTGTAGCGCTCCAGTGACAGGTAGATGGCGTAGATGACCGGGTAGGCGGTGACCGCGATCATCACGATCACGGCCGGGGCGCACAGCATCCAGCCGAGCTTGCGCTCCGCCCGCGCGCCTTCCGACAGCGGCGCCCGGCCCTTGCGCTTTTTCTCGGCGGTCGTGCCGGTCGTGGCCGCCTCAGTACTCGTGCTCATGGCTGCCTCTTCCTTTCTGCACGCTTGGCGCCCGTCGCGCGGCGGCTCACGGGACCAGGCCCTTCGACTGCAGGGCGTTGCCCAGCTGGGTGGCCATGGTCTTCTCGGTACTCGCGGGGTTAATCCCCTCCGGGGGCGAGACCAGGTGCGAGATGTCGATGGACACCACCTGGTAGACCGGCGTCTTGGGCCGCACGCTGGCGTGCTCAAGCGCGTTCAGGATGTCGGCGTGGAACGGGTAGTTCTTGAACAGCGCCGGGTCGCTGTACAGGCTTTCGATGGTCGGCGGGACACCGCCGACATTGGCGCCGATGATCTGGTTCTGCTTGTCCCGCAGGCACAGCGCGGCCTGGAAGGCGAGCGCCTTGTGCTGGGAGTACGCGCCGATGGCCAGGTCGATGCCGCCGATGGTCACCTTGGCCGGCTGGCCAGGGATGACCTCCGGGTACAGCGCCCACTTGAAGTTCTTGAACATCTTGGGGTTGTCGGCCTTCATGGCCGGATACACGAACGGGTAGTTCAGCTGGAACGCCGCGTTGCCGGCCTCCATGGCCAGCCGGTTGTCGTTCTCCATCTGCACGTCCAGCGACGGGTCCGCGGCGGGCCCGGACGCCAGCTGCTTCATGATCGACAGCGCCTTGACGGCGGGCTGGCCGAGCGTGACCTTGGTCGCGTCGGAGTTCAGCACCGAGCCGCCCGCGCTGGCCACCATCGTGTTGAACCAGACGGTCGTGCCCTCGTACTGAGCGCCCTGGATCTCGATGTAGTGCGGCTTGCCCTCCTTGGCCAGCTTCGCCGAGTCGGCGAGCATCTCGGCCCAGGTCTTGGGCGGGTTGGGCACCAGGTCGGAGCGGTACCACAGCAGCTGAGTGTTGCTGTTATCCGGGACGGCGTACAGCTTGCCCTTCCACATCGCGGTGTCCAGCGCCGGCTTGAGCGTGCCGTCCTCGGCCTGCGCCCGGTTGCTGCCTGTCCACGGCTCGATCCAGCCCGCCTGGGCGAACTCGGCCTCCCAGGTCACGTCCAGGCCCATGATGTCGATGGAGCTGTCGTGCGCGGCCATCCGGCGCACGAGCTGCTGCCGCTGGCCATCGGAGCCGTTGGGCAGCTGCTGGTAGGAGATCGTGTACTTGCCGCCGCTCTGCGCGTCGCAGTTCTTGATCGCGGTCTGCGTGGCGCCCGAGTTATCGGGATACAGGTAGAAGCTCAGCGTCACCGGTCCCGAGCCTGCGCCAGACGAGCCGCAGGCCGCCAGCGCCGAGGACGCCAGTGCCACGGCCGCCAGGCCGGCCCAGCCGCGCCGCCTCCGGCGCGGATTTACGGACCGGCGGCGGTGCCGGAACGCGGGGCTGCTCGCCGGCCGGGCCGGCCCTTCTTGATCAGCCATCATCTTCCCTTCGCACAGGTCTTCAGTGCGCCTGACATGCTCCAGTGGACGTCAGGACCTCCCTCCCGCCCACGCGGCCCGCTTGCCGGGACCGCCTTCTGCACTCCCCTCGCTCCCGTCAGCTGGCCCGGCGGAGTCCGCCGGGGCGCGGCTCGCTCCGCCGTCCGCGGTGCCCGCCGCCTCCGCGCCGGCCGGCTCGCCTGGCCGGCGTGCGGCCGCGGCGGCCCCGTCGGGCGGGGCCGGGCGGGCCGCGGGCGATGGCCCGTGAGGCCGGGTCCCGGGCCGCCCCGAGCTGGCTCGCGGCACGACCTGAACCTCCAGCACCTGGCGCAGCGGCCGGACCCGCTCGCCGCGCAGCAGCGCGCACAGCCGCTCCGCGCCCTCCGCGCCGCTGCGCTCCAGGGGCTGGCGCACGGTGCTAAGGCCCAGCAGCGCGGCGGGCTGGATGTCATCGAAGCCGATGACCGACAGCTGCCGGGGCACCCGCGCGCCGTACCGGTCCGCGGCGGCCAGGACCCCCATGGCCTGGGTGTCAGACGCCGCGAAGATGGCCGATGGCGGGTCAGGCTGGGCGAGCAGCTCGGCGGCCAGGGCCTGGGCACTGGCCGGCCCGTGCGGGCCCAGCCGGATCAGCGCGTCGTCAGCGTGCTCCCCGGCGGCGGCCAGGGCCTGCCGGTAGCCGGCCAGCCGCCGGGCGGACGCGGTCCGGCCGGCGGCCGGCGAGCCCGAGGCCACGGCCTGGGGCACCCGGTCGCCGATGAAGCCGATCCGGCGGTGCCCGAGGCTCAGCAGGTGGTTGGTAGCGAGCCGGCCGCCGTCCACGTCGTCGATGATCGTGTGCGGAACGCCGCGCACGGCCACGTCGACCGCGGCGAGCGGCAGCCCGGCCTTCCGGAAGGCGGCGAGCTGAGCGCGGCTGAGAGACAGCGACATCACCAGCACGCCGTCAGCGCGGTGCCGGGCGGCGAGCATGGTCAGGACATGATCGCGCTGCGCGGGACTGTCTGCGTTGCAGACGATCGTGTCGTACTCGTGGCGGGTCAGCACCGCCAGCGCGCCCGCCAGCCGCTCGGCCGCCGACGGCCGGGTCAGGTGCGGGATGACGATCGCGATGGTCCGCGGCGTACCGCGCGCCAGTGCGGCCGCCAGGTGGCTGGGCCGGTAGCCGAGCCGCTCGATCGCGGCGAGCACCCGCGCCCGGGTGGCGGCGCGCACGCCGGCCGCGCCGTTGATGACGCGCGACACCGTGCCCACGCCCACGCCAGACGCCGCCGCCACGTCAGCGATGGTCGGTCGTCGGGGCTTCGACACGGCCACCTCCTCCGAGTTCCAGATTCTGGAACCGGTTCCACGGCGGAACAACCCATCTTGACCGCGCCGTGACGTGATCGTCAAGGTTTCGGACGGCCTGCGAGGTAGTTAGATGCGCCTGGCGGCTGCGGCGGGTGTGGCTCATGTGCCGGGCATGCGGCAAGCCTGGCGCGCACCAGCCCGGGCTGCTGGCCTGCCATGGCGTGCGTGCGATCAGCGCCGGCGCGGGCGGCGCGGCAGCCGGTACGCGGGCTGGTGCGGTCAGGCGGTGTTGCTGGCGCTGCGGCGTTCCTAGCGCCGCGAGCAGGCCCGGCGCCGGGCAGCCGGCGTCCAGCGCCGGGCAGCCGGGGCCGGGCGCCGCGCAGGCGTCACTCGACGATCTTGCTGATCGGGACTTCCAGGATGTCCCGCGCGCCGGCCGACTTCAGCGCCGGGATAAGCGTGTTGACGCCGCGCTTGGGCACGACCGCCTCGACCGCGTGCATGTCGCCGCGGGCCAGCGCGGTCACCGTCGGGGATGACATGGCCGGCAGCATCGCGGTGACGCTGCTCAGGTCACCGACGCCGACATTCAGCTTGAGCAGCACGCTGCCGCGGGCCCGGATCGCGCCGCGCAGCAGCAGCGCGACGTCCTCCATAGCCGCGCGCTTGCCCGCGTCCTCATACGCCGCCGGGTTGGCCACCAGCTCGGTGTAGCTGGTCAGCACTGTCTCCAGGATGCGCAGGCCGTTACGGCGCAGCGACGACCCGGTCTCGGTCAGGTCGACGATCGCATCGACGATGTCGGGCACCTTGGCCTCGGTTGCCCCGTACGACGGGATGACGATGGCCTTGACGCCGCGCGCATCCAGGAACCGCCGGGTGAGCTCGGGGAACTCCGTCGAGATGCGCACCCCGTCGGGCAGGTCAGCCGCCGACGACCAGGACACGCTGACCGGCACGGCCAGCACCACGCGGACCGGCTGCGAGGTGGCCTTGGAGTACTGCAGCTCACCCAGCGAGGTCACGTTCGCACCCGTCTCGCTGATCCAGTCCCGGCCGGTGATGCCGAAGTCGAACAGGCCCTCGGCAACGTAGGACGGGATCTCCTGCGGCCGCAGGAAGCGGACCCGGTCGATGCGCGGGTCGTCGATCGTCGCATGGTAATCCCGGTCCGATGACCGGCGGACCGTGAGGTCGGCCGCGTCAAACAAGTCGAGGGTGGCACGCTCCAGAGAACCCTTCGGCAGGACCAGGGACAGCAAGGCAACTCCCTCTCGCTCACCGGGACAGCTTGCATCCAGGCTAGCTGCTCCCCCGCCAGCCCTGGTCAGCTGGCTATCCCGGCCAGCGGCTTGTCCTCAGCTGCCGAGCCGCCCCGCCGGTAAGCCGGGGCAGCGCACCCGGGCCGCCAGCAGCTGGCGGCCCAGCACCGACGGGGCCTCGGCCAGCGACGGCCCGTACCAGGTCAGGTGGCGGCCGCTGACCAGCGCCGTGCTGCTGCCCGGGAACGCCTCGGGCCCGTCAGAGGCGCTGAACCGGTACGGCTCGTCGGGCAGCACGACCAGGTCCGCCCGGGCGTCGCGGATCTGGCCGATGCCGACCCGCGGATAGCGCTCGTCGTGCCCGGCGTACACGTTGGCTACGCCCAGCCGGGCCAGCAGGTCGCCGGCGAAAGTGTCATGGCCGAGCACCATCCACGGCCGCCGCCACACCGGCACCACGGCCGTCCGGGCCGCCGGGCCGGCGGCCGGCACCCGCCGCCACGCCGCTGCGGCCGTGTCCAGCCACGCCGGGGCCGTGAGCCGGCAGGCCACCGTCAGCATCCGGCGCAGCGACTCAAGCGCCTCGGGCAGGTTCCGCACCCGGGTCACCCAGACGGCCACGCCCGCCGCGCGCAGCGCGTCCAGGTCGGGCTGCCGGTTCTCCTCCTCGTTGGCCAGCACCACATCGGGCGTCAGCGCCGTGATCCCGGCCACGTCCGGGTTCTTGGTCCCGCCGATCCGGGTGACGCTCAGGTCAGCCGGATGGGTGCACCAGGACGTCGCGCCGACCAGGATGCGCGGCGCGCACGAGGCCACCGCCTCGGTCAGCGACGGGACCAGCGACACGACCCTGGCCACCGAGCCCGGAACCCGCATCGGGTGGCCCAGGTCGTCTCGCTCAGTCGTCCAGCCGCCGCGGCCGGCTCGCGCATCGTCGTGCGGCCCGGGCGTGCTGCCGGCGGGCACGCCTGGCTCATCCAGGTCTGGCATGGCTGTCCCCCTGGTCCCTCGCTCCGCCCCCCATTCTGAACGGCGACGGCGCTAACCTCCAGCGTCACTTGGCTGATTGCCTGTCGCGTACTGTGGGCAGTCGCGCCGGGCCGCTGATCCGGCTACTGACCAGGAGACCCGCCGGAGTTCATGGTGATGCCCGATGACTGATGCCCTGCCCCAGGCTGTCCGCGAGACGCTGGATGACCCGTTCGCCCGGCTCACCGGGAACCTGGCCGACACCAGGCGGCTGCAGTTCACCGTCGCCAGCGCCGCGCAGCTCACCCCGCACATGCTGCGGATCGAGCTGACCGCGCCGGAGCTGGAGGGCTTCAGCTACGCACCCGGCCAGGACGTGATGCTGCTGGTGGCCGCCGACGGAAATCGCCCGGTCCGGCGCCGGTACACCATTCGCTACCTGGACCTGGCCGCGCGGCAGCTCACCCTGGACGTGGTGCTGCACGGTGATGGCCCCGGCGAGCGGTGGATCCGGGCGGCTCAGCCCGGCGACCGGATCGAGGGCATCGGCCCGCGCGGCAAGATCACCGTCTCGCCCGCCGCGGACTGGCACCTGTTCATGGGCGATGAGTCGGCCCTGCCCGCGATCTTCGCCATGACCGAGGCGCTGCCCGGCGACAGCGTGGCGACCATGGTGCTCGAGGTGCCCGACGCGGCCGACGAGCAGGATGTCAGTGCCGCGGCGCGCACCCGGCTGACCTGGCTGCACCGGCTGAACGGGCGGGCCGGCGAGCCCGGCGCGCTGACCGGCGAGGCCGCCGAGGTCGAGCTGCCGCCTGGCCGCGGCCAGGCCTACCTGCTCGGCGAGGCCCGGGTGGTGCTGGCCCTGCGCGAGGTGCTGGCCGGCCGCGGCCTGCCCGCGGAGCAGATGTCGCCCAAGGCGTACTGGGGCCGGGGTCGCGCCAATGGCGGCCACGGCGAGCCCGCCCGCGACTGACACCGCCCGCCCGGCCACCTCCGGCCGCAGCAGCGGCGGCAGCCCGGCCGTACCGGGCGACGGCATCCCCGGCCGTACCGGGCAGCCGCATTTCCGGCCGTACCGGGCAGCCGGTTTACCGGCCATGCCGGGCGGCCGCGCGTCGTGGCTATCCGGATTCGACCAAACGGGGCCCGGGCTGCCCTGGCCCGCACCGCGACGCGGCGCGCGGCCGGGGGCGGCTGGCCCGGTCTAGATCTCCTGGCCCGCCACGTCGGCGTGGCCGTTCGCGGCCAGCCAGCGCAGCGCCTCCTGCAGCGTCTCCAGGGTGCTGAACCGCGGGGCGTAGCCCAGCACCTGGCGGGCCCGGTCGATGCTCGCGGTGATGCTGCGGAAGGTGTGCTCGCGGGTTGCCTCGGCATGCTCCGCGCCCGCCCGGCGCTCGAACTCTGGCCAGTCCACGTAGTCCAGCACGGGCTCGCGGCCGAACCAGGCCGCCGCCCCGGCGGCCAGCCCGCGCAGCGTCATGGACTGCGCGGCGACCACGTGGAAGCTGGACCCGATCGCGGCGGGCCGGGTCAGCGCCAGCTCGAACGCCTGGGCCACGTCATCGGCGTGCACGTGGTGCAGGACGCCCAGCCCGTGATCAGGCAGCGGCAGTGGCTTCCCGGTGGCCAGCGTGGTCCAGACCGACGGGTCCAGGTTGCCGGCCGGGTTGATGACCGGCCAGCCGGGACCGCTGATGTGGCCCGGGTGCAGGACGACCGAGGGCACGCCGCCGCGGACCGTCTCCCGGTGCAGCAGGGCCTCGATCTCGGCCTTGCCGGTGCCGTACGGGCCGTAGGCAGTGCGCGGCTCGTCCTCGGTGACCGGCACCACCAGCGCCGGGCCGTGCACCCAGATCGTGCCGCAGTGCACCAGCAGCGGGCGGGCCGGCCGCAGCGCGTCGACCAGCTGCGCGGCCGAGGCGGCGGTGAAGCAGACCAGGTCGATGACCGCGTCGGCGTGCAGCGCGGCGATCCGGTCGCCGAAAGTCCCGGCGGCGTCCTCGGCGTCCCGGTCGGCGGTGACCCGGCTGACCGCGGCCCACTGCGCGCTGTGGTGGTAGGGCTCACGGGTGCCGCGGCTCAGCGCGATGACCTCATGGCCGGCCCGGACCAGTCGCGGAACCAGGTAGCTGCCGATGTGGCCCGTAGCTCCGATGACGACGACGCGGCTCATCCCTAGAACATCCTCTCCGTGGTGACGCCCGGGCATTCTCGCGGCCGGGCGGCCGGCGCGGTCAGGCGGTACCCCGGTCAGCGGAAGTTCACCGGACCGCCGCCCGGGCTTCGTTGACCGGCGCCGCGGGGCGCCCTAGCGTGGCCGCCGTATCCGGCTAGCTGCTGACATTTTGCCATGTCTGCTGGCTTTCGATCCTGCCCGGCGGCGGCCCGCGAGTCCCGCCCGGCGGCACGAGATTGGACCTGGCGACGTTCCGGTCACTCCGGCCGCGGCCCCGGCCCGGCCAGCAGCCCGCACCCGGTGCCGCCGCCGCGCCCGGCAGCGTCGTGCGCGACGACAGCCCCGGCCCCACGCAGATCGCGGTTGACCTGACCCGGCCGCTCGGCGACCTGGACCGCAACGTGTTCGGCGGCTTCATCGAGCACGTCGGGCGCTGCATCTACGGGGGCGTGTACGGCGAGGGGTCGCCGCTGTCGGATGCCAGCGGCTTCCGGACTGACGTGCTGGCCCTGCTCCGTGACCTGCGGCTGGGCGTGCTGCGCTGGCCCGGCGGCAACTTCGCCAGCCGAGCTGGGCACCGACCCGATCATCTGCCTCAACATGGGCACCGGCTCGCTGGAAGAGGCGCTGGCCTGGATCGAGTACTGCAACGGCGCGGGCCAGACCGACTGGGCCGCTCAGCGCCGCGGCAATGGCCGCGCTGAGCCGTACCGGGTGCGCTACTGGGCGCTGGGCAACGAGCTGTACGGGAAATGGCAGGTCGGCGGCATGGCCGCCGAGGAGTACGTGGCCACGGCGACTAAGTGGGCGCGGGCCATCCGGCGGCTGGACCCCGGTGCGGTGCTAGTCAGCTGCGGCAACAGCGGCTGGAGCGACTGGGACCAGACGGTCATCAACGGGCTGGCGCCGCTGGTCGACCTGCACTCGGTGCACATCTACACCGGCGCGGGCGAGTACTGGCCCAACGTGCTGGCCGCGCACATGGCCGAGCGGGCCATCCAGGCGGCCAGCGCGATGATCAGGCGGGTCGCGTACACGAAGAGGATCTCCGCGCCGCCGCGGATCGCCTACGACGAGTGGAACGTCTGGTACCGGACCCGGGACTCGATGATGGACGAACGCTACGACATCTCGGAGATGCCGGCCGTCGGACCTACCTCAACATCTTCGTCCGCAACTGCTGGTGGGTCCGGATGGCCAACCTGACTCAGCTGGTCAACGTGATCGCGCCGGT
The DNA here is from genome assembly GCA_036490755.1 of Streptosporangiaceae bacterium. Classification (GTDB taxonomy): domain Bacteria; phylum Actinomycetota; class Actinomycetes; order Streptosporangiales; family Streptosporangiaceae; genus DASUBV01. Next base: position 49,993 of record DASXDJ010000145.1, read on the forward strand.
GGTCACGACGCCGGACGCCGCAGCGGTGCAGCCCATCTACTACCCGGTGCTGCTGCACGCCCGGGGCGCGCTGGATGAGGCCGTGGACTGTCACGTGACCGGGCCGACCGTGGCCGGCCCGGCTGGTGCTGCGCGGCGGGACATTCGGCGGCCCGGTGCGGGTCACTGTCGTCACCGCCGAGCGCGGCCCGGAGCAGCGCACGCTGCCGGACGTGCAGGCGGTGACCCTCACCGAGGGCACCGAGAAGCCCCGCGGCCCGGTACTGGAGCTGACGCTGCCGGCCCGCTCGTTCGCGCTGGTCGAGGGCCCGGTCAGCCCTTAAGTGCCCCGGACAGCAGGCCGCGGACGTAGTAGCGCTGCAGCGAGATGTAGACCACGATGCACGGCACCATCGCGATGACGGCGCCAGCCAGCAGCAGTCCGTAGTTGACCGACCCGTAGGTGCCGGTCTCGACGTTGCTGAGCGCGACCGGCAGGGTGAACAGGCTGTCGTTGGTCAGGAAGCTCAGCGCGCCGAGGAACTCGGTCCAGGAGAACAGGAACGCGTACAGCGCCGTGGTGGCCACGCCGGGCAGCACCAGCGGGCGCAGCACCGACAGCAGCGTCCGGGTGACCGAGGCGCCGTCCACCCGGGCGGCATCAACGATCTCCGCGGGAACCTGGGCGAAGCTGTTGGTCATCACGTAGACCCCGACCGGCAGGTTGAAGGTCGTGTAGAACAGCCCCAGGCCGAGCAGGCTGTTGAGCAGGTGCATGTCGTGCAGTTCCAGGAACAGCGGGGTCAGCACGGCCTGGAACGGGATCATGAACGCGAGCAGGATCATGCCGAAGGCCACTCCGGAGAACCGGAATTTAAACAGCCCGAAGCCGTAGCCGGCCAGCGTCGCCACCACCGACGTCAGGGCCGTGGCCAGCACCGACACGACCAGGCTGTTGACCACGTTGCGGATGATGCCGGCCGGGCCGGACAGCAGCGTCCGGTAATTGCCCAGCGTGAGGTGGTGGAAGCTCGCTCCCGACGGCGCCGAGCTGATCGCCGACTCCGGCTGGAACGAGCGCAGCACTTCCCAGGCCAGCGGCAGGACGAAGACCGCGCTGATCAGGATCCCGGCCAGGATGAACCAGAACCGGCCGCCGGGCTCCTGCCCGACGGACGGCGCGCGGGGGCCCGCCCGCCGAGCTGCGACTGCCATCAGCTGCCTTCCTCACGCAGAACCCGGAACTGCAGGAACGTGATGAGGCCGACCACGATGACCAGCACCACCGACATCGCGCTGGCCAGGCCCACGTCAAACTGCGCGAACGCGGTGTCGTAGATCGACATCACCACGGTCACCGTGCTGGTGCCGGGGCCGCCGTCGGTCATCACGAAGAACTGGTTGAAGGCCAGCAGCGAGCCGACCACCGAGATGATCAGGCTGAGCGCCAGCCAGCGGCGCAGCAGCGGGATGGTGAGCCGCCGCTCGGCCGTCCACCACGACGCCCCGTCCACCCGGGCCGCCTCGTACAGGTCGCGCGGGATGCTCTGCATCCCGGCCAGCAGCATCATCATCGCGAAGCCGGCGTAGAACCAGACCACCAGCACGCTGATCGCGGTCAGCGCCTGGCCGGTGTGCACCAGCCAGGCGGTGGAGTCCGAGACCAGGCCGAGCTTGCTCAGCGCGTAGTTGGCCGAGCCCGAGGTGGGCTGCAGCTCGACCACGGCCATGTAGCTCTCGGTGACCAGGCCGACGATGTAGGGCAGGAAGATCAGCGTCCGGAATAGCGCCGAGCCGCGCCGGTTCGCGCGCACGAACACCGCCAGCGCATACCCGACGACCAGGATCGGGATGGTCACGATCCCGGTGTACTTCAGGGTGAACAGGATGGACTGCACGAACACGGCGTTGTGGATCAGCGCCGTGTAGTTACCCAGCCCGATGAAGTGATACGCGCCGACGAGCGGCCAGTTCGTCAGCGATATGTAAGCGCCGAAGCCGAGCGGGAACAGCGCGAAGACCGCCACGAACGCCAGTGCCGGGAGCACGAGGAGCACCCCGGTCCGGCCGTTCCTGCGGGACTGGGCGCTGGCCCGCGGCCGGCGCCGGACCTGCGGCGCGGTGCGCGCCTCGGGGGCCAATGTCGGAGCCACACATCTCCTATCTGCGGGTCTGGCCAGCAACCGCGCCGTGCCCCGGGCACCCGGGGCACGGCGCGGCGCTGGTCAGCCCTTGACGCT
>DASXDJ010000146.1:0-14157 GCA_036490755.1 Streptosporangiaceae bacterium
CGCCCCGGCCCGTCCGCGTCATCGTGACCATCAGCGCCGCGCGGATCCAGGACAGCCTGGTGATCCTTTTCGCTGCCCGCCCGATTATTCGCCGCTGCGACAGGTGAACTTCACTCGCGGCGAGAATGCGTTCACGATGACCTTTTAGCTTGTGGCCATGCAGACACCGTACGGGGACATCCCGCAGCGCCTGGTCAAGGACATGTCCGCTCAGGAGATGCACGACTACCTGAGGCAGCGCTACTCACGGCGGCGCTTCCTGAAGGGCGCCGCCGCGGCCGGGGCGGTCGCAGCGGCCGGGCCGGTGTTCTGGAGCCGCACCTACGCCGATGCCTCAGCCGCGGGCAGCCCGGCCGGGCCGCAGTGGATCGCGTTCGGGCCCGACCCGGCGACCGAGATGCACATCTCGTGGTCGGCTGGCGCCTACCAGAGCGCGGCGAACGTGCCCGCGCCGATGGTCCGGTGGGGCCGGACCCGGGAGTACGGGCACACCCTGCATGCGGCCAGCGACCTGGTGCCGACGCCGGTCAACGCGCCGGCCAGCAACCTGGACCTGACCGCCTACCAGCACGCGCTGGTGACCAGGCTCGACCCGGACACGACCTATCACTACTCCGTCAGCAACGACGGGCGGGCGTGGGGCCCGGACACGACCTTCCGGACCGGCAAGGCCGGCGTGACCGACTTCCGGTTCTGCGCCACGGGTGACGAGGACACCTTCACCACCAGCTCCCAGCCCGTCATGCAGAGCATCGCCGCGTTCGACCCCGACTTCACCGTCGTGGCCGGTGACCTGTCTTACGCCGCCGATGACGGAACCTACAAGGGTGTCGGCATCCCGCAGGCCTATACCCCGAGCGCCTGGGATGAGTACTTCGGCCTGCTGGGCCCCAGCGCCGGGCAGTCGATCCCGTGGATGGTCGGGATGGGCAACCACGATGTAGAGCCGCTCACCGACAACGGCTTCGCCGGGATCCTGACCCGCTTTCCGCATCTCGGCGCGAACGCGGCCGCCGCCGGATCGGGCTCCAAAGTGGTGCAGAGCTTCGCCTACGGGAACGTGGCCATCATCGGGCTGGACGACAGCGACGTGTCAGCCCTGGACGTCGTCAACAACGGCTACACCGGCGGCCGGCAGACGATCTGGCTGATCGAGCAGCTGACGAAGTACCGGGCCCCGCACTCGGGCGTCGATTTCGTCGTGGTGTTCTTCCACCACTGCCCGTACTGCAGCGGCGGCCCGTGCTCGGACGGCGGCGACCGGCACGCCTGGCAGCCGATCTTCGACCGGTTCGGGGTCGACCTGGTGATCAACGGCCACAACCACCTGTACGAGCGGACCTACCCGATGCGGGACAACGTCGTGCGCGCCCACGTCCCGCCCGGCGGGACGACCACCCCGGCCACCGAGGGCACCACCTACATCTGCACCGGCGGCGGCGGCGCCGGGCTGGCGGCCTCAGCCACCTCCGGGTGGTTCGGCACCAGCGGCGGCGGCGACCTGGCCGGCACCGGAACCGGCACGCCCGCACTCGAGGTGTGGGGCAGCCAGACGATCCGCGGCGGGACCGGCGGCACCAGTTCCGAGCCCGACCCGGTCACCGGCTGGTCCGGCTACCGCCGGGCCCAGTACTGCCACCTGGTCATCGACGTCACCGCGCCGCGGATCTGGGGCGGCCAGACGAAGATGCACGTCCGGGCCATCGACCCGACGCAGACGGGCTCTACTATCACCTCCATCACCGACGAGGCCGTCATGGACAGCGTCACCTTCGTCCGCCGGTCGGGCACCGGCCCGGCCGGCGGCGGCAGCGGTCACCACCCCCGGCCGCCGCACCAGCACTGAGGCCGCCCGGCGGGCGACACCGGCCGGGCGGGGAACTGGGCGGCGGGCCGTCGCCCAGTTCCCCGGCACCGCCGTGTCCTCATCAGTGATCCACAACGCTGCTGAGGGGAACCGGACATGGGCAAGATCGTCATCACCGCCAATGCCTCGCTCGACGGGGTCGTGCAGGACCCGGACGGCCAGGAGGGCTTCCGGCTCGGCGGCTGGTTCGGCCAGTTCGGCGGCGCGGACCTGGCCGAATGGACCAGGGTCGAGACCGCCGAGGCCCTGGGCGCCGAGGCCATGCTGCTGGGCCGGCGCAGCGATGAGTGGTTCGCCGAGCGCTGGCTGAACCGCCCCGGCGAGTGGGCAGACAAGCTGAACAGCCTGCCCAAGTACGTCGTGTCCGGCACGCTGGCCGAGCCCCGGTGGTCCAACGCGACGGTCCTGCGCGGCGACCCGGTCAAGGAGGTCACCCAGCTGAAGCAGGAGATCAGCGGCGAGATCCTGGTCTACGCCAGCTACCAGCTGCTGCGCACCCTGCTGGAGCACGACCTGGCCGATGAGCTGCGGCTGGTGATCTTCCCGGTCGTGCTCGGAGCGGGCCAGCGGCTGTTCGGCGAGACCAGCGAGGCCAAGCCGCTGCGCCTGATCAGCGCGCAGCCGCTCGGCTCGGGGCTGGCCTTCGTCACCTACGAGGTCGGCCGGGCCGCCTAGCCGGCGGTCTCCGCCTCGGCGCCAGAACCATCCGGCGGGTCAGCAGGCTCGCCCGCCGCACGGGGCGGGCCGCCTGCCAGCGGCGTGGTGTCGAGGTACCGGACCTCGTAAACGCGCTCGGCGAACTTCCAGCCGTCCGGCGTGCGCCGGTAACGGTCGTGGTAGATGGCGAAGTTCAGCCCCTGGCGGCCGTCGCGGGTCCGGGCGAGCTCCTGGATGTAGGCGCGGCCGGAGGCGGTGTCGCCGTCCAGCTGGATCGTGCCCGGGTGCGTGGTCTGGACGAAGAAATCCCACTGGGCCTGCAGCCGCTCGCCCCCGGCGCGGATCTCCTCCGGGCCGATCAGCTCGGCGGGAATGTTGGGCATCCGCAGGGCCCCGTCCGGCGTGAACAGCGCGGCCATGCGAGCCCGGTCGCGCATCATTGCCGCATCGGTGAACTCGCCGCGCAGGGCCTCGATCTCGACGCGGTCGGCGATCTCCTGAAAGTTGTTCATCGTTCCTCCTTTCCCTGTCCGACGACCTACCGTCGCCGGATGTCAGGCGGGCCGGTCACGGGCCGCCGGAGGAGCTCAGCGGATTCAGCCCCCGCGGGCTGCCGGGCCGGGCGCGGTGGCTCGCCTGGCGGTCACTCGCTGCGTGATGGCCTCGCTGACGTCGCCGACGGCCTGGCGGATGAGGTCGCCGTACGGCCCGGGCGGCAGGGCGGGGAGGACCTGGCGGGCAGCCGCGATGTGGTCACGGGCCGCGGCGAAGGAGCCAAGCCGCCGGTAGTTATCGGCCAGGTTGAGATGCAGGGAGGGATAGAAGCCGGCGACGTGCAGGCTCGCGTGATGCTGCTGGGCCCGCTCCTCGGTCAGGGCGTCAGCGGCATCCAGGGCGCGGACATCCCAGGTGAGGGCGACTGCCGGATCGTCGTACAGGTCGGCCAGGTAGTGCGCGAGGGTGCAGCGGTGCAGCGCGTCACCGCTGGCACCGATGTCGTCCCAGATGGCCAGGAGCGCAACCCGGGCGCCCTCGCCGTCTCCGGCGCCGCCCGCGGCTATCGCGGCAGTGATGGCATCCATGACCGGGTCCGGGTGAGCAGCGGAGCCGGTCACGGGAGTGATCCAGTCCCGGACCCGGCCGGAGCGAGCGAGACACCGGGCCGGGCTGGCATGGCCAGGGTGGTGAGGTCCCCGGTGTCCGCGGAGCGGATAGTCGCGGGCTGCCCTGGTCCGCGCAGATCGAGCATCAGGTCCGGGCCGATGGCGGCACTGACGGCCGGGTAGAAGGTGGTGAGGTGGAACCAGGCCGCCGCGGGCGGGCCGGCCGAGCGGGCCCGGAGCGACCGGGGGGCGGCGACCTCGGGTGCCGGCCCGAGGGTCAGGCCGCCGCGCGTCACGTGCAGGCGGATCAGGTTCCCGGCGTGCCGGTCGAGCGCGCGCAGCAGCGCGTCCCTGGCGACGGTGAGCCGGGTCGCGGCAGGAGGCAGCGCGGACAGCAGCAGCCGGTAATCCGGGTACTGGCCAGCTACGGTCCGGCAGTACTCGGTATGCCCGCAGTCGGTGCGCAGCCTGACTCCCGGCCGGCTGGCCTCGACATGGACCAGGGCCCGGTGCCGGATCCTCGGGAGTATCTCGCGCAGGTCGTCTCCGTTCAGCGTGGCGGCCCAGGTGGTGCCGGGCGCCTGGTCGGGAACCAGTGTGCGGGTCGCCAGGCGGTAGCCATCGGTAGCGGTCAGGGTGAGGGCCCCGGAGGCCGCCTCCACGCGGAGGCCGCCGAGTACCGGGCTGCCCGGTCCGGGGGCAGCGGCGGTCAGGATCTGCTCGGCGGCGGCCGCCAGCACCGGTCCCTTCATGCTGGCGACGGGCAGCCCGGACCCCTCGCCCGGGCGCTCCTGGAAAGCCGCGGCCGTGCGCCGGGCCTGCCGTAGCTGATCCCCGAGCCGGGCCACGTGCTCGTCGATCAGGCGGCCCGCCTCGGCGGCGTCACCGTCCAGGACCTGCGGGATCGCGCCCAGCGGCATGGCCATGTCGCGCAGCTGGCGGATGGCAATGCCCTGCGCCAGCTGCCCGGCGGCGTAGTAGCGGTAACCCGAGGCGTCATCCACGACCGCCGGCCTGATCAGCCCGGCGTCCTGGTAGAACCGCAGCGCACTCGGCGTCAGGCCGCTGCACTGGGCGAACTTGCCGATCGACATCAGCTCAGCAACTGGCACCCGTTCATCATGCAGCTTCAGGGAACCTGAAGGTCAACGCCCGTGCGTGCCGGTCAGGTCTCGTTCTTGAATATCTGGCCGTCCTTCATGATGAGCTTCAGGGTCTGCTCCGGGGTGGTGAGCACCCGGATGTCGTCCAGCGGATTCCCGTCGATGACCAGCAGGTCGGCCAGCGCGCCGGGGGCGATCACGCCAAGCTGTCCCTCGCGCTGCAGCAGCCGCGCGGCGGTAGTCGTCGCGGACCGGATCAGGTCGGCCGGCGGCACGATCTGGGACCGGATTACGAACTCCTGCAGTTGCTGGTCGTGCAGGTCGGCGAACAGGTCCGTGCCGTAGACGATCGGCAGGCCCGCCGCGTGCGCCATCTCCAGCGCTCCGAGCGCGCCGTCGATGACCTCGGCCAGCTTGCCCGCGATGTCGGCGGGCAGCAGGCCCTGCCGGGACCGGGCGGCGAGAGCGTGGTAGGTGACGATGGTCGGAACGTAGAAGGCGCCGTACCGCTGGAAGAACGGGATGCTGCTGGCGTCCATCAGGTTGCCGTGCTCGATGCTGCGGACACCGGCTTCCAGGCCGCGGTTGACGGCCCGGGAGGTGTAGGCGTGCCCGGCCACGTAGATGTTGGCGGCGGTCGCCTCCTCGACGATCGCCCGCAGCTCCTCCATGGAGAACTGGGTGGAGTCCACCCGGTCGCTGGGGGAGTCGACCGCGCCGCTCAGGTACACCTTGATGTGGTGCGCCCCGCGGCGGACCTCCTCGCGGACCGCCCGCCGGACCTCATCCACGCCGTCGCAGATGACCCCGATGGCGGGGGAGTAGTAGTTGTCGTCGTACACGGTGCGGCTCGGCGCCCGCCAGTCGCCCGCCCCGCCGGTCTGGGACAGCTGCTTGCCGCCGTAGAACAGCCGCGGGCCGGTGAAGTAGCCCTCCTCGACGGCCCGGGCCAGCCCGGTCTCGCCGGCCCCGACGTCCCGGACCGAGGTGAAGCCGCGGGCCAGCATGCCCGCCAGGACATGGCTGGCCCGGGCGGCGACATAGGTGGGCGGCCACTCAGCCATGCCGAAGACATCGTGATCCACGATGGCCGGATGGGTATGAGCGTCGATCAGCCCCGGCATGACCGTGCGGCCGGCGACGTCGATGATGACCGCGTCGCCCGGGCCGGTCAGGCCGGGCCCGACGTCGGCGATCCGGCCGTCCTCCACGGCCACCGACTGGCCGTCCCGGAGAACCCCGCTCGCGGCATCGAGTACCGCCGCGTTCCGCAGGATCGTTACTGCCATGGGTCTCTGCCTCCCTGACGGTGGATGGCGCCCGGCCCCGGCTGGCGGCCGGCGCCACGGCGGGCGGCAGCGTCCGGGTCCGGCGGCCGGGCCGCGGTCAGACCGCCACCCGCGCGCCGGGCGCCTGCGCGCCCGGTGCCAGCCAGCGGCGGAAGAACCGGACATGCGCGGCGAGCAGCAGCTCGATGGTCTCCGGCTGCCAGGTGATGTGCGTGACGCCGGGCAGCAGGAGCAGCTCATGGTCACGTCCCGCGGCCGCCAGCGCCCGGGACAGCGCCAGCGAGTGCCGCGGGTGCACGTTGTCGTCGGTCAGGCCGTGCACCAGCAGCAGGGGCCGGCTGAGCCGGGCGGCGTCCGGGAACAGCGAGCTGCGGTCGTAGGCGTCCGGGTGCTCACCGGGGTCACCGAGGTACCGCTCCGTGGCGACGCTGTCGTACCAGCGCCACTCGCTGACCGGCGCCCCGGCGATGGCTGCCGCGAACACGTCGGGCCGGCGCAGCACGGCGAGGGCGGACAGGTACCCGCCGAATGACCAGCCGCGGATCCCGACCCGGCCCGGGTCGAGCTCGCCCGGGTACCGCGCCACGACGTGCTCCAGGGCGGCGACCTGGTCCTCCAGGGCGGCGCTCGCCACGTCGAACCGGAACGCGCGCTCCCAGGCGGGTCCGCGGCCGGGGGAGCCGCGGCCGTCCGCGACGATCACCGCGAAGCCCTGGTCGGCGAGCCACTGCGGCTCGTAGAACAGCCGCCGGGCCCGCAGGACCTGCTGGGCCGGCCCGCCGTAGGGGGCCATCACGACGGGCAGCGGCCCGCCCGGCCGCAGGTCGTCGCGCGGGAAGATGACCGCGGTCCGCAGCTCACGCTCGCCCGCCGACAGCAGCGTGACGCCCGGCGCGAACGCCGGCTGGGCGAGCGATCCGACGGCGGCTACCTGCTGCCCGCCGCGGAGCACCCGCACCGTGATGCCGTCGTGGTCCAGCGTCTCGGAGGAGATGGCCAGCAGCGAGCCGTCCGCCACCGCACTGTGCAGGCCCGGCTCGCCCGCCAGCCGGGTGACCTCGCCGCTGCCGTGGTCGAGGGAGTACACGTGCCGCTCGGTCGGCTCCGGTGCCGCGCAGAAGATCGTCGCCCCGCCCGTGCTGCCCGTCACGCTGGTGACCTGCAGCCCGGCCGGCGTCACTGGCTGGTCGCCGATGAACAGCCGGTGAGTGTCCGCCGAGTGCGCGGCGTGCAGCAGCCGGCCGTCCGGCAGGAGGTGCGGCGTGCCGGGGACGAGTTCCAGCCAGTCGGGGCTGGTGTCGGCGCGCAGCAGCCGGGTGACGCCCGTCTCCGGATCGACGGCCCGGTACTCGCTGCGCCCGTGATCGCGGGTATGCAGCGCCAGCAGCGGCCCGGCCGCCTCCCACCGCGCGGCCAGGAGGTAGGGCAGCTCGTCGCCGGGGACGTCGACGTCCGTGATCTGGCCGTCGAGGCGGGCCAGCAGCAGCCGCACCTGCGGGTTGGCCGTGCCGGCGAACGGGTAGCGCTGGCGCACCGGCTCCGGCGCCGCGTCCGCGGGATCCCCCAGCCACCAGGACGCGACCGCGTGCTCGCTGACCCTGGCCACCAGCAGCTGGCGCCCGTCCGGGCTCCACCAGTAGCCGTGCTGGCGGCTCATCTCCTCGGCCGCGCCGAACTCGGCCGCGCCGAAGCTCACCTCCGGGTCGGGATCCGCCAGTTCCAGCAGCACCTGCCCGTCCAGGCCGGTGACCCGCAGGGCGCGGCCGGCGAGGTAGGCGACCGCGGTCCCGTCTGGCCGCAGCTGCGGGTCGATGACCGGACCCGCGGCCGGGACCTCCGTCGTGACCCCGGTGCCCAGGTGGCAGCTGAACAGGCGGCCCGAGAGCATGAACGCGGCGCGCCGGCCATCGGCGCCCAGCGAGTACGCCACGATGCCGCGGCCGGTCTCGCGCATCCGCTCACGCCGCGCCAGCTCGGCCGCCGGGACTACCTCGGGCGCACCGCCCAGCAGCTCTCGGGGATCAGCCAGCAGGCGCTCCGCGCCGTTGGCGAGGTCGAGCGACCACAGTCCGGTGACCGCGTCATCAGCGGCCAGTGAGCGCAGGAAGAGCAGCCGGTCCGGATCCGGCACGAAGGCGAGATCGCGGGGCCTGCCGAGCAGGAACCGCCGGCCGCGCGCGAACTGCCGCAGCCGCTCATCGCTGCCCGGGATGACGTCGTGATCACTGCCAGTTCCGGGAGCACGCCCGGCCGCACCTGCGCTCACCTGGGCAGCGTACCGACCAGGCCGCTGCCGGCCTCAGGCTGCCCGGGCCGGCGGTGCTGCGCTGGCCTGGTCCAGCTGGCGCCGCAGCGCCTGCAGCGCATAGTGCAGGCGGGACCGCGCCGTGCCCGGCGGGATGCCCAGCGTGCGGGCCGCGCCTGCCAGGCTGGCGTCGCGGTAGAAGGTCTCGACCAGCATGGCCTGGTGGGCGGGAGACAGGCGCTGCAGTGCGGCGGCCATCAGCTCCCGGTCCAGCACCTGGTCCAGGCCAGCGTCGGGGCGCCCGTCCTCGGCGGGCGGCGAGCCGGTGACCGCCGGCCGGACCCGGGCGGCGCGGTCGGCATCGATGAGCAGGTTGCGCGCGACCCGGAACAGCCAGGGCCGGACGGGCCGGTCATCAGCGCTCAGCCGGGGCAGGTGGCGCCAGGCCCGGATGAAGGTCTCCTGCACGATGTCGTCCGCGGTCGCCCGGTCGGCGCAGTACCGCGCCACATAGCGGCGCAGCGCGCTCGCGTGACGGCCGTACAGCTGGCGGATGGCGGCATCGGCGTCGGCATCGGCGGTCGGCCGTGTGCCGCGGTCAGGCGTGGTCTCAGACATGCCTACTAATACGCTTAGTAGGATGATTCCGTTCACTGCCTGGCCGCCAGCGAAAAAACCGGGTCCGCCGCCTGAACCCGGTGCCTACCCTATGCGTGATAGTAGACGACGGCGGTGTGCCGACATCTGGCCAGGTTCGCCTGGCCACGTCCGGGAGTGGGCGATGCGACGATTTGGTGAGCTGGAAGCAGTGATCATGGACCGGCTGTGGAAACGGGGCCGCCCGGCCCTGGTCCGGGAGATCCTCGACGATCTGAGCGAGGACCGGGTCATCGCGTACACCACGGTCATGACCGTCATGGACAACCTGCACCGCAAGGGCTGGCTGCGCCGGGAACGGGACGGCCGGGCCTGGCGCTATGAGCCGACCGGGTCGCGGTCCGGCTACACCACGGCCCTGATGAACGAGGCGCTGGAGTCCAGCCCGGACCGGCGGCGGGCCCTCGCGCATTTCGCGCTCCAGATGAGCCCGCACGATGCCGCGGTCCTGCGCGACGCGCTGGACCAGGCCCTGCGCGAGCCCGCCGACGGGGAGGCCCCGTGACCATCGCGGTCATCCTGATCGGCTACGCGGTCGGCGTCGGCACGCTCGGCGCCAGCCTGCTGCGCCGGGCCGGGTGGCAGTCCCGGGCACCGATGCTGGGGATCGTCACCTACCTGGCGGCCGCATGGTCGGTGGTCGCCGCGCTCGGGCTGGCCGGGCTCACCCTGGCGGTGCACGCCACGGCGCTGGGCGGCGAGCTCAGCGCGCTGATCGGCGCCTGCGTGCTGCGGCTGCGCGAGACCTACGGCACGCCCGGCGGCGCGACCGTTGCCGTGCTCGGCCTCGCCCTGGCCGCCGGCATCGCGGCCCGCACCCTGCTCACCGCCCTGTCGCACCTGCGCACCACCGGGCACCAGGCGCTGGCGCACGCGCAGACTGCCCGGCTCATCGGCCGGCCGGAGCCGGCCCTCGGCGCCGTGCTGGTCGAGCACGCTGATCCGGTTGCCTACTGCGTGGCCGGCCGGCACCCGACGGTGATCCTGAGCACCGGCGCCCTGGGCGTGCTCGATCCCGCTGAGCTGCGGGCGGTTGTCGCTCATGAGCGGGCGCACCTGGCCGGCCGTCATCACCGGCTGCTCGCGCTGGCCCGGATCGGCGCGCTGGTGCTGCCGTTCCTGCCGCTGATGCGGGACGCCGACGCCCAGGTGGCACGGCTGGTCGAGATGCATGCCGACGACACGGCGGTGCGGGCCAGCGATCCGCGTTCCCTGGCCACGGCCCTGGTCGTGCTCGCCACGGGGGCCAGGCCCGCGCCGGCCCTTGCGGCCAGCGGCACGGACTCGGTGGCGCGGATTCACCGGCTGCTGCGGCCCGCTGAGCCGCTGCGCCCGGCGCGGCGCCAGCTGCTGCGCGTCGCGGCCGCCTCGCTCGCGCTCACCCCCGTCCTGCTGGCTATCGCCCCGGCGCTGCTTGCCCTGGCGCTCGGCCGGGTTGTCTGAGCCGCAGCCGTGACTAAGCATCGAGCCGGACAGCGCCGCGGCTGGCGATCGGGCGGGTGGCGCCGCCGCGTGGCCGGCTGGCACCTGCCCTGGTCTGGCCCGGGCCGGTCCGCCGCATCCAGCGGCCCCTTCGCGCCCGACGGCCGGCCTGCGCCGGGCGGCCCGCTCGCCCCTGAGGGCTGGCCTGGGCCCGGCGCCCCGTTCGTGCCCGAGGGCCGGCGCGGGCCTGACGATGCTGCCGCGCGCCCCGGCCCGCCGCCGGCGCGCGGCGCGGAGCCCCCTGCTGGCTCGGCAGCGGCCGGCGGGACGACCCCCGGCGGGACGACCCCCGGCGGGACCACCCCCGGCGGGACCACCCCCGGCGCCGCCGGGGACGCCGTCGCGGAGGCCATGCAGGCGGCTATCGGCCTGATGACCGCGAGCCTGGACTCACCGGAGCTGGAGCGGCAGGCGCTGCCCCTGCTCGTCCCGCAGGACGCCGACGGCCTGGCAGAGCTGATGGCGGGCATGCAGCTCATCTCCGAGATCGTGCTCCGCGAGCTGTACGAGGCGACCGGCGAGCCGCCCGAGGTCGTCCTGAACCGCCTCGCGCTCGTGGCCGAGCGCCGCCGCGGAACGTCCTCCGCCGGCTAGCGCCGGGTGTGACGAGCGTCGCACCGGCTGGCTGCTGTCCCGGTGAACATCACCCATCTCCTATCCGTATTAGTAGATAGCGGCTGCACGGCCGCTGACCGGCGCCGCGGGCCTGCTACCGGGCTGAGCTGCCCGGGCCACGCGGGGGCGGGGCCGGGCGCAGCGGCCCGGCGCGGCCCGGTGGCCGGCCCCGGTCCGGCCGCCGGCCGTGCCGGCCCCGGATATCCCGGCTCAGAAGGAGTGTTGTGATGCGCTTGTCCCAGCCTGGCCCGCGTGGCCAGGCCCGCATGGCCGCGTGGCTGCGCTGGCTGTTCCCGGCCCTGACGGCCGGTCTCGTCGTGCTGCTGACCGTGTCGGCCAGCCGCCCGCCCGGCGTGCCGCTGACCTACACCCGCTTCGTGACCAACGTCGGCACCGGGATGGTCCGGGCCGTCACCATCGGCCCCTCCGGCCAGGTCAGTGGCGTGCTGGCCGGCGGCCATCATTTCACCACGACTATCCCGGTCGCGCTCGGCGGCAGCCACCTGGCTGGCCTGCTGGCGGCCCATCATGTCCAGGTCAGCGCCACGGCCGGGACATCAGGTGCGCTGGCGTCGGTGCTGCTGCTGGGCGTGCTTCCCATCCTGGCGATCGCCGGCCTGCTGTACCTGTTCGCGCGGACCGTGCGGCGGTCCGGCGGCGGGCTGGGCGGGGCGGCTGCCCTGGGCAAGGCGCGGGCCCGGGTGATCAGTGACGAGCGGCCGGCGACCCGGTTCGCGGACGTGGCCGGCTACCCGGCGGTCAAGACGGAGGTCATGGACGTCGTGGAGTACCTGCGCGACCCGGGCCGGTATCACCGGGCCGGGGCCCGGGGCCCGCGGGGCGTCCTGATGGCCGGGCCGCCGGGCACCGGCAAGACCCTGCTCGCCCGCGCCGTGGCGGGCGAGGCCCAGGTTCCCTTCCTGTACGTGCCGGGCTCGAGCTTCGTGGAGATGTTCGTCGGCGTCGGGGCGGCACGGGTCCGGGACCTGTTCGAGCAGGCCCGCACGCTCGGGCCGGCCATCATCTTCATCGACGAGATCGACGCCCTCGGCAGCCGCCGGGACCACGGCGGCTATGCCGGCAGCGACGAGCGGGAGCAGACGCTCAACCAGCTGCTCGCGGAGATGGACGGATTCGAGCAGGCCGGCGGGGTCGTCGTGCTAGCCGCCACCAACCGGCCGGACGCCCTGGACCCGGCGCTGCGCCGGCCCGGCCGGTTTGACCGCGAGGTGCGGGTCCCGCTGCCCGACCGGGGTGAGCGGCGGGCCATCCTCGCGGCCCACGCGGGCGGCAAGAGCCTGGAACCGGACGCTGACCTGGACCAGGTGGCCGCCGCGACGCCGGGATTCTCCGGTGCCGACCTGGCCAGCCTGCTGAACGAGGCCGCCGTGAGCGCGGTCCGGGCCGGCCGCTGCAGCGTGACGGCAGCTGACCTGGTCAGCGGGCGTGACCGGGTCCAGCTCGGCACCCGGCATACCACTCCGCCCGCGCCCGCTGAGCTGGCCACCGTCGCGATTCATGAGGCCGGTCACGCCCTGGTCGCCGCGCTGTCCCCGCATGCTGACCACGTCAGCCGCGTCACCGTGCTCGGCGCCGGCCAGGCTCTGGGGTTCACCGAGCTGCTGCCCGTGGATGAGCGGCGGCTGTACGGCGAGAGCTACCTCGCCGACACCCTGGCCGTGCGGCTGGGCGGCCGGGCGGCCGAGCGCCTCGTCTGCGGCGAGGCGTCCACGGGCGCCGCCGACGACCTGGCCGCCGCTACCGCGCTCGCCACCCAGATGGTGTGCGACTACGGCCTCAGCGACCGGGTCGGGCCGGTCAGCTACTCCGCCCTGGTCGGCGGCCATCCCGGCACCGGGCCCGCCCGCGGCTACTCCGAGCACACGCAGCGGGTAATCGACCAGGAGGTCGCCGCGCTGCTGGCTGGCGCGGAGGCTCGCGCCCGCGACCTGCTGACCCGGCACCGCGACGCGCTCCGGCAGCTTGCCGCGGCCCTGCTGGACCGCGAGACCGTCACCGGTGACGAGGTCCGGGCCCTGGTGGCGAGCGCCCGTCAGGTGACCGGCCCCGGCCTGGAGGCCAGCGCCGCCGAGGTGACCGGCCCCGCGCCGTCCGTGACTCCCGCTCCGGTACCGGGCCCCGGGCCGGCCTCGCATCCGGTCCCGCAGGTCGCCGCCATCGCAGTGGCCGGCGGCTGAACACTTCCGCTCTACTAACCGTGTTAGTAGATAGATCTCAATGCCAAGGAGGCAGACAATGAAACGCCCAGCGATCATCGTGGCCAGCATCGGCGTGGCCGTTCTGGCGGCAGGCGGCGGCATCACCGCCGCCGCGGCCAGCAGCACGCCGACGACCAGCGCCGCCCCCTCCGCCAGTTCCATGCGGCCGGGCAGCGGCGCCGCGGGCGCCACCGTGCGCACCGCGATGGCGACCATCGGCGGAAAGGCCGAGACCATCCTGGTCACCAGGCAGGGCATGCCGCTGTACATCTACCGGCCGGACACCGCGACGACCTCGCTCGTGTCCGGCGGCCTGGCCCGGGCGTGGCCGCCGCTCACCGTCCCGCCCGTCGCGGGAGCCGGGGTGACGGGCAAGGTCGGCGTGCTCCGGGACGCCAGCGGCCGCCAGGTCACCTACAACGGCCATCCGCTCTACACCTTCGTGGATGACCATCCCGGCCAGGTGACGGGCCAGGGCGTGCAGAACTTCTTCGTGGCCACGCCCGGGATCGCCGTGCTCGGCGGCGTGGCCGGGTCAGCGCCCGCGGCCCCCGCGGCCCCGTCAGGCGGATACGGCTACTGACGGGGTGAGCAGCCCCGGTCCTCCTGCCGTCGTCATCCACCTGGTCCTGTCCGGCATCGCGCCGGGCGGCCCGGCCAGCTCACTGGCCCGCCGCCCGGCGCAGGATGGCGCGCCGGGCGGCCTGGCCACTTCGCTGGCCCGCCGCCCGGCGGAGGATGCTAAGCCGCCAGTGGCTAGAAGCCGTACTTCTTGCCGTCGAGGGTCTGCGCCGCCGGCGGCGCCTGCAGGGAGACCGGGGCGCCGTAGTCGGTGAAGTCGAGCTGGCCGCCGGACTTCCCGGGCGAGACGATCCGCAGCAGTTCCGGCGTGCTGGCCGCCGACACGTAAGCGGCGGCCG
>DASXDJ010000147.1:0-4683 GCA_036490755.1 Streptosporangiaceae bacterium
CGCTGAGCACTGACCAGCCAAGTCCGTCATCGTCCTCGGCATTCAGGTCTGCTACAAGATCAATCTGGGGCTCCATCGCATCTCCTCGGCTACAGGCTACCCATAGTGGTACGGGTTGGTCATCGTCCGGCGGTCGCAGCCCATCAGCCCTTTGACACCCTCGCTCAGGTCATCAAAGCCCACCGTGAAATGATGCGGATTCCGTCCGGTGGGCTCAAGGCGCAGGCCACGCACTGTCGCCCGGGGGAGGGCCTCGTCATCTCTAAACAGCCTCATCCTCATGCCCTGAGTTTTCCTGTTACTACCGACAATTCAGGGCAGTCGTCTCATCCCCTCGTTCTATGCCCCGACCCGGCATCCCGGCCCTGGCAGCGAGGGGAGGACGCCGAGCGAACGTTCCTCAGAGGTCGCCGGTGAGCAAGCCGGCGACGGCGGTGATGCCGGCGTCGATGGCTGACTCGCTGACGTTGCCGAAGCCCAGGACCAGCTGCGGCGGGGCGCCGGCGCGGCTGGCGCGGGACCGGAACTCGCTCATCCCGTACAGCCCCACCGACCGCTCCAGCGCCGCGGCCACCACTTCCTGCTCGCTGGCCGTCTCCGGCAGGTGCGCGACAGCGTGGAACCCGGCGGCCAGCCCGGTGAGCCGGACGCCGGGTGCATGGCCCGCCAGGGCGTCGATGAGCACCGCCCGGCGCCGGGCGTAGGCGGCGCGCATGCGGCGCAGGTGCCGGTCATACCGGCCGGACTCCAGCAGTGCGGCCAGCGCCAGCTGGTCCAGCCCGGAGCTGCCCCGGTCGCTCTGCTCTTTCTGCTCCGACACTGCCCTGGCCAGCGCAGGCGGCACCAGGATCCAGCCGAGCCGGATGGTGGGCGCCAGCGCCTTGCTGACGGTGCCGACGGTCAGCACCCGGTCCGGGGCAATGCCCTGCAGGACCCCGACCGGCTCCCGGTCGTAGCGGAACTCGGAGTCGTAATCGTCCTCGACGATGTAGCCGTCGCAGGCGCGGGCCCACTCGGCCAGCTCGTGCCGCCGCCGGGCGGCCAGCACCACCCCGGTGGGCGACTGGTGCGCCGCCGTCACCACGACGGCTCGTGCGCCGGTCGCCGCCAGCGCGGCAACATCCACGCCCTGCCCGTCCACGGGCACGAAGACGGCCTGCGCCCCGGCCGCGGTAACCGCCCGGACCGAGCCGCTGGTCTCGTCATCCCCGTAGCCGGGGTCCTCGAAGGCCACGGTGGTCACCCCCAGCCCGGCCAGCACCCGGGCCGCCAGGCCCAGGCCCTGCGCGAACCCGGTGCAGACCACGATGGACTCGGCATCGGCGGCCGCCGCCCGGACCCGGCGCTGGTAGGCCGCGATGACCTCGCGCAGGGCCCGCGCGCCGCGCGGGTCCCCGTAGTCCAGGTCGGCGCTGGGCACCGTCCGGCAGGCCTCGCGCATCGCCCACGCCCAGTCGCCGCGCGGGAAGCTGGCCAGGTCCGGCACGCCGGACCGGAAATCGGCGATCAGCCGGGGCGGCCGGGACCGCGCGGGCCGGGCGGGCGCCGCCGCGGGGACCGCTTCCGGCAGCGCTCCCCTGGCCACCCGGGTGGCTGAGCCGACCTGGCTGTCCAGGTATCCCTCGGCCAGCAGCTGGGCGTAGCACTCCTGCACCAGGCCGCGGGAGACCTGCAGGTCACGGGCGAGCTCGCGGGATGAGGGCAGCCGCTCGCCGACCGTCAGGCGGCCGTCCCGGATCGCATCGCGGATCCCGGACTCCAGCTGCGACCGGAGCGCCTGGCCGCTGCCGCGATCGAGTCGCACGAGCAGCTCCGGGCCCAAACCGGACCACTGAATCGCCATGCAAATGGACCTTATCAGTGATCCGGCTGGCCTTTAACGTCAGTTCCATGAGCACGATGACCTCCGCCGAGACCGCCGCCCGCCGCCCCGTCCCTGCCGCTGCCATCCGGCCGCCGCGGCTGATCACCCCGACCCTGGCCCTGGTCTTCGCGACCTCGCTCGGCACCCTGACCAGCTTCTACCTGCTGCTGTCGGTGACGCCGACGCTCGTCGCCGCGGCCGGCGCCGGGGGCGCGGGTGCCGGGCTGGCCACCGGCACGCTGATGCTGTCCGGGGTGGCCGCGGAGTTCGCCGCCCCGGCCCTGATCGCCCGGCTCGGCAACCGCGCCGTGCTCGCCCTGGGCGCCGTGCTGCTCGGCGGGCCGGCCCTGGTCCTGCTGGCGCGCGGCGGCATGGCCGCGATCATCGCCGTGTGCGTCGTGCGCGGCCTGGGCTTCGGCCTCACAGTCGTGGTGACCGGTGCGCTGACTGCCGAGCTGGTGCCCGCTGAGCGCCGCGGCGAGGGCGCCGGGATCTCCGGCGTGGTGTCCTGCGTCCCCGCCGTCGTCGCCCTGCCGGCCGGCGTCTGGCTGGCCGGCCAGCTCGGCCCGGCACCCGTGATCGTCATCACCGCGGCCGCGGCGCTGGCTCCGCTGGCGGGCATGCTGTGGCTGCCCGGCCGGGCCCGGCATCCGGCCGCGGCGGGCTCCGCGCCGGGCGGCAGCGCCACCGGTGCCCCGGCCGCCGGGGCTGAGGGCCCGGCCGGCCTGCTGGCCGCGCTGCGCCAGCCCGCCCTGCGCCGCCCGGCGCTGACCTTCGCCGCTGTCACCGTGCCGGCCGGCGTCGTGGTGGCCTTCCTGCCGCTGGCCGCCGGCGCCCCGGGCGGCACCGCGGCCGCCGCCCTGTTCGCCGAGGCACTGGCCGCGACCGTGACCCGCTGGTGGGCCGGCCGGCGCGGCGACCGGCGCGGGCACGCCCGGCTGCTGGTACCCGGCCTGGTCACCGCCGCGGCCGGGATGACCCTGCTGGCCGCCAGCGCCGCCCCGGTCGCGGCCATCGCCGGCATGATCGTGTTCGGTGCCGGCTTCGGGGTGATCCAGAACGCCACCTTCGCGCTGCTGATGAGCCGGGTCCCGGCGGGGAGCCTCGGGACGGCCAGCGCGCTGTGGAACCTGGCCTACGACGCCGGCTACGGCGCCGGCCCGGCCATCCTCGGCCTGGTCGTCGGCAGCACCGGCTACGCCGCGGGCTTCGCTCTCACCGCTGTCCTGATCCTGACCGCGCTGCGCCCGGCACGCCGGGAGCGCCGCGGCTGAGCGCCCGGCAGGCGGCGCAGCGCGGGATGCCTCTGGATGCCGCCATCGGGCTGATCGCCTCGGCGGGCGGCACCATCGCGGTCCTGGCCGGCGGCGCTGCCTGGATATCGCGGAAGCTGCGGAAGCGCCATCCAGGCAGGGGCCGCCCGCGGAAGGCCGGGCCAGCCGCGGCGGGCGCGGGCTAGGCGACCGCCCTCACCAGGGCTGCGTCGCGCTGGTCCAGTGGCTGAGCGTGTCGATGTCTTCCATCCGGTTCACGTGCCGCGGCGGGGTGGCGAATGTCGCGTACGGCCGGACCCGGATGACCACCCGCTGCTCGTCGCGGGACAGCTGGGCGATCTGCTCGCGGCGGTCCTGGGGAACTGGCTCGCCGGCCATGATGCCGATCACCTGCCGGAGCACGTCGGCGGCCAGCTCCTCGCCGGTCTCCAGTACGGCAGTGCCGTAGACCTGCAGGTAGGTGACGGGCCAGTTCTCGTCCAGGATGCACAGGCTGACCTGCTCGCTGCGCTGCACCGCGCGGGCCTTGGCCCGGGCCGCCATGGTGGAGACCAGGATGTCGTCGCCGTCCATGACGTAGTAGACGACGGTCATCGCCGGGCCGTGCTCTCGGCGGCCGTAGCCGAATACGCAGGTGCGGTGCTCGCGGACGAACTGGCGCCGCTGCTCGGAGGTCATCTCGCCCGGCGGAAGCTGCGCTGCCACGAAAGCCTGCTCCTGTTCACCTGTGGGCGCCGGGCACCGGACGCAGGCGCCGCCCGGCTCCGAGACTATGCCCGCGGCGCGGCCGGCGGCAGGCCCAGGCCGGCGGCACGACCGCCACCCGGGTCCATCGGGCGGCCGCCCGGGCCAGCTCAGCGCTCGGGGCTGTCGTGGCCGGGCACGCAGGGCGGCGACGGCGGGGTGCCCACGGGCATCCGCCAGGCGCTGGCCGCGGCCGCCATCGTCTCGGCGACGTCCTGCAGGCCGGAATGGGCGCGCACCTGCTGGCCGTCCAGGAAACCGCGGACGATCGGAGCCACGACCGGGTCGGTGGCCAGGCCGCCGTGCAGGGCCGGCACGACCACCGCCTGGGTGGGCAGCGCGCACGCGGGCAGGGTCAGGGCATCGGCCAGCGGCAGCACGAGAAGCCAGCGGATCGGGAGGTGCCGGGCCACGGCCGCGGCCTTGCCGGCGAACTGCGCGCCGGACTTGTTGACCGAGCTGATCAGGGTCTGGGCGCCGGCCGAGCCGTACGGGGACAGGCTGCCGATGAAGCCCACCATGGCCCGCAGCTCGTAGCCGGGGACCAGGCCCCGGTCACCGTCGGCGCCGGGCCCGGCGCCGGCCGGATAGCTGACCTGGCCAGGAGCGACGATGGGACTGAGCAGGACCACCGAGTCGAGCGGGACGTGCGGGTGCCGGGCCAGCATGGCGTACAGGCCCAGCGTGCCCTCACTCTCGGCGACGACGTCCACGGGGCGCCCGGTGCGCTGGTGCAGGTGCTGGACCTGGGCGGCGATCCGGTCACCGAGCTCGGCCAGCGGCAGGTTGCTGGCCGACCGG
>DASXDJ010000148.1:0-38512 GCA_036490755.1 Streptosporangiaceae bacterium
GGCCGGATCGAGCAGCCCCACCACGAGCAGGGACCAGCCCAGCCGCCAGCGGGATACCGGCAGCAGGCTGAACAGCTCGGGGCGCAGTACCGGCTCGCCGGATACCGCGCTCTGGGCCAGCCGCCCGCCGATCCACAGCGCGGAGGTGAGCGCGACCACGTCGAAGCCGGTGGCCGGGCGGGGGTAGGACACCCAGCCGATGACCAGCGTGCCTGCCGCGGCCGCCACGCCGAGCACCAGCATCAGCACGAGGCTGGCGGGGTGGGTACTGGCCAGCTGATGGCGGGCGATGGTGCGGCGCAGGCCGATCAGGATGTGAACCATGACAGCCCCCGGGCCGGCGGACGGGTCCCGACGATGGCCGCGAACGCTTCTTCCAGGGTGTGGCTGCCGCGCACCTGCTCCAGCGTGCCGGTCCGCAGCACCCGGCCCCGGTCGAGCACCGCGACGTAGTCGCACAGCTGCTCGACCAGCGCCATCACGTGGCTGCTCATCACGATCGAGCCGCCGGCGCCGGTGAAGCCGTCCAGGATGGCCCGTACCACGGCCGCCGAGACCGGGTCGACCGCCTCGAACGGCTCGTCCAGCACCAGCAGGCTCGGGCCGTGCAGCAGCGCCGCGGCCAGCTCGATCTTCTTGCGCATCCCGGTGGAGTAGTCCCCGATCAGGGTGCGCTCGGCGTGGCTGAGGTCCAGCACGGTGAGCAGTTCCTCGGTGCGCTCGTCGACCATGGCGGGCGGCATCGAGCGCAGCAGGCCGAGGTAGGTGAGCAGCTCGCGGCCGGTCAGCCGGGGCGGCAGGGCCAGGCCCTGCGGCTGCACGCCGAGCAGCGACTTGGCCCGCTCGGCGCTGCCGGGGCGCCACACGTCCTCGCCCAGCACGCTGGACTCGCCGGCGTCCGGGCGCAGCAGCCCGGTGGCCATCGACAGCAGTGTGGTCTTGCCGGCCCCGTTCGGGCCGACCAGCCCCAGGAACGCGCCCCGCTCGACGCGCAGGTCCGCGTCCTGCACCGCCACGGTGTCGCCGAACCGCTTGGTCATCCCGCGGATCAGCAGGGCCGGCGCCGGGCCGGCCGCCGCTGACGCCGGCGCCGGACTCGGCGAGCTCGTCGTCATCATGCTTGCAATCCCTTCTCGAACAGCCGGGCCAGCTCGGCCCCGTACTCCAGCACGTCGGCTTCGGTGTCGGCGCGCAGCAGCTCCGCCACCGCGTCTATGGCCGCCCGCAGTGCCATGGCGGCGAACCGCGCGTGGAAGGCGCCGAACTCGCCTGCCTGCTGCCCCTGCTCCAGGATCCGGGTGACCGCGTCGACGGCGGCCCGGTGCCCCTCCGCGTACGGCGGGGCGACACTGCGGCCGGGCGAGGCTCCGTTGAAGATCTCGATCAGCGCGAGGATCTCGCGCCGGTGCGTGTCGATGAACTCCAGGTTCGCGGTCACGTAAGCGCGCAGCGCCGCGCGGCCCGGCGGCGCTGACTCCACCCGCGGGCGCATGTACGCGGCCGCCTCGGTCAGCACGGAGGCCACCACCTCGCGCAGCAGCCCGTCCTTGCCGGCGAAGTAGTAGGAGATGACGCCCTTGCTGACGCTGATGTGCTCGGCGATGGCGGCCAGCGACGCCGCGCCGTACCCGCGCCCGGCCAGCACGTCGATAGCCGCGGCCAGGATCTGCGCCCGCCGCGCCTGCTCGATAAAAGTCCTCGGACTGGTTTCTGACCGCACGGTCAAAGATTAAGACACTCGGTCAAACCAGCCAACTGAATTTCCGCCGCAGCCAGGGCCCCGGCCCCGGTGCGATCACCACGCAGCGCGTGCAGCGGCGCGGTCCGGGCTATCCGGAGCCCGGCCGCGCCGCTGGTGAGAACTGATGAATGTGCTGGTCAGGTGTACATCAGGGAACCGGGCGTGGTCAGCAGCTGCCCGCTCTCCAGCCACGTCTTCAGGCCGGACAAGATCATCGGCCAGCCGCCGTACAGCTGGTCGTTGGCCCCCTCGCGCAGCTCATCGTGGGTGACGGTCAGACGGCAGGAATCCTGGACCGGCTCGATCTCCCAGGTGATCCGCGACGATCCCTCGCTCTTCACCTCATCGCTCCAGAGCGCCACCATCGTCTGGACGAGCCGGCGCGGCGGGTCGACCTCCAGGTTCTCGCCTTCCCCCAGCAGCATCCCGGCCGCCGGCGCGCCCATCTCGTAGTGCGAGCCGGCTGTCCAGTCCGAGGTGACCCCGGCGCCGAAGTTGTACTTGGCCCGGATCTCGGGGTCGGTGATCGCCTGCCACAGCCGCTCCGGCGTGGTCTTGATGTAAATCTCGTACACCTTCTCCATGGAAGTCTCCCCGTGTCGCCCGCTCATCGCTCTCGTTACTCAGCAACATAGGTGACCTATTAGTCACATGTCAAGGCACCGGGCGGGGGCCACCGGCCGCAGGCGGGCGCCGGGCTGGAGCTCTGCTTAGCCGGTCTCCCGGCGGCTGCGCAGCCCCTCGAAGGGCTTGCCGGAGATGACCGGCAGCACCGGGGCCAGCGTCCGCTCGCGCAGGCAGCCGGCGTACACGCCAGCACCGTAGGCGGCCTGGTCAGTCAGGGTTTCCGCGACCTGGCGCAGGGCCGCGAGCAGTTCATGCCGGACGGCGGGCCCGGCCGGGATCTCCCGGCTGTGCCGGCCCGCCCGCTCCGGGCCAGCGGCTTCGCGCACTCCCTGGTGGCCAGATCGTTCGGAGCCGCTGGCTTTCCGGTCGCGAGCCCACTGGGTGAGCGGCGGGCCGGCCAGCAGGGACGCCGCCGCCAGCCGCCGCCCCCACCGGGTCCGCACGGTGGCGCCGCCGGGCCTGGCCAGCACGGCGAGCACCGCCGGCGCCGCGAACTGGCCGCACCAGCGGCCCGTGCCCAGCCAGGTCTGCCACACCCCGCCGGCCATCGGCCGGGCCAGTCCGTCGGCGGGCAGGCCATTGGCCCGCAGCCGCCGGGCGAGCAGCGCGGTCGAGGCGCCGAACGCCGCGCCGGCGAGCACCGGACGGCGCGCCAGCAGGGCCGCCATGGTGAGCGCTGGCCACGGCTGCAGGATCAGCGGCGTCAGCGCGCCGGGGTGCCGGCAGGCCAGCGGCGCAGCCGACGTGCCGTACCGGAACCGGCGGGCCAGCAGCGCAGCGCGGCCTTCCGGGTCGGCGTGCGCCACCTGGACCGACGGCTCGTACCGCACCCGCCAGCCAGCCTCGGTCAGCCGCCAGACCAGGTCGACGTCCTCGCCGTAGCGCAGTGCGGGATCGAAGCCGTCGCCGAGCACGGCCCGGCGGACGAGCAGCGCGGCCGTCGGCACGTAGGACACCCGGGTCAGCGGCGCCACCCGGGCCGGCCGGTCGCCCAGGTCGAGCGTCCCGCCGCCCCCGCCCGCCCCGCCGTCATCCGCTCCGCCGGCGTCGGCGCATCCACCGCTCACCCCGCCGTCATCCGCTCCGCCGGCGTCGGCGCATCCACCGCTCGCACCGGCGGCATTCGCCCCGCCGTCATCCGTCTCGCCGCCGCGGCCAGCCGGGGCCACGATCCGCGGCGCGACAGCGGCGACCAGCGGGTCGGCGAAGTGACCGGCCAGGCCGCCGATCCAGCCCGGCGCCGGAATGCAGTCACTGTCCAGGAAGGCGACGAACTCAGTGCGGGCCTGGGCCAGCGCGGTGTTCCGGGCCGCTCCCGGCCCGCCGCTGACCGGGCGGCGCAGCAGCCGCGCCCCGTGCGCCGCGCACACCTCGGCCACCGCGGCCGGGTTAGCTGATCCGTCGTCGGCGACCAGCACCGGGTACCGCGTCCCGGCGGCAGTCAGGCACCGGTCCAGCTCGCCGGCCCGGTCCCGGACCGGGATCACGACCGTGACGTCCAGCGCATCCCCGGCCGGCGCCGGCCGGGGATGCGCCAGGCCCGTGTCGGCCAGCCGCCCGGCCAGCGCCGCGCCGGCCGCCGAGGTCACCGTGCCGCCGCGCAGCTCGGCCAGTGCCTCCCGGCCCGCCGCGCTGAGCCGCACGACCCGGGCCGGCGACCCGCCGAACAGCACGTCCTCGGTGAGCTGCCGGGTGTCCGGGTCCAGCTCGACGGCCATCCCGGCAGGCAGCCGGGCGCCGGCGCGGGCACCGAGGTCGCCGGGCCGCGCCACCCGGAGGCCGGGCCGCGTGGTCACAGGGCCAGGCCGCCGTCGACCGGCACGATGGCGCCGGTCATGCCGCCGGATTCCGGGCCGGCCAGGAAAGTCAGTACCGCCGCGACCTCTTCCGGGCGCAGCAGGCGGCCGGCCGGCTGCTGCGCCGCGAACGCCGCCGCGCCCGGCAGGTCATACAGCCGCGCGCTCTCGGCCAGGATCGGGGTGTCGGTCGAGCCGGGACTGACGGCGTTGGCGGTCACCCCGGTGCTGCCCAGCTCGGCCGCCAGGGCCCGGACGAAGCCGGCCACCCCGGCCTTGGCCGCGCAGTAGGCGGCCAGCATCGGCAGCCCGCGGGTGGCGGCGGCCGAGGCAACGGCCAGGAACCGGCCCTGGCGCGGCTCGGGCCGGCGCAGCAGCGCGGGCACGGTCACCCGGGCCAGGGTCAGCACACCGCCCAGGTCGATGTCCAGCACCGCCTGTTCCTGGCCGGCCGGGACCTGCCAGGCCGGCACTCCCCCGGCGATCACCCCGGCCGCGGCGACGGCCGCATCCAGCCCGCCCCAGCGCTGCTCAGCCAGCTCGACAGCGGCCGTCAGCCCGGCCGGGTCACGGGTGTCGGCCGCGGCCGCGACGACTCCGGGCCCGGCGGCCGCGGCTACCGCGTCCAGCTCCGCGCGGGTGCCCATCGGGTAGGGCAGGTCCGGGTCGTCCGCGCAGCGGTCCACGGCCACGACCTGCCAGCCCGCGGCGGCCAGGGCGGCCACCGTCGCGGCGCCGATCCCCCGTGCCGCGCCCGTGACGAGCGCGACTCGCGTCCGTCTGGAACTGATGGCGCTACCTGCTTCCGTCGCCAGGAATCGCGTGGCCAGGACCCGGGTCGCCAGAACCCGCGTCGCCAGAACCAGGCGCACCGGAGCCCGCGTCACCGGAGCGCTGGTCACCAGGGCTCCGGTCCGCCGGACGTTCGGCGTCGGGGCGTGCGGACCGCGGCCGCCCGCGGCCCGGCCGCGCGGTGCCCAGCGCGCGGGTGAAGCCGGCCGGGATCACGATGTCGTCCGGCGTCAGGTCCGCGACGGCCGGGCAGCCCAGGCCCAGCAGCGCCGAGTCGATCCCGCCGCGCAGGATGTCCAGCACGTTCTCCACCCCCGCCTGCCCGTTGGCGGCCAGCCCCCACAGGTAAGCGCGGCCGATCATGACCGCCCGGGCACCGAGCGCCAGCGCCTTCACCACGTCACTGCCGCGCCGCACGCCGCCGTCGAGCAGGACCTCGACCTGGTCGCCAACCGCCTCGGCGATGGCGGGCAGGGCCCGGATGGTGGCCGGGGTGGTGTCCAGGTTGTTGCCCCCGTGGTTGGACACCGAGATGGCGGTCACCCCGGCGTCGGCGGCCCGGCGCGCGTCATCGACCCGGATGATGCCCTTGAGCAGGAACGGGCCGCCCCACAGCTGGCGCAGCCAGGCGATGTCCGCCCAGCTCGCCAGCGGCGCCGACATCCACTGCCCGTAGGCGCCGAAGAACGTGGGGCCCGGCTCCCCCCGGGGGGCCATGTTGGGCACCGTCAGGTCGGGAACCTGGCCCGTCCGGGCGTAGCCGGCCAGCCAGCGCGGGCGGCGCAGCACCTGGGGTGCGAACCGCGCCATGGTCTTCAGGTCAACCCGCTCGGGAATGACCGGGCTGCCCCAGTCGCGGCCGTTGGAGAACGACCAGTCCAGGGTGAGGATCAGGCCCGCTGCCCCGGCCGCGCGGGCCCGCTCCAGGTGGGCGGCCATCTGGTCGCGGTCGCCCGCCCAGTACGTCTGGAAGAAGGTCTTCGGGTTGGCCGCTACGACGTCCTCGACGGGCTTGCTGGCAAACGAGCTGAGGCCCATGGCTGTCCCCCGCGCAGCGGCGGCGCGGGCCACGGCCACCTCCCCGTCGGGGTGCACGGCCTGCACGCCGGTAGGCGAGATGATCACCGGCAGCGCGATGTCCACGCCCATGACGGTGGTAGCCAGCTCGCGCTTGGCGGGCAGGCCTGCCACGTGCGGCGCGAAGCCGAGCTCGCTGAAGGCGGCCAGGTTGTCGGCGATAGTGACGCCTTTTTCCGAGCCGGCCAGCAGCGCGCTGTACACCGACGACGGCAGCCGCCGGCGCGCCCGGCGCTGCGCCTCGGCCACGGTCTCGAACCAGGCATTGCCCATCTGCTTATCCTGCCGCCGGGGCAAAGCCGGCCAGCGGGTTCTCGTCGCAGGCATGATCGGGGATCCGCCGGGTGGTGCTACCCGGGTCCGCGCCGGCCGCGCGGTCCGGAGGCCGGGTGCCGATCGTCACCGGCACCGGGCGGGCCCGGCCGCCGCGGTGCGAGTGGTCCCCGGCCGGCCGCGGCGCGGCCGCGGTGTCCACTGCGGCCAGCGCGGTCTGGCCGTGCCCGCGCACGCACTCGGGGTCGGGGCCGTCCAGTGGCAGGCCGGTGAAGAACTTGGCCGCCATGCAGCCGCCGCGGCAGGCGTCATAGGCCGAGCAGGACTGGCAGGCGCCGCCGGACTGGGGCTGGCGCAGGCTGGCGAACAGCGGCGAGTCCCGCCACACGGCCGCGAACCCGCCCGGCGACCGGACGTTGCCGGCCAGGAAGTTGTCGTGGATCGCGAACGGGCAGGCGTACACATCCCCGACCGGGTCGATCAGGCACACCACCCGGCCGGCGCCGCACAGGTTCAGCCCCGGCAGCGCCTGGCCGTAGCCGGACAGGTGGAAGAACGAGTCGCCGGTCAGCACCCGCTCACCGCGTTCCACCAGCCAGTCATACAGCTGGCGCTGCTGCTCCGCGGTGGGGTGCAGCTGCGGCCACACGTCCGCGCCGCGGCCGGAGGGCCGCAGCCGGGTCAGCCGCAGCTGGGCGCCGAACCGGTCAGCGATGGCCTGGAAGGCGTCGAGCTGCCCGGTGTTCTGCCGGGTCATCACCACCGAGATCTTGAAGCCGGTCATGCCCGCGGCGGCGAGGTGCTCCATCGCCCGCAGCGCCGTGGCGTAAGAGCCCGGCCCGCGAACGGCGTCGTTGACCTCGGCGGTCGCGCCGTCGAGCGAGATCTGCACGTCGACGTAGTCACTGGCGGCCAGCCGGGCGGCAATGGCCGGGCTGATCTTCACGCCGTTGGTGGAGAATTTCACCCCGACGTGATGGCTGGTCGCGTAGCTGACCAGGTCCCAGAAGTCGGGCCGGACGGTGGGCTCGCCGCCGCCGATGTTCACGTAGAACACCTGCATGCGCTCCAGCTCATCGATGACCGCGCGGCACTCGACGGCCGACAGCTCGCGGGGGTCGCGGCGGCCGGAGCTGGACAGGCAGTGCACGCAGGCCAGGTTGCAGGCGTAGGTGAGCTCCCAGGTCAGGCAGATCGGCGCGGCCAGGCCGAACTGGAACTGCTCGACCAGCGGCAGCGGGCCGGCGGGCGCCGCGGTCACGCCGCGGCCCCGGGGCAGATCATCTGCGACCCGGCTAGCCGGGCCAGCGCAGCAGAGTAGGCGGGCAGGTCAGCGGCGCTGATGCCCGCCGCCCGGCACGCCGCCCGCGCGCTCGGCTGCCCGGCCAGCGAGCTGACCACCGTCAGCATCGCGGGGCTCTTCAGGAACGACAGCCGCCGGGTGCCGAAGTGATACAGCAGCGCACCGAAGTCCTCGGGGCGGACGGACACCTGCGGGTGCAGCCGCCAGGCCAGGTCCAGGTCGAAGGCGGCAGCCGCGGCCCCCGGCACCGTCCGGGCCGCGCCCGGCCCCGGCCCGGTCAGGGCCGGCCCGCCGGCGACCGGGTGGTCAGTAGACACCGCACATGCCGTCGATAGAGACCTCCTCGACCAGCAGGTCCGCGACCACAACCTCCGGAACGGGCTCGGGGGCGGGCGGCGGGGCGGGCTCGGTGACCGGCGCGGCGGCGGTGTCCCGGTCGGCGACGACGGTCGCGGGGTGATTGCTCATGGCACCTTCTTCCGCGGGCCCGGCGCGCGGGCCCGGCTGGTGACGCCGCAGCTGGCCAGCGGCATTCCGGCACGCAGTGACGAATACTCTCGGAGGCTAACGTCACCCCGTGCCATAAGCAAGACTGGCCGGGAAGGGGGCACCTCATGCCGGGACAGGCAGGCACTGCGGCCATCGCGCGGCGCGGCCGGCCGCCGGGCACCAGCCGCCGCGAACTGGAGCTGATCGCGCTGCGGCTGTTCACCGAGCAGGGTTTCGGCCGCACCACCATTGAGCAGATCGCGGCCGGGGCCGGGGTGAGCAGGCGGACGTTCTTCCGGTACTACAGCTCCAAGGCCGGCGTGCTGTGGAGCGAGTTCGACCACGAGGTCGAGGCCATCCGGGCAGCGCTGGCGCAGGTCCCGCCCGGCGTGCCGATGATGGACGCCATCCGCCGCGCGGTGGTGGCGGCCAACCACTACCGGGCCCGGGACGTGCCGGAACTGCGGACGCGGATGAACCTGATCGGCTGCGAGCCGGCCCTGGTGTCCAGCGCGGCGGTGCACTACGACGCGTGGGAACGGGCCATCAGCGATTTCGCGGCCGCCCGTACCGGGCAGCCGTCCGACGCCCTGTACCCGCTGGCCGTGGGCCGGGCCACCCTGGCCGCCTGCCGCGCTGCCTATGACCGGTGGACCGTCCGGGCCGACGCCGACCTGACGTATTACCTGGAAGCCGCCCTGACCGCCCTGGCCGCCGGGTTCGACCCGGGCGCCCGGCCTGAGTCGCTCTAGGAGGCCCGGGGCGGCCGGCTCGTGTCGCGAGGTGAGACCGGCGGCTGCCGGGCACCGTGCAACGATCGGGGGACGGGAGCCAGTCCCCGGTAGCAGGCTGCGGAAACGGCGAACAGGGGAATGAAGGCGTTATGAGCAACGCGAACGCGGCCGCGGCCAGCGAGGGACCGACCGTCGGCCTGGACTCCCCCGAGGCCTGCCTGCTGGCTGACCAGGCCGGCATCATCGGCGATCTGCAGTTCGTCATGGACTGCTGCAAGCGGCTGCTGAGCGAGCTGGCCCGGCCCGAGGACGAGCAGGAGCCGGTGATCCCGCAGGCCCTGTGGTCGGCCGCCCTGGTCGCCTATGCCCGCTGCTTCGGCGAGGGCAAGCGGTACGGGCTGACGTCCGACGACATCCGGAGCCTGCCGCTGCAGGGCGAAGTGCTGAAATATCACAAATGGGTCATCGAGCAGCGCAACCAGGTGACCCGCCACCCGGCCGACCCGTTCGATGCGGCCCGGGTCGGGGCCACGCTGTCGCCGCCTGACGCCCGGCCCCGGAAGGTGGCCGGCATCGCGATCATGACGATGAGTCACGTGCTGGTGGACGACATGGGCGTGCGGCAGCTCGGCGCACTGGCCTCGGAGCTGGCCCGGCAGACCGCCGAGAAGGCCAAGCCGCAGCAGGATGTCGTGCTGGCCGACACCCAGAAGATGGACATCGACCACCTGTACGAGCTGCCGCAGCTGCGCACCCGGCCGCCTGGCTCTGACGACCAGGACGCCGGCGCCGCCGCCGAGAGTGCCAGCCCGGACGCCGGCTGACCAGCCCGCCTGACCCGGGCTGGCGGCGCGCCGCCGGCAGCCGCCCCGCTGGCCGCGCCCGGCCGGCTAAGCCGACAGCGCCGGCGAGCGCCCGGCACGGGCCGCGAACTGGCTGCCGGGCCGCGGCAGCCCGTAGTGGTCGCGCAGCGTCGGCCCGGCGTACTCCGTGCGGAACAGCCCGCGCCGCTGCAGGATCGGGATCACGTGGTCCGTGAACGCCGCCAGGCCGTCCGGCAGCACGGCGGGCATCACGTTGAAGCCGTCTGCCGCCCCGTTGTCCAGCCAGTCACCGATGGTGTCCGCCACCTGCTCGGGGGTGCCCGCGAACGTGCGGTGCCCGCGCCGCCGCCCAGCCGGCCGATCAGCTGGCGGACGGTGAGCTGCTCGCGCCGGGCCAGCCCGACGATCAGCTGGTAGCGGCTCTGCGCGCCCTCGACGTCGGGCTGGCCGGAGATCTGCTCGGGCAGCTGCTGGTCCAGGGCCAGGATGCTGGCCGGGACCTCCAGGACGCTGGCCAGCTGGGTGAGCCCGTACTCCGGGGTGATCAGCTCGTCCAGCTCGGCATCCAGGGCCAGGGCCTCGGCCTCCGTCGCGCCGATGACCGGGACGATTCCGGCATGATCTTCACCAGCTCCGGGTCGCGGCCCGCGAGCCGGGCGCGCCGCTTCATGTCGGCGTAGAACTCCTGGCCGTCGGCCAGCGTCTGCTGCGCGGTGAAGATGGCCTCGGCGTAGCGCGCCGCGAACTCGCGGCCGTCCGGCGAGGAGCCGGCCTGCACCAGCAGCGGCCGCCCCTGCGGCGAGCTGGGCACGTTCAGCGGCCCGCGCACCCGGAAGAACCGGCCCTCGTAGTCGACCGGGTGGATGCGGTCGGCGTCGGCGTAAATACCCGCGGCCTTGTCGCCCCGCTCGGCGCCGTCCTCCCAGCTGTCCCACAGCCGGATGGATACCTCGACGAACTCGCCGGCCCGCTCGTACCGCTCGGCCCGTCGGCCAGGGGCCCGCAGGCCGCCGCCGCTGTGGTGACACCCGGCCCGGTGGCTGCCGCACCAGGCCAGGTGTCACACTCGTAAAACTAGATTAATACGATCGTTATAGTCAAGATTAACGGAAGCTCCGGGACAGCTGCGGCTTTCGGGACGGGCGCGGCCGGCGCTAGCGGAAGACCACTGTCTTGTCGCCGTTCAGCAGCACCCGGTGCGCCGCGTGCCAGCGCACCGCGCGGGCCAGGGCCAGGCACTCGGTGTCGCGGCCGGCCGCGGCCAGCTCGGCCGGGCCGTGGGTGTGGTCCACCCGGGTAACTTCCTGCTCGATGATCGGCCCCTCGTCCAGGTCGCCGGTCACGTAGTGCGCGGTCGCCCCGATCAGCTTCACGCCGCGGGCGTGCGCCTGGTGGTAGGGCCGCGAGCCCTTGAAGCTCGGCAGGAACGAGTGGTGAATGTTGATCACGCGGCCGGCCAGCTTGACGCACCAGTCGTCAGACAGCACCTGCATGTACCGGGCCAGCACCACGAAGTCGATCCGGTAGTGCCCGGCGAGCGTGAGGATCTCGCCCTCCTGCCAGGCCCGGGTCTCCGGCGTGACGGGCAGGTGGTGGTAGTCGATGCCGTGCGACTGCGTCAGCGGGCGCAGGTCGGGGTGATTGGACACGACAGCCGGGATGTCGATGTCGAGCTGCCCGGAGCTCTGCCGGTGCAGCAGGTCGTTGAGGCAGTGCCCGGCCCGGGAGACCAGGATCAGCGCCCGCGGCCGGACCGCGGTATCCCAGAGCTCCCAGTCCAGGCCCAGGTCGCCGGCCAGCGCCGTGAGCTCCCCGCGCAGGGCGGCGGGCTCGGCGGGCTCGGGGACGGTGAACTGGACTCGCATGAAGAACCGGCCGGTCACCCGGTCCCCGTACTGCTGGCTCTCGACGATATTCCCGCCGCGCCGGGCCAGCAGGCCCGATACCGCGGCCACGATGCCAGGCCGGTCGGCGCACGACAGGGTGAGCACGTACTCGGTCACGGGCGGTCCTCCGGGAGCCAGCGTCAGGTCAGGGTACAAGCTCAGCGTCCCGCAGCCGAAACAGACGGTGACCGCCGGCTGTCGCCACCAGGCCGGCCGGGACCGGCTAGCGGCGGGTCAGGCTGAGCTGGTCGAAGGTGACCGGGAAGCCGCCGCCTTCCGGGGCCGCGCACATGGCCCCGGCCATGACCTCGGCGCCTGGCGGCAGGTAGGCCAGCGCGGCCAGTTCCCGCGGCCCGCCGGCCGCGCAGTAGCGGATCTCCACCGCATCGCCCCGGCGGGTGATCGACAGGGTGATCTCGTCGCCGCCGCTGGGCAGGCTGGCGATGGCCCAGCTGGAGTAGCCCACGGTGATCACGGTGCTGAAGCGGGGACGGCCCTCGTAAAACTCGACGCCGGTCTTGATCCAGTTCCGCTCGTCGGCCCGGATCATCGCGCCGGCCTGGTCGTACTGGGCCGCGTACACACCGCGCACGCGGACGGCCAGGTCAAAGTCGCCGGCTACGGCACCGCCGTACAGGTGCCCGTTATCGCGCGCGTAGCCATAGCCGGTGACCTGCCAGAAGTCGGTGCCGCCGTCGGCGGTGACGCTCAGCGTCCCGCCGTGCTCGCTCCAGCGCGCCGGTTCATTCAGCCAGTGCACGGCATCCTCCCGGTTTGCGGCGTGCTGTCCGGATCTGAATCTAGCTCACCCGGCTGCAGGTGCCGGGCGGGCCGGCCGCGGGTGCCGGGTGGGCCGCCGCGCTACTCCGGCTCCGGCTTGCGCGCCTCGATCAGGAAGCGCTGGGCGGAGCAGCTGAACGGCCCGCTGGCCAGGATCCGCCGGTGCAGGTCGGTCAGCCGCGCGGCATACCGCCCGACGCTGAAGCCGGGCACAGTCGACGGCACCCGGCGCAGGAACCAGACCACCGCGCCCACGTCGGAGAACTCCACCCGCAGCGCCTGCTCCCGCAGGTCAGTGACCTCCAGCCCGGCGTCCCGGGCAGCGGCGGCGGCCTGCCTCGCGGTGCAGGCCGGGCCGGCCACCGGGGACCCCGTCAGGAAGTCAGTCAGCTCCCGGTTGGAGCCCGCCCCGACCTGCTGGGACAGGTAGCTGCCGCCCGGCACCAGGACGCGGGCGATCTCCGCCCACCGGACGACGCTCGGATGCCGGCTGGTCACCAGGTCAAATGAGTGATCGGCATAGGGCAGGTCCGCGTCATCGCCGACCAGCTCGATGACGGCGCCGAGTGGCTCCAGGCGGTGCCGGGCCAGCCCGATGGTGGCCTCGTCCGACGTCGTGGCGGCCAGCAGCGGCGGCGGGTACCTGATCTGCTCCAGCACGCCGCCGTCGCCGGTCTGGATGTCGAGCGCCGCGGCGGCGCCCCCCATCCGCGCGACCAGCAGCCCGGCGTAGCCCCAGGCTGGCCGCTCCTCAGTCGCCCGGCCGTCCAGCCAGGCAAAGGCCGCGCCGCGCAGCGGGGCGGTGACCGCCTCGGCGACCAGGGTGCCGAGCTCGCCACCACCGACCGCCGCGCTGGCTGCCGTGCCGTCGTCGGCGGAGCCTTCACCCGCTCCGTCATCTGCTGGATCGTCGTCCGCCAGGCCGTTGCCGGGCACGCTCTCACCGAACACGTCTCATCCCGCCACGCGCACAAGGATCAGGCCGCTACGGCCTGGACCACGCTGTATATGCCGAACCCGAGCAAAATCGTTCCGGTGATGCGCTGGACCCAGGCCATCGGGATGAGATTCAGGCTCTTGGAGCCGACGTTGACCGCCACGGCGGTCACGGCCCACAGGCCGAGGATAGCGCCCGCGGCCACGGCGAGCGGATCCGCGTACCGGGCGGCGAGGTTGGCCGTGGTGATCTGGGTGATGTCGCCCCACTCGCTGAGGAAGATGATCCCGAACGAGGTCGCGGCGACCCGCAGGAACGACAGCTGGCCGCCGCCCTGGCGGGCGGCGTCGGCGTCAGCCCCGTCGTGGTCCGAGCGCAGGCTGCTGATCAGCAGGTAGCCCGCGCCGGCCAGGAACAGGGCAGCGATGACCGATTCCAGCACTGCGTGCGGTAGCAGGGTGAGCAGCTGCCCGGCGGTGATGGCAATCCCGACGTGCACCGCGAACCCTGCCGCAGCGCCGGCCCAGACCGGCAGCCGCCGGTACCGGGTGCTCATGACCAGCGAGGCGAACAGGCTCTTGTCCGGCAGCTCGGCCAGGAAGGTGATGCCGAACACCGATCCAGCGGCAACGAGGGCGTGCACGGTGATGGTCCTCCGGGTGCTCTGGCCTCGTGCCGGAGCCTCGCGGGGGCAAGCTCCGGCTGGGCATGATTCACAGCCGAAGGTCTCGCCCACCCGGGAGGGCCTGGCGGCCGGGCACAGGATCGTGCCGGTATGTCGACCAGCCAGCGAGGGACTACTCCCCTTCAGTCCCACAGGTTACCCGGACCGGGTGCCGGCGGCCGCCCGTCGGCACAACCCCGCGGCCGGCGGCTAGCCTCGGGCCATGCCGTCTGCCACGGACCCGGACTTCCCCGGCGGTCATCCCGACGAGCGCGAGCTGCTGCTGACCTGGCTGGATTACCTGCGCGGCGCGGTGATCCGGAAGATCGAGGGCCTGTCCGAGGCCGGCGCCCGGTGGACGCCGGACGGCGGCGCGCTGATCCCGCTGCTGGGAATTGTGAATCACCTCACGCACGTGGAGTGGCGGTGGATCGACGGCGGGATCGGCGGCGCTCAGGTGAGCCGCAGCGAGACCGAGTTCCGGCCGGGCCCGGAGCTGACGGTGCCGGACGCGCTGGCCGCCTACCGGCGGCGGGCGCAGGCCACTGACGCAGCGGTCCGGGCGGCGCCGTCGCTGGCCCAGCCCTGCCTGCGCGGCGAGGATG
Source organism: Streptosporangiaceae bacterium (assembly GCA_036490755.1). GTDB lineage: Bacteria > Actinomycetota > Actinomycetes > Streptosporangiales > Streptosporangiaceae > DASUBV01. The sequence goes on from DASXDJ010000148.1 coordinate 14,529, forward strand.
CCGGCCGGGACCTGCGCTGGGTGCTGATCCACCTGATCAACGAGACGGCCCGGCATGCCGGCCACGCCGACGCCGTGCGCGAGCTGCTGGACGGCACAACCGGCGAGTAGCCGCGCCGCGCTCCGGCGGCCGCGGCAGGCGGCCCGGCCCGGCCGGGCAGCGATGAGTTCGCAGCCGCCGTTACGTCGGTCTCTGTAGCTGCCGCCGGCGATGCGGGCGGCGGTGCACTGTCAGTGGACTGCGGTAATTATGGTTCGCCGGACAGCCGGGCGGCCGGTAGGTTCGGGTTCGCGCAGATGTCTGCCTGCTCGGGAGGATGCAGTGGGACAGATCAGTTCGGGGCCTGCGATTGTGGTGGAGGGCCTGACCAAGTCGTTCGGGGACGTGCACGCGCTGCGGGGCATCGACCTGTCGGTCCCGCGCGGGACGGTGCTCGGGGTACTCGGGCCCAACGGCGCGGGCAAGACGACCGCCGTCCGGATCCTGACCACACTCCTGCGCCCGGATGGCGGGCGTGCTCTGGTTGAGGGCCTGGACGTGGTCCGGCAGCCGGCCGCGGTCCGCCGCGCCATCGGCCTGTCCGGCCAGTCGGCCGCGATCCAGGAGGAGCTGACCGGCCGGGAGAACCTGGAGATCGTCGGCCGGCTGTACCACCTGAGCTGGCCGCAGGCCCGCGCCCGGGCCACCGATCTGCTGCGGCAGTTCGACCTGAGCGATGCCGCGGACCGGGCCGCCAAGAACTACTCCGGCGGCATGCAGCGGCGCCTGGACCTGGCCGCTAGCCTGGTCGGCAAGCCGCAGGTGCTGTTCCTGGACGAGCCGACGACCGGCCTGGACCCGCGGTCCCGGCTGGGCATGTGGGAGATCATCCGGTCACTGGTGGCCACCGGTACGACGCTCCTGCTGACCACGCAGTACCTGGATGAGGCCGATGAGCTGGCCGACGAGATCGTGGTCATCGACCACGGCCAGGTCATCGCGGCGGGCACGTCAGAGGACCTGAAGGGCCGGATCGGCGGGGACGTGCTGGAATTCACCGTCCCCGACCGGGACCGGGTCCCGGACGCGGCCGGGGCCATCGCGACGATCGGCGAGGGCGAGCCGCATGTCGACAAGGAAACCGGGGTGATCAGCGTGGGCGTCGGCGGGCGGGGCTCCGATGCGCTCATCGAGGCGGTGCGCGGCCTGGACGCGGCCGGAGTGCAGACCCAGGGGCTGGCGCTGCGGCGCCCGTCGCTGGATGACGTGTTCCTGGCCCTGACCGGGCACGCGGTCGAGGAAGAGGAGTCCGGCAAGAAAAAGAAAAAGGGCCGCAAGAAGAAAGCCGACGGCGCCGACAGCGACGAGCCCGTGACGGCCGCGTCATGACCGCCGCCGTCGCCATGCCGGCCCGCAGCGGGCCCAGTGTGCTGCAGCGCTCGCGCTGGGCGGTCACCGACACGATGACCATCACCCGGCGCAACCTGCTGGTCTGGATGCGGGTCCCGGCCTACATCGTGTTCACCGTCATCCAGCCGGTGATGTTCGTGCTGATGTTCCGCTACGTGTTCGGCGGCGCGATCAACGTCCCGGGCGGCGGCAGCTACGTGAACTTCCTGATGCCGGGGATCATCGGCCAGACCGCGGCCTTCGCGACGTTCGGTACCGCCATCGCGCTGGCCCAGGAACTGAAGAAGGGCGTCATTGACCGGCTGCGGTCGATGCCGATGGCGCGCTCGGCGGTGCTGGCCGGCCGGCTCGCGGCCGACACCATCCGGATGACAATCACCATCCTGATCGTGGTCGGGGTCGGCTACGCGGTCGGATTCCGGTTCACCAACGGCGTCGTGCCCGCCATCTTGATGGTGGTGCTGGCCATCGTGTTCGGGCTGGCCATCTGCTGCATCTCCGCCTTCACCGGGCTGGCCATCGGCGATGAGGAGTCGGTGCAGGCATTCGGGCTGATCTGGCTGTTCCCGGTCACGTTCCTGAGCTCAGCGTTCGTGCCGATCCAGACAATGCCAGGCTGGCTGCAGGCGTTCGCCAACAACCAGCCGGTGACCTGGGTGATCAACGAGATGCGGGCCCTGGCCCTCGGCGGGCCGCTCTATTCCAATGGGTGGAAGAGCCTGGTCTCGCTCGCTGTCATCTTCGTCATCTTCGCGCCGCTGGCCGTCCGCGCCTACAAGCGCGCGGCCTAACGGAGCTGGCCCGGGTGGCCGGACCCTGGGTGCGCTCCGGCACACCAGCGAAAGACTAGTATTACGTAGTAGACGTAATACGTGCCAGGGAGGCCAGATGCGGCTGAACAGCAAGGGCCAGGTGACGATCCCAGCTGCCCTGCGAGAACGCCATGGCCTGCACGCCGGGGACGAGGTCGAGGTCATCGATGCCGACGGTGACCTGCGCATCGTCCGGGCCGCAGCCAGCTCAACTCGCGGGCAGCGGCTGGTCCGCAGCATGCGCGGCAGGGCCACTACCAGCATGAGCACGGATCAGCTGCTCGGGCTGCTGCGTGGCGAGTGAGAGCGCGAGCCGGGCGGCTGCTTCAGGTAGCCGTCCAGTCACCCTGGTGGATTCCAGCGTCCTGCTCGACATTCTGACCGACGACCCAGCCTGGGCCGACTGGTCGAGTGAGTCGCTCATCCGGGCCATGGACGAAGGTCGGCTCGTGACGAATCCGATCATCTACGCCGAGGTCTCGACGAGCTTTAACAAGATCGAGGACCTCGATGCTGCCATTCCTGCCGACGATCTCGAGCGCGAGCCTCTCCCCTATCCAGCAGGCTTCGTGGCGGCCAGGGCGTTCCTCACCTATCGCCGGCGCGGCGGCCAGCGGCGTTCGCCATTGCCTGACTTCTATATCGGTGCGCATGCCGCAGTATGCGGCTACCAGTTGCTGACGCGCGACGCGGCGCGATACCGCACTTACTTCCCGACTGTGCCGCTGATCACCCCCTGAGTCGGCACAGCCATCTTGAGCCGCAGCGCGGTCCGCCGAGTGGCCTGTCCCGGCGATGCGGAAGGGTGCAGACCCTTCCGAGACATCCCTGCGGGCGAGCGGAAGCACAGTGTTGACCTTGTCCCTGGGGCAGGCCGCACGGTGAGGTGACCGGGCACCGCGCCCGGAGCGAGGGAGCCGGCCATGCGACGGATGACGGGCCCGGAACCGGAGTCGGACCCGGAGTTGGTCAGCATCGGGGAGTTCGCGCGGCTGTCGCAGCTGTCGCCGAAGGCACTGCGCATCTACGCCGAGCTCGGCCTGCTGACCCCGGCTCAGGTGGACCCGTACTCCGGCTACCGGTGGTACGCCACCGGGCAGCTGGACCGGGCCCGCCTGATTGCATCGCTGCGCGCCATCGGCGTCCCGCTGGCCACCATCGGGCCCATGCTGGCCGCCGGCGCGGCCGACCGGGCCGTGCTGGCCGCGCAGGTCCGGGACTGGTGGGCAGCGGCCGAGGTGGCGCATGACGCGCGCCGGGTGCTGGCCGGCTACCTCGCGAGTCAGCTGACCGGAGAGAGGTCTGTCATGTACGAGGTAGCCACCCGCCAGATACCCGAGCGCACCGTGCTGTGCCTGAAGCGGAACGTGGACCCGGCCGGCGCCTGGGCGCTGGGCAAGGAATTCGTGGCCATCATGCGGGACCGGCCGGTGCCCGGCGAGCGCCTGCCTGGCCGGGCCGGCGCGGCGTTCTCGATCTACCACGGTGAGGTCAGCGAGGACAGCGACGGCCCGGTGGAATGGTGCCGCCCGGTCCCCGCCGGGCAGGCCGCGGAGATCGCCGCGAAGTACCCGGAGCTGACGCTGCGCACGGAGCCGGCGCACGAGGAGGCCTTCGTCCACCTGGGCGACACCCAGGGCAGCCCGCCGCAGTGGCGGCTGGTGATGGAGGCGCTGTTCGGCTGGGGCGCGCGGAACGGCCGGGAAGCCAGCGACCTGGGCATCCGGATCACCTACCGGTTCCAGGGCCAGAACGGGCCCGACCCCAGGCCCGACTGCGATTACGCCGTCCCGCTGAGCTGATCCCGGGCTGCGCCCGGCCGCATCCGATCCGGGGTCGCTGCGGCGCGCGGCGATCCCGGCGGCCGGCCTTTGCTCAGGCCAGGCTCGCGCCGATGAAGGCCAGGGTGCGGTCCTCCAGGTGCCGGCGCACGTCCTCGGGGGCGTCCCGCAGCGGGCCCTGCCCGGCCAGCACGGCCATCCCGTGCACCGCCGACCAGACGGGGTACTCGATGCCGTCGCGGTGCTGCCGCCCCAGGACACCCGCCTCGACCAGTTCATCGAGTGCGGTGCGGAGCTGCCCCAGCGGCGAGCGGTCCGGCCCCCGCTCCGGGCCCGCAGCAGTGTAGGCGTGCTGCTCCGGCAGCGCGTACGCGGTCACGAACAGGCCCGGTTCCTCACGGGCGAACTCCAGGTACGCGGCACCGATCGCGCGCAGCCGCAGCGGGGCCGCCTGAGGGTCGCCGCGCGGGCCGGGGACGCGGGCCACGCCGGCCGCCATCCGGTCAGCCAGCTCCCCCATGGCCGCCGCGCAGACCGCCGCCAGCAGCTCGTCGCGGCCGGCGAAATGCCGGTAAGCCGCGTTCGGCACCACGCCCACCATCCGCGTTGCCTCGCGGAGGACAACGGCATCCGGGCCGCCGGCCCGGGCCAGCTCGAGCCCGGCCGCCACCAGCCCGTCGCGGACGCTGCCGCGCGGCCGGCGATGCCGGTCCGCCGGGCTCGCCTGTGCTGCTGGCCGGCTGGCTGTCATCACCGGAGGATAACAAAAAGTGGACGCTGTCCACTAGCCTCCCTATGGTGGACAGTGTCCACTAACGCCGGGAGGCACCGCGAGCGGACACCGCCGCCGGTGACCTGGCCTGCTGACCACGAACGGAGCCTCACCATGACCCGGATGACCCCGCTGCTGGAACGCAACGAGCGGTTCGCTGCCGCCTACACCCCTGTCCCGCTGGGCCTGCCCGCGGCCCGGCTGCTCGTGGTCAGCTGCCTCGACCACCGCGTCGACCCGGCGATCGTCCTCGGCCTCCGGCTCGGCGACGCCCCGGTGATCCGCAACGCGGGGGGCCGGGTCACCCCGGCTGTCATCGAGGACATCGCCTTCCTGGCCTGCCTCGCTGATCAGGTCCTCGGCGGGCCGGACGGGCTGGACTCGGTCTTCGAGGTGGCCGTCATCCACCACACGCAGTGCGGGACTGGCTTCCTGGCCGACCCGGACTTCCGGCAGCGGGCCGCCGAGCTCACCGGCCTGCCAGAGCCCGGGCTCGCCGCCTCCGCGGTCGCCGACCCGCACGCCACCGTCCAGGCCGACGTCGGGCTCCTGCTGGACTCGCCCTACCTGTCGCCGAAGGTCAGCGTGTCCGGCCACGTCTACGACGTCGCCACCGGACGGGTCACCACCGTGGCCGACGCCCGGTACCCGGAGTGGTCGCGCCGGTAGGCCCGCCGCCTGGCGCCGGGTCCGTGGGGCGGTCCCGCCCGCGAGCCTGCGGGCGCCGGTCCGGACGACGACAATGGACCGATGGCGGAACTGCGCGACATTGTCGTGGACTGCGGGCGGCCCAGCGCGCTAGCCCGGTTCTGGGCGGCGACGCTGGACGGGTACGCCGTGGCGCCCTACGACGACGCCGAGGTCGCCCGGCTCGCGGCGCTGGGCATTCACGACCTCGAGGACGACCCGACGGTGCTGGTGACCGGGCCGGGCCCGCGGCTGTTCTTTCAGCTCGTCCCGGAGAGCAAGCAGGTCAAGAACCGGCTGCACCTGGACCTGACGGCGGCTGACCCGGAAGCGGAGATCGCGCGGCTGACCGCGCTCGGCGCGAGCGTCCTGACCCGGTACGTGCGGCACGTGCTGCTAGCCGACCCGGAGGGCAACGAGTTCTGCGTCATGCTGGCCTGACCGGCACACCCGGCCGGCCGCGCCGTAAGGTGCAGCCGGGCCGGCGGCGCCAGGCGGCTGCCCGGCCCGCCAGGTCCGTTACTGAGTGCCCCGAACTGACGCCGGGCGCGAAGCTGCGAGAATCCCTGCATGGTGGAACCTGAGCCGCAGGCTGGCCGGTCGGGGACGACAGCCTGGGCGCGCAGCCTGGAGACGCCGCTGCGCCAGTTCCTGCGCACCGAGACGGGCAGCGCGGCCTTCCTGCTGGCCGCCACGCTGGTGGCGCTGGCCTGGGCGAATGTGTTCCCGCACGGTTATGAGCAGTGGTGGCGCACCGACCTGTCCATCCACGCGGGCAGCCGGGAGCTGAGCCTGACCCTCCGGGGGTGGGTCAACTCCGGGCTGATGTCGTTCTTCTTCCTGGTCGCTGGCCTGGAAGCGCGGCGTGAGTTCGACATGGGCGAGCTGCGCCAGCGCAGCCGGCTGGCGCTGCCCCTGGCGGCCGGGCTGGGCGGGATGATCGTGCCGATCGGCATCTACCTGGCCATCAACGCCGGCCACGGCACCGCGGGCGGCTGGGGCGTGGCGATGTCCACCGACACCGCGTTCGCGCTGGGGATGCTGACGCTGGCCGGCCCGCGGCTGCCCGACCGGGTGCGCAGCTACCTGCTCGCCTTCGCGATCGTGGATGACATCGTCGCGATCGCGATCATCGCGTTCGTCTACAGCGGCACGGTGACCTGGGTCCCGCTGGTGATCGGCGTGCTCCTGATCGCAGTGGCATACCTGCTCCGGCGCGTGAACCTGCGCAGCGGCCCGGTGTACGCTCTGTTCGGCGTGGCGGCCTGGGTGGCGTTCCACGAGTCGGGCATCGATCCGATCGTCGTCGGCCTGCTGATGGGGCTGCTGACGGTGGCCTACCCGGCCTCCCGGTCTGCCCTGGAGCAGGCCACGGAGGTGTTCCGCCGGTTCCGTGAGCAGCCCACCCCGGAGCTGGCCCAGACCGCCCGCGAGGGTGTCCGCACGGCGATCTCACCCAACGACCGGCTGCAGCAGATCTACCACCCGTGGACGAGTTACGTCATCGTGCCGCTGTTCGCGCTGGCCAACGCGGGCGTGACCATCAGCGGCGAGCTGCTGGCCCGCGCTTTCACCTCGCCGGTGACGCTCGGCATCCTGATCGGCTATATCGCCGGCAAGCCGGCCGGGACGGCCGGCGCCGCCTGGCTGCTGACCCGGCTCAGCCGCGGCCGGGTGCGGCCGCCCATCGGCTGGGGTGCGGTCATCGGCGTGGGGACCATCGCGGGGATCGGGTTCACCGTGTCCCTGCTGATCGCCTCGGCTGCCTTCAGCGGCCCGGTGCTGGACGAAGCCAAGATCGGCATCCTGTCCGCCGCGCTTAGCGCATCAGTCCTGACCTGGATAGTGTTCCGGGTCATCAACCTGCTCCCGAAACGGCTGCGGGCCCTGGCCCTGCTGGGCCGGACCGAGACGCTCGTGGACCTGGCGGTCCCGGTGGACGACCGCATGGATCAGATCCGCGGGCCCGATAAGTCGCCGGTGACGGTGGTGGAGTACGGGGATTTCGAGTGCCCGTACTGCGGCATGGCCGAGCCGGCGGTGCGCGAGCTGCTGGCCGATTACGGGGACGTCCGCTACGTGTGGCGGCACCTGCCGCTGACCGACGTGCATCCGCACGCGGAGCTGGCCGCCGAGGGGGCTGAGGCGGCGGCGCTGCAGGACAAGTTCTGGGAGATGCACGACCAGCTGCTGACTCACCAGGGCGCCCTGACTCGCAAGGACCTGACCGGCTACGCCGGCGAGCTGGGCCTGGACACCGAGAAGTTCGCCGCCGACCTGCACCGCCGCGCCGGGGCGGCCAAGATCGCGCGCGACATCGACTCGGCGGACCTGAGCGCGGTGTCCGGGACCCCGACGTTCTTCATCAACGGACGGCGGCATTTCGGCGCCTACGACATCGAGCACCTGTCGGCGGCGGTCCGCGCGGCGCGCGTCCGGGCCTCCATCTCCGCCAGCGCCTGACCCGGCCGCCGGGCCCGGCGGCCAGCCGGTGCCAGCCAGGGCGACGGGCCAGCCGATGCCAGCCCGACCGGGGCAGCGAGGGCGGCCGGACCTGCCGGGACTGGACGCAGCGAGCCCGGCCGGCACGACCGCCGCGGCGGGCAGACAGCCGCAATGACGGGAACAACTGCCCCCGACGGTTTGTTAGCCTGGCGAACTGTCAGTGCCCCGTACCAAGATGGCCCGTACCAAGATTGCGCCCGGACTAAGCTGCGGCGCCGTGCCCTGAACCGGAGACCGCGTGCCCCTTCCCGCGCCAGCGCCCGGGCGTGAGCCCGAGCCTGTGCGACTGGTCCCGGTCGCGCCCCCGCCACCGGCCAGCCCGGTGACCGAGCCGCAGGACGCCGTGCTCGGCATCCTGCGTCTGGCCCGGGCCCTGGACAGCGTCGACTCCGGGCTCAGCCCGCAGCAGTACCGGATCCTCAAGCTCGCGGGCGCGGGCGGCGAGCGGTCCGCCCGGCTGGCTGAGCGGCTGGCCGTGGCCAAGCCCACCCTCACCGCCATCGCCGACAGCCTCGTCGCGGCCGGCCTGGCCCGGCGCGAGGCAGAGGCGGGCGACCGGCGGGTGGTGCGGCTGCACCTGACCGAGGCCGGCCTGGCTGCGGTCGAGCGCGCCGACGCCGCCTACGGCCAGTGGCTGGAAACGATCCTGGAGCTGTCCGGGAACGGCGATCAGATTCAGGCCGACCTGCGCCTCATGGTCGGCGCCCTGGAGGAACTGCGGCGCCGCAAGAAGGCGGCCGCCGCCCGTACGAGAACAGGAGAGACCACGAGCACCGCCAGCACCGCCAGCCCGGCCCCGACCGCCACTACCGCGCCTGATCCCGCCCCGCCCGACACTGCCGCGCCTGACACCGCCGCGCCTCACACCGCCGCGTCCGCCCCCTCCCTCCAGGCCAGCCCGGCGCGCGCGGGCCGCCCGTGAGCGCGCTGACCCGGCGGCTCGCGAAGCGGTCCGCGCCTGCTGCCGCGCCGTCCGGCGGATCCGGCCACAGCCACGAGGACGCCTGGCTGCGCCGCCTGTCGGGGTACTGCTGGAAGCACCCGCGGCTGGTCCTGGTTGCCCTCGGCGGCTCGCTGATCGCCACCGTGTGCACAGTGACCATCCCGCTCATCCAGCGCTACATCGTCGACAACGCCATCCTGACCCGGCGGGACGCTATCTGGCCCGGCGCCCTGGCCCTGATCATTGTCGCCGTCATCAGCTTCGGCGGCGTCTACCTGCGCCGCTATCGCGGCGGGCAGCTGTCCCTGGATGTTCAGCACGACCTGCGCACCGAGCTGTTCGGCTCACTCAGCCGCCTGGACGGCGCGCGCCAGGACCAGCTGCACACCGGCCAGATCGTCAGCCGGTCCATCTCTGACCTCAACATGATCCAGAGCCTGCTCAGCATGGTGCCGATGCTGCTGGGCAATGCGCTGCTGTTCGTCCTGTCCCTGATCGCCATGGCCGTGCTGTCCCCGGTGCTGACGCTCGTCGGCCTGGCCGTGGCCCCGGCCCTGCTGCTGATCTCGCTGGCCTCCCGCAAGCGGCTGTTTCCGGCCAGCTGGGATGCCCAGCAGCAGGCCGGCGAGGTGGCCGGCGTGGTCGACGGCGCCGTGACCGGCGTACGGGTGGTCAAGGGCTTCGGCCAGGAGGGTCAGGAGATCAGCCGCCTGGAGGGGGTCAGCGCCCGGCTGTACGCCGCGCGGGTGCGCGCCGTCCGGCTGATGGCCCGCTACAACCCGGCGCTGCAGGCGGTGCCCGCGCTGGGCCAGGTTGGCGTGCTGGCCCTGGGCGGCTGGCTGGCCATCCGCGGCTCCATCACCATCGGCACGTTCCTGGCCTTCTCCTCCTACCTGGCCCAGCTGGTCGCTCCGGTCCGCGCGCTGACCGGCCTGATCACCATCGGCCAGGAGGCGCGGGCCAGCGTCATCCGGGTCTTCGAGGTCATCGACTCCCGCCCGGTGCTGAGCGAGAAGCCCGGCGCCGCCCCGCTGCCGGCCGGCGAGGTGGCCGTCGAGCTCGATGACGTGAGCTTCGGCTACCTCAAGTCCGAGCCGGTGCTGCGCGGCCTGTCGCTGCGGGTCCAGCCGGGCGAGACCCTGGCCGTCGTCGGCACCTCGGGCTCCGGCAAGTCCACCATCTCGCTGCTGCTGCCGCGGTTCTACGACGTCACTGGCGGCGCGGTGCGGATCGGCGGCCGCGACATCCGCGATCTCACTATCGACTCGCTGCGCGCCGCCATCGGCCTGGTCATGGAGGAGAGCTTCCTGTTCTCCGACACCGTGGCGGCCAACATCGCCTACGGCCGGCCGGAGGCCACCCGCGAGCAGGTCATCGCCGCCGCCCGGGCCGCCGAGGCCGACGAGTTCATCGCCGACCTGCCCGACGGCTACGACACGGTCGTCGGCGAGCAGGGCCTGACCCTGTCCGGCGGCCAGCGGCAGCGCGTGGCCCTGGCCCGCGCCCTGATCACCGACCCGGCCATCCTGGTGCTGGACGACGCCACCTCGGCCATCGATGCCCGGGTCGAGGCGCAGATCCACGCCACGCTGCACAAGGTGATGGCGGGCCGGACGACGCTGCTGATCGCCCACCGCCGGTCGACGCTGGGCCTGGCCGACCGGATTGCCGTGCTCGACGAGGGCGCTCTGGCGGACTGCGGCACCCATGACGAGCTCACTGCCCGCTGCGCGCTGTACCGGCTGCTGCTGGCCGGCCCCGGCGATGACGCCGAGGGCGTGGACGCCGGCGAGCTGGGTTATTACCAGAACGAGCTGGCGCAGACCGGGCCGCCGGGCGGCAACGGCGCCGCGGGCCAGAGCGCCGGAGCCCGCTCTGGCGCGGTCACCGAGCGGCTGTGGCCCGCGATCGCTGCCGGGGCGAGCGCCACCGGCGGCGCCGGGCGCCAGCTGGCCGGCGCGGCCGCTGCGGCGATCGGCCGCGGCATGGGCGCCGCCGCCCGCGGCGGCGCCTCCGCCCGCAGTGCCGCGGCGGCCGGCGGCATGCTGGCCGGGATCCCGCCGTCGCCTGAGCTGCTGGCCAAGGTGGACGCGCTGCCGCCCGCCACCGACACCCCGGATGTGGACCAGTCCTACGCCCGCGCCCCGGACCCGCGCTTCACGCTGCGGCGGCTGCTGAGGCCGGTCGCCATCGCCCTGGGGATCGGGCTGCTCCTGGACGGCCTGGACGCCGTCGCCGGGGTGGCCATGCCGTGGCTGGTCCGCGGCGGCATCGACAGCGGCATCGAGCGGCACAAGTTCACCATCGTGATCGTCATCGCGGTGGCCGGGCTGGCCATCGTGCTGGCCGACTGGGTCGTCAACTACGCGCAGACCATCGTCGTCGGCCGCAACGGCGAGCGGCTGCTCTACACGCTGCGGGTGAAGATCTTCGCCCACCTGCAGCGCCTCGGCCTGGACTTCTACGAGCACGAGCTGACCGGCCGGATCATGACCCGGATGACCACGGACGTGGACGCGCTGTCGTCGTTCCTGCAGACCGGGCTGATCACGATGGTCAACTCCGCGCTCACGTTCTTCGGCGTGCTGATCGCGCTGCTGTTCATCAACACCCGGCTGGCCCTCACGCTGTTCGCCATCCTGCCCGTGCTGATCGCCGCGACCGTGCTGTTCCGGCGCAAGTCCTCGCGGGCCTACGCCGAGGCGCGGGAGCGGGTCAGCGCCGTCAACGCCGACCTGCAGGAGAACGTCGCCGGGCTGCGGGTGGCCCAGGCCTACCGCCGCGAGCAGGTCAACTCGGCCCGGTTCGCCGGGCTGAGCGGTGCCTACCGCAAGTCCCGGCTGCGCGCCCAGCGCTACATCGCGATCTACTTCCCGTTCGTCCAGGCGCTGTCCACCATCGCCGGGGCCCTGGTGCTGCTGGCCGCGGCGGGCCAGGTGCACAGCGGCGTGCTGACCGCCGGCGGCCTGGTCGCCTACCTGCTGTACGTGGACTCGCTGTTCGCGCCGGTGCAGCAGCTGTCCCAGGTGTTTGACGGCTACCAGCAGGCCAGCGTCGGCCTGCAGCGGATCACCGGCCTGCTGACGACCCCGACCAGCACCCCGCCGCCGGCCGCGCCGGTCCGGCCCGGCCGCCTGACCGGCGCCATCGACCTGGAGAACGCGCACTTCCGGTATGACCGGCAGCACGGTGAGGCGATCGGCGGCGTCACCCTGCACATCGCGGCGGGCGAGACCGTCGCGCTGGTCGGCCAGACCGGGGCGGGAAAGTCCACCCTGGTCAAGCTCATAGCCCGGTTCTACGACGTGACCGGCGGCAGCGTCCGGATCGACGGCACCGACGTGCGCGAGCTGGACCTGTCGGCCTACCGGCAGCAGCTCGGCGTGGTCCCCCAGGAGCCGTACCTGTTCCCCGGCACCGTCCGGGACGCCATCGCCTATGGCCGGCCGGAGGCAACCGACGCCGAGGTGGAGGCCGCCGCCCGGGGCGTCGGCGCCATCGAGATGATCTCCCGGCTGCCAGGCGGCTTCCGGCACGAGGTCGCCGAGCGCGGCCGGAACCTGTCGGCCGGGCAGCGGCAGCTCATCGCGCTGGCCCGCGCCTACCTGGTGGACCCGGCGATCCTGCTGCTGGACGAGGCCACCGCGGCCCTGGACCTGGCCGCCGAGGCTGAGGTGAACCGCGCCACCGAGCAGCTGGCCGCCCGGCGGACCACGCTGGTGGTGGCGCACCGGCTGACCACCGCCGCGCGCGCCGACCGCATCGTGGTCATGGCCGGCGGCCAGATCGCGGAGATCGGCACGCACGAGGAACTGCTGCAGCGCGGCGGCACCTACGCCAGCTTGTGGTCCGCGTTCGCCGGCAGCGCCGAGCTCGTCGCCTGATCCTGGGTCCGCGGCGCTGCAGGGCCGGTCCCGCCCGCACCGGGCGGGACCGGCCTGGCCGGAATGACCCGGCCGACCTCGGGTAGGCCAGCCTGGTCAGGCCAGCTCAGACGGGAGGCACCCCGATGCCACGCGGATCAAGCGCCAAGCGGGAACGGCAGTACGAGCACATCAAGGACAGCGCGGAGAGCCGGGGTGAGAGCACCCGGCGGGCCGAGGAGATCGCCGCGCGGACGGTCAACAAGGAACGCGCCCGGGCCGGCGAGGCCAGGACGGCGAGCCGGACCTCCACTCAGGACATCTCATCATCGCGGCGCGGCGGGCTGCGCTCGCACTCCGGACCGGGCGGCCCGACGAAGGCGCAGCTGTACAACGAGGCGCGGCAGCGCAACATCAAGGGCCGCTCGTCGATGACCAAGGCACAGCTGCAGCGCGCCCTGGGCCGCTAGTCAGCCGAGCCGCGAGTCAGTCGCCGATCCACACCGACTTGATGTTGCAGAACTCGCGGATGCCCTGGGCCGACAGCTCCCGGCCGTAACCGGAGCTCTTGATGCCGCCGAACGGCAGCTGCGGGTAGGACGTCACGTTGCCGTTGATGAACACCATGCCGGCCGCCAGCCCGGCGATGAACTGCTCCTGCTCGCCGGCGTCGGTGGTCCAGGCGTTGGCGCCCAGGCCGAACTCGGTGGCGTTGGCCAGCTCGATCGCGGCGTCGATGCCGGGCACCCGGTACAGCGTCGCCACCGGGCCGAACACCTCCTCGGTATGCACGCGCATCTGCGCAGTGATCCCCGACAGCACGGTCGGCGGGTAGTAGTAGCCCGCGCCCTCCGGCGCCGCGCCCCCGCACAGCGCGGTCGCGCCGTTGGCGACGGCGTTGGCCACGAGCTTCTCCACGTCGTCGCGCTGCTGCTCGGAGGCCAGCGGGCCGATGTCGGTCGCCGCGTCCATCGGGTCGCCCACGACCTTGGCCGCCATCTGCGCGGTGAACAGCCGCTCGAACTCGCCGTAGATGTCCTCGTGCACGATGAAGCGCTTGGCCGCGATGCACGACTGCCCGTTATTGATGCAGCGCGCCAGCGCCGCTACCTCGGCGGCCCGCGGCAGGTCAGCCGAGGGCATGACCACGAACGGGTCGCTGCCGCCCAGCTCCAGCACCACCTTCTTAATCTCGCTGCCCGCGACGGCCGCCACGGCCTGGCCCGCGGGTCCCGAGCCGGTCAGCGTGGCCGCCACCACCCGCGGGTCCCGCAGGATGGCCTCGACGCGCGCTGAGCCGACCAGCAGGGTCTGGAACGACCCCGCCGGGAAGCCCGCGCGGGCAAACAGGTCCTGCAGGAACAGAGCCGACTGCGGCACGTTCGAGGCGTGCTTGAGCAGCCCGGTATTCCCGGCCATCAGGGCCGGCGCGGCGAACCGCATGGCCTGCCAGAGCGGGAAGTTCCACGGCATGACCGCCAGCACCGGGCCGAGTGGCTCGTAGCGGACCAGGGCCTGCGCGGCACCCATAGCGGCCGCGTCGGCCGGCTCGCTGGCCAGGAACCTCTCGGCGTGCTCGGCGTAGTACCGGCAGGCCATGGCGCACTTGGCCACCTCCTGCCGGGCGGCGGCCAGCGTCTTGCCCATCTCGGTGGTCAGCACCGCCGCGACCTGATCCTGCTCGGCGTCCAGGATCTCCGCGGCCTGCGTCATCCAGGCCGCCCTGGTCGCGAAGCTGATGCCGCGCAGCTCCGCGTGAGCGGTGACGGCGGCCGCCAGGCAGCGGTCGACGTCGGACTCGCTCATCTCGTCATAGGTCTTCACAGTTTCCCCGGTAGCGGGGTTGATCGTCGCGATCGGCACGAATCCTCCCTTTAGCCACGGCCGGCAGGCCCGTCAGTCCGGGATACCTGGCCCCTGCCCGGATCACCGAACCCCACACCCGCAGTGTTTACTGGCTCGCTCGCCGGCAGGTGGCCTGGTGCCGCCGGCCACCCGCCACTCGCTCGCTAGGCTGCGCGGCATGAGCCGACCAGTCGCCGATGAGCTGACCGCCTACCTGCCGCATGGCCCGGGCGAGACGACCGACCTGCCCCGCATCCGCGAGGTCGCCGCAGGCGCGGCGGATCCGTGGTCGCGGTCGATCCCGCTGCACCTGACGGGCTCGGCGGTCATCGTGCATCCGGCCTCCGGGCAGGTGCTGCTGCGCTGGCACGAGCGCCAGCAGGCCTGGCTGCAGGTCGGCGGGCACGGTGATCCCGGCGAGAGCGACCCGCTGCAGATCGCGCTGCGCGAGGCCCGCGAGGAAACCGGCCTGGCCGACCTGGTGCCGTGGCCGGACGCGACCCTGGTGCACGCGATCATCGTGTCGGTGCCGGCCGGCGCCGGGGAGCCCGCCCACGAGCATGCCGACCTGCGCTACCTGCTGGCCACCAGCGACCCGGCCGCGGCCCGGCCGGAGCGCGAGACCGCGCCGCTGCGCTGGCTGTCCCTCGATGACGCTCGCGCGGTCGTCGCCGAGGACAACCTGCGGGAGACGCTGGACCGGGTGGCCGAGCGGATGCGCGTTGCCGGGCCTGCGCCCGCCGACCTGACCTGACCCGCCACTGGCCGCGCCAGGCGGACGCCAGCTGGCCCGCGGGCCGGCCTGCCCCGCGGCCGGGTGCCGCCAGCCGGACGGTCATCTGCAGCTAGCGGGCACCTGGTCCGGGCGGGTTATGGTGACCAGGTGATATCCCCCGATCACCTGCTCGGCTACGCCCTGGCCTCGTTCATCCTCATCGTGATCCCCGGCCCGAGCGTGCTGTTCGTAGTCGGCCGGGCGCTGGCCCACGGGCGCCGCACGGCCCTGGCTACCGTCGTCGGCAACTCCGCAGGCAACTACCTGGTGGCCGTCTGCGTGGCCGTTGGCATCGGCACCCTGGTACAGCGCTCGGCCATCGTCTTCACGGTGATCAAGCTGGCCGGCTCGGCCTACCTGATCTGGCTGGGCATCCAGGCCATCCGGCACCGCAAGGCCCTGTCCGCGGCGTTCGGCACGGCCAGCGCGCCGCGCAGCACCCTGCGCGCGGTCCGTGACGGATTCACCGTCGGGGTCACCAACCCCAAGGCCTTTATCTTGTTCGGCGCCGTCCTGCCGCAGTTCGTGAACCGCGCGGCCGGGCACGTGCCGGAGCAGATGCTGCTGCTGTCCCTGGTCTCGATCGTCATCGGGCTGGCCTCCGACACCACCTGGGGCGTGACCGCCAGCGCCGTCCGCAGCTGGTTCGCCCGGTCGCCGCGGCGGCTGGAAGTGGTGGGCGGCGCCGGCGGCCTGGCCATGATCACCGTCGGCCTGACGGTCGCCGTTACCGGCCGGCAGAGCTGACCTCGCCCCGCCGGCCGGCCGAGCTGACCTCGCCCCGCCGCCCGGCTGGCCTGCCACTCGGCTAGCGCGGCTCCTGGTTCGGCCGGCGCCGAATCAACCCGGCAGTAGCGTCACGGCAGTGCCGGAGCATCCGGCCCGAGCTACCCGGCGGAGAGAAATGATCACCTGTGTCATCCAGTACACGATCGACCCGAACGAGCCCGGCAACTTCCAGAAGTACGCCGCCGCCTGGCCGCCCGTCATTGAGCGCTGCGGAGGCCGGCTGACCGGCTACTACCTGCCCGGCGAAGGCGCGAACGACTTCGCGCTGGCCCTGATCGACTTCGACTCGCTGGCCGCCTACGAGCAGTACCGGGAGCGGCTGGCCGCCGACCCGGACGCCCGGGCCAATGTGGCGTTCGCCCGGGCGACCCGGTGCATCCAGGCCGAGCGGCGGTCATTCCTGCGGAAGGCCTGACCGCCGTGGCCCGGCTGAACCACCTGGTCCAGCCAGGCCCCGCCGGGGCCCGGCTGGGCCGTCGTGGCCTAGCTGAGGTGCGCCGGGCCGGCCCCGGCGGGCCGGGCCGGCTGCCCGGCGGCCGCGGCCTCGGTCTCCGCGGTGGCGCCGGCCACCACGGCCCGGGCCACGGCGGCCTCCGCCGCGACCGCCTCGGCCGTCAGCGGCGAGCTTGCCTGGCTACGGCGAGCCCGGCGGACCTCCCGCGGGATCAGCGCCAGGGCCGAGGCCACCAGGATCAGCCCGGCCGCCCCGTACTCGGTGGCGGGCACCCCGGCGGCCACCGCCACCGGGCCGGCCAGCAGCGCGCCGGCCGGCATGGCCATGACCGTGCCGAGCGCGTCGTAGGACGACACCCGGGCCAGGATCCGCGGCGGGATCTGGGTCGCCAGCGCCACCGTCCACTGCACCATCACGATCTCCATGGCGACGCCGAGCGCGAACGAGGCCACGCACACCACCGGCAGCGGCCAGGGGCCGGCCAGCGATGCAGGCGAGATCGCGATCGCCCCGCCCATCAGCACGATGAACCGCATCGGCCGCCGCGGGCTGAACTTCAGCGACACGAACCCGCCGACGATCAGGCCCACCGAGTCGGCCGCCGCGATGGCCCCCCAGGCCGCCGCCCCGCCCAGGTGCGCCCGCGCCACGGCCGGGCCGAGCACCTCGAAGGCGCCGTACCAGGCCATCAGGATCACCCCGAACTGCGCGCAGATCACCCACAGCCAGGTATGCGACCGGAACTCCGACCAGCCCTCGCGCAGGTCGCGGAGCATGGTGGTGTCCTGGGTCCGCTCGTGGGCCGGGACTCGCAGGCTGAGCATCAGCGGCACGGTCCCGAGCATCCCGGTCCCGCAGGTGACCAGCGCCCAGCCAGGACCCAGCCCGGCCACCGCCAGGCCGGCCAGCACCGCGCCGCCCATCTGCCCGCCGTTCATCGCCAGCCGGCTCACGGCGCTCGCCTGCTGGAGCATGCCAGCGGGGACGATCCGGGGCAGCAGCGCCTGGGAGGCCGGGTAGAAGATCGCCATGCCGGTGCCGGTCACGACCTCCAGCGCGATCATCTGCCACAGCCTCGGATGGCTGGTCAGGACCAGGATCCCGAAGGCTCCCTCGCCCAGGGCGATCATCAGGTTGCCGGCGATGATCACCAGCTGCGGCCGGATCCGGTCGGCGATGACACCGCCCACCAGGGTGAAGATGAGCGACGGCACGATCTGCGCGGCCAGCACGTACGACAGGTCGGCAGTCGACCCGGTCGACTCCAGGACGGCGAACGAGACGCCGACCAGCGAGAAGCCGTAGGCGGCGGGGGCGATCAGGCGGTCGGCCAGGAGGATCCGGAAATCCGGGATCCGAAGGACAGGGAAACGCCGCAGCACGCCCGACAGGCGGCGCCCGGGCGCACGCGAATACACGACAAACTCCGATCTGAGGTGGGGTAGCACGATGCTATCCGGCTGAGCCGCTGGCCCGAAAGATAATTTCCGGCGGACCGCAACCCAGGCCATAACCAGCCAGGCCGCCCGGATCTTCCCGGGCACGGTGGCGGCGCGGCCGGCCAGGCCACCCTTCCGGGCGGGTTTGACCTGCCTGCGGCTGACCAGGCAAGATCGGCAGTGCTGGTCGCGCCCGCACCATCCCGGTACCGGGCCATATGTCAGGAGCCACTCCCCCGCAGGCTGCCCCGGCCGCCCCCGCGTGGGCCAGCTCAGCAACGACAGCGGCCAGCTGCGCGAGAGGGGCTGGTCGTTGAGCATCCTGGGTACCCGGGTTCTGCGGACGGAAGATCCGCGCTTCCTGACGACGGGCGGTGTCTACGCCGAGGACGTCACGGATGACCGGCTAGCCGGCGCTGTGCACCTGTGCTTTGTGCGGTCACCGGTGGCCCACGCGAAGATCACCGGCATCGACGTCAGCGCCGCACGGGAGGCGCCCGGCGTGGTCGCCGTCTACACCGGCGCTGACCTGGACGCCCTGCCGCCCCGTAAGGGCATGGCCGGGAACAAGGAGATGCAGCAGCGCCTGCTGGCCACCGACACCGTCCGCTTCGTCGGCGAACCGGTGGCCGTAGTCGTCACCGAGGAGCCCTACCAGGGCGAGGACGCCACCGAGCTGGTCAGCGTCGACTACGACCAGCTGCCGGCGGTGGTCAGCCTGACCGGCGCCCGGGACGGGACAACCCTGCTGGTCCCGGCCGCGGGCACCAACGTGGTGATGGAATTCGGTGACCGCTCCACGGCCGCCGCCGACCTGTTCGAGGGCTGCGACGCGGTGGTCACGATGACCATCGTCAACCAGCGCGTCGCGCCCGCCCCGATGGAGTCCCGCTCGGCGGCGGCGGCGTGGGGCGAGGACGGCCGGCTCACCGCCTGGATCCCCAACCAGGGCGCTCAGGGCACCCAGGGCTCGGTCGCCGGGCAGCTCGGTATCGACAAGGCGCAGGTCCGGATCATCACTCCCGATGTCGGCGGCGCCTTCGGGGCCAAATTCGGCGCCGATCCCGAGCACGCCGTCACCTGCTGGGTGGCCCGCGAGCTGGGCCGGCCGGCCCGGTGGAGCGAGACCCGGTACGAGAACCTGATCGCGATGACGCACGGCCGCGCGCAGGAGCAGACCATCACCATCGGCGGCCGCCGGGACGGCAAGGTGCTGGCCTACCGGCTGGACGTGCTGCAGGACAGCGGCGCCTACCCGCGGATCGGCGCGATCCTGCCGTCCCTGACCATCCTGATGGCGCCCGGCCCGTACGACATCCCGCGGGCCGAGGCCTTCGCGACCGCCCTGGCCACCACCACCACCCCGATGGGCGCCTACCGCGGCGCCGGCCGGCCCGAGGCCACGGCCGCGCTGGAGCGGGCCATGGACCTGTTCGCCGCCGAGATCGGGATGGACGCGGCCGAGGTCCGGCGCCGGAACCTGCTGGCCCCGTTCACCGAGCCGCACGAGACCGCGTTCGGCGCGCTGTACGACAGCGGCGACTACGTGGCCGCCCTGGACCGGTGCCTGGATGCGGCCGGGTACGCGGACCTGCGCCGCGAGCAGGCCGAGCGGCGAGCCCGCGGCGACGTGCTGCAGCTGGGCATCGGCGTCGCCTCCTACGTCGAGATCACCGGCGGCGGCGACGAGTCCGGGCCGCCCAACGAGAACGCCACTGTCGAGGTGCACCCGGACGGGTCGGCGACGATCCTGACCGGGACCTCGCCGCACGGCCAGGGCCACGAGACGGCCTGGGCCATGCTGGCCAGCGAGGAGCTGGGCATCCCGATGGACAAGATCACCCTGAAGTGGGGGGACACCGACCTGGTGCCCGAGGGCGGCGGCACCGGCGGCTCGCGCAGCCTGCAGCAGGGCGGCGCGGCCGTCCAGCAGGCCTCCCGCGAGCTCATCGACGTAGCCCGGGACCGCGCCGCGGCCGAGCTCGAGGCCAGCCCCGCCGACCTGGTCTTCGACGTCACCAGCAGCACGTTCGCGGTGGCCGGCGACCCGGAGGCGAGCGTCCCGCTGGCCTCGCTCGCGGAAGCGGAGCGGCTGCTGGTGCGCACCGTGTTCTCCGCGCCCAACGCCACCTACCCGTTCGGTACCCATGTCGCGGTGACGGAGGTGGACACCGAGACCGGCAAGGTGTTCCTGCGCCGGGTGGTGACCGTCGATGACGCCGGCGTGGTGCTCAACCCGCTGCTGGCCGAGGGCCAGCGGCACGGCGGCATCGCGCAGGGCGCCGCGCAGGCGTTCCTGGAGGAGATGATCTACGACAGCGACGGCAACCCGCTGACTGCGAGCTTCGCTGACTACCCGATCCTGTCCGCCACCGAGGTGCCCAGCTTCGAGCTCGCCGACATGGCCACGCCGACGACCTACAACCCGCTCGGGGCCAAGGGCATCGGCGAGGCCGGCACGATCGGCGCTACTCCCGCCGTGCAGAGCGCGGTCATCGACGCCGTGGCCCACCTGGGTGTCCGGCACATCGACATGCCCACCACCCCGCAGCGCGTCTGGATGGCCATCCAGGCCGCCGGCAGCGGGTCCGGCAGCACCCGATCGGAGAATGGTTGATGCAGGTCAAGCTCACCGTCAACGGCCAGGCCAGCTCGGCCGAGATCGAGCCGAGGCTGCTGCTGGTCCATTACCTGCGCGAGCACCTGGGGCTGCGGGCGGCCAACATCGGCTGCGACACGACCTCCTGCGGCGCCTGCACGGTGCTGCTGGACGGCGCCTCGGTGAAGTCCTGCACCGTGCTGACCGCGCAGGCCGACGGCCGCCAGGTCATCACGGCCGAGGGCCTGGGCAGCCGGGAGAACCTGCACCCGGTGCAGGCCGCGTTCCGCCAGGAGCACGGGCTGCAGTGCGGGTTCTGCACGCCGGGCATGGTGATGGCGGCCACCAGCCTGCTGGCCGAGAACCCGGACCCCACCGAGCAGCAGGTCCGCGAGGGCCTGGAAGGCAACCTGTGCCGGTGCACCGGCTACCACAACATCGTCCGCGCAGTGCTCGCCGCAGCCCGGGCCGGCGGCGGCAGCGCTCCCCCGGCCGCCACGACGGAACCCAGCCTGAATAGCAGTGCCGCGGCCCGCGGGTCCGCCGGGCAGGAGGCCGGCCAGTGATCCCCGCCCCGTTCGACTACGTCGCGGCTACCTCGGCCGCGCATGCGCTGGACCTGCTGGCCGAGCATGGCGACGAGGCCAAGCTGCTGGCCGGCGGCCATTCCCTGCTGCCGATGATGAAGCTCCGGCTGGCCACGCCCGCGGTGCTCATCGACATCGGCCAGGTCACCGAGCTCAGCGGGATCACCGCGGACGGCGATGAGCTGGTCATCGGCGCCACCACCCGGCATGCTGAGCTCGCCGCCTCGGACCTGGTCCGGGCCGGCGCGCCGCTGCTGGCCCACGCCGCCGCGCAGGTCGGCGATCCGCAGATCCGGCACCGCGGCACCATCGGCGGCTCACTGGCGCACGCCGATCCCGCCGCTGACCTGCCCATGGCCCTGGTCGCCCTGGGCGGCTCGGTGGAGCTGCGCGGGCCGGACGGCAGCCGGCTGGTCGGCGCGGACGACTTCTTCGACGGGTACTTCGAGACGGCGCTGGAGGAAGGCGAGCTGCTGGCTGCCGTGCGGGTACCCAGCCGCCCCGGCGTGCCCTGGGGCTACCAGAAGTTCGTCCGCCGGGCCAATGACTGGGCCATTGTCGGCGCCGCGGCGACCGGCGGCCGGATCGCCCTGGCCAACATGGGCCCGAAGCCGCTGCGGGCGCTGGCCGCCGAGCAGGCGCTGGCCGGCGGGGCCAGCCCGGCGGAGGCCGCTGAGCTGGCCGCCGAGGGCACCTCGCCGGGCGAGGACATCCATGCCGACCGGGCCTACCGTCAGCACCTGGCTCGCGTGCTGACCCGCCGCGCCCTGGAGCACCAGGTCTAAACCGCTACCAAACGGGCGCTGCCGCAGCGGACCGGTCCCGGCCGGGCCGGCGACCTGGCCGGGCTGCGCGGGGCGGGGCCGGCCCAGGAGGAGCCGCGCCGGGCGAACGGAGCCCTGGCCGCCCCGCCGGGCCGCCCGGCCTGCCTGGGCGGCCAGCCGAGCATGGCCGGTCGCGGCTGGCTTGCGTACCGGAGCCGCGCTCGGGTAGTCCTAGCCCATGGATGCGAGAGATCACCGCGAGGGCGGCGCGACCGGGTCAGAAGCCGGCGGCCCGCCCGCGCCGGGGGGCGGCGAGATCGTCCCGCAGGGCGGCGAGCAGCTACCCGAGCGGGTGGCGGAGCTGGCCGGCGAGCTCAGCGAGGAGCGCTCGGAGTCGCGGCGGCGCCGGCTGGCCCGGGCCATCCCCCGGCTGACCGGGCGCGGCGGCCGGATCGCCGGGCAGAGCGGGCGGCTGGCCGGGCGCGGCGGCCTGACGGCCTGGACCGGGCTGCAGGCCGGCGGCCGGTGGCTGACGTCCCAGGCGCTGGCCATGGCGCCCCGGGTCCCGATCCGGGACCTGGACACCCTGCGGACCCAGTACCCGGGCCTGACGCCCGAGGAGCTGGCCGACGCGCTGATCCACGGCTCGGCCCGGGCGGCCGCCGGGGTGGGCGCGGCGGTCGGGGCGGCCATGGTGCTGCCGGTGGTCCCGGCCGTACCGGTGGAGATCGGTGTGGAGACCCTGGCCCTGGTCGCCATCGAGCTCAAGCTGACCGCCGAGCTGCATGAGGTCTACGGGATGCGGGCGCCGGGCTCGGCGGCCGACCGGATGATGTCCTACCTGGATGCCTGGGCGCACCGCCGGGGCGTCGGGCTGGTACCGGGCGGCCTGGTCCTGGCCCTGGGCTCGCCGCTGCGGCGGCAGCTGGAGCGGCGGCTGATTGCCCGGGCTGGCCGCAGCGCCACCTCGATGGGGCCGCTGCTGACCGGCGCGGCCGTCGGCGCGCTGCTGAACCGCCGGGAGACCCGCAAGCTGGGCCACGAGATCCGCGACGACCTGCGCCGCCGGTCGCCTGAGGCGGCCCGCTGGCCCGACCAGCTGCCGTAGCGCCAGCCATCCGGACTGCCGTCCGGGTGCGCCCGGTCGCGGCCCGGCCCCGCCGGTCGGCTACAGCCGGGCCAGCTCGTCGGCCAGGTCGTCCAGGCCCAGCGAGCCGAGTGACAGCGCCGCCATGTGCCAGGCCTTGAGGTCGAAGCTCGCCCCGCGGGCGGCCTGCGCCGCGGCGCGGCCCTCCAGCCAGGCCCGCTCGCCGATCTTGTAGCTGATCGCCTGGCCCGGTGCGCTCAGGTAACGGACGATCTCACTGTCGATGAACTCGGCGTCCCGGCCGCTGTGCGCGCGGAAGAACTCACCCGCCAGCTCCGGTGTCCACACCTGGCCCGGACCGACCGGCGAGTCGGCCGGCACGGTCAGGCCCAGGTGCATGCCCAGGTCGACGATGACCCGCACGGCCCGCATCATCTGCGCGTCCAGGTAGCCCAGCCGGGCCCCGGCGGGCCGCAGGTAGCCCAGCTCGTCCATCAGCCGCTCGGCGTACAGGGCCCAGCCCTCCAGGCAGGCGCTGACGCCGCCGACGACGGTCTGGAACGTGGACAGCTGGCCGGTCAGGTAGGTCCACTGGGCCAGCTGCAGGTGGTGGCCGGGGACCCCTTCGTGGTACCAGACGCTGATCAGGTTCCACTCCGGGAACCGGGTGCGGCCCAGCGTCGGCAGCCAGGTCCGGCCGGGCCGGGAGAAGTCCTGCGACGGCCCGGTGTAGTACGGCGCGGCCGCGCTGCCGGCGGGCGCGATCATCGCCTCGACGGTCTTGAGCGGCTCCGCCAGCTCGAAGTGCGTGCCGTCCAGGCCGGCGATGGCCTCGTCCATCATCTGCTGCAGCCGCCGCCGGATCTGCTCGACGCCCTCGACGGCCTTGCTGT
>DASXDJ010000149.1:0-1599 GCA_036490755.1 Streptosporangiaceae bacterium
GGTCCGGCTCACCGGGCTCGCGGCCGGATTCCAGGCGGTCGCGCCGCTGCCACCCGGGGCCGACGAGGCGGCCGTGATCGCCGCGGCGCGGGCACGGCGGGTCGGGCTGTACGGCATCGGCGACTACCGCGGCCGCCCGGACGCCGCGGCGCCGCCCGCGCTGGTGATGGGCTTCGGCGACGTCCGCGAGCGAGCCATCGAACCCGCCATCGCCGCCGTCGCCGACCTGCTCAGCTGACCGGGGAGTTTGCCAGCCCGGAGGCGATGAATTTCGGGACCCTCGCCGGTATGTACCGGTGAGCCTGCCACCGGGCAGGGAATGCACACGGCTGAATGCAGTTGCCACCGGGCCGGCACCGCCGGCAGCATGAGGTCGCGTGATGACCGAGCCGCCCGCCTGGGATGAAATGGCCGCCTTGCTGGCCCGCGTGCTGGGCGAGCCGGTGAGCGGCGGGCCGCCGCTCACGCCGGGCTGGAGTTCCCGGATGACCTGGGGCGCCCGGGCCGAGCGGGCCGGGCCGCTGGTCGTGAAGATCCGGCACGGCGATCGTGCCTACGAGAAAACCGCGTGGTCCGCGGCCCGCCTGCCGCTGCTCGCCGCGCGCGGCTACCCGGTCCCGTCGATCATCTGGCACGGCATGGCCCGCGGTCAGTGGCATGTGACCGTCCAGAACCGGCTCCCCGGCGCCCGGCTCACCGCGCTGGACGGGCGGCTGCTCGAGGAGGTGCTGCACCTGGTCGAGAAGCAGGCCGGCGCCGCGATCCCGGCCGGCGACCGCGACTTCACCGGTTACATCGCCAACGTGCTGTTCGATGACTGGGACGAGGTGTGGGCCGATGCGGCCCGGGCCGCCGGCCCGCTGTGCGAACGGATCCGGCGCTGGCTGCAGCCGGTATGGGGGCTGCAGCTGCCGCCGGCTGACTACGCCCATAACGACCTGAACCTGTCCAACATCCTCACCGACGGCGAGAGGATCACCGGCGTGGTCGACTGGGACGAGTTCGGGCTGGGCAGCCGCGCGCTCGACCTGGTCGTCCTCGCCCTCGACGGCCAGCAGCTCGGTAACCAGGCCGCGGCTGACCGGCTGCTGGCCCAGGCGGCCCGGGTCGCCGGCCGCTCGGGGCTGCGCTGCCTGGTCAGCTACCGCGCCCTGGCCGGGCTGGCCGAGGACACCCGGGAGGGCCAGTCACCGCAGGCCCAGCTCCAGGCCATCTCGGCCGTCCTCGACCGGCTGCAGGCGGCTGGGCCCTGACCGTCGTCGTCTGGTCCTGAACGCTTTGGGGGCGCGCTGGCAATCTCAGGGTGGGATCGGCGCTGTTCGGCGGCGGTTCCCCCAATGCCGCTTGGCTTGTCGCGGTCGCGTTTCATGATCGCGGGTAGTTCCGGTCGCTGGGCGGTCGTAACTGCCCGCGATCATGAAGTCAGCCCGGCCGGCCGACGGAAACGTCTCGGTGCCGGATGCGCCGGGCCTCATGGCTGGGGTGCGAGTGACGCAATGCCAAGATCAACTTAGCTAAGCGGCCTTGAGTTCTGACCACAGCAGGCAGTGGCACTGAGCTGGGCCTGGCCGTGCGGGCCGTCCCTCACCGGGCGGCCCG
>DASXDJ010000150.1:0-25011 GCA_036490755.1 Streptosporangiaceae bacterium
CGTGGCCGTCATCAAGGCCGGCGCGGCGACTGAGGTCGAGCTGAAGGAGCGCAAGCACCGCATCGAGGACGCGGTGCGCAACGCCAAGGCCGCGGTCGAGGAAGGCGTCGTCGCCGGCGGCGGCGTCGCCCTGCTCCAGGCGGGCAAGAACGCCTTCGAGAAGCTCGAGCTGGCTGGCGACGAGGCGACCG
The DNA here is from genome assembly GCA_036490755.1 of Streptosporangiaceae bacterium. Classification (GTDB taxonomy): domain Bacteria; phylum Actinomycetota; class Actinomycetes; order Streptosporangiales; family Streptosporangiaceae; genus DASUBV01. The sequence continues at coordinate 192 of DASXDJ010000150.1, forward strand.
GTGCGCAGATCGTGCGCCGCTCGCTCGACGAGCCGCTCAAGCAGATCGCGATCAACGCCGGCCTCGAGGGCGGCGTGGTGGCCGAGAAGGTGCGGTCGCTGGAGCCCGGTCAGGGCCTGAACGCGGCGACGGGCGAGTACGTCGACATGTTCAAGGCCGGCATCATCGACCCGGCGAAGGTGACGCGGTCCGCGCTGCAGAACGCGGCGTCGATCGCGGCGCTGTTCCTCACCACCGAAGCCGTCATCGCGGAGAAGCCGGAGAAGAACCCGGCTCCGGCCGCTCCGGGCGGCGGCGGTGACATGGACTTCTAGTCCCGCCACTCCTGCCCGGCGACGGGCAGGGCGAGACGCGAAGTCGCCGAGCTGAACGGCTCAGCACGCGGAAGGCGGTCCCGGCATCAGCCGGGGCCGCCTTCTTGCATGCATGTGGACAGGCACGGCGGATTTTTCGTGCGTGCCGGCTCCACAACCTGGGCGAGAAGGGGGATTATCGGGCCATGAACCCCCCGACCGAGCAGCTGATCCGCGACTACCTCAATCGCGTATCGGTTGCGGCCCGCGGCCAGCTGGGTCCGGACCAGCGGCGCGCGCTGGTGGCGCGCACCCGCGAGTTCATTGAGCAGCACACCCGCGCCGTCGGGCAGACCGATTCCGCCGACGTCAGCCGGCTGCTGGCCGACCTGGGCGACCCGGCGGCCCTGGTCCAGCGGGAGCGGGAGCAACTGGCCGGGCCGGCCAGCGCGGAGGCGGGCGGGCCGGGCACCGGCGAGCGGCGCCGGCGCCGGGGCATGCTGGCCGACCTGATGGCGGCGCGGGCGGCGGTGATCCCGCCCGGGTCCGCGGTCCCGGTACCCGAGCCCGCCGAGGACGCGCCGCTGACCGGTGAGCTGCAGCCTGAGATCCGTCCCATCACGTCCCGCTGGAAGCCTGGCGCACCCGTGGTCCCCCGGCAGCCGCGCCCGCCGGGCACCCGCCGGGCCGCTCTTGGCCGCCGGGTGCCCCGGCAGGGCCGCGAGGCGGGGCCAGGGGATGCGGCCGCGTCCGAGACTGGCGAGCCCGGCGGGAGCGGGACAGCTGAAGCAGTACCGCCGCTGCCCGCCGACGTGCGGCCCGGCCGTCCGCAGTGGCCGTCGCTGACAGCCCGGTCCGCCGCCCGCCCGACCGGCCCGGCCAGCGGGACAGCGCCGGACACTGGCCCGGCAGGCGCCAACGGCACCAGGCCGGCCGCCTGGCCGGCTGCGGGCGGCAGCACGATGACCGGGCAGGTCGTGCCGGAGCAGGTGCCCCTGCCGGCCCGGCCGTCCGCGGCCAGCCAGTCGCCCGGGCCGGCCGAAGTGCCCGTGACCGAGGTGCCTGCAGCTGAGCAGGTTCCGGCGCCTGACCAGGCGGCCGTGCCCGGTCAGGCGCCCGGATCCGGTCAGGAGACCGCGCTAGATCCCCCGCGTGACGCCCGGTCGGACGAGCCTGCTTCGCCGGCTGCTGCTTCGCCGGCTGGTGCTGCTTCGCCGGCGGGTGGCGCTGCGCCGGCTGGGACCGCTTCACCGGCGGGGGCCGGCCCGCCCGCGGAGCCCGCTGCGCTGGTCGGCCCGGCCTCGCCGGCTCAGGCCGCCTCGCCGGCCGGGACTGCTTCGCCAGCTGGTGCTGCCTCGCCAGCTGGTGCTGCCTCGCCGGCGGGTGCTGCCTCGCCGGCGGGAGCAGGCCCGCCGGCGGAATCCGGGACGGCCCCGGTTCCTGGCGCCGGATGGGCCAGGGGAGTACGGGCCCGCCGTGGCCGCCGCGTCCGGTCCGCCCGGACGCGGCTGACCCCCCGCAGCCAGCACCCGGACAGCGCTGATGCGAGCCGGCCGGCCAGCGGGCCGGACATGACCACTCCGGGGATCGGCACGCCGCCTGGACACGACTCCGGCGCCTGGCCATGGCCCGATCGCCCGCCGGGACTGCCGGCCGCCATCGGGGCGCGGGCCCGCAAGCTGATGCGGGCCACGGTGACCGCGGCGCGGCGCCGGCCGCTGGAGACGACGGCGATCGTCCTGCTCGGCCTGGGCGGCCTGATCTACCCGCCCGTCTGGCTGATGGGCGCCCTGATTGCCCTGGCCTCGCGCGTCTGGGATCACCGGGATAAGTGGATCGGCCTGGGCGCCCCTGTCGTCCTGGTAATCGCGGGCATCGCCGCGGATGTCTCGCTGAGCAGCGAGCACGGCCTGGGCGGGTACGTGCACGAGGCCTGGTTGTTCGGCGGGCATATCAGCCGGATCGCTGCCCTGCTCGGCGCGGTGTACCTGGCGTGGCGAGCGCAGCGCGGCCCGCGCCCGCCCGCCATCCCGCCCTGGCAGAAACCGCGCCGGTTTGTCTGACCCGTGCCGCGGCCGTCAGGCCGCCTGCGGCCCCGGGACCGGCACGATTCGGCATCGCCCTAACCTGCCGTCAACCGATAGCCTGATCACCTAGCCGCCGCTGGCGGCAACTGCCTCAGACAGTCCCTCTTCGCGTAAGGTTCCCGCTCGTGCCCACTGGCAAGGTCAAGTGGTATGACGCCGACAAGGGGTTCGGCTTTCTCACCCGTGATGACGGGGGTGAGGTCTTCGTGCACTCCACGGCGCTGGCGTCCGCCGGGACGACACTGCGGGCCGGCCAGCGGGTCGAGTTCGGCGTTGCCGAGGGCCGTCGCGGGACCCAGGCGCTGCAGGTGCGGGTGCTGGAGCCGCCGCCCACGGTGGCCAAGTCCAGCCGCAAGGATCCCGAGGATATGGTCAACCTCGTCGAGGACCTGATCAAGCTCCTCGACGGCGTCTCCAACACCTACCGCCGGGGCAAGCACCCCGACCCCCGCGATGCCAAGAAGATCGGGTCCGTGCTGCGCGCCGTGGCCGGCGACATCGAGGCCTGAGCCCGGCCGGTCAGGGTCGCGCGATCAGCACGCGGTAGCCAAGGTCCAGCTCGTTGAGGGCCCGGAGATGCCCCCAGCGCCGGTCCCACTCGCCGCTGTCGAGGTCGTCCTGCAGGTGGCGCATCCCGGCCGCCCGGTCCGCCTCGCTGATCATGGCCAGGGCTGACATGCCCGCCCAGACGTCCGGATCGAGGTACTCGCCGGGGCGTCGCCAGTAAGCGGCGTTGAATCCGTCCGTGCAGTCGGCCGGGATGGGGACCGGAATGACCTGCACGGTGCCGCCCAGCATCTCGGCTAGCTCGCTGAACCTGGTCTCCCGGGTCCGCTCCAGCCGCCCAGAGGCCGGGAAGTAGTGATGCAGCCACCAGAATGGCGCGGCCTCCCCGTCGCGGGTGAACAGCACCACCGGCCCGCGGGTCACCCGGCGCAGCTCGGCGAGGCCGGCCGCGCGGTCGCTCCAGTGATGCACGGTCAGCACGGCGAGGGCGGCGCCGAAGGTATCCGTGGCGAACGGCAGCGCCTCTGCGGTCGCGCGGACCGCGGGGGCCGAACCCGGCGGCCGCTGCGCCAGCATTGTGCCGGACGGCTCGACTGCGACCACGGGCCGGTCCCGCGGCTCGTAGGAGCCGCTGCCAGCTCCGACGTTGACCACCGACGATGCGTCGGCGATGGCGTCGGCCAGGCGCCCGGCGATTCGCGGGTCGGCGTGCCGCACTCGTGCGTAACGCCCGCCGATCTGGTCATACACCGGAGCCTGACAAAGCGACATATCTCGAACCTATCACTGCGCCCGGCGGCGGCGGGGGCGGGGAAGCGGGGGCGGCCCGGCGCGGGTGCCCGGATGACTGGCCCGCTCGCGGCCGGATAACCGGGCCGCGCGGGCGGGCGGTGATCCCGCCCGCGTCAGGCCCGGGCGCTAGTCAGGCGACCGGGGGGCGCGCTGCCGGGCTGCCGATGCCGGCCGTGGCCTGACGCGCCCGGTGCCGCCGTCGCCGGCGGGCCACGGTCAGCGCGCCGAGCGACACCGCGAGGCCTGCTGCTGCCACGGCCAGGCCCGCCACGCCGCTGTTGGTCAGGGACAGGGCCAGGCCGATCAGGCCGCCGGCCACCCAGGCCAGCTGATGCAGGGTCTCGGACACCGCGAAGGTGGAGGACCGGACCTCCTCGCCGATCTCCCGCTGCAAGATCGCGTCCAGGGCCACCTTCACCAGCGCCTGCCCGAGCGCCGCAGCGAGCGCCACGACCAGCGCCGCGATCAGGCCGAAGAACACCGCGCACAGTGCGGTGACAACGGTGGCCAGGGTGAGCATGCCGAACACGATGACCTGCGGAGCGCGGGAGCGCAGCGCGGAGCCGATGCCGGTGCCCAGCAGCCCGCCGAGGGCGGCCGCCCCGATCATCGCGCCCAGGGCGACCTTGTCCGACGTGCTGCCGAAATGCTCGGTCCGCAGCAGGAAGGCCAGGAAGAAGATCATGAAGCCCGAGTACGCCCGCAGCGCGGCGTTGGCCTGCATGGCCTCGCGGACCACCGGCCCGATCGTGGGCACCTTGAACAGTCGGCGCAGCCCGCCGCGCGCGCCAGCCGGCAGCGGGCGAGTGCCGCCCGGGCCTACGCCGCCGGTTTCTGGCGAGGGCGAGCCCGCCTGGCCGGGCCCGGGCGGGGCTGCGCCTGGCGGGTACTCCGGCGGGGCTCCGCCTGGCGGGTACCCAGGCGAGCCTGCGCTCGGCGGGTACCCGGCCTGGCCGGCGTCCGGCTGCCCGGCTCCGGGCTGGCCGTATCCCATCCAGCCGGGCGGGCCATGACCCGGTCCGGTGGCCTGCGGCGGGCTGTCCACGCCGTCGGGCAGCCGGAGGGCGAGCGCGGCTGCCGCCAGGTACACCACCGTGCCGATACGCAGCACCCAGGCCGCCCCGCCCGCGGCGCCGCCCAGTCCCGCGGCGATCCCGGCGGCGACCACGGCGCCCAGCGACGTGGCGATCAGCCCGCCGAGTGCCGACCGCGCGTTGGCGGTCACCAGGGTGATCTCGACCGGGAGCAGCCGCGGCGTGATCGCCGCCCTGGTCACGCCGTAGGCCTTCTGCAGCACCAGCACCCCGAACGCGGCGGGCAGCAGCGTCACCGAGTCGTGGTGCAGCACGGCCCCGGCCATGCCCCAGCACAGCAGGCCGCGGGCGAGCAGCGTCCCCATCAGGATGTACCGGCGGCCCTGCTGGACGCGGTCCAGCATCGGGCCGAGGAAGGGGGCCAGCACGGCGAACGGCGCCATGGTGATCAGCAGCGCCAGCGCGATGCGGCCGCGGGCCTGATCCACCGATGCGCTGAAAAACAGCGTGCCGGCCAGCGCGACGGCCACGAAGGCGTCGCCGATGCTGCCGGCCGCGGTGAGCTCGATCAGGTTGGACAGGCCAGTACGGCCGGCCCCGGAGGCGCGGGTCAGCCGGTGCACGAACCGGCTGGTGCCGCCGGCCACCGCAGCGCCAGCACGGCCAGCGGCCTGCGAGGCCGACGCAATCGACCGCCCCGCATGCCGTGCCCGCGCCCCCCGGCCCGAGTCCTCCATGCCTCAAGTATTCTGCCTGTTCGGGACCGGCACGACCCCGGACGCGCGCCGGCCCCCTCGCCCGGGCCCGCGTCAGCGGGCCCTCGCACCGCCCGGAACGGGCATCCACTGTGCATACCACCAGGCAGATGAGGAACAATTACCTAACGTGAGCCCTTCGCGCGTACGTACCAGGGAAGTCGACGAAGCTTGTTCCAGCGCGGTCGATCTTGCCCGGGCTGCTGCCGAGGAGGTGGCCGGCGCGGGCAACGTGGGCCCGCATGTCGGCGTGGAGTCTGACGGCGACCGCCTCGCCACCCACCTGTTCGCCTGCCTGGACCCGGCCTACACCGGCTGGCGCTGGGCGGTCACGGTCGCCCGGGCTTCCCGGGCCAAGGTCGTGACGGTCGACGAGTGCGTGCTGCTGCCTGGCCCGGACTCGCTGCTGGCCCCCGACTGGGTGCCGTGGAGCGAGCGGGTCCGGCCGGGCGACATCGGTGTCGGTGACCTGATGCCGGCGGCGTCCGATGATGAGCGCCTGGTTCCGGTGGCGGCGCTCGAGGGCGACGACGGAGTCCTGGACTGGGACGACACCCCGGCGTGGGACGAGGGCAGCCGGCTGGCCGAGTCGCTGGGCATGACCGAGACGGCCGTGCCCGCTCCCGAGGAACTGGGCCGGGCCCGGGTGATGTCGGCGATCGGCCGGGACTCCACCGCCGTGCGCTGGTACGAGGGCGATCACGGCCCCAGCACCCCGCTGGCGCATGCCGCTCCCGGCCACTGCGTCACCTGCGGGTTCATGGTCAGGCTGGCCGGGCCGCTGGGCCGGGTGTTCGGCGCGTGCGGGAATGAGTACGCCCCGGATGACGGCCGGGTGGTGTCACTGGATCATGGCTGCGGCGCGCACTCCGAGGCGCCCGGTGCCGCGCAGAGCCGGGGCGCGCAGCCGCCGGTTATCGATGAGCTCGGCTATGACCTGGTGGACACCGCCGGGGTATCTATGGCCGACACGGTCTTTGAGTCGCTCGACCCCGGCGCGTCCTGACCGCGCCCCGGCCAGGTAGCTAGGCCTCGCCGGGTCCGGAGTCGCCCCGCCGCGCGGCGGCCCGGCGCCGCGAGCGCTTCAGCCAGGGCACGTAGGCCAGGCCGAATACCCCGAGCGCGATGCCCGCCACCGGGACCCACGTCCACCACCGGTCAGCCGGGGAAAGCTGGTCACGCACGAGCAGCAGCACGATCAGGGCGATCACCCAGCCTGCGGTGATCACGGCGGCGATCAGCTGGTCGTTGCCCTCCAGGGGCGGCGCAACCGGCAGACTCGGGCGGCGGGACACGCGCTCAGGTTATAACGCACGCCTGCCCGCCCGGATCATGCCGGACGGGCAGGACGACGCGGACCAGGCTCCCGCTATTCGTGCTGGACGGGGTCCGGGTGCACCTCGGGCGGCGGCTTCGGCTTGCCCTCGTGCTGCACCGGGTCCGGGTGCACGGGGTGGTGGTGGTGCTTACGGGGCTCGCCTTCATGCTGAACGGGGTCGGGATGGACCTCGTGCGGCTTCGGCTTGCCCTCGTGCTGGACGGGATCCGGGTGGACCTCGTGCGGTTCCGGCTTGCCCTCGTGCTGGACGGGATCAGGCTCAACTGCTGACATTATCGTCCCCCAGGCCGACATGTACTGCGTCCATTTGCTGACCCTTAAAGAGTAGTGGCAGCTTTGTCAGAGAATCGTCAGAAGTGCGAAATTCGCTGTCAGGGGATGGTATGAAGATCGCCAATAGCGGGCTCTTGCTGGCCCCGGTCGCGGCCTGAGTCGCCGAGCTCTTCGAGCCGGGTGCGCAGGACGGCCGCCTGCTTATCGTCGGACAGCGCTTCCAGCAGCCGCACCGCTTCCTCCCAGGCGGCCCGGGCGGCGTCGGCCTGGCCGGCCTGGAACCGGGCCTGGCCCAGGTATTTCAGGGCGGCGGCCTGGCCGTACTTGTCCCGCTCGGTGCGATGGATGGCCAGGGCCTGCTCCAGCAGCGTGGCACCGTCGGCGGCCTGCCCGAGGTCGAGGTGGGACCGGCCGAGATTGCACAGGATGTATGCCTCGACCCGGGTGGAGCCCGTCTCGCGGACGATCGGCAGGGCTTCCTGCAGGCTGGCGATCGCCTCCTCGTGCCGGCCGAGCTCCACGTAGGCCTCGCCGAAGTTGGACAGGGCCACGCCCTCGCCGTACCGGTGGCCGACCTGCCGCTGCAGCTCCAGGGCATCGGCCAGCGCGGGCAGCGCGGCCTCGTGCATCCCGCGGATCTGATAGTCAAAGGCGATGTTGTTGGTCACCTGGGCCTGGCCCTGGCGGTCGCCGCGTTCCCGGTGGATGGCCAGTGCCTGCCCCAGGTAGCTCAGGGCATCCGGGGTGCGCAGCTGGCTGTGCACCATGCCGAGGTTGTTCAGGACCCAGGCTTCGCCGTGCCGGTCACCGATCCGGCGGGCGCTGTCCAGGGCGACCTGATGGGTGGCGATCCACTCGGCCCGGTACCCGTGCCGGTCGAAGCAGACCAGCACGGCGACCGGCAGTTTCCAGGCCACGTCGTGCAGGTCCGCGGCAGCGGCCTGCCGGGTAGCGGCCACGAGGCCGGCGCGCTCACCCGCGCTCCATTCCAGAGCCTCCTCGGCGGTGGCAAACTCCAGGGCGCCGCCGGGCGGGCCGCCGGCGCCGAGCGGGACGCGCTCGCGGTTGCGGGTCACCACGGTGGCCGCCGCGTCGGCGGTGCGCAGGTACCACCACAGCAGGCGGCTGACGGCCTCGGCGACGGCGTCCGCCGGCTCCTGGGCCACCGCCCGCTCGGCGGCATAGGCGCGCAGCAGGTCGTGGAACTTGTAGACCTCAGGCGCGGGGGACTCCAGCAGGTGGGCATCGACCAGCACCTCGAGCGCGTCGGCGACGTCGTCCTCGGGCTGGCCCAGCAGGGCCGCGGCGGCCGGCAGGCTGATGTGCGGTCCCTGCCAGATGCCGAGCAGCCGGAAGGCGTGCGCCGGGTCCACGCCCTGACCGGTGGCCAGGTGCTTCAGCGACTCGAAGCTGACGTCGAAGCAGGCCCGCACGGCCATGTCGCCGGCCGTCAGCTCGGCCACCCGCCGGTGCTGGTCCGCCAGGCGGCGGGCCAGCGTCTTGACCGCCCAGCCACGTCGAGCCGTCAGCCGCGCCCCGGCGATCCGGATGGCCAGCGGCAGCCCGGCGCACGCGTCCAGCACCTCGCGGACCGGGCCCGGCTCAGCCGCCGCCCGCTCGTCCCCGATGATCGCGGTCAGCAGGCCCCGCGCCTCGCTGTCGTCCAGGACATCGAGGTCAACCAGCCGGCTGGCGGCCAGGTCCGACAGCCGGTGCCGGGAGGTCACGATGACCGCGCAGGTTGCGCTGCCCGGCAGCAGCGGCCGCACCTGCGCCGCATCCCGCGCGTCGTCCAGCACGATCAGCACCCGCCGGTCAGCCAGCCGGGTCCGGTACAGCGCGGCCCGCTCCTCCTGGCCGGCCGGGATCTGATCGGGATTGACGCCCAGATCACGCAGCAGGCGGGCCAGGATCTCGCCCGGCACGACGGGCTGCTCACTGGCGCCGAGCAGGCTCACGTACAGCTGCCCGTCCGGGAAGCCGGCGCGCAGCTCGTGAGCCGCGTGCACCGCCAGGGCCGTCTTCCCCAGGCCGGGCGTCCCGGCCACCACCGCCACGGCCATGGCCGCCGGCCGGGCGGCGCCGGGGGCCGGGCTGAGCAGCCCGTGCAGCCGGGCCAGGTGCTCGGCACGGCCGGTGAAGTCGGCGAGGTCGGCGGGCAGCTGGGCCGGGGCCGGCGTGCCATCCGGTATGCCGGCATCAGTGCCGACAGCGGGCCGGCCGGCCAGTCCGGCGGCGCCCTGGTCATCGGCGAGCCCCATGCTGCGCGCCGCCCGGGTCGCCGGCCCGGCCGGCGCAATGCTGCCCGCTGAGCTTGCCGTGGCCGCTGCCGGGGGGACGGACTGCTCGCCGGATGGCGGGACGGCGCGAGCGTCCGGCCTACCGGAGTCCGGCCCGGCAGCATCCGGCCCGCCTGCAGGCCCGGTCATGGTGCTGCTGGCCCGGATGCTGCCAGCGGCCGAGCCCGGCCCTGCGCCCGTGTCGGCGGTCAGCAGCCACTGGTAGAGCTGACGCAGTGCCGGTCCCGGGTCAACGCCCAGCTCGTCGGCGATAACCTGCCGGGCCTCGCTGAAGGCGGCCACGGATTCCGCGCGCCGCCCGGCCCGGTCCAGCGCCTGCATCAGCAGCAGCCACAGGCCCTCGCGCAGCGGGTTGTCGGAGATCAGCCGGCGCAGTTCCGGTACTAGCTCGGACGGCAGGCCGCAGTCCAGCTCGGCGGTGATCCGCAGCTCCAGGGCCGTCAGCCGGGACTCGCTCAGCCGGTCGGCCTCGGCCGTCACCAGGCCGGACTGCGGGATGTCGCTCAGCGCATCGCCCCGCCACAGGGCCAGGGCCTCCGTCAGCAGGCCGGCGCCGCGTGGCGCATCGCCGCCCGCCAGCGCGGCACGGCCCTGGCGGGTCAGCGCCTCGAAGGCGGCCGCGTCCAGGTCGCCGGGTTCCAGCCGCAGCTGGTAGCCGGGCGCGCGGGTGGCCAGGACCTCGCCGCCCCGGTCGCCGATCAGCCGGCGGACCCGCAGGACATAGACGCTGACCAGGTTGGCCGCGCCGCTGGGCGGCTCCTCGTCCCACAGTTCGGCGATCAGGCGCTCAGTCGAGATGACCTGGCCGGGATTCAGCAGCAGCGCGGCCAGCAGGGCCCGCCATTTCGGCGCGCCGATCCCGCTCCAGCCCTGGCCGGTCCAGATCTCGAGCGGTCCCAGAATCCGAAACCGCACTGTGCTGTCCCGTCCGAGTCCGCCGGCTCCGCCAGGCGGCGGGGCCAGGATGCCTGCGCTCCATCCGTGCCGCAAACCGCTGGGCCGGATGGCTCAATCAATACTTAATCACGGCGTAAGCCCGCTTCGCCATTGTGTTCCATTCATGCGACCGTTAGATAGCGCATCGTGACCTTTGCCCGCTGCCGTACCACGTGCCCGTGCCGTGCCCGGCTGGCTGCTCCTAGCAGCCGGCCAATGCTCAACCGCCGCGCAATACCCGAAGGTCATGCTCATTTCAGCCGGATTAGCACCACGTCGGCGGCCGGGGAGCGGCCGCCGGAAGGTGCCACGCGGCCGATGCACGTGGCCTGGGGACCGCCTCGCGGGGGCGCAGTCCGCACGGCCGTAGTCGGTGGCCGTCGCCGCCGTACCTAACGGGGGGCGGGGGCGGCGGCCACCTTGCCAGACCCGCGCTTCTGCCTGTTCCCGGGTTCAGCCGCCCGCCGCCCCGTTCCGGGCTCCCTGCACGCCATCGATCCGGGGATCGGCTGCTCGCCGCCCGCTGCGGCACTGCCGTCCGGCCGGTTCCCGGCGCCCGGCGGGACTGGCCGGGCCGATGATGCCTGGGCATGCCTTCCGGGCGTGCACAATGACTGCAGGGGTCGTACGGGGGTTGCCGTGCGGGCCGCGTCACCCGGCGTGACGGACCAGTTTTGACGGAATAGCTGGTCCGGCCCTATGGTTAGCAAGAGTAATGACTCAGGCGAATGAAAATGGCGACATCGCAGACCAGGTCAGACGCCGGGCTGGCCACGGAACTCCGGATCTCAGTCAGCCGGCTGGCACGCCGGCTCCGGGCGGAGCGGATAGCCAGGGGCCTGGCGACCGAGCTGTCCGACACTCAGCTGGCCGCGCTGGCGGCGCTGGAGCGGCACGCGGCAATGACTCCGGGCGAGCTGGCCGAGCACGAAAAAGTGCAGCCGCCATCTATGACGCGGGTCATCTCCGCGCTGCTGGAGCGCGCGCTCGTAGCGCGGGCACCGCACCCGACCGACGGCCGGCAGGTCATCCTGACGGTCACCGATCAGGGCCGCGAGCTCGTGCAGCAGTCACGCAGGCTCCGGGAAGCGTGGCTGGCGCAGCGCCTGCGGGAGCTCAGCCCGGAGGAACGGGCGGCCCTGCGGGCCGCGGCGCCGATCCTGCAGCGGCTCAGCCAGGCCTGACCCACGCCCCGGCGGCCGGTTCCAGCTCCCGGGGCACTGGCGGCTGGGGCGGCAAGACCTTCGGCTCGCTGCACACCCGCAACTACCGCCTGTTCGCGACCGGTCAGGTGGTCTCCAACACCGGCAGCTGGATGCAGCGGGTGGCGCAGGACTGGCTGATCCTGAGCCTGACCCACAACAGCGGCACCGCGCTGGGCATCACCACCGCGCTGCAGTTCGCGCCGATGCTGTTCAGCATGTGGGGCGGCGCGCTCGCCGACCGCTACTCCAAGCGCGGCATCCTGATGGTCACCCAGGCGCTGATGGGCGGCCTGGCGCTGATCCTGGGCGTGCTCGCACTGACCGGCACGGTTCAGATCTGGCACGTCTACGTGCTGGCCTTCGCCCTGGGCATGGTCACCGTCGTGGATAACCCGACCCGGCAGGCCTTCGCCGTCGAGATGGTCGGCAAGGACGATATGGCCAACGCCATCGCGCTGAACAGCGCGGTGTTCAACCTGGCCCGGATCGCCGGGCCGGCCGTGGCCGGCCTGGTGATCGCCGTGGCCGGCACCCCGGCCGCGTTCCTGGTCAACGCGGCCTCCTACGGCGCCGTGCTGATCGGCCTGAAGCTGATGCGGCCCGCGGAACTGCACCAGGCGGCCCGCGCGCCGCGGGCCCGCGGCCAGCTCCGGGAGGCGCTGGTGTACGTGCGGGAGCGGCCCCGGCTGTGGATGACCCTGATCCTGATCTTCTTCGTGTCCACCTTCGGGATGAACTTCCAGGTGACCACAGCGCTGATGTCCAAGGGCGTGTTCCACACCGGGGCGGGTGAGTTCGGCTTCGCCTCAGCAGTCTTCGCGGTCGGCGCGCTGGGCGGCGCCCTGCTGGCCGCCCGCCGGTCCCGGCCCACGTTGTCCCTGCTGGTCGCCACCTCGTTCGCGTTCGGCATCTGCGAGATCATCAGCGGCTTCATGCCTGACTTCCTGGCCTTCCTGATCGTGCTGGTGCCGACGGGGCTGACCCTGCTGACGCTCACCACCTCGGCCAACTCGACCATGCAGCTGGGCACGACCGCCGCCATGCGAGGCCGGGTCATGGGCCTGTACATGCTGGTGTTCCTGGGCGGCACCCCGCTGGGCGCGCCACTGTGCGGCTGGGTCGCCGAGCTATTCGGCCCGCGGACCAGCATCGTCGCGGGCGGGGTCATCTCGGTCATCGCCACCGTGGTGGTCGGCCTGCTGCTGACCCGCCGCCGCGGAGTCCCGGCGCGCTCGCTGCTGCGCCCGGCTCAGCTGGCCCGGCTGGTCGCCTGACCGGCCAGCGTCACCGGACCGGCAGGCGTCGCCGGGCCGGTCAGTTCAGCCCGCGGTGACCGGGGCCGCGCTGGAGGCCAGGGCATGCCCCGCCTGCCCGGCCAGCGAGACCGCGACCAGGCGAGCCTGCAGGGTGGGCCGGCTGCCCGGCGCCGGGGTAAGCATGAACCGGCCGTAGTACTGGCCACTGCCGAATACCCGCAGCTCCAGGTCCCCGGCGGGCAGCCCGGCAGCATCAACATCCCGCGGGATCCCGCCCGCCAGCACCGTCCCGTCCGGTTCCAGCCGAGCCGGACGGCCCAGCAGCGTTCCGTACTCGAACCGGCAGCCGGCCAGCCCGAGCACGTCGATGAGCTGGTCGCGGACGTGGTCCACCACGACCTGCGGGGCGGGTGCTGACTGCGCCAGCAGCGCCGTCTGGTGCAGTTGCGCCAGGTAGGCAGCGGCGGTGATGGTCACGGCCTTCAGGCGGCGGGCCCGGGCCGCGAGCTGGGACACCGCCAGGCCGACCACCAGGAGCAGGACGAACGTCGTGATGTCGGCCTGACTGCGGATCGTGAACCGGTCGTAGGGCACCGTGAAGAAGAAGTCGAACCAGGCTGCTGCCCCGAGGGCGGCCAGCGCGCCCGCCCGCCGGCTCCCGATGGTCGCCACAGCCACGACCACCACCATCAGCAGCAGCGCCACGTTGGTGTTGGACCAGTTCCCGCGCCAGGGCAGCAGGGCCGCGGCTGCGGCCGGCGGGGCGGCCAGCGCCGCAGCCAGCGCGATCAGGTCCCTGACCCGGTGCCGGGTGATCAGCTGATAGTTCATCGGGCTGCCTCGAGTTCCGCGGCCTGGCCAGTGCGGGCGCGGCGCCCTGGGGGCGCTCCGGATCGCCCGGCGCCGGCCAGTTTCCGGCCCTGCCTTGCCGTCGAGGGTAGGCACGCCTGCTGGCCGGCGGCCATACCTCCATACGGGACCCATGCAGCCCGGCCCGGGCTGGTACCAATAGCGGCATGCGGCTCTTCGTGGCGATCGTGCTCCCGCCCGCCGTCGCGGCCGCGGTGGCCGCCCAGGTGGATCCGCTGCGGCCGGCCTGGCCGTCCCTGAGATGGGCGAGCCCGGACGCCTGGCACCTGACCCTGGCCTTCCTGGGCGAGGTTCCCGATCCGGCCCGGCCAGGGCTGGCGGACCGCCTGAAGCGGGCCGCGGGCCGTCACCCGGCCCTGGACCTGGCCGTCAGCGGCGGCGGGACATTCCCCGGCGCGACCCGCGCCCGGGTGGTCTGGGCGGGCATCCAGGCCGACGAGGGAGCGCTGCGGAAGCTGGCCGGCTCGGTAGCCGCCGGCGCCCGCCGGGCGGGCGCTCCGGCACCCGATGAGGGCCGCCGGTACCGGCCGCACATCACCCTGGCCCGGCTCCGCGAGCCGGGCGACGTGCGGCCGCTGGCCGCGGGGCTGGCCGGGCTGGCCGGGCCGCCGTGGACGGCCACGGAAATTCAGCTGATCCGCAGCGAGCCGGGCAGTCCCGGCCGCGGGCCGGTATACACCGGCCTGGCGGCCTGGCCGCTGACCGGGAAAACCGGCCGGCGGACCGGCGGCCCGGACCGCGGCTAGAGGCGCCCGGCCACGTAGTCGATGCAGGCGGTGAGCGCCTGGACGTCGGCCGGGTCCACGGCCGGGAACATCCCGATCCGCAGCTGGTTACGGCCCAGCTTGCGGTAGGAGTCGGTGTCGACGATCCCGTTGGACCGCAGGATGCCCGAGACCTGGCCCGCGTCGATGGCCGGATCGAGGTCAATCGTCCCGACCACCGCGGACCGCTGGGCCGGATCGGTAACGAACGGCGTGGTCCAGGCGGTGCGCTCGGCCCACTCATACAGATGGCCCGAGGACTGCGCGGTCCGGTCCGTGGTCCAGGCCAGCCCGCCCGCGGCGAGCATCCAGTCGATCTGCTCGGCCAGCATGATGAGCGTCGCCAGCGCCGGGGTGTTGTAGGTCTGCTGCTGCCGGGAGTTGGCGATCGCCCCCCGCAGCGACAGGAACTCGGGGATATAGCGGTCGCTGCCGGCCAGCTGCTCGGCCCGCTGCACCGCGGCGGGGGACAGCAGGGCGATCCACAGGCCGCCATCGGAGCCGAACGACTTCTGCGGCGCGAAGTAGTAGGCGTCGAACTCGGTCGCGGTCACGGGCAGGCCGCCCGCGCCGCTGGTCGCGTCGACCAGCATCAGCGCGCCGGCATCGGCGCCGGCCACCCGGCGGACCGGCATGGCCACGCCGGTGGAGGTCTCGTTATGGGTCAGTGCGTAAGCATCGATGCCGGTCTCGGCACTGGCCTCGGGATGCGAGCCGGGCGCGGCGTGGATGACGGTCGGGTTATCCAGCCACGGGGCGGCCGTTGCCGCCGCCGCGAACTTAGCCGAGAACTCCCCGAACGACAGGTGCTGGGAGCGCTGGCCGATCAGGCCGAATGCGGCGACCTCCCAGAACGCGGTGGAGCCGCCGTTGCCGAGCACCACCAGGTAGCCCTCCGGCAGCGCGAACAGCTCAGCCAGGCCGTCCCGGATCCGCTGCACGAGGTGGCGGACCGGGGCCTGCCGGTGCGAGGTGCCCAGCAGCGCCGCGCCGGGACCGGCCAGGGCGGCCACCTGCTCGGGCCGCACCTTCGACGGGCCGCAGCCAAACCGCCCGTCGGCGGGCAGCAGTCCGGCCGGGATCTCGATCTTGGCAGGCTCGTCAGGCATCGGGCTTCCTCCGCTGAGGCCGCACCCGGCAGGGGCCGGGCGTCGCGCCTGATACTCCCGGCGCCGTGCTGACGAGCACGGCGCCGGCCATCAGGCTCGGGCGGCCGCGGTCAGCGGCGGCCCTCAAACATCATGGTCGAGGACCTCCTCGGCGCCGGGGACGTCCCGGACCGAGCGCGCCGCGGGACCGATGTACCGGGCGCTGGGCCGCACGAGCCGGCCGGTGCGCTTCTGCTCCAGGATGTGCGCCGCCCAGCCTGCGGTCCGGGCACAGGTGAACATCGAGGTGAACATGTGCGAGGGCACCTCGGCGAAGTCGAGCATGATGGCGGCCCAGAACTCCACGTTGGTGGCCAGCACGCGGTCGGGCCGGCGGGCGTGCAGCTCGTCCAGCGCGGCCTTCTCCAGCGCCGCGGCTACCTCGTAGCGCGGGGCGCCCAGCTCCTGCGCCGTCCGCCGCAGCACCCGGGCCCGCGGGTCCTCGGCCCGGTAGACCCGGTGCCCGAAGCCCATCAGCCGCTCACCGTTGTCCAGGGTCTGCTTGACGTAGGCGGCCGCGTCGCCGGTCCGCTCGACTTCCTCGATCATGTGCAGTACCCGGGCGGGCGCTCCGCCGTGCAGCGGGCCGGACATGGCACCGACCGCGCCGGACAGCGCGGCGGCCACGTCAGCGCCGGTGGAGGCGATGACCCGGGCGGTGAAGGTGGAGGCGTTCATGCCGTGCTCGGCGGCCGAGCTCCAGTAGGCATCGATGGCCCGGACGTGCTTGGGGTCCGGCTCGCCGCGCCAGCGGATCATGAACCGCTCGGTGATCGTCTTGGCCTCGTCTACCCGGCGCTGCGGCACCATCGGCTCGCCCAGGCCGCGGGCCGACTGGGCCACGAACGACAGGGCCATGACCGAGGCGCGGGCCAGGTCCTCGCGGGCCTGCTCGTCGGTAATGTCCAGCAGCTGGTGCATGCCGTAGGCGGGCGCCAGCATGGCCAGGGCGCTCTGCACGTCAACCCGGATGTCCCCGGAGTGCACCGGGATCGGATACGGCTCGGCAGGCGGCAGGCCAGGGGCGAACTCATTGTCGACCAGCAGTCCCCAGACATGCCCATAGGAGACGTGGCCCACGAGTTCCTCGATGTCCACACCCCGGTAACGGAGCGAGCCGCCCTCCTTGTCGGGCTCGGCAATCTCCGTTTCGAATGCGACAACGCCCTCTAGACCCGGCGTGAAGTCGGACATCCGTGCATCCTCCGTCTCTTGTCCGCGGCGGGCCGGCGGGCTGGCCATCAGTCAGGCCGCACCTCATCGGGCGGCGGGGGCCAGCGGGCCTGTTACGGCCAGCCAACCTATTCAACCGCGCGCCGCATACGGACCGGTAACCAGGCTCCCGGCAAACAGCGGCAAAACTCCGGCTTGCCGCACTCCGCCGGGCCGGGCAGGCTGGCCAGAACCTGGCTGCCGGGCATAACTACCCAGCGTGGCGGCCTGCCCCGGCGATGTGTGAGGATCAGTACCCGTGACGGACCAGGACCAGACTCGTGAGCTGGACCACACGTTCTCCGAGGGCATGCTGCCCGCTGACCCGATGGAGCTGTTCGCCCGCTGGATGGCCGACGTGATCACGGCCGGGCTGCCTGAGCCGTCGGCTATGGCGCTGGCCACCGTGTCCGCCGACGGGCGGCCCCGGGCCCGGATGGTGCTGCTGAAAGCCCACGACGCCAGCGGCTTTACCTTCTACACCAACCGGACCTCGCGCAAGGGCAGTGACCTGGCCGAGGTGCCCCGGGCCAGCCTGCTGTTCCCCTGGTACCCGATCCAGCGCCAGGTGATCATCGAGGGCACCGTGACGCCGCTGTCGACCGCTGACAGCGAGCCGTACTTCCATTCCCGGGCCCGCGGCTCCCAGCTCGGGGCGTGGGCCAGCCGCCAGTCCACCGTGATCAGCTCGCGCGCCGAGCTGGATGACCGGTATGCCGAGCTGAGCCAGCGCTGGCCCGAGGGCACGCCGGTGCCGATGCCCGGGTTCTGGGGCGGTTACCACGTCGAGCCGCAGGTCGCCGAGTTCTGGCACGGCCGGACCGACCGGATGCACGACCGGTTCCGCTACCGGAGGCTCAGCGGCGGCTGGTCCGCTCCCGAGCGGCTGGCTCCCTGATCATCACTTTCGCGTTGCACTCAGTTCGCGCCTGCGCCACGGCGGAATAGCATCAAGGCTGAAGGGAGTGCAAGTGACAGCGCACGGGCTGATCGATACGACCGAAATGTACCTTCGCACGGTCTTCGAGCTCGAAGAAGAAGGAATCGTGCCACTGCGCGCCCGCATCGCGGAGCGGCTCTCTCAGAGCGGCCCCACGGTCAGCCAGACGGTGGCCCGGATGGAGCGCGACGGGCTGCTGACGGTGGAGGGCGACCGGCAGCTCGCGCTAACCGACAACGGCCGCGCCCTGGCCATGCGGGTGATGCGCAAGCACCGGCTGGCCGAGTGCCTGCTGGTCAATGTCATCGGGCTGCCCTGGGAAGAGGTCCACATAGAGGCCTGCCGCTGGGAGCACGTGATGTCCGACAATGTAGAACGGCGGCTGGTCGAGCTGCTGGAATACCCGGTGCGCTGCCCGCACGGCAATATCATTCCGGGACTGGCGGAGCTCGGCGTGCCCGAGGACGCGAGCAAGCGCGCAGCTCAGGCGGAAGATGACGGCGGCATCGCGATGACGAAGCTGGCGCCGCTGACGCCCGTTCCTGTTGTCGTCCGGCGTATTAGCGAGCAAATCCAGAGTGACGCGGCTCTCATGCTTAGACTCAAGAACATCGGGATACAACCCGGTCGCGAGGTCACCCTCGCGATGACCAGTAAAGGCGTTCTGGTGACTGATGGGGACAAGGTCGACGGCCTGGGGGTGGAGATTCCCCCGCAGGTCGCGTCACACGTATTCGTGACCCGGTCGTGACGGCCGGCGTGGGCAGGTGAGCGGCTGGTGAGCCAGGCCAGCGAGGCCGCCCGGCCGGCGCTGCGACCGCTGCTGGGCGCCGATGCGGTGCTGAGCCAGGTAGCGGCCGGAGTGGTGGTCACCGACCGCGATGGCTGCCTGCTGTACGCCAACGACTTCGCTGTCTCGCTGTTCGGCTTCCCCGACGACGCGCCGCACCTGGTGGGCCAGTCGCTGCTGGTCCTCGGCTTCGAGGAGGGCGACGCCCGCAAGGCGCGGGATATGACCCGGCAGGTCTTCCGCGGCTCGCCCTGGGAGGGCACCCTGGCGACCAGGCGGGTGGACGGCTCGCGGGTGTTCATCCGGGCCTACGCAGCGCCGCTGCGCGACGACAGCGGCACCACCACCGGGATCGTGATCATCGCCCGCGAGGCCAGCACCCGCGGCAGCCAGCGCGATACCGACCGGATCGCCGTGCTGGAGCGGATCGGGGAGCGGCTGGCCAGCTCGCTGGAGCTGTCGGTCACGCTCAGCCAGGTCGCCGAGACGCTGGTGCCGCAGTTCGCTGACCACTGCTTCATTGACCTGCTGCAGGGCGACAAGCTGGTCCGCCGGGCGCAGCGGCACTCGCGCGGCTGGATGCCCGAGCCGGGTACCTGGGCGCTGGTCGGCGAGCAGATCGTCTACCCGCTCGGCCACTTCTGCCAGCAGGCCATGGCCCGGATGGAGACCGTGGTCGTCGAGGACATGGCGGCGTCCGGTAGCTCGTTCCCGGCGCCGAGCGAGCGGAGCAAGGAGACCGGCGAGACCGTCCGGCTCACATCGGTTATCTCGGCGCCGCTGGTGGCCCGCGGCGAGCTGCTCGGGGTGATGAGCCTGGCGCTGTCCGGGCTGACCGAGCGCCAGGAGCCGCACTACACCCCGGATGACCGCGATTTCGTCAGCGCGGTGGCCAGCCGGGTGGCGGTTGCCATCGACAACGCGATGCTGTTCGAGGAGGAGCGGCGCACCGCGCTGGCCTTCCAGACCAGCCTGCTGCCGCTCGACCCGCCCGCGCTGGACGGGCTGGAGGTGGCCTACAAGTACGTGCCGGCCAAGCCGCTGGAGACCCACGGCCAGGGCATTCAGACGCAGGTCGGCGGGGACTGGTACGACATCATCCCGCTGTCGGCCGGCCGGGTCGGCATCGTCATCGGCGACGTCGAGGGCCGCGGGGCCCGGGCGGCCGCCGTGATGGGCCAGCTGCGGGCCGCATTGCGGGCGTTCGCCCAGGACGACAAGCCGCCCGCCGAGATCCTGCGCCGCCTCGATGACTGGTGCCGCCAGCTCGTCCCGCCGCCCGCCGCTGACCACCGCTCGGCTCCCGACCCGCCGACCGTGAGCTGCACCTACCTGGTCTATGACGCCTGGTCGCGGATCCTGTCGTTCGCCAATGCCGGGCACATGCCGCCGCTCCTGGTCACCGGCCACGAGGTCAGCCAGCTGGAGATCAAGCACAAGGGCGTGCTGCTGGGAGTGCGCGGCCGGGGCATGCCGGCGCTGCCGACTTACCGCGAGGAGACCCGCTACCTGCCCCCCGGCTCGACCCTGGTGTTCTATACCGACGGGCTGGTTGACCGGCGGCAGCGGCTGGACGGCAACGGGCACTACAGCGACGCCGAGGTTCAGCACATGCTGCGGCAGGCAGTGCGGGAGGCCACCAGCGCGGGCGTCGGCGTGGGGCAGGTCGCTGAGGCGGCCGAGCTCGCGGTGCCCGGCGAGATCGACGACGACATGGCCGTGGTCGTGGTCCGCACCTCGCCCGTCAACCTGGCCTCGTGGGAGGGACGGTTCTCGGCTGAGCCCATCCGCGTCTCCGAGGCGCGCCGGCTGGCCCAGGAGAACTTCATCAAGTGGGGCATGGAACTCGAGCAGGTCGACCTGGCCTGCCTGCTGGTGTCCGAGGTCGTCACGAACGTCGTACTGCATGCCGCGCCGTCGCCCAGCCAGCGGCCGGAGTTCGTGCTGGAGCCGGCCGGCTCGCGCGGCCTCGGGGTAGTCGGCGTCGGCGGCTGGGATGTCGCGCCGTTCGGGGAGGCGCTGCCCGGTCCGCCGGTCAGTGAGTTCACGCTGCGGCTGCGGCGCGGGTATGAGTCGGTGTGGGTCGAGGTGTTCGACACCGACCTGCGGCTGCCGCGGATCCGGAGCGCCGGCGAGAGCGACGAGGGGGGCCGCGGCCTGTACCTGGTCGATCAGCTGGCCACCCGGTGGGGCTCACGGCCGACCAAGGACGGCAAGGCGGTCTGGTTCGAGCTGCCGATCAAGGGCACCGCCCGCCGCTAATACTCTCCGGGGTCCCGGGCCCCCGGTGCAGGGCGCTCCAGCGAGTGGCGCCCTGAGGTAATCCGGCGTTACCGCTGCGCGACCCAGGCGACCAGCATGACCAGCACGAAGCCCACGATGACGGTGATCCACAGCTTGCCGCTGGAGGCCAGGCCCATCCGCCGCCGGGTCCGGGTCAGGAACAGGGCGCACAGGATGCCCAGGAGCAGCAGCAGGATCAGTCCGGGCGCCATGCGGGCCTCCTACGGTCAGGCTTGTCTCCTGAGCATAAGCCGCGTGGCGGAAGACTGCGCCCGTCAGCGAGCGGCGGCGCCGCGGTCAGCCGGCGGCCGCCTCCGGCTCGGCGTATACGGGTACGGCGCCCAGGATGGCCGGCACCGAGCTCACCCCGTCTGGCTCACGCACCGAGTCGTGCAGCCGGCGCAGCACCGTGACCTGCCGGGCCAGCGCCTCGATCCGGTCGGACACGAGCTGGGCCGCGGTGTCGCGCTGGCCCGCGCTGACCGTCCGGCCGAGCGCCAGCCGGGCCAGCGGCTTGATCTCGTCCAGCCGGAAGCCGAGGTCCTTGAGGGCCAGCGTGGCCGCGATGTAGCCGCTGTACTCGCTCGGGTACTTGCGCGTCCCGCCCGCCGACCGGCGCGGCTCGGGCAAGATCCCGAGTTCCTCGTAGTACCGGATCGTCCGGCTGCTCACCCCAGCGGCCTTGGCGAGCTGCCCGATGCTCACCAGCCCGGTCCCGTCGTCGGTTGTTTTTGCCATGCCTGAAGGACACTCCCCGTGCTGTTCGCCGCCGAGCGCGGCATGCCGCGCCCCCCTGTGGCGGTGGCCCCGTCCCCGTAACCTGGGCCTATTACGGATCGTAGCGGTGTGGCTGCGTCGCGTGGGACTAAACGGAACGGCCCGTGGCTGCTGCGGCCCGGACCGCCGGACGCCTATGGCGCGGACCGTACTGCGGGGTAACCTCGAAGCAGGGCCCGGCAAGGCCGTCGCCGGCTGACATGGAGGTCGTAGTGTCCGAGGCATACATCGTCGGAGCGGTCCGCACTCCCGTCGGCAAGCGCAACGGCGGCCTGTCCGGCGTGCACCCGGTGGACATGGCCGCGCACGTGCTGAGCGAGCTGATGACCCGCACCGGCGCCGACCCGTCCGCGGTCGAGGACGTCATCATGGGCTGCGTCTCGCAGGTCGGGCCGCAGGCCATCGACATCGCCCGCAATGCCTGGCTGTCCGCCGGCCTGCCCGAGAGCGTGCCGGGCGTGACCATCGACCGGCAGTGCGGCTCGTCTCAGCAGGCCGTGCATTTCGCCGCGCAGGGCGTGCTGTCGGGCACCCAGGACCTGGTCGTCGCGGCCGGGGTCGAGAGCATGAGCATGGTGCCGATGGGCTCCAGCGTGGGGCTGCCGCTGAAGGCGGGCATGGCGGCCCCGTTCGGCCAGGGCTGGCACGAGCGCTACGGCGACCAGGAGATCTCCCAGTTCCGCGGCGCGCAGCTGATCTGCGAGAAGTGGGGCCTCACCCGCCGCCAGCTGGAGGAGTTCGCGCTGGAGAGCCATGCGCGGGCGGTGCGCGCGATCGACGAGGGCCGGTTCGACCGGGAGATCACGCCGCTGGCCGGCGTGACCGCCGATGAGGGCCCGCGCCGGGACACCTCGCTGGAGGCCATGGCCGGGCTGAAGCCGCTGCGGGAGGGCTGGGAGGTGACCGCGGCCGCCGCATCGCAGATCTCCGACGGCGCCGCCGCCCTGCTCATCGCCTCACCGACCGCCGTCCGCACGCACGGGTTCACCCCGCGGGCCCGGATCCACTCCCTGGCCGTGGTCGGCGCTGACCCGGTCTACATGCTGACCGGCCCGATCCCGGCCACCGAGGTCGCGCTGAGCAAGGGTCATCTCGGCGTGGACGACATCGACGTCTTCGAGGTCAACGAGGCCTTCGCGCCCGTGCTGCTGGCCTGGTCGGCCGACACGGGTGCCTCCCTGGAGAAGGCGAACCCCAACGGCGGCGCGATCGCGCTGGGCCACCCGCTCGGCGCCACCGGCGCCATCCTGATGACCAAGATGCTCCACGAGCTGGAGCGCGCCGGCGGCCGCTACGGCCTGCAGACCATGTGCGAGGGCGGCGGCCAGGCCAACGCGACCATCATCGAGCGACTCACCTGACCGTCCCGCTGAGCCCGGCCGGCTGCCTGCGGCACCGGCCGGGATTCACCGTTCCGTATCGAGGAAATATCTAAGTCAAGCTATAGGTTCTATAGGTCAGCAGAGCTAATAATCCTGGTCCGAGGGGCCCAGGTAACCGCACGGAAGGCGAACGAGAATGCTGACCACTTTCGACGCGATCGCAGAGTTTGACCGCATCGCTCAGCGGGCCTTCGGCCCGGACCGGACCGACCGCACCGCGCTGCGGATGGACGCCATCCGCCGGCCCGGCGAGGTCGAGCTGCGCTTTGACCTGCCCGGCATCGACACCGAGAGCCTGGACGTCACCATCCACCAGGGCGTGCTGAACGTCAGCGCCCAGCGCTCGGAGGAGTACGCCGAGGACGAGAAGCCGTTCCTGCGGCAGCGCTACATGGGTTCCTACAGCCGCAGTGTCCGGCTGTCCGACGCTGTCGACGCGGAGAAGATCGAGGCCGACTACGAGGCCGGCGTCCTGAAGGTCCGCGTGCCGCTGACCGAGCAGGCCCAGCCCCGCAAGGTCGAGGTCAAGGCTCCCGGCACGGCCGAGCTGTCCGCCTGATCCCGGCGGTACGCTGCCAGGGGCCCGCGCGGCTGACCGCTACGCGGGCCCCTGTTCCATTCGCATGAGGGAGTTCACGCCGTGGCATCGCTGCCCCTGGACAACGCGGACCTGCCGCTGTTCACGGTCGGCCAGGTCGCGAGCATGCTGGAAATCCAGCAGGCATTCCTGCGGCGCCTCGACGAGCATCAGGTGGTGCGGCCGAACCGCTCCAGCGGCGGTCAGCGCCGCTACACCCGCAACGAGATCACCGTCGTGCAGTACGTCGTCGGGCTGGTCGACGAGGGCATGACCCTGTCGGCGATCCGCCGGGTACTGGAGCTGGAGGCCCGGGTTGCCGGGCTGGAGCGGGAATGTGCCGCGCTGCGGGCCGCCGTGGCCGATCGCGACGCCCGGCTCGCCCGCCGGGGCGAGCAGTAACGATCAGGCGCCGGGTGGCGCACTAGCCGTCGCCCAGGCGTCGTTCCCGCGTGCCGGCCGGTGCCAGCACGTCACGCAGGTCGTTGGTTAGCTGCCTGCCGCGGCAGCGGGCATGTCGTCGTCCGCGCGGCTGACGAACACCTGCGGGCTGATCCGGTGCAGGGCGCTGAGCATCTCGCCCAGGTCGTCGTCACGGGGCAGTTCCAGGATCACGTCCCCGGCCATCTCCGCCTCATTGGCCGGGCGCGGGGAAAAGCGCAACTCGCTCACCCGCTGTCCCTCGAGCGCCTGATTCAGCAGCGCCCGGCTGTGCGGATCGTCGGACATCGTGATGCGAATCCTCCACAGCGGCATCCAGCCTCCTGGTCAGTGATAAGGGCACAGCCTGACGATGCACGGGCAGAGTTGCCGGCGTGATTCGGGCTCGTTACACCGATGTGAAAGACCGCCGGCGCCATTACCGTGCGCACGGCTATGGCTTCACTATGACGCTAGCGCAGCCCCCGCTTCAGGTACGCGTGATCTCCGCAAAGTTGAGATAAGTCTTAACTTCGCATGGGAGAAGCGGCGCCTGGCCGGCCGCCGTGCACTGGCTGCATACCCAGCGGAGCCTGCCGCACACGTGCTGGATCATGCTGCGGCTGAGCCAGCTACATCCCGCTGCCGGCCCGAGACCGGCAGCGCGACGCTGGCGGGCTTCCGGGTCCGGTACGATGTCCGGGCGGTGGCAGTCCGGTCAGTAGTCACAAGGTCAGTGAGCGGCGAGCCGCCCGCGCGGGTGTAGTTCAATGGTAGAACGTCAGCTTCCCAAGCTGATAGTGCGGGTTCGATTCCCGTCACCCGCTCTCACGGCGAAGGCCCAGGTCAGGGCAGCACTCCCGGCCTGGGCCTTGATCGT
>DASXDJ010000151.1:0-41542 GCA_036490755.1 Streptosporangiaceae bacterium
CGGAGCTTGGGCATCGGCTCGCGCAGCCTGCCGATGGGCAGGCCGAGGAAGATGGTGAGCCCGGCTATCGCACCGAGCACGGCGATCTGCACGGAACTCACTGCAGGCCTCCTCGAGCCGCCGCCAGGGCAGGTGCCGCCCCGAGTACTTGGAGTATTAGGAGAGCCTAACCTAACCCATGCCGCCCAGTGTGGCAATGACAGCCGTGCTCCGGGCCGGCCGGATGCTAGGCGCGCGGGCTGGTCTGGGCGGGAGCCCGGTTATAGGCGAGCTGGGCGGCCTCGATCCGCTGGTGCACGGCCACGGCCACGGTGAGCGCGGCCGTGCCCGAGGCCAGGGCGAGGGCCAGGGCCAGCGCCGCCGCCCAGGGCCGCCGCCGGGGCGCCGGCCCGGTCAGGGCACGCACCCGGGCGCAGGCCTCCGTCTCGGCCAGGGCCAGCACACCGGGCGCGGCCACACCGGTCGCGGCCGCGGCCAGGCTGGCCCGGGCCAGGGTCCGCGCCACCAGCCGCCGGTCGCCGACCTCGTCCGCCGCGGCCGCGTCCGCTTCTATCTCCACCGCGAGCCTGACCTGGCGGGCCAGCGGCCGCAGCAGCGGGTTGGCCGCGGCCGCGAGCCCGGCCAGCACTACGTAGACGGCGTGGTTCTGGCGCAGGTGGGCGTCCTCGTGCGCGATCAGCGCGCGCCGCTCGTCGGCGCTCAGCAGCCGCAGCATGCCGGTGGAGATGACGATGGCCCGCGGCGCGGCGGGCACGGCGTAGGCCAGCGGGCGGTCGTCGCGCGCGATGACGAGCCGGCCCGCGCCGCCGAGCCGCTGGCTGGCCCGGCAGGCCCGGCTGGCCTGCCCCAGCTCGCGGCCGGCCCGGAGGGCGAACCAGAGCGCGGCGGCGAGCAGCGCGCCGGCCAGGGCGCCGGCCGGCAGGCCCCAGGCCGGGCCGGGCTGGCCCGGCCGAAGCGCGCCCGCCGACCAGCCGCCGTACTCGGCCAGCGGCGGCAGCTGCGCGGCCGCGCCGAAGGCGGCCAGGCAGAGCACGATGCCGGTGGCCAGGGACGTGGCCAGGGCCAGCAGGGTAAGCAGGGGAGCGGCCAGGCCCGGGGCGAGACGGCGGGCCAGCCAGCCGCTGCCGACCGCGAGGGCCGCGCTGACCGCGAACGGGACCAGGCCGAGCAGCATCATGCCGGATCCTCCGGCGGCGGCCTGCCCTCGGCGAGCAGGTCGCTCAGCAGCTGCTCGTCCTCGGCGCTCAGGTCGGCGATGAACCGGGACAGCACCCCGGCCCGGTCGCCGCCGCTCTCCAGCAGCTTCAGCATGCGCCGGGCCGTCATCGAGTCCTGCGCGTCGGCCTGGCCGCCGAGCAGCGCGTACACGTATCCCCGGCCCGCGGGCTGGCGGGTGACGGCGCCCTTGGCGTGCAGCCGGGACAGGGTGGTCATCACCGTCGTGTAGGCCAGCCCGCCGCCCAGCTCGGCGAGCACGTCGCCGGGCGTCAGCGGCCGGCCGGCGGCGGCGAGGCAGGCCAGGACCTCCTGCTCCAGCGCGCCGCGCGGCCGCGCGCGTCCTTCTGGGGCCATCGGCCGCTCCTCTGCTCCAGCACTCACACCACGCGGCCGCGTCCCTCCGGAGCATCGGCCGCTTCGCTATCCAGCCCGCGCCGTACGGCCGCGCGTCCCTCCCGGGCACGTTCGCTCGGCTACTATGATGTTTGTAGTACGACGTGGCCTGTAGTCAATCTTCGCACGGCCGTCCCGTCCCTGACCACGGAAGGGCAGCATGCCGCACTCCGCTCCGGTCGCGCTCAACCTGCTCGACCCGCACAGCCTGCTGGCCAGCGCCGGCGCCCTTGGCATCTTCCTGATCATGTTCGCCGAGACGGGCCTGCTGATCGGGTTCTTCCTGCCCGGCGACTCGCTGCTGTTCACCGCGGGGCTGCTCTGCGCGAGCACGAACCACTCGGCGGTGCACCTGAGCCTCGCGGCGGTCCTGGTCGCGGCCAGCGCGGGCGCCGTGGCCGGGGCGGAGGCCGGGTACTTCATCGGGCGCGGGGCGGGGCAGGCGTTGCTGACCCGCCCGGACCGGCCCCGGCTGAGAGACGGCGCGCACCGGGCGCGGACGGCTATCCAGCGGTACGGGCCGCGGCGGGCCGTAGTTCTGGCCCGCTTCATCCCGGTGGTCAGGACCGTGATGAACCCGCTGGCCGGCGCGATCGGCATCCCGCTGGCCCTGTTCACGGTCTGGCAGGTCATCGGCGGACTGCTCTGGACCGTCGGCATCACGCTGGCCGGGTACGCGCTGGGCTCCCGGGTGTCCGGCATCGACCACTACCTGCTGCCCATCGTCGCGGTCATCGTGGTCGTCTCGCTGATCCCGCTGGCCCTGGAGGCGCTGCGCCGTTCGCGGCGCCATTCAGGAAACGACCACGAGGACTGCGCCACGCCCGAGCACGAGGGGAGCTCATGAACGCCGCGCATCACCTGACCTACCTGCAGGCGATCGTCATCGGCCTGATCCAGGGCCTGACCGAGCTGTTCCCGGTCTCCAGCCTCGGGCACACGGTCCTGATCCCGTCCTGGCTCGGCGGCAGCTGGGCCGCCCTGGTCCGGCAGGAGGACAGCGCGGAAAGCCCCTACCTGGCCTTCATCGTCGGCCTGCACCTGGCCACCGCCCTGGTCCTGATCGCCTACTACTGGCGGGAGTGGCTGCGGCTGGGCCGCGGCCTGGTCACCAGCGTGGCCCGGCGCCGGATCGTGACCCCCGAGCAGCGCCTGGCCTGGCTGATCGTGATCGCCACGATCCCGGTCGGCCTGGCCGGGCTGGCGTTCGAGCACGCGTTCCGGGTGCTGTTCGCCCGCCCGGAGGCCGCGGCCTTCTTCCTCATGGTCAACGGCGGCATCCTGCTCCTGGGCGAGCGCTACCGGCGGCGCGCGCCGGCTGCCGCGGATGGCGCCGGGAACGGGACGGGCCGCGACCCGGAAGACGCCCCGGTGGCCGTGGCGGCGGCCACCGCGGGTGCTGGCCAGGAGCAGCCCAGCGCCCGCCGCCCGGGCGCGGGCCCGCATCAGCCAGAGCGCGCCATGGTTGACCTGGCCACCGAGCAGCGTCTGGCCGGGCTCGGCGCGGGCTCGGCCCTGTGGATCGGGGCCGCGCAGATCCTGGCCCTGTTCGCCGGCATCAGCCGGGAGGGCGTGACCATGGCCGGCGGCCTTGTCCGTGGCCTGAACCACGAGGACGCGCTGCGCTTCGCGTTCCTGCTGTCCACCCCGGTCATCCTGGCCGCCGGGGCGCTGAAGGTCCCCGACCTCACCGGGTCGCTGGGGGCCGGCATCCGGGGCCAGGTGCTGGCGGGCAGCGTCGCCGCCGCGGCCGCATCGCTGCTGGCCATCGTGTTCCTGTCCCGCTGGTTCCGCACCCGCACGCTCACGCCGTTCGCGGTCTACTGCCTGGCCGCCGGCCTGCTCAGCCTGATCAGGTTCACGATCTGGTGAGCCAAGCTGTCACATAGCCGGGCCCGGTGGTGCTTAGTTGGCGGAGAGGTTGAGATGAGAGCCAGCTACGTGATCCGTCCGGGGGCGGCCCAGCCGGCGGCGGCACCGCCGCAGGCAGCGTTCTCGTCCTTCGAGAAGTTCTTCCGCGCGCACTACCCCGCGGTGGTGCGCATCGCCGCCAGCGTGGTCGGTGACTCGCAGGCGGCCCAGGATGTGGCGCAGGACGTGTTCATCGCGGCCCTGCGACGGTTCCCGGATCCGGACCAATGCGGTCACGCGGCCGGCTGGGTGCGGGCCGCGGCCGCGCACACCGGCCTGAATGCGATCCGGGCGGAACGGCGCCGGGACCGCAGGCAGCAGCTCAGCGGCGTGGCGGCCGCGCCGCTCAGCCCAGAGGAAACGGTCCTGGACTCCGAGTCCAGGACCGAGGTCAGGCAGGCCCTCGGCCGCCTGCCCCGCCGCTCGGCGGCGGTCCTGGTGCTCAGGCACAGCGGGCTGAGCTACGCCGAGGTGGCCGAGGCCATGAACGTCAAGGTGGGGCACGTCGGAACCATGCTCCGCCGGGCCGAGTCAGCACTACGCAAGGAGCTCCAGCGATGAGCCACGTTTCCAGCCCGGTCCTGCGCAGGCTCCACGATGAGCCGCGGGCAGTACCCGACAGCGCCCAGGCGCACCTGGCCGGCTGTTCCCGCTGCCAGGCCCGGCACACCACGATCAGGCTGGACGCCCGTATGGCTGCCCGCCTGCTCACGGCGCCGGGGGTGACCGCCGACCCGGATCTGGCCTGGGAGCGGCTGCAGGCCCGGCTCCGCGGGCCCCGGCCGGGCGCCGCGGCCGCGCGGGTGGCCCGGCCACGCCGCATGACCAGGCTCTCGCTCGGCACAGGAACGCTCGTGACCGCGGGCGTGGTGCTCGCCGGGGCCGGTGCGGCCGCCGCGCTCAGCACCGTCTACACCCCGACGCATGTGGCCCCGGTCCCGGTCAGCCGGGGTGACCTGCGCGCCCTCTCCAGCATCACCCAGGTCGGCCTGGGCCAGCTCGGCGGCGGCCTGCCCCCGTCCGGCGTCCGCCAGCTCCCCTTCGGGACGCTGAGCTGGACCTCGGCCGGCCCGGCCGAGACCGTGACCTCGCTCGCGCAGGCCCGGGCGCAGACGCACCTGCCGGTCACCGGGCCGGCCAGCCTGCCGTCCGGCGTCGGCCCCGTGCCCCGGGTCATGGTCCAGCCCAAACTGACCGTCACGATCCGGTTCAGCCGGGATGCTGGCGGCGCGGTCGGCGGCAGCACACTGGTCGTCAGCGCGGGCCCCGGGGTCGTGGCCCAGTACGGCAGCTCGTCCGGGGGCAGCAGGCTCACCACCCTCGTGATCGCGGCTGTGCAGCGGCCCGTGGCCACCTCGACCGGCGCGACCGCCCGCCAGCTGGAGGCGTTCCTGCTGTCCCGGCCGGGCCTGCCGTCCAGCCTGGCCCAGGAGATCCGGATGCTCGGCACGACCGCGCTGCCGGTGCCGGTGCCGCCGGGCATGACCAGCCGGCACGTCACCGTGGGCGGCTCCCCGGCGGTGCTGCTGACCGGTTCTGCCGTGGCCACCGGGGTGGCCTGGGAAGACAGCCACGGGGTCGTGCATGGCGTGGGCGGCCTGCTGAACCAGACGGACATCCTGCATGTTGCCCGCCAGATCGGCTGAGCCGCAGGCCGGGCCCCGGCCCGCGCCCCCGGGCGCCGGCCGGGGCACCGGGCCGTCTCCGGCGGTGCACACGATCGAGCTGCGCAAGCAGTACCGGCGCACGGTCGCGCTGGCCGGCCTGTCGATGACGGTCCGCCGGGGCGAGGTCTTCGGGTTCCTGGGGCCCAACGGGGCGGGCAAGACCACCGCGGTCAAGCTGCTGCTCGGCCTGGCCCGCCCGACCGGCGGCGAGGCCCTGGTCCTCGGGGCCCCGGCCGGCGACAGGGAAACCCGGCGCCGCATCGGATACCTGCCTGAGCTGTTCCGCTACCAGAGCTGGCTGACCGCCCGCGAGGTTCTGGAGCTGCACGGCCGGCTGCTGGGCCTGCCCCGGGCCCGGCGGCGGGCCGCGGCCGACGATGCCCTGGCCACCGTGGGCCTGGCCGGGCGCGGTGACGACAAGGTCGGCACGTTCTCCAAGGGCATGCAGCAGCGCCTCGGCCTGGGGGCGGCCCTGCTGGGCGAGCCCGCGCTGGTCGTTCTCGACGAGCCGACCAGCGCCCTGGACCCGGTGGGCCGGCATCAGGTCCGGGCCATCATCCGGGAGCTGCGCGGCCGCGGCACCACGGTCTTCCTGAACACCCACCTGCTGCAGGAGGCCGAGCAGGTGTGCGACCGGGTGTCCGTGATCAGCCAGGGCCGGTCCCTGGCCACCGGCACGCTGGCCGAGCTGCGGGGGCAGGCCTCCAGCGTCCGGCTCCTGGTGACCGGGCTGCCCGACGGCTGGTGGCGAGCCCCGCAGGTCCCGGGCCTGTGGAGCGCCGAGGGGGAGTGGCTGCTGGTCAGGGACCTGGCCGCGGGCCAGGTCCCTGACGTGGTGGCGGCGCTGGTCGCCCGCGGCGGCCGCGTCGAGGCGGTCGTGCCGCAGCAGCAGAGCCTGGAAGCCCGCTTTCTCGAGCTGCTGGGGGAGCAATGAGAGTCGTGCCGGAGGCGTGCCAGTGAATGCCGTAGGGATCATCGCGGCGCTGACCATCAGGGAGGCGCTGCGCCGCAAGCTCATCGCCGCGCTGGCGGTGATCTGCCTGGCGATGATCGGACTGAGCGCGTGGGGCTTCTACCGGCTGAGCCATACCTCCGGGCTGACCTCGGGCGAGATCGGCGGCGCCGTTCCCGAGGCCTTCATCCTGTTCATGTTCATGTTCAGCTTCGTCATCGCGCTCAGCGCGTCGGCAGTCGCGTCGCTCTCCGTCTCGACGGAGATCGACTCGGGCGTGCTGCAGGCCGTGGTCACCCGCCCGGTGCGGCGCAGCGAGGTGCTGCTGGGCAAATGGCTCGGGCTGGTGGCCATTCTCGCCGCGTACACCGCCCTCGTGTGCGGGCTGCAGGTCGGCGTCGTGTTCTGGGTCAGCGGGTTCGTGCCGCCGAACCCCGCGGCCGCGGCGGCGTTCCTGTTCGCCGAGGGCGTCGCCCTGCTCACCCTGGTCCTGCTGCTCAGCACCCGGCTGTCCGCCCTGGCCGCAGGCGTGACCGGGGTGGCCCTGTTCGGCATGGCCTGGCTGGCCGGGGTGGTTGGCTCATTCGGCCAGCTGCTGAAGATTCCGGCCCTGCACACGGTCAGCGTGGTCAGCGAGTACCTGCTGCCCACCGACGGGCTGTGGCACGGCGCGATCTACTACCTCGAGCCCACGTCCTACCTGGCCTTCCAGTCCGGCAACCAGGACCGCGGGGACGCGTTCTTCGCCGCTGGCGCCCCGGCCGGAACCTACCTGATCTGGGCCGTCATCTGGTTCGCCCTGGTCTTGGCGCTCGGCATGCTCAGCTTCGGGCGCCGCGAACTGTAACCGGCTCCGCGGCAGCGGCCGGCACCGGCGCGGCCGGGTTGATGATCAGGATGTTGCTGCGGGTGTGCCGCCACAGCTCCCGGCTGGCGCTGGCGTCCATGAGCGCGGCCAGCCCGCCGTGGGTGGGCGCGCCGATCACGATCGTCGCCGCCCCGGCGGTGTCGGCGTACTCGGCCACCATCCGCCCGGCCGCGCCGTGGTCGCCCGCGTGCAGCAGCAGCTGGCCCTCGGCCGGGACCCGGTGCGTGGCGAGCTGGTCCAGGTGGCTGCGGACCAGCGCCCGGGCCGCGGCCAGGTCGTCGCCGTCGAGCGCGGCGTCGCCTGCGATGACGGATTCCTGGGCGTGCACCACGTGCACCACGCGGTCGGTGGCCGCGGCCAGCTCGGCCGCCGCCTCGGTGACCAGCCGGGCGACCGGGGTGTCGTCGATAGCGGCGATGATCACGCTGCCCGGGGGACTGGCCCCGGCGGGCGCGGACCCGGGGCCAGCCACCGGGACCACCGCCGGCTGAGCCGGGCGCGCGGCGCCGGTGACCTGCTCGGCCTGGACCCGCTCCGCGTCGGCGAGCAGGCTGTGCGCGGTGGCCAGGATCGCGATGCCCAGGGCGATCACGCCCGCGGCGATGAAGAACGGGACGTGGATGCCGGCTGCGATGACCAGCCGGCCCGCGACGTAGGGCGCGAGGCCACCGCCGATGAAGCGGACGAAGCTGTAGGCGGCCGAGGCTACCGGGCGCTCGACCGGGGCCACGGTCATCACCGCCTGCGTGGTGACCGTGTTGTTGATCCCGATGAAGATCCCGGAGATGATGACCGCCGGGATGAGCACCGCGTTGTCGGTAGTCCAGACCGCGATGACCAGCACGACCACCGCGAACGCCGCGAGGTTGCCGTACATGGTCCTGGCGATGCCGTAGCGTTCCTGCAGCCAGGGCGCGCCGAACACCGCGAAGATCGCGACCAGGATGCCCCAGCCGGTGAACACCAGGCCGAGCCTGATCGGGCTCAGGCCCATGGGGAACGGCGCGTAGCCGAGCACGGTGAAGAAGCCCCAGTTGTAACACAGCGCGGTCAGCGACATGGTCAGCAGCCCGCGGTGCCGCAGCGCCCGCAGCGGCGCGGACAGGCCGGTCTTGTGCGGCGGCCGTGGCGTGCGCTCCACCAGCACCACGGTCGCGATCAGCGCGATGGACATGAGCGCCGCCACCCCGAAGAACGGGCCGCGCCAGCTGATCTCGCCCAGCACGCCGCCCAGCAGCGGGCCCATGGCGATGCCCACGCCCAGGGCCGTCTCGTACAGCACGATGGCCCCGGCGAACCCGCCGCTCGCCGAGGCGACGATCACCGCCAGGGACGTGGCGATGAACAGCGCGTTGCCCACGCCCCAGCCGGCCCGGAACCCGATGATCTGGCCGATGGTGGGGGAGGCCCCGGCCAGCGCGCTGAACACCACGATCAGGATCAGTCCCGCGATCAGCGTCGGCTTGGCCCCCAGGCGGCTGGACACCCAGTTGGTGATCAGCATCGCGACCGCGGTGACCATCAGGTAGCTGGTGAACAGCAGGGTCACCTCGCTGGGCGAGGCGTGCAGCTCGTGCGAGATCGACGGCAGGATCGGGTCCACCAGGCCGATCCCCATGAAGGACACGACACAGGCGAACGCGACCGCGAACACGGCCTTCGGCTGCCGGAAAGGGCTCGCGGCCGAGCCTGCGGGTCCCCTGCTCATCAATGCGCTCCGTTCCAGGTTGGGCTGAGGGATTGAGTGGTTCCGGTGGTCTGAGGTGTCGAGCGCCGGGCCGCCGTCCCGGGCGAGGTGGTCAGGAGTACTGGTGCGCCACGTCAGGCACGTCGTCGCGGCGGGCGCTGGCCAGGGCGTCCATGGCGGGCAGCGCCGCGGCCAGGGCGGCCCGGTGATCCGGGCTCAGCCGGTCCAGCAGCCCGCCCAGCCGCTCGGCCCGCGCCTGCCGGCGGCGGGCCAGCGTCACCTGGCCCTCGCTGGTGATGCCCACCCGGACGACCCGCCCGTCGGAAGGGTCGGGATCCCGCGTGACCAGGCCTGCGTCCTGCAGCCGGGCGGCCAGCTGCGTCATCGCCGGCTGGGTGACTCCCTCGCGCGCCGCGAGCGACGTCAGCCGGCACGGGCCGGACCGCTCCAGGGTGGCCAGCGTCGCCGCCGCCGTGAGCGACAGCCCGCTGGGCGGGCTCAGCGAGCGGAACAGCCCGAACAGCCGCTCGAGCCCGGCCGCGACCTCGGCCGCCAGCAGGTCCTCGGGGCGCCCATCCCCGGAACCCGGCCGCGTATCCCCGGCACCAGCTTGCAGCCGCGTATCCCCGGCACCAGCTTGCAGCCGCGTATCCCCGGCACCAGCTTGCAGCCGCGTATCCCCGGCACCAGCTTGCAGCCGCGCGTCCCCGGTATCCGGCCGTGCCTCCCCGATATCCATAAGTTATTTATATCATATGCTTATGCTTTAATTGGGGAGTGCGCAGCCGATCCCGGGGGAGGCCGCTGAGCCGATCCCGGGGAGCGCTGACCTGATTCGCGAGGCCGCTGAGCCGGTACAGGCAACGGGCTGAGCTAGCTGTCCGCGGGCTCCAGCTGGGACAGCCGCCCCTGGGCGGCCGCGACCACGCCGTCCGCCACCTCGGGCCAGCCGAAGTGGGTGCTGGCCAGTTCGGCGAGTTCCGGCTGGGCCGGCGCGGGGACCTGCGGCCGGGCAGGGAGGGCCGGCAGCCAGCCGGAAATCTTGGCCGCGAGCTCGCTGACCGCTCCTGGCCCCAGGCTGAACGACAGCTGGTCACGCAGGCCGGCCGGGAGCGCCGGCGCCAGTGTCGCGGTGACCTCGGCCAGGCCGGAGTGGGACGACGACAGCGGAATCGACCCGCAGCACGCGGCCTCAGCCAGGACCATGCCGAAGGCCTCGGGGAACGTGCTGGGCACGACCACCACGCGGGACAGGCCCATCAGGTCGGAGACCTGATCATGCTCGAGCCTGCCGGTGAAGTGCACGCGCCGCATCGCGTCCCGCGACACGGCCAGGTAGCGCTCCTTGGCGGCGCCGGTGAGCCCGTCCAGGAAGGCGGCGAGGTAGCGCAGCTCGCCCCGCGCGCCGCCCTCGAGTTCCCGGCCCCGGCGGGCGATGTCGCGCGCGGCGGCCAGGTCGCCGTCGCCCAGGGCGCGGACCAGCCCCGCGAGCGCGTCCCGGTACTCGCCGTATCCCGCGACCACCAGGCGGGCGTCCGGGGCCTGCTGGATGACCAGCGGCCAGGCGGCCGTCAGCAGGTCCACGCCCTTGGACACGATGAGCTTCCCGACGTAGCTGACGATGCGCTCCCGGGCCGGGTCCGCGGCGCGGAGTTCCTCCGGGCTGCCGCCGGCCGGGCCCAGATCCTGCTGGTCGGCTGCGGACAACGCGGCCAGCTCGCGCAGCCGGGCCCGGGCCCTTTCCGGCGGGCAGGGCCGGAACCGGCGCACGTCGACCCCGGGTCCCAGGAGCCGGGTCTTGGCCGGGAGACCGGGCTGGCGCACGGTCTCCCACAGGCTCTCGGCGGTATGCCGCGAGCCGACCAGGACCCCGCGGGCCCCGGCCAGGCCCTCGCGGGCGTACGGGCCGAAGCGCTCGAGGTTGGGCCGGACCGTGTACTCCAGGGCCGAGCCGTGGATGGCGACCGCGTACGGGATCCGGGCGGGCAGCGCGCGGGCCAGGATCACCGGTCCCATGATCAGGTGGTTGGCCAGGGCCTCATCGGGCTCGGCCACGGCGATGACATCGCGGATCGCGGCCACGTTGGCGTCGATGTACCCTTCCAGCTGGGCGTCGGTGAGCTGGGGGAACGGGCGGGCGTCGAACCCCTCGTAGGGATCGGCCACGTAGACGGGCAGCAGGCCGCCGATGTCGGGCAGGTAGGCGGTACAGCGGACCGGCCGCCGCAGGACCTGGGTCCGCAGCTGCCCGTCCTCCCACCGGCCGACCGCGTCGACGAAATCGAGCTCCGCGGCGTCGCGCTCCTGGCAGAACAGCTGCACCTCATGCCCGCGGTCAACCAGCCATCTGGCCAGCTCCGCGTTGTAGATGTTGCTTCCCGTGCCCCGTAGCAGATAGCCATGGAAAACAAGGACGCGCATGCCTGCCTCCCCCGCTGAGGTCACCGGTGCCTGCCTCCCCGCCGAGGCGCTGCCTCCCCTCCGAGGTCACCGATTGGAATGCGATGGTGCTGCGGTCCTAGCAAGATCGTTTCGTGTGGTCCTGACGAGCAGCAGGACGCGGATCTTCTGAGGCTTCCCCGGGTGCGGCCCCCCGCCGGCCGCCATACCCCCAGTCCTAGCCGACCCGTTGCCCGGTCACATCACCCTCGCTGGGTGACGGTCGCCTCAGCCGCCCCTGGGGACGCAGGATCTTGGCCTCTCTAGTGCCGCCAGGTTCTGTCTCACCGGGAATAGTCCGGCGTCTCCCGGCGCTGGAGATACATGCAAACGCATATATCTTAGTTCTGATGGTCCAGAACGCGAGCGCTGGCCCGCTGGCGCCCGCAGGACCTGGGAGGCACGTCATGCAGTTCGGGATCTTCTCGGTCAGCGACATCACCCGGGACCCGGTATCGGGGGAGACGCCCAGCGAGGCGGAGCGGATCGACGCGGTCGTGCAGATCGCGCAGAAGACCGAGGAGGTAGGGCTGGACGTGTTCGCGATCGGCGAGCACCACAACCCGCCGTTCTTCTCGTCCGCGCCCACGACCCTGCTGGCGTTCATCGCGGCGACCACCAAGAAGCTGATCGTGTCGACGGCGACGACGCTGATCACGACCAACGACCCGGTGCGCATCGCGGAGGAGTACGCGATGCTGCAGCACCTGTCGAAGGGCCGGATGGACCTGATGCTCGGGCGCGGCAACACCGCGCCGGTGTACCCGTGGTTCGGCCAGGACATCCGGGAGGGCCTGCCGCTGGCCCTGGAGCACTACAACCTGCTGCACCGGCTGTGGCGTGAGGACGTCGTGGACTGGGAGGGGAAGTACCGCACCCCGCTGCAGGGCTTCACCTCGATCCCGCGCCCCCTGGACGACGTGCCGCCGTTCGTGTGGCACGGCTCGATCCGCACCCCGGAGATCGCCGAGCAGGCCGCGTACTACGGGGACGGCTTCTTCGCCAACAACATCTTCTGGCCCAAGGAGCACTACATCCGGCTGATCCGGTTCTACCGGCAGCGCTTCGCTCACTACGGCCACGGCACCGAGAAGCAGGCCATCGTCGGCCTGGGCGGGCAGGCGTACATCGCCAGGAACTCGCAGGACGCCAAGCGGGAGTTCCGCCCGTACTTCAACGAGGCGCCGGTCTACGGGCACGGGCCATCGATGGAGGACTTCACGGACCTGACCCCGCTGTCCGTCGGCAGCCCGCAGGAGGTCATCGACAAGACCCTGACCTTCCGCGAGCACTTCGGGGACTACCAGCGCCAGCTGTTCCTGATGGACCACGCGGGCCTGCCGCTGAAGATGGTCCTCAATCAGCTGGAGCTGCTCGGCGGCGAAGTGGTCCCGGTGCTGCGCAAGGAGATCGCCGCCCGCCAGGACCCGGAGACGGTGCAGCCGCCGACGCACGCCAGCCTGGTGACGGCCAGGTACGGCGACGCCGAGCCGCGCCAGCCGCGCCCGAACGCCAACCGCGGCGACAACGTCACCGGCGGGTCGCCGTACCAGGACACCGAGCAGCAGGTCCCGGCCGAGTACCCGGAGCCGTAGATGACCGGCAGCCGGCACGTGGCCAACGACGCGTGGGAGGCGCTGCTGTCCGCGCACGCGGTGCTGATGAAGCAGTTCGCGGCCGAGGAGACCTGGGACAGTGTCTCCATGCGCGAGTACGACGTGCTGTACACGCTGTCCAAGTGCGCCGGGCCGGCCCGGATGAGCGAGCTCAACCGGCACGTCCTGCTCAGCCAGCCGGCCCTGTCCCGGCTGGTGGGCCGGCTGGCCGAGCGCGGCCTGGTCGAGCGTCAGCCCGACAGTGCCGACGGGCGGGGCGTCCGGCTGGCGCTCACGGCCGCCGGCCGCGATCTGCAGCGCCAGGTCGGGCGCCGGCACGCTCGCAGCGTGGCCCGCGCCGTCACCGCTGAGCTGACCCCCGCGCAGTACCGGCAGCTAGAGGAAATATGCCGCCGGCTGGCCGGAGAACCCGCGCCGCCTGCCCGGCAGGCCGCCCCGGCGGTCGGGCACCTGCAACCGCACCAGCGCCCAGCAGACCAGCAAGATAAGGACCTCGCCTCATGACCGACACACAGCAGCAGCCTGTCCGGCTCGCGGTCGTCAGCGCGGGCACCAGCGACCCGTCCTCGACCCGGCTGCTGGCCGACCGTACCGCCCAGCGGGCCACCGACCTGGCGGCCCGCCGCGGCAGCCCGGTCACCGTCAGCGTCATCGAGCTGCGCGAGATCAGCACCGACATCGCCTCGGCGCTGGTGTCCCAGCTGATCTCGCCGAAACTCCAGCAGGCCGTCAGCACCCTGTGCCAGGCCGACGGCATCATCGCCAGCACCCCGGTGTACAAGGCCGGGCCGAGCGGCCTGTTCACCTCGTTCTTCCACGTCCTCGACAACGACCTGCTGATCGCCAAGCCGGTCGTGCTGGCCGCGACGGCCGGGACCGCCCGGCATGCCCTGGTCGCCGACGACCAGATGCGCCCGCTGTTCGCCTACATGCGCGCCATGACCGTGCCGACCGCGCTGTTCGCGGCCCCCGAGGACTGGAGCGACCCGGCCCTGAACAAGCGCATCGAGCGGGC
This sequence comes from Streptosporangiaceae bacterium, assembly GCA_036490755.1. Lineage (GTDB taxonomy): Bacteria > Actinomycetota > Actinomycetes > Streptosporangiales > Streptosporangiaceae > DASUBV01. The sequence continues at coordinate 13,767 of DASXDJ010000151.1, forward strand.
GGCCGTGGAGCTGGTGCTGCTGATGGAAAGCGGCTTCGAGGCGAAGATCAAGGACCAGTCCTGGCACAGCTACCAGCACGAGTTCGGCAGCGCCGGCGGCACCGAGGTGTCGGTCAACCTGGACACCGACCTGATGCGGCTGGCCGCCGGCGGCGCCGCCGGCTGACCCTGGCCCCGGCCCGCCGGCCGCCGCCCGGCCGGCGCCGCCGGCCGGCTGGCCGCGCCGGATGCGAGACTGGGGACGTGGCTGACTCCTTCGCGGCCCGGTTCGCCGCCGCCCGCGCCGCCCGCGGGCCGCTGACCTTCGGCCTGGATCCGTCGGGAGCGCTGCTGCAGCGGTGGGGGCTCGGCGATACCCCCGATGGCCTGGACCGGTTCGCTGACCTGGCGCTGGCCGCCGCGGCCGCGACGGTCGGGCTGGTCAAGCCGCAGTCGGCGTTCTACGAGCGGCACGGCTGGCGGGGCATCCGCACGCTCACCCGGCTGATCAGCGAGGCCCGCAGCGCCGGCCTGCTGGTCATCCTCGACGTCAAGCGCGGGGATGTCGGGTCGACCAACGACGCCTACGCCGAGGCCTACCTGGGCGCGGGCGCCCCGCTGGAAGCCGACGCCGTGACGGTGCACCCGTACCTGGGCCTGGACGCCATGGGCACCTTCATCTCCCGGGCGCAGGCGGCCGGGGAGTGCGTCCTGGTCGTGGCGCGGTCCACGAACCCGGAGGGCCGCGCGGTCCAGGAGGCGCGCGGCGCGTCCGGCGGGACCGTCGAGGCCGGCCTGCTCGAGGAGATCGGCCAGCTGAATGCCGCGCTGGTGCCCGACGGGCTGGGCCCGGTGGGCGCGGTCGTCGGGCCGGACTGGTCGCTGCCCGCGCTCGACCTGCCCGGAGCGCGCGGGCTGTTCCTCGCCCCGGGTGTCGGCGCGCAGGGCGCCACCCCGGCCGACGTGGCCCTGGCCTTCGCGGCCTGCCCGGAGCGGGTCATGCCCTCGGCCTCCCGCTCGCTGCTGGCCGCCGGACCGGACCCGGCCCGGCTGCAGGACACCGCAGCGGCCCTGGCGGCCGGCTTCCGCGCGGCGCTGGTCGGCTAGCCGGGCCTGCCAGCCGCGGTCGCAGGCGGTAACCTCGGTACCGGTGCCCCGGGAAGCCTGGTCGGGATCGCAGTGCCGTGCGGGCCGGAGGGGGCTTTTCGACTATGGCGGACATCAGGTCATTCGCCGTGCTGGTGGTGCTCATCGCCGCCGTCGGGCTGGTGGCGGTGCTGTCCAGCCGCCTGACCCGCAGGCTCCGCATCCCCTCGCCGGCGCTGGTCCTGGTCGGGGCGGCCATCGCGGTGCAGGTCATCCCTGCGCTGCACGCCCCGCCGCAGCAGACGGTGCAGCGCGTGGTCACGATCGCTCTGGCCTGCATCCTGCTGGACGGCGGCATGCACATCGGCTGGCGCCGCACCCGGGCCGCGGCCGGGCCGATCGCGCTGACCGGCGTGCTGGGCACCTTCGCCACCGTCGCCGCGACCGCGGCCCTGGCGCACGGCCTGCTGGGCGTGCCCTGGTACCTGGCGGTGCTGGTGGGGACAGCCGTGGCGCCGACCGACCCGGCGATGGTGTTCTCCGTGCTGGGCCAGCGTGAGGTGTCCGGCCGCAGCGGCACCATCCTGGAGGGCGAGTCGGGCGCCAACGACCCGGTGGGCATCTCGCTGATGACCGCGATCCTGGCCGCGGGCAGCCTGACCTGGGGCGCGGTGGCGCAGGCCAGCGGTGAGTTCGTACTGCAGATGGCGGTCGGCGCGGCCATCGGCATCGCCGGCGGGCTGGCCCTGCTGTGGTTCACCCGCCGCGTCCCGCTGCCCAGCGAGGGCCTGTACCCCTTGCGCACCCTGGCCAGCGCACTGCTGCTCTACGGGCTGGCCACGCTGGCGCACGGCTCGGGATTCCTGGCCGTGTTCATCGCCGGCATCGTGCTGGGCGACGCCCGGGCCCCGTTCAAGCGGGAGATCGAGCGGTTTCACTCCGCGCTGGCCAGCCTGGCCGAGATCGTCGCCTTCGCGGTCCTCGGGCTGACGGTCAGCCTGCCGGAACTGACGCACGCCGATGTGTGGATCCCCGGCCTGGTCATCGGCGTGGTGCTGGCCCTGGTGATCCGCCCGGTGCTGGTCGGGCTGACCCTGGTCCCGGTCCGCCTGGCCCGGCGGGAGCGGGCCTTCGTGCTGTTCGCCGGGCTCAAGGGCGCCGTGCCGATCCTGCTGGGCAGCCTGCTGCTGTCGGAGAGGGTGGCCGGCGCGCAGCGGCTGTACGGGGTCGTCGTGGTCGTGGTCATCTTCTCGGTCATCGTGCAGGGCAGCCTGGTCCCGGTGGCGGCCCGGCTGCTGCGCATCCGGATGGAGCCGGTCGAGCCGCAGCCGTGGGCGCTGGGCGTGCGGCTGATGGACGAGCCCGAGGGCGTGCACCACCTCACCGTCCGGGCCGGCTCGTCCGCCGACGGCACGGCGGTGGCGGAGCTGGCCGATGCGCTGCCCGTCGATGCGTGGATCAGCTTCGTGGTCCGCGACGGCCAGCTCGTCCCGGTCCGCGAAGACGCCGTGCTGCGGGCCGGCGATGAGGTGCTGGTGCTGGCCGACGCCGGCCACCACGGGCGGCTGGCCGAGGCATTCGGGCGGCCCGCCGCCCGTTAGCACCGCTGGCCTCGGCCGCGGCGTCCGGCTGCTGAACGGGTGCGAGCTGACCGGGCCGCGGCGCCGGTCGCGCGACAGAGCAGCTTCCGTCCGCCGGGCCGGCCCGGCTCCGGATGAGGTAGCTACCCCGGGCGGCCGGCGCCGTGGCCGATCTCCTGGAGGGTCCAGGTGTTGCCGTCCGGGTCGGCGAAGTCGGCGAAGCTGGCGTAGTCGCGGCGCTCCGGGTCGGCGCCGGGCTTCCAGCCGCCCGCCCAGTCCTGCGTCGGTGACTTGTGCCGGATGTCGCTGACCGGGACGCCGCGGCTGGCCAGCTCCCGGCAGGCGGCCTCAATGTCGGTGACGACCAGGTGCACGGCGCGGCCGGAGCCGGGCGCGGCGTCGGTCAGGCCGGTGCCGACCTGCACGGAGCAGGCCGAGCCCGGCGGTGTCAGCTGCACGACGCGGAAATCGTCCGCCGGCTGGTAGTCCACGTCCAGGCGGAAGCCGGCCTGGCGCGCGTAGAAGTCCGCGGCCCGGTCCACGTCGCTGACCGGCAGCGTGATGACCTCGATCCTGGCTTCCATCAGCTCCGCGTCCGGGCGGCGTAGGCGGGCTCATCCAGCAGGCTGGCCAGCTGACCGGCGAGCGTGCCGGGATCGACCTCGACCTCCATCAGCCAGCCGTCTCCGTACGGGTCGGAGTTGACCAGGCCGGGCGCGTCGGCGAGTGCGTCGTTGTGGCCGCGTACTGTTCCGGTGACCGGGGTGACCAGGTCATTCACGGCCTTGACGGACTCGATCTCGCCGGACGGCTCGCCTGCCGTGATCCTCTCGCCGGGTCCGGGGAGCGTCACCTCGACCACGTCGCCCAGGGACTGCTGCGCGAACTCGGTCACGCCGACGCGGACCAGGGCGCTGCCGTCCGGGCCGGGCCGGGCCCACAGGTGGTCGCTGCTGTACCGCAGGTCGGCCGGGTTGCCGGTCATGGTTCCTCCACAGTCATGGCAGGGCTGGCCGGGCCCGGTCCGGTGCCCGGCCAGGTGCAGCGCGCGGGCGAGGGCGTGGCCGAGCAGGCCGGGCACGTCCGGCCCGGCCGGGCCGGCCGGCGGGCGGGTGACCAGGACGGCCGGGACCGGCCCGATGCCGGCGCTGACGGCGAATTCGGCGCGCCCGGCTGCCGGGCCGGGGGAGCGGTCCGGGCCGGCGGCGGGCGGGGGCGGGTGCGGATGGCGCATGACGGGAGCGGACCTCACAAGTCGAGGACGACGTCGGTGGCGGGCTGGGAGCAGCAGATCAGGACCTCGCCCGCGGGCGGCGGTTCCAGCGGGTCCGGGGAGTAGGAGACGTCGCCGGACAGCAGGGGCGTGCTGCAGGTGTGGCAGACCCCGGTGCGGCAGCTCCACCGCGTCGGCACGTCGCAGGCGTCAGCGAAGTCCAGGACGCTGCGCCAGGTGGCGGCAAAGGGCACCGACAGGCCGCTGCGCGCGAAGGTCACCAGCGGCCCGGTGCCGGGCTCACCTGGCGGCGGGTGCGGCGGCACGCCGGCGTGCTGGCCGATGACGCCGGGATTCACCGCCCCCAGCGCCCCGAACAGCTCGGTGTGCAGGCGGGCCGGATCCAGCCCGAGGCCCGCCAGGGCCTCCTGCATGTCGGTCATGAAGGCTTCCGGGCCGCAGATGTAGGCGCTGGCGCTGGCCGGCACGGACAGCCTGGCGAGCTGGTCAGCGGTCAGCCGCCCGGCGGCGGCATGGCCGCTGCGCCGCTCCGCGGCTGTGGCCGCGCTGTAGAAGATGTGCTCATGGCCGCGGGGCAGGCCGTCGATGAGGGCGTGCGCCTCGGCGGCCAGCGGGTGCTCTCGCGGGCTCCGGGCACCGTAAATCCACCAGATGTCGCGCTTGCTCAGCCTGGCCGCCAGGTCGTGCAGCATGGCCAGTACCGGGGTCACGCCGATGCCGGCGGAGATGAGCAGCACCGGGTCGTCGCGGTCGCCGAGCACGAACTCGCCGCGCGGCGCCGCGGCGTCCAGGACCGCGCCGGGCTTGAGAACGGCGTTCAGGTAGCTGCTGACAGTCCCGTGCGGCTCGCGCTTGACGCTGATCCGGTAATCAGCGGTGCCGGGCGCCGAGGACAGCGAGTAACTGCGCACCGGGGCGGGCTGCCCGGCGTCGCTGACCCGCAGCGTCAGGTACTGCCCGGCCAGCGCGGCCGGCAGCGGCGTGCCGTCCGCGGCGGCCAGCTCGAAGGAGGAGACAGTCGCGCTCTCGCGGATGACCCGGCTCACCCGCAGCGGGCGGAACCCGGACCAGGCCGGCGCGGCGAGCACGGCCGGCACGGCTACGCCTCCGGCGCCCGCGGCGCCGCTGATCAGGTCACGGAAGGACTGCTGCCACCCCGGGCTCAGCGCGGGAATGTCCGCCGCGGCGCGCAGCTGGTCCGGGTCGGCCTGCTCGCCGGGCAGGTAGAGCAGCGCGTCGGTGTCGGCGACGCTCAGCGCGTGCGGTCCGGTCCTGGTCCTGATGACGGTGTCCCCGGCCTGAACGTGCCCTTCGGTGATGACGCGCATGTAGAAGCCGGGCCGGTGGTGGCTGACCAGGAGGGCGGGCAGCTCCGGCTGGCCCAGGCGCAGGCCCACCCGGTAGCAGGTGACGCGGGGCTGGGTGACCTCGAACTCGGCCTCGCCGATGCGGTACCGGTCGCCGATGCACACCTCGTCGTCAGCCATGCCGTCGACGGTGAGGTTCTCGCCGAACTGGCCGTAGCTGAGGTCGTCGCGGCCGAAGTGCTGCTGCCAGTGCCGGTAGGAGTCCATCTGGTAGACCAGCACGGCCCGCTGCTCGCCGCCGTGGCCCTTCAGGTCGCCCTGGCCGTCGCCGTCAATGTTCAGCCGCCGGGCCATGGCCGGCCCGGTCACCGGGTCTTTCCACACGCCGGTGTGCACGGTCTTGCCCTGCCAGGACACGTCCTTGGGCAGGCCGACGTTCACCGACAGCAGGACCGGCTGCCCCCGGTCGCGGCCAGGGCTGGCCGCAGCCGGGGCGGGTGCGGGCGCGGTACTCACTCGGCCCGGCCCGGGGCGACCTCTCCGAGGCTCAGGTCGCGGTCGACGCCGTGCGGGATCACTGCCTGGCCGGGCTCTAGCCGCAGCCGGGTGCCGTCGAGGCGGACGTCGATCAGATCCGGCTCGAAGGACACCAGGCCGGACACCCGGCCGGCCTCGGGCCAGGCATCTTCATACGACCAGGCCGCCCGCTGCGCGGCGCCGATGTCGTAGTAGCTGCACAGGCCCTTGTACGGGCAGAACGTCTGGCCCTCGCTGGGTGACAGCGCGGCGGTGTCCACGTCGTCGCGGGGCACGTACCAGCGGGGCGCGAACCCGGACTCGTACAGGGCCAGCGGCCGGGTGGTGTCGGCGACCACGCGCTCCCCGTCGCGGACGGCCAGGTGGCGGCTGGCCTGCCGGACGTCGAGGCGGTGGTAGCTGTCCGCCGCGTGCCCGACGATCCGCTCGTCTTCCTCGTAGAAGGCGTCCATGGCCCGCCACGCGAAGGCGACCCGGCTCTTCAGCTCGCTGGCGTGATCAGGAAGCCCGGTGTGCTCCCAGGCGGCACGCGGCTTGCTGCCCGGGCCGGCCCGCACCGTGTACCAGGACGTCGGCCCGAGGTCCCGGTGCCGGGTCGCATAGGAGCTGGCTTCCAGGACGCCGGAGAACACGTCGCCGAGCGGGAAGTAGGCGACCGGGTAGCGGCCCGGCTCGTGCAGCAGGACGACGTCCTGGCTGTCGGCGATCCAGGCGCCGCCGAACCGGACGCGCATCCGGCGGCGGGCCGGCTCGGCGTACAGCAGCCGGGCGGGCAGCGGGTCGGCGGTGAGGAACCGGCCGGCCGGCGCTGCGGCCAGCGGCCCCTGCTGCCAGGCAAGGCCCATGAGTGGTGCTCCTTCCGGATCGGGTCCCGGGCCGCGCCGCTGGCCCGGCCGGGGCTGGCTCAGGTCAGTGGCTCGCCGCCGTCGATGTGCAGCGTCTGACCGGTGAGGAAGGTGCTGGTCAGGGCGAACATGACGGCGGCGGCGATGTCGGCGGGGGTGCCGATGCGGCGGGCCGGGTTGCTGGCCTGCAGGCCAGCGAAATAGTCCGCTTTGCCCTGCTCGCCGAGGGCGTCCCAGGCACCGGTGTCGATGACGCCGGGGGAGATGGCGTTGACCCGGATCGGGGCCAGTTCCAGGGCCAGCGAGCGGGCCAGGACGTCGGCGGCGCCGTTGGTGATGGCCACGCCGAGGGTGCCGACGGCGATCTTTGCCGCGGCGACGCCGGAGAAGATGGTGATCGAGCCGGTGGCGGGCATCCGCGGAGCCAGGTGCTTGGCCAGCATCAGCGGGCCGATCACCTTGGTGTCGAACGACCGCCGGATCGCCTCCCGGTCCAGGTCAGGGACCCGGCCGCGGGCCCGGGCCGACGCGGTGGAGACCACGTGATCGACCCTACCGAGCCGCTCGGCGAGGGCGGCGATCGACTCCTCGTCGGTCAGGTCCACGGTCTCGGCGACGATGCCCGGCTCGCCCGCGTAAGCGTCCTTGAGCGCCTGCTGATCCCGGCCGGCGGCGATCACCTGCGCGCCGGCGTCCCGCGCGGCTCGGGTGATCGCTCCGGCGATGCCGCTGCCCCGGCCGACGACGAGCACGGTGGCGTCCTGCAGGGGGCCGGTCATGGGAGATTCCTTTCCAGGAACGGGCGGATGTAGTCGGCGACGGCATCGAGCTGGCTCTCCAGCAGGAAGTGACCGCCGTCGAGCAGGTGGATCTCGGCGCCCGGCGCGTCATCGGCGAAGGCCAGGGCGCCATCCGGGCCGAAGATCTCATCTCCCCGGCCCCACACCGCCAGCACGGGCACGCGGCGGTTGCGCAGCCAGGCGTGCAGCCGCGGGTACATCGGCGGGTTGGTCGCGTAGTCGGCCAGCAGGGACAGCTGCACCTGATCGTTGCCCGGCCGGGTGACCTGGGCGTAGTCGTGGTGCCAGGTATCCGGGCTGACGACGGTCGGGTCCGGAACGCCGTGGGTGTACTGCCATCGGATGGCATCCAGGCTCAGCGCCTGGCCCAGCGCGGCCTCGGTCTCCGGGTTCCGGTCCCGCCAGAGCTCGCGGACCGGCTTCCAGAATGCGTCGGTGAAGCCGGCCTCATAGCCGTTGCCGCTCTGGCTGATGATGGCGGTCACCGCGCCGGGGCTGGTCAGTGCGAGCCGCCAGCCCACCGGTGCGCCGTAATCCTGGACATACATCGCATAGCGCGTAATCCCGAGCTGGGTCAGCAGCTCGCCGGTCAGGCCCGCGATGGCGTCGAAGGTGTAGCTGAACTCGCTGGCCGGCGGGGCGTCGGAGAAGCCGAAGCCCAGATAGTCAGGAGCAATGACGTGATACCGGTCAGCCAGCAGCGGGATGAGGTCCCGGTACATGAACGAGCTGGCCGGGAAGCCGTGCAGCAGAACCACGGCCGGCGCGCCGGCTGGCCCTGCCTCCCGGTAGAACAGCTGCCGTCCCGAGACGGTGGCGTACCGGTGATGGACCGTGCTCATGGTGCCTCCTTCCGGGCCGCAGGCATCGGTGTCAGGGCTGCGGCCGGCCCGGTGCCCGGCGGCCGCCTCCGGTCGCCCGCACCGCACCAGAAGCCTGCCGGACCAGGGCCCGCCGTCGTATCCGCCAGTGGCCAGGCAGCATGGCTAGCGCCTGGCCAGGCCGATAGCGTGGACGTGTGCAGGTGCCCGGAGATATGCCGGTTAGGCAGGCCGCGCAGCTGGCGGGCCGCCACGCTGAGTGCGGGGTGCTGGGCCGGCTAGCGGAGGCTGTTCGCGCTGGTGAGAGCCAGGCGCTGGTGGTGCATGGCGAGGCGGGCATCGGCAAGTCGGCGCTGCTGGACTACCTGGCCGGGCACGCGCCGGGCTGCCGGGTGGTCCGGGCCGCCGGGGTCCAGTCGGAAATGGAGCTGGCCTACGCCGGCCTGCATCAGCTGTGCGCGCCGCTGCTGGATCACCTGGACGGGCTGCCGGCCCCGCAGCGCGACGCCCTGGGCACCGCGTTCGGGCTGAGTGCCGGGCCGGCCCCCGACCGGTTCCTGGTCGGCCTGGCCGTGCTGGGCCTCCTGTCCGAGGCGGCTGAGTCCCGGCCGCTGGTCTGCCCCGTCGACGACGGCCAGTGGCTCGACCATGCCTCCGCTCAGGTGCTGGCCTTCGTGGCGCGCCGGCTGGGCGCCGAGTCTGTCGGGCTGGTCTTCGCGACCCGGGATCCCGGCGGGGACCTCGGCGGCCTGCCCGAGCTGGCCGTCGGCGGGCTGCGCGACGCGGACGCGCGGCTGCTGCTGGAGTCGGTGGTAGCCGGGCCGATCGACGGCCGGGTGCGTGATCAGATCGTCGCCGAGACCCGGGGCAACCCGCTGGCTCTGCTGGAGCTTCCGCGCGGCCTGACGCCGGGGGAGCTGGCCGGGGGCTTCGGCCTGGCCGTCGCGATGCCGCCGGCGGGCAGCGTGGAGGCCAGCTTCCGGCAGCGCGTCGCGGCGCTGCCGGAGGCGGCGCGGCTGCTGCTGCTGCTCGCCGCGGCCGACCCCACCGGTGACCCGGCCCTGGTGTGGCGCGCCGCCGCCCGGCTCGGCGTCGGCGCTGACGCCCAGGCCACCGTCGCTGAGTCGGGCCTGGCCGAATTCGGCACCCGGGTGCGGCTGCGCCATCCGCTGGTCCGCTCCGCGGCCTACCAGTCAGCGACGGCTGCGGACCGGCGGCACGCGCACGGCGCCCTGGCGGCGGCCACCGATCCCGCCCTCGACCCGGACCGCCGGGCCTGGCACCGGGCGCAGGCCGCCGCCGGCCCGGATGAGGAGATCGCCGCCGAGCTCGAGTGCTCAGCCAGCCGGGCTCAGTCCCGCGGCGGCCTGGCCGCGGCCGCGGGCTTCCTGCGGCAGGCGGCGACCCTCACCGTGGACCCGGCCCGCCGGGCCGCGCGGGCGCTGGCCGCGGCGCAGGCCAAGACCGAGCTGGGCGCCTTCGATGTCGCTCAGGACCTGCTGGACATGGCCGAGGCCGGGCCGCTCAGCGAGGTGCAGCGGGCGCACGCCGACCTGGCCCGGGCGCAGCTGGCCTTCGTCGCCAGCCGGGGCAGCGACGCCCCGCCGCTGCTGGTGCAGGCGGCCCGGCGACTGGAGGCCACCGACCCGGAGCTATCCCGGGCGACCTACCTGGATGCGCTGTCAGCGGGCATCTTCGCCGGCCGGCTGGCCCGGCCCGGCAGCGGCGTGCTGGAGGTGGCGCGCGCCGCGGCGGCGGCGCCGCCCGCGCCGCGGGCACCGCGAGCGCCCGACCTCCTGCTGGACGGCCTGACCGCGCATTTCAACGACAGCTACGCGGCCGGGATGCCGGCCCTGCGCCAGGCCCTGGCGGAATTCGGCACCGGCATGTCGGCCGAGGAGGAACGGCACTGGCTGTGGCTGACCTGCGTGACCGCGGCCATCCGGTCCTGGGACGATGAGCGCTGGGACCAGCTGTCGGCGCGGCACGTCCAGCTGGCCCGCGAGGCCGGCGCGCTCAGCGAGCTGCCACTGGCTCTCACCTCGCGTGCCTACGTGCTGATGTTCGCTGGCGAGCTGACCACCGCGGCAGAGCTGGCCGGGGAAGTCCAGGCCGTCACCGAGGCAACGGGCAGCGGTCTGGCGCCCTACAGTGCCATGGGCCTGGCCGCGCTGCGCGGCGACGAGGCCCGGGCGCTGGCCCTGATCGAGGCCACCCGGCAGGACGTGACCCGGCGCGGCGAGGGCGTCGGCATCACCTTCGCGGAGTGGGCGGGGGCGCTGCTGGGCAACGGCCTGGGCCACTACCGCCAGGCCGTGACCGCGGCCCAGCGGGCCTGCATCTACGACGCTGACGTGGGTTCGCTGTGCTGGCCGGCGGTCGAGCTGATCGAGGCCGCCGTCCGCTGCGGGATGACCGGGACAGCGGTCACCGCGCTCGGCTGGCTGGAGGAGATGACCAGCGCGACCGATACCGGCTGGGGGCTCGGCATCCGCGCGCGGTGCCGGGCGCTGCTCGCTGAGGGCGAGGACGCCGAGCGGCTCTACCGTGAGTCTGTCGACCTGCTGAGCCGGACCCGGCAGCGGGTCGACCTGGCCCGCGCCCGCCTGCTGTACGGGGAGTGGCTGCGCCGGGAGCGGCGGCGCGGTGATGCCCGGCTGCAGCTGCGCGCGGCCTGCGGGATGCTGGACGCGATGGGCGTGGCGGGATTCGCCGAGCGGGCCCGGCGCGAGCTGCGGGCCACCGGCGAGACCGCGCAGCGGCAGCCCATGACGGCCCGGGCGGCCGAGCTGACGGCCCAGGAGGCGCAGATCGCACGGCTGGCCAGGGACGGGCTGTCCAACCCGGAGATCGGCACCCGGCTGTTCATCAGCGCCCGCACCGTCCAGTACCACCTGGGCAAGGTGTTCACCAAGCTCGGCATCACCGCGCGCAGCCAGCTGGAGCAGGTCCTGCCCGGCGGCCCGCCGGCCGCCGCCGTGCCGCGCAGCCGCTAACCGGACCTGCCCGGCGGGTCGGTGTGGCCGATGCCACAGCCGCGGGACCGGCCGGCTGCGGTACAACCAGAAGGTGCGCTCTCGTAAGTACCGGGTGATCACGACACTGGAGCGGGTGAACAACCGGCTGGTCCGGCAGGCTCTGCGAGCCGGGCTGGCGCCGCGCGCGTTCGCCTTGCTGGAGACGACGGGCCGGCGCAGCGGGCAGCCCCGGCCGACCCCCGTCGGCAATGGCCTGGCCGGCGACACGTTCTGGCTGATTGCCGCGCACGGCACACAGGCCGACTACGTGCGCAACCTGCTGGCCGAGCCGCGGGTACGGGTGAAGGCGGGCCGGCAGTGGCGGGCCGGGACAGCTGTCGTGCTGACCGGTGATGACCCGCAGGCCCGGTCGCGGACGCTGCCGTATCAGTGGGACGCGGCGATCGGCCGGATGATGGCCTCAGCACCGCTGACCATCCGCATCGACCTCGAGCCGGCCTCGTAACGCACGCCGGGCGCGGTCAGCCGGCCGGGCGGGGCGGGCCGGCCAGCCGGGCGGTCCAGGCCGGCACGAGGTCCTGCCCGCCGGCCCGGTGCTCGCGCAGGTGCTCCAGCCAGCCCGAGCCGAGCTGGGTGAGCTCCACCAGGTTGCCGTCCGGGTCGCGCACCGCGGTGATGCGGGACTCATCACCGAGCTCGGCGGGCGGGTAGCAGAGCGGGACCCCGCACTGACCCAGCCAGTTCACCATGGCGGCCAGGTCAAAGATCATGAACGCCAGCTTGACCGGGCCCGGGCCCGCGGCGGGATCCTCGGCATAGTCCTGCGCGGGGTGGATGGCGAAGTGCACGTCGCCGAGCTCGCAGCCCCAGTGCGGCTCAGTGTCGCCGTGCTGCTCGGCGTGCAGCGGGATCCCGAGCACGTCTCGGTAGAACTCCGCCAGCCGCTCCGGCTGCGCGGAGACGACGATGATCCCGGAGATGAACCGCGCGTCCTCCGGGCGGCCGGGCGGCGGCATCAGGGACTGCTCCGGTGGCCGGGGCGGTGGTCTGCGGCGAGGCCTGGGGACATGACGGCTCCTCAGCTGAGCGGCCGGCCGGGCCGGCTTGCCTGACCATCGTGTCCTACCTGCCGCCGCCGTGCAGCCGGGGCCAGCGGGCCCTGATCGCGGCCCGGCGCATCCCGGCGCCGCAGGCCAGCCGCGGTGCGCCTGCCGGCGAGTGAACTGACCGGCGCCGGCCTGCGAATACAGCGGCAGCAGACAAGCGGGAGATGCGGAGTCGCGCAGGCTGCGAGCGGGCGCCGCCGGTGAGGGTGAGGACATGACATCGAGGCGCAGGCGGGCGGCAGCAGGCGCGGCAGGCCTGGCGGTGCTGACCGCGGGGCTGCTAGCGGCGTGCGGCGGGAGCGGCGGGACTTCGGCCAGTCAGCCCCCGGCCGGCTCCGCCGCCACCCAGTCCCCGGCCGGGTCGGCAGTATCGGGGCAGCACATCGAGATCACGGGCAACGACGCGCTGCGATTCCAGCCGATGACCGTCCGCGTGCACACCGGGAGAGTCCGGATCACGCTGAAGAACATGGGGGCTTACCCGCACAACATCGTCATCCCGGCCCTGAAGGTGCGCTCCGCCACGGTCACCGGCGACCCCGGCGCCGGGCCTGTGTCCTTCACGGTCACTTTCGGGCATCCGGGGCATTACCCGTTCCATTGTCAGTACCACCAGAGCGCCGGCATGACCGGTGTCTTCGTGGTCTCGTGACCAGGCTCGCCGCGATTGAGCGTGTCGCATGCAAACCGGAGGGCGGCGGGCGTCGAATACCTGCCATGGAGCAGCGGCCGGCCGCCGGCGCCAGGGCCTCCGGCCCGGCGGCCGAGACGGACGATGCGCGGCTGGCCGAACTGGTCGGCGGCGGAGACGAGGCTGCCCTGGCGCTGCTCTACCAGCGGCACGGGACGGCCTGCTACCGGCTGGCGAGGCAGATCACGGCCAGTGCCACGCTGGCCGAGGACGCCGTTCAGGAGGCCTTTGTCGGCTTGTGGCGCTCGCCGGGCTCCTACCTGCGGGGCCGTGGCAGCGTGCGGAACTGGCTGCTGGCCCTGACTCATCACAAGGCGGTGGACCTGGTGCGGCGGGAAGAATCTGAGCACCGTCGCCAGGAGGCGCAGGCGGGCTGGCAGGCCGTCGCCGCCGAGCCAGCCGGGGAGGATCCGGCCGCGGCGGCGTGGCGGCAGATCCTGGCCGGCGAGGTTCGCGCGGCCCTGCGCGACCTGCCCGAGGGGCAGCGGCAGTCAGTGACCCTGGCCTATTTCGGGGGCTATACCCAGAGTCAGATCGCTGAGCTGACCGGTGTCCCGCTCGGTACCGTGAAGACCCGAATGTTCACCGCTATGCGACGGTTGCGGCTCCGGCTGGCCCCACTGGCCGACTCGTCGGGGGAGGGATGACTGTGACCGGCCCCGCAGCAGACCACGCCCGGCTCGGCGAGCTAGCCGCCGGGTATGCGCTGCACGCACTGGACCCGCAGGAGGAGGCGGACTTCCTCCGCCATCTCCCCGACTGCGCCGAGTGCCAGGACGCACTGGCCGGCTTCACCGGGGTTACCGCCGCGCTGGCGGACAGCTGGCCGGACTCGGTTCCGGCTGAGCCGGACGAGCGGCCGGACCCGCGGCTGGGCGAGCGGATCATGGCCGCGATCGCCGACGGGCCGGCGTCCGGCGCGCCGCAGTCCCGGCCCGGGACGGGCGCGGAGGGCCAGCCCGGGACCGGCGCGGAGGGCCAGCCCGGGACGGGCGCGGAGGGCCCGCCGGCGGCCGTGGCCAGCCTGGCCGAGCACCGGCACCGGCACCGGCTGCGGGCAGTTGCCGCGTCCGCGGCAGCGGCCGCGGTCGTGGCAGCCGGCGCCGTATGGGGCGGTCTGGCCGCCTCGGGTGGCGGCGCGCCCGCCGCGCCGGAGGCCGGCTGCGCGCAGGCCGGCACGTGCCGCGAGGTGGTACTGACCAGCGCCGACTCCCGGCATCCCGCGGGCAAGGTCGTGGTGTCCGGGACGACGGCCTGGCTGGACGCGTCCGGCCTGAAGGCAGATAACCCGGCCCGGCAGATCTATGTGCTGTGGCAGATCACCGGCAAGCACACACCGGTGGCGGTGGGCTCGTTTGAAGTCACCGGGCACCGCGGCCAGCCGGTCCGGGTCGGGTCACTGGCGGTCCCCTTCCATTCCACCTGGGCTTTCGCCGTCAGCATCGAGCAGGGCAGGACCATCCCGGCCACCCCCTCGCATCCGGTGGCCCTGGGCCAGGTCCCCGCCTCCTGACTGGCGGCGGGCCGGTACTGACGCCCGCTGTCCATGGCCTGATCGCTCCGCTGTCCCGGCCTGTCGCGGCATGCCCGGGCATGCGTGCGTCCGCCCGTCGCGCCGCGCCGGAACGAGCCCGGCGACGGTGAACCGCCTGGCCCCGGACCGCGAACACTCCGGACGAAGTTCAGCCCGACCCGGAAGTGAGATGACCATGCGAAACAAGATCCTCCTGCGCGGCAGCCTCGGGCTCACCGCGCTCGCGCTGGCCGCGGCGGCCTGCGGCACCAGCACCGGCGGCAGCGCCAGCGGCGGCAGCTCGCACTCGGCCTCGCCCAGCGGCGGCATGTCGTCGATGACCACGCCCGGCACGAACGGCACCGTCACCACGACCGCGTCGGCGAAGCTGTACGCCGGGCTCGACCAGCTCCTTACCGAGCACGTCGACCTCACCGCCAACGTGGTGCAGACGGCGATCAGCTCCGGCCCCTCGTCGGCGCAGACGAAGGCTGCCCTGGCCGCCCTGGACCAGAACACCGTGGGCCTGGGCAAGGCCATCGGCAGTGTGTACGGCACGGCGGCGCAGCAGAAGTTCCTGAAGCTCTGGCGCGCGCACATCGGGTTCTTCGTGGATTACACGCTGGGTGTCGCTGGTCATGACCAGGCCAAGGTGATGAAGGCGAAGAAGGACCTGGCCGGCTACATCTCGCAGTTCAGCGCGTTCATCGCCGGGGCGACCAAGCTGCCGCGCCCGGCCGTGGCCGCTGACCTGCAGGGGCATGTGTCCACTCTGGAGACCGCGATCAACGCCATCGTGGCCAAGAGCCCGCAGGCCGGCCAGAAGATCGAGATGGCGGCCATGCACATGGGCGGCACGGCCCAGGTCCTGGCCAAGGGCATCGTGGCGTCCAAGGATATCTCCGGCAAGGTGGCCGGGGCAGGCTCCTCGCTGCGAGCCAGCCTGACCGGGCTGCTCGTCCAGCACGTGGCAGCGACGGCATTCGTGGTGCAGACCGCCGTGGCGGCCAAGGGCAACCTGAGCAACCCCGAGGTCAAGGGCGCGGTGGCCGCGCTGTCGAGCAACACCAACCAGCTCGGCGACGCCATCGGCAGCGTGTACGGGCCGGCGGCGCAGGCGACGTTCCTGAAGCAGTGGCGCGCGCACATCGGCTTCTTCGTCGACTACACGCTGGGCGTGGCGGGTCATGACCAGGCCAAGGTGATGAAGGCGAAGAAGGACCTGGCCGGCTACATCTCGCAGTTCAGCGCGTTCATCGCCGGGGCGACCAAGCTGCCGCAGTCCGCGGTGGCGGCCGACCTGCAGGGGCACGTGTCCACCCTGGAGACCACGATCAACGCCATCGTCGCCGGCAGCCCGTCGGCCAGCGGGAAGCTGCTGGCCGCCGAGGACCACATGGCCGGGACCGGAGCCGTGCTGGCCCAGGGCATCGCCTCCTCCAAGCCCGCGATGTTCGCCTCCTAGGACCGCGGCGGGGACCGCCGGATAACCCGCCGCCCGGCGGGCGAACCGGCGGGCCCCGGTCCGCGAATACCCGTGCGTCGGCCGCGCCACCGGGCGCGTCCCGGAATCGGAAAGAAGGACCTGACTATGGCAAGAACCAGGCAAGGCGGGCTCGGCGGAATGCGCCGGGCCGGCCTGGGGCTGGCGGCGGTGCTGGCCGCCGGGCTGGCAGTTGTGTCGGGGACGGCCCTCGCGTCCGCCGGCTCGGCGTCCGGCATGGCGGGCATGCAGATGACCAGCGGTCACGGCCAGCACGTCGGCACGACCAAGGGCTGGTACAAGGGCCACACCGTGACGTTCAAGTACACCAAGAACTTCAGCTGCATGGAGCCGCCGGCCAGCAAGGCCTCCTCGAAGTGCGAGGCAGGCGCCGACTACACCCAGACGCCCGCGCACAGCTTCGACCCGCTGTACGTGATCGTGCCGCTCGGCTTCACGCCGAAGACGTCCACGCTGCAGTGCCCGGTCGCGGGCCGCTGCATCGACCACCCGTCGACGATCGACCTGTCGGCGGTGCTGGGCAAGGGCACGGGCAACCTGAAGCTGCCGCCGCACAGCCACATCGTGGCCACGGCCAACGGCCGCCAGGCCGAGTGGTGGAACGTGGTTGTCGTCGGGGTCTCCAGCCCGTCAGCGTGGAACAAGATCGTGCACGCCAGGAGCGACGGTGAGCTGCAGCGGCTGCAGCGCACCCCCAAGAGCGGCGTCACGGGCAACATCGTCACCAACCTCTTCCTGTTCTTCCAGGTGCAGAAGTGGTGGTAGGCGTCTGAGTCCGCTTGCGGGCAGCCGGCACCCCCGGGAGCCGGCTGCCCGCACCGCCGGGCACTGCGGCTGGCCAGCAGCCAGAACCGGACCCGGATCAGCCAGACCTGGATAAGGGAGTCCCGATGATCAGCATGAGCTCTCCGGCCGCGCCGCCCCGGCATGGCTCCCCGGCCCGGCCCCTGCGCAGCTGGCGCGGCGCGGTCAGCATGGCCGCGGTCCTGGGTGGCGGCGCCATCGTGGCCGGCTGCCTGCTGCCGTGGGCCACGGCCTTCGCCGGGCTGGTCTCGGTCGCCGGCGTGCGCGGCAGCAACGGCAAGGTGCTGGCCGCCGCCGCCGCCGTCATAGCGGTGGCTGGGATCTGGCACCTGATCCGCAGCGGCACGGCGGCCCGCTGGGTGATCGGCGTGGCCGGCGTGGCCGTCCTCGGCTTCGCGGCCTACCTGCTGATGCGGCTGGCCGCCAGCACGCGGTCGCCGGGCGGCGATTCCATGGTGCTGCTGCACGGCGGTCCCGGCCTGTGGGTAGTGGCAGCGGGCGGCCTGGCCGCGTTCAGCACGCTGTTCTTCCCTGCCTCCGCGCAGGCCGCCCTCCGAGCCCGGCCGGACGCCGGTGCCGGTCTCGCGGCCCGGGCGGCCGACCGCGAGTCAGCGGGCCCGCGCCGGTGGCTGCAGATCGGCCTCGGGCTGGTGTGGGTGCTGGACGCGGCCCTGCAGTTCCAGCCGTACATGTTCGGCCGCGGCTTCGTGACGCAGATTCTGGAGCCGGCCGGCATGGGCAGCCCGGCTATCGTGGCGAACGCGGCCATGGGCACCGGCCAGATCATTGCGACCCATGCCGCTCTCTTCAACGCCGCCTTCGCCACCATCCAGCTCGCCATCGGCGCGGGCCTGCTGTGGCGGCGCACGAGCCGGGCCGCCCTGGCCGGCACGGTCATATGGGGGTTGTCGGTGTGGTGGCTCGGCGAGGGACTGGGCGGCCTGCTGTCCGGCTCGGCCAGCCCGGTCAGCGGCGCGCCGGGCGCGGCCCTGCTGTACGTCACCATCGCGGTGCTGGCCTGGCCGCCCCGCACTCCGGAAGGCCAGGCGGCATCCGGCAGCATCGCGACGACCAGCCGGCTCGGGCTGCGGGGCGCCCAGGCGGCCTGGGCGGTGCTGTGGGCCGGCTCGGCCTACCTCGTCCTGCAGGGTCCGAACCGGGCGCCCGGCGGGCTGGCGTCCGGCATCACCGGGATGACTGGTGGCGAGCCCGGCTGGCTGGCGGGCCTGGACCGGTGGGCAGCGAGCGCCATCGGGACCAGCGGCCCGACGATCAGCATCCTGCTGGCGACTGCCTTCCTCGTCATCGCCGGCGGCATTTTCGTCCCGGCCCTGATCCGGCCGGCACTGATCGGATCGGCGGTGCTCTCGCTGGCTATGTGGGCTCTTGGCCAGGACTTCGGCGAGATTCTCACCGGCCAGGGCACGGACCCGGGCACCGGTCCGCTGCTGCTCCTGCTCGCCGCCGCCTACTGGCCGCTGCGCCACCAGCCCGGCGCCGCCCCGACCCCTAGCCCGGCGGAAGCAGCTCGACCTCGATGACCTGCGTCCGGGCCACCGCGCGATCCCGGTCATCCGCCAGGGCGAGTCGCCGCTCGTCGGTCATGTAGGCGCTGAGCGCCCCGGCCGACGCAAACTCGAGCAGCTGGACCTCCAGCGGCGCGTCATCAGCGCCGGAGCGCCGCGCTCGCTGCAGTACCCGGCCCTCGTGCTCGCGCACCAGGGCCAGGACCTTGTTTTCATACTCGGTCAGGGCATCGTCGGCTCCCGGCTGCGGCCAGAGCAGGACGCACAGGGTCACGCTCATGGCCGCGCCCGGCGGCGCTCGTGCTGCGGATCTGTCACCGGGCCAGCATCGCACCTGGCCGGCCCGGCTCAGCGGGCGGCCGGTCGCTGCTCGCGCGCATGTGACGTTTCAAGGAAGCCGGGCGCTGGCCGGGGGCACGCTGGCGGCGTGGGGGAGGCCGTCAGTCCTCAGCGAGGATGACGACGAGGGTGCGGGGGCCGTGCACGCCCTCGACGCGCTCCAGCTCGATGTCGCTGGTCGCCGAGGGACCGCTGATCCAGGTCAGCGGCCGGGCCGCGGTCGCCGCCAGCCGGGCGACGGCCTCGGGCACCAGCTCGACGACCTGGTCGGCGCGGACGATGCACAGGTGATAGTCGGGCACCAGCGTGATGGCCCGCCGTCCCTGACCGGGCGAGCCGTCCAGCACGATGGTCCCGGTCTCGGCAATGGCCACCGCGGCCCCGGTGACGGCCCCGTCGCAGGCGTCCAGCGCGGCCGGGCTCAGCACCTCCGGCTGGCCGTCGGTGATGAACTCGGCGCCAGCCGCCGCCACGATGGCCGGGTCGAGGCCGGGCGGGACGACGACGCGCCGCAACCCTCGCTCGGCCAGCGCGGCGGCGACCTCCGCGGCCAGCCCCGCCGCCGTGGCCCGGCGGACGGTGGCCTGGTAGTCGGCAAGCCGCTCGGTCAGCAGGTCCAGCAGGTCGGCGCGGCGGCGCTGGCCGGCCGTGCGGTACGCCGCCCGCTGCGAGGCAGCGGGCTGACCGGCCGCCTCCGGGCGCGGCCCGGCCGGAGGGGCCGGGGACGCTAGCGGCGGCCGGCCGGGGTCGCGGGCCGCAGCGGCGTTAGCCTGCCGGATCCGGGCCAGCACCTCGGCGCGCGCGCCGCCGGCCGCAGTGTCACGCGGGCTCATTGCTGGTCCCGCCGGTCACGTCGTCCTCGCTGCGGCCCGGGCTTCCGCCCGTCGAGATGGTCGTGCCGGTGCCGGTGCCGGAGCCGGGCAGGGCCCCGGCCTGCGCCCGCCGGGCCCACCACTCGCGGAACGTCTCCGGCGGCGGGACCGGCGCATCCCGGACTGCCGTCCACGCCGACAGCGGCGGCGGCAGCCGCCGGATCTTCCCGCCGCGGCCGAGCAGCCGCCCGAGCCGGGCGGCGCGCTGCGCGGTCCGGTACCGGGGGCCGCTGGCCATCACCCAGGACGCGGCGGCCATCGTGATCGCCTCGGGGCCGGGCACGTGGTGCTCCCGGCGGGCCGCCTCGACGTGCCGGGCGCGCAGGTCGACCAGGATGGACGGGATGTCGATCTTCACCGGGCAGACCTCGTAGCACGCCCCGCACAGGGTTGAGGCGTACGGCAGCGAGGCATTCTCCTCGACGCCGGTCAGCTGCGGCGACAAGATGGCGCCGATCGGGCCGGGGTAGACCGACCCGTAGGCGTGCCCGCCGGCCCGCTCGTAGACCGGGCACACGTTCAGGCAGGCGGAGCAGCGGATGCAGTGCAGCGCGGCCCGGCCGGTCCCCGAGGCCAGCGCCGCCGTCCGGCCGTTGTCCAGCAGCACCAGGTGGAACCGCTGCGGGCCGTCGCCTTGTGTCACGCCGGTCCACATCGAGGTGTAGGGGTTCATCCGCTCCCCGGTCGAGGACCGCGGCAGCAGCTGCAGGAACACCTCCAGGCTGGCCCAGGTCGGCAGCACCTTCTCGATGCCCATCACGGTGATCAGCGTGTCCGGCAGGGTCAGGCACATCCGGCCGTTGCCCTCCGACTCGACCACGCACAGCGTGCCGGTCTCGGCGATGGCGAAATTCGCGCCGCTGATCCCCACCTTCGCCGACAGGAACTTGCGCCGCAGGTGCAGCCGGGCCGCCTCGGCCAGCGCGGCCGGGTCGTCGGTCAGCCCCGGGTCCACGTCGCCCATCTCGCGCAGGAAGATCTCCCGGATCTCGGCCCGGTTGCGGTGGATGGCCGGGACCAGGATGTGCGAGGGCCGGTCCGCCCCGAGCTGCACGATGAGCTCGGCCAGGTCGGTTTCCCAGGCGGTGATGCCGCGC
Organism: Streptosporangiaceae bacterium; assembly: GCA_036490755.1. Lineage (GTDB taxonomy): Bacteria > Actinomycetota > Actinomycetes > Streptosporangiales > Streptosporangiaceae > DASUBV01. Next base: position 34,386 of record DASXDJ010000151.1, read on the forward strand.
GCGGCCAGCGCGTCGTTCAGCCCGATCTCGTCGGTGGCCAGCGACTTGACCTTGACCGCCTCGGTCGCGCCCGCCGCCAGCACCAGGCCGGCCACGATGTCGCTCGCCTCCGCCGCGTCCCGGGCCCAGTGCACCATCCCGCCGCGGGCGGTGACCTGCGCCTCCAGCTGCTCCAGGTGCTCATCCAGCCCGGCCATGGCGGCCGTCTTGAGCTCCTCGCCGGCGGCCCGCAGCTGCTCCCAGTCCGGCAGCTCGCCGACCACCCGGGCGCGCTTGGCCCGGATCGTGGTGGTGGCCCGGCCGAGGTTGGCGCGCAGCTGGCTGTCGGCCAGTGCCCGCCGGGCCGCCACCGGGAACGGGTCCGCGCCGCGCAGGTGCCCCACGCCGGGCGGCGCCACGGGCGGCATCCCCAGGAACGTCACGGCGCACCGCCCGCCGCCGCGGCCGGGGCGGCGGCCTGCGTCGAGGCCAGGATCTGCGCCAGGTGCACGGTCCGCACCCCGGACCGCAGCCGGGACAGCCCGCCGCCGATGTGCATCAGGCACGAGCTGTCCCCGGCGGTGCACACCTCGGCCCGGGTGCTCAGCACGTGCTGCATCTTGTCGGCCAGCATCGCGGCCGAGGTGTCGGCGTTCTTCACCGCGAAGGTGCCGCCGAACCCGCAGCAGGACGCCGCCTCGGGCAGCTCGGTCAGCTGCAGGCCGGCCACCTGGCGCAGCAGCCGCAGCGGCCGGTCGCCGACGCCCAGCAGCCGCAGCGAGTGACAGGTCGGGTGGTAGGTGACGCGGTGCGGGTAGTAGGCGCCCACGTCCTCCACGCCGAGGACGTCGGTCAGCAGCTCCGACAGCTCATAGGTCCGGGCCGCGACCGCCTCGGCCCGGCGGGCCAGCTGCTCATCACCGAGCCGCCGGGCCACCATCGCGTGCTGGTGCCGCACCGAGCCCGCGCAGGAACCCGACGGCGTGACCACCACGTCAGCCCCGGAGAACACCTCGACGTACTGGCGGACCAGCGGCAGCGCGGCCCGCTGGTAGCCGGTGTTGACGTGCATCTGCCCGCAGCAGCCCTGGGCCGCCGGGAAGTCCACCTGGTGGCCGAGTCGTTCCAGCAGCGTGACGGTGGCCTGGCCGACCTCGGGGAACAGCGTGTCAGCCAGGCAGGTCACGAACAGCGAGATCCGCATGCACTCAGCCCGCCGCGGCCGGGGCGTGGCTGCCGCCGGCCTCCTCCGCCGCTGGCGTCCTGGCCCGCGGGGCGCGCCGGGGCCGGCGCGCCTGGCTGGCACTGGACCGGCGGATCACCAGGTCCGGCTCGAACACCACCTGGCGATGCCGGTGCGTGCCGTCGCCGAGTGCCTCCTCGATGAGCAGCTGAGCGGCGGCCCGGCCGAGCTGATGCCGCGGCTGGCGCACCGAGGACAGCGGCACGGCGGCCGCGGCCGCGAAGTCCACGTCGTCATAGCCCACGATCGCGATGTCCTCGGGCACCGCGATGCGGTGCAGCGTCATCTCCTGCAGCACGCCCAGGGCCAGCAGGTCGTTGGCGCAGAAGATCCCGGTCGGCCGGTCCGTCGCGGGCAGCGCGGCGATGGTCGCGCCGGCCTGCTGGCCAGCGGTCACGTTCAGCGCGGGCGTCTCCACGATATGCAGGTCGCCGGCATTGAAGCCGGCCCGCTCCAGGGCCCGGATCGCGCCGTCGCGGCGGTCGGCTACCTGACGGGTGCTCAGCGGGCCGCCGACAAAGGCGATGCGGCGGTGCCCGGCCTCCAGCAGGTGAGCCACGGCCAGCTCGCCGCCGAGCACGTCATCCACCGAGACCGAGCACTGGCCGCGGGTCGGTGACCGGCTGTCGACCAGGACCACCGGGGTGCCGCGCCGCTGCACCCGGGCCAGCCGCGCGTCGGCGCCGGCCACCGGGGTGATCAGGATGCCCTGCACCCGGTGCTCTTCCAGGACCTCGAGGTAGCGGGACTCCTTAGCCTTCTGATCGTCGCTGTTGCACAAGATGACGGCCAGCCGGGCCTCGCTGGCCGCGTCCTCGACGCCGCGGGCCACATCGGTGAAGAACGGGTTGGCCACATCCAGCACCACCAGCCCGATGGTCCGGCTGCGGCCCGCCCGCAGCTGGCGGGCCGACTCATTGCGGATGAACCCCAGCTGCTTGATCGCCGCCTGGACCCGGGTCCTGGTCGGCTCGGCGACGATCTCGGGGTGGTTCAGCACGTTCGAGACTGTGCCCAGGGAGACGCCGGCAAGGGCGGCGACCTCCCTGATGCTGACCGGCGTATTCGCCACGTCTCCTCCTGAGCGGTCAGTGTCGGGCGCGGCGCCGGCACACGTCAAGTTCGCGAGTCTTCGCTGGGTAGGAGATTTCATCAGCAATCCCGCGGCAGCAGCAGCAGCAGATCATGCCGGCCTGCCGCCGGGGCCCGGCGGGGGAGCGCATTCACCGGCACCGGAGGGCCCGGTCGCGATCCAGCGGGTCCCGGCCGCCCCTTATTGACACGGTCCTGACTTGGCCCGACACTTGCTGCACATGACTTGAAACGTTATATCACGAACTGTGCAGGCAGCCCAGATCCCCCGCCCGGAGATCGCTGGTGCCCGGCTGGCCCCGAGGGCAGCGGCTGAGCCCTGGCCCTGGCCGCGGCAGGGCAGCCGGGCCTGCCGGGGCAGCAGCTGACCGCTCCGGCCCTGAGCTCAGCACCGCCGCAGCATCCGCAGAAGGAGAAGCCACGTCATGTCCCCGCAGCCCGCTATCGTGACCGAGCTGCTGACCCGCAGCAACACGCTCGGGTCTGATCCGCGCAACACCAACTACGCCGGCGGCAACACCTCCGCCAAGGGGCCGGTCACCGACCCGGTCACCGGCGAGCCGGTCGAGCTGCTGTGGGTGAAGGGATCCGGCGGAGACCTCGGCACCCTGACCGAGTCCGGGCTGGCGGCCCTGCGGCTGGACCGGCTGCGCGCCCTGACCGGGGTCTATCCCGGCGTGGACCGGGAAGACGAGATGGTCGCGGCCTTCGACTTCTGCCTGCACGGCAAGGGCGGCGCCGCGCCGTCCATCGACACCGCGATGCACGGGCTGGTCGATGCGCCGCACGTCGACCACCTGCACCCCGATTCCGGGATCGCGCTGGCTACCGCCGCCGACGGCGAGGCGCTGACCCGGGACTGCTTCGGCGACCGGGTGGCCTGGGTGCCGTGGCGCCGGCCCGGCTTCCAGCTGGGCCTGGACATTGCCGCGGTGGCCCGGGATAACCCGCAGGCCATCGGGGTCATCCTGGGCGGGCACGGGATCACCGCCTGGGGCGCGACCAGCGCGGAATGCCAGGCGCGCTCGCTGGAGATCATCACCACGGCGCAGCGCTATCTGCAGGAGCACGGCGCGGCCGAGCCCTTCGGCCCGCTGCTCGACGGCTATGCGCCGCTGCCCGACGATGAGCGGCAGGCCCGGGCCGCGGCGCTGGCCCCGGTGCTGCGCGGGCTGGCCAGCACCGACCGCGTGCAGGTCGGCCACTACAGCGGCGCGCCGGCCGTGCTGGACTTCCTGGCCCGGGCCCGGCACCCGGCCCTGGCCGCGCTGGGGACCTCCTGCCCGGACCACTTCCTGCGCACCAAGGTGGCGCCGCTGGTGCTCGACCTGCCGCCGGCCGCGCCCCTGGAACAGGCCGTCAGCAGGCTGCGTGAGCTGCACGCCGCCTACCGCGAGGACTACCGGGCCTACTACGAGCGGCACGCCGATCCCGGCTCGCCGCCGATGCGCGGCGCCGACCCGGCGATCGTGCTGGTGCCGGGTGTCGGGATGTTCAGCTTCGGTGCCGACAAGCAGACCGCGCGGGTCGCCGGCGAGTTCTACGTCAACGCGATCAACGTGATGCGCGGTGCCGAGGCCGTGTCCTCGTACGCGCCCATCCCGGAGAGCGAGAAGTTCCGGATCGAGTACTGGGCACTGGAGGAAGCCAAGCTGCGCCGCCGCCCGAAGCCGAGGCCGCTGGCCGGCCGGGTGGCCCTGGTGACAGGCGGCGGGTCGGGAATCGGCCGGGCCATCGCGCTGCGGCTGGCCGCCGAGGGCGCCTGCGTGGTGGTGGCCGACCGCGACGAGGCAGCCGCGGCCAAGGTGGCCGGGGAGATCGGGGCCGGGCAGCTGCAGGCCGCGGACGCCGCGATCGCCGCCGTCGCCGACGTGACCAGCGAGCAGCAGGTGGCCGCGGCGTTCCGCCAGGCCGCGCTGGCCTTCGGCGGGGCCGACCTGGTCGTCAGCAACGCCGGGCTGTCGGTGTCGAAGGCGCTGCTGGATACCACCGTGGCTGACTGGGACCTGCAGCACGACGTGATGGCCCGCGGCTCCTTCCTGGTCGCCCGCGAGGCGGCGCGGGTCATGCAGGCCCAGGGCATGGGCGGCGACATCATCTACATCTGCAGCAAGAACGCGGTGTTCGCCGGGCCCAACAACGTCGCTTACGGCGCGGCCAAGGCCGACCAGGCGCACCAGGTCCGGCTGCTCGCCGCCGAGCTCGGCGGTCACGGCATCCGGGTGAACGGCATCAACCCCGATGGCGTCGTGCGCGGCTCCGGCATCTTCGCCGGCGGCTGGGGCGCGCAGCGGGCGGCCGTCTACGGGGTGCCCGAGGAGGAGCTGGGCGCCTACTATGCGCAGCGGACCCTGCTGAAGAAGGAAGTGCTGCCCGACCATGTCGCCGCCGCGGTCATCGCCCTGACCGCCGGGGACCTGACGCTCACCACCGGGCTGCACATCCCGGTGGACGCCGGAGTCGCCGCGGCCTTCCTGCGCTGACCGCTGCCGCGACCATCCCCCGGAGGACTGCAGTGCCCGACACCGTCGTTGCCGCCGTCGACCTCGGCGCCTCCAGCGGCCGGGTCATGACCGGCCGGCTCGCCGGGAGCAGCGCCGCTCCGCGCCAGCTGGAGCTGCGCGAGGTGCACCGGTTTCCGAACGGGCCGGTCCCGGTGCTGGGCACCCTGCACTGGGACATCCTGCGGCTGTACTCCGACCTGCTGGATGGGCTGCGGGCCGCGGGCCGGGGCACGGAGCTGGCCGGGGTCGGCATCGACTCGTGGGGGGTGGACTACGGGCTGCTCGGCCCGGACGGGGCCCTGCTGGGCAACCCGGTGCACTACCGGGATGCGCGGACCAGTGGCCTGGTGGAGGAGGTCCTGGCCAGGATCCCGGCGGCTGAGCTGTACGCGGCGACCGGGATCCAGCAGCTGCCGATCAACACGATCTACCAGCTCCGGGCCGCGGCCCGGGCCGGGCAGCTCGACGGGGCGGCGACCCTGCTGCTGATCCCGGACCTGCTGGCCTACTGGCTCACCGGCGAGGCCGGCGCGGAAGTGACCAACGCCTCCACCACCCAGCTCTACGATCCCCGCGCCCGGGCCTGGGCCTGGGAGGTAATCGGACGGCTGCAGCTGCCGCGGGCGCTGTTCCCGCCGCTGCGCCAGCCCGGCACGGTGACCGGGACCCTGCTGCCCGGGCTCGCCGCCGGGCCGGGGCTGGCCGGGCTGCCCGTCATCGCGGTGGGCTCGCACGACACCGCGTCCGCGGTGGTCGGCGTGCCCGCGCACGGCCCGGACTTCGCCTACATCTCCTGCGGCACCTGGTCCCTGGTCGGCATGGAGCTGGCTCAGCCGGTCCTGACCGAGGCCAGCCGCGCGGCTAACTTCACCAACGAGACCGGCGTGGATGGCACGATCCGCTACCTGCGCAACGTGATGGGCCTGTGGCTGCTCCAGGAATCCGTCCGCGCCTGGGCCGAGGCCGGGCCGGCGCCGGACCTCGGCGAGCTGCTGGCCGCTGCGGCGCAGGCCGAGCCGCTGCAGGTGGTCGTGGATCCCGACGACCCGGCCTTCCTGCCGCCCGGCGACATGCCCGCGCGGATCGCGCAGGCCGCGCAGCGCACCGGCCAGCAGCCCCCGGCTGATCCGCCCGCCACCGTCCGGTGCATCCTGGACAGCCTGGCGCTGGCCTACCGGCGGGCTGTCGGCGCGGTACAGGAGCTGTCCGGGCGGGAGATCAGCGTCGTGCACGTGGTCGGCGGCGGCGCCCGCAACGAGCTGCTGCTGCAGCTCACCGCCGACGCCTGCGGGCTGCCCGTGATCGCCGGCCCGGTCGAGGCGGCGGCGCTGGGCAACGTGCTCATCCAGGCCCGCGCCCTCGGCGCCGGCCCCGGCGACCTGGACGGGATGCGATCCCTGCTGCGCGCCACCCAGCAGCTGCGCCGCTTCGAGCCGGCCGGCAGCGCGGCGGCCTGGGCGGCCGCCGAGCACCGGATCCGCGGCTGACCCGGGGCGCGGCGGCCGCCCGGCGCGGCATCAGGCGCTGCCGCAGACAGTCATGCTCCCTCGGCGACGGGGTAGATCTCGTCGGCGACGAGGCCGTGCGCCTCGCGGTGCACGGTAGCCGCGGCGTCGGCGTCGGGAGCGTCGACCAGGCAGAAGATCTTGCCGTGCTCCTCGTCGACCCAGTAGCGCAGGTAGTGCACGCCATGCGCGTCCTGGGCCTGCAGGTCGGCGGCGTGGGCCTTGGCCACGTCGTCCAGGGTGACCGGGCCGTCGATGTTGTGCGTGTCCATGAACAGTGCCATCGCGATGACCTCTCTGCTGCGGATGGCAGGCGTCGTGCCTGCTCAGGCAGTACATCGCAGACCGGCCGGGCAGTACATCGGAGTTATTGCCTATCTTGGCGCGATGATCTGCCGCCGCAGCGCGGCGGCGACCGCCAGCGGCCGGCTCGGCTCGCCGAGCTTGCGCAGTACCGCTGAGACATGGTGGGCCACCGTCTTCGGGGACAGGACCAGCTGCCCGGCGATGTCGGCGTCGGACAGGCCGTCGGCGAGCAGGCTCAGTACCTCCAGCTCGCGAGTCGTGAGCCCGGCCGGATTGGCCTGGCTCGCGGCCCGGGGCCCGCGGGGCAGCGGCAGGCCGCGGGCCCGGCGCTCGCTCAGTACCGCCCGGTGCACCGCGGTGGCACCGAGCCGCCCGGCGGTGTCGAGGCACTCCTGCGCATCGCGCAGATCGGGGGACAGGGCCAGGGCGTAGGCCGACCACAGTGGGCAGTCCCGGTCCTGCCACTCGCGGGCCGCCGCCCGGTGCTGGCCGGCCAGCATGAGGGCGAACGGCCGGGCTACCGGCACC
>DASXDJ010000152.1:0-28255 GCA_036490755.1 Streptosporangiaceae bacterium
TCCGGGATAACCAGGCCGGACGCGGTGGTCTGCTCAGCCTCGAGCGGGCGCACCACGATCCGGTCTTCGAGCGGCTTGAGAACAACCTTGGTGGCGGTCGTCACGATCTGACCTCCCCCTCCGGAAAGGGCTAGCTGAATAGTTAGAGAGGGCGACCATGCCGGCCTGTCGTCGCGGGTGCCAGGCCAACCTTGTCGCGTTAGCACTCTACCCTAGTGAGTGCCAGTCCCGAACAGTAACGCCGGGGTGCGCGCCCGTCAAACCCCGCCGGGCGGCCGGCCGGTCGGATGACGGCTGCCCAACTGGTCGTAATACGCTGCGCCAACGCGCCGGCGGGCCGGTCCGCTGGCCGGCCCCGGACAGCTGGAGGCGCTGGTGGACGGCGATCCCGGCCCGCTGCGGTCGTTCGACCCGATCGAGGTGGGCCGGCTGGAGGCGGCGGCCTGGGTGGCTTACTACCGGCGGCAGTGGCTGTGGCTGCTGGTGGCATCGGTGGCCCTGGTGCACCGCGCGTTCCGGATGGACTGGCCGCGCACCCTGCACGGCGCATGGCTGGTGCTGCGGGCCAATCAGCTGTGGGCGCCCAGCCCGAACGACCCGGACGGGGCCCGGAACTGCATGCGCCGCTTCTACGCGCTGCTGCGGCTGGCGCACGGCGGCCCGGCCGACCCGGCCCGCGCGGCCCGCCTGGAGGTGGCCTGGTGGGCGGCGCACCGCGAGCGGCAGCACCGGCCACGGGCCGGCAACCAGGGCGGACCGGGCGGCCCTGACGGCGGTGGACCCGCCGATGCGGCCGGCCCCGGCGGTGCGGCCGGCCCCGGCGGTGCCGGGCTGCCCGGCGGTGCCGGGCCTACCGGCGGTGCCGGGCCTACCGGCGGTGACGGGAGCGCAGAACCGCTGGTCACGGCATTGACCCAGTTGTATGCCTACCTGTACGGCGCGGCCGAGGCCGACGTCGCGCTGGCCGCCCGGGAGCGAGCCGCGGCCATGGACCTGTCGGATGAGTGGGTGGCCCTGGGCTGCCCGGCGGACAGCCCCCTGCTGCCGGCCGGGCGCGCCGCCCTGGTCCGCAGCTACGCCGCGCTGCTCGCCGCCGTGCACCGCCCCCCGCCGGCGAGCTAGGTCAGCACGGTGGTGACGGGCAGGCCGGAGTCGGCGGCGAAGCTGAGGTCCGACGGCCTGGCTCCGCGGGCCACCAGCTCGGCGCCCAGGGCGGCCACCATGGCCCCGTTGTCCGTGCACAGGCCCGGCCGCGGCACGCGCAGCCGGATCCCGGCCTTCTCGCAGCGCTGCTCAGCCAGCGCCCGCAGCCGCGAGTTCGCGGCGACACCGCCGCCGATCACCAGGTGGTCCACGCCCTGAGCCCGGCAGGCGTCGACCGCCTTGCGGGTCAGCACGTCGGCGACGGCTTCCTGGAACGAGGCGGCCACATCAGCGAGGGGAACCGGCTCGCCGGCCGCCTCGCGGGCCTCGACCCAGCGGGCCACCGACGTCTTGAGGCCGGAGAAGGAGAAGTCTGACGTGCCGTCGCGGTACTTGCCGCGGGGGAACGTGATCGCCTGCTCATCACCCTCGCGAGCCGCCCGGTCGATATGCGGGCCGCCGGGAAACGGCAGCCCGAGCACCCGGGCCACCTTGTCGAAGGCCTCCCCCGCGGCGTCGTCGATCGTGGCGCCGAGTGGCACGATCTCCGCGACCAGGTCGGGTACCAGCAGCAGTGAGGAGTGCCCGCCGGAGACCAGCAGGGCGATGGCCGGGGCGGGCAGCGGGCCGTGCTCCAGCTGGTCAACGGCCACGTGCGCGGCCAGGTGGTTGACCCCGTACAGCGGCTTGCCCAGGGCCAGCGCGTAGGCCTTGGCCGCGCAGACGCCGACCAGCAGCGCGCCCGCCAGGCCCGGCCCGGCGGTCACCGCCAGGGCATCCACGTCAGCCAGCGTCACCCCGGCCGTGGCCAGGGCTCGCTGCACCGCCGGGACCATGGCTTCCAGATGCGCCCGGCTGGCCACCTCGGGGACGACGCCGCCGAACCGGGCGTGCTCGGCGACGCTGGAGGCGACCGCGTCGGCGAGCAGCTCGTGGCCGCGGACCAGCCCGACGCCGGTCTCGTCGCAGGATGTCTCGATACCGAGGACCAGGGGCGCGGTCACCGCGGGCCGTCCGTTCCCGCAGGGTCACCCTGCCGCCCGGCCGCGGCCAGCTCCAGGCGCATGACCAGGGCATCGGCACCAGACGGCTGGTAGTAGCCGCGCCGAAGCCCGACCTGCTCGAAGCCGCGGGAGCGGTAGAGCCGCTGGGCCCGCAGGTTATCCACGCGTACCTCCAGGAATACCTCGGCGCAGCCGCGGCGGCGGGCCTCCGCCAGCAAGGCGGCGAGCAGGGCCGCGCCCGTGCCCCGGCCCTGAGCGCCGCCGGTGACCCCGATGGTGGCGACGTCGGCCTGAGTGCCGCCGGCCAGCAGCCCGGCATAGCCGATGATCACCCCGGCCGCCTCGGCGACCAGGTAATGCCTGCTGGCCGGCTGCTGGGCCAGCTCGCCCTCCAGCATGGGCCGGGACCAGGCTTCCTCGCCGAACAGCTCCAGTTCCAGCGCGAGCACCACGTCCAGGTCCGCCGGCGTCATCGGCCGCAGCCGGGCCGCCGGCGAGCCGCCGGCCGGTGCGCGCGCCGGCGGCTCGCCGGGGACCGGCAGGCCGCCGGCGGCCGGGGGGCGCGGAGCGGGCCTCATGGCGTGACCCGCTTGGGCCGTCCCGGCTCCCGGGCATCGGGCCGTCGCAGGTACAGCGGGTGCGCCGGAGCCGGCGGCTGGCCCGCAGCCTGGCGCTGCGCCGCCAGGGCCGCCAGCCGGGAGGCGGCCGGGTACCGCGGCTCGATCGGCCGGGCGCCGGCCTCGGGGTAAAGCAGCGCACCCTGCCCGGCGACCGGCAGGCCGCCCGGCAGCTCGCTCACCGAGCTGACCGCCGGGCCGGTGAGCCGCTCGCCGGACGGGCTGTAACGGGCCCAGTACAGCTCCTTGCGGCGGGCGTCGGTGGCGACCAGGAACTCGCCGCCGTCCGCATGACCGGCCGCGTCGGCAGCTATCACGTCCAGGGTGCAGATGCCGTCGACCGGGATGTCCAGGGCGCTGCCGAGCACCCGGGCGGTGACCAGGCCGGCCCGCAGGCCGGTATAGGGGCCGGGCCCGGTCCCGACCGCGACGGCGGTCAGGTCGCGGCGCGTCGCGCCGGCCGCGGCCAGCACGCGCTCGATCGTGGCCGCCAGCAGCTCGCCGTGCCGGCGAGCGTCCACGGCGGAGTCCTCCGCTACGACTCTGACCCCGTCGTGCAGGGCCACAGTCACCGCGGGGGTGGCGGTATCAAATGCGAGCAGCACGGTTGTCCAGCCTAGGGCCAGTCGCAGAGCCCTTCGTCCCGCGCCGCGCGCGGGCCAGGCCGGGTCAGGCCTTGACGGCGGGTTCCTGAGCGACCCGGGCGGTCACCGCGCGGGCCACGTCGACAGCGGCGTCATGAACCGTGGCCGCCGAGACCGGCCCGAAGCCGTTGCCGGTCGCCTGGGCCTGCAGCGTCACGGTCACCAGCACGTTGTGCAGCCGGGCCAGCACCGTCACCAGATCGGTCGTGACGTGGCCGGAGTGGATGACCTGCAGGCCGGTGAAGGCGCCCTGGGCCAGCTTGGGGACGGCGGTGATCTGGGCGGCCGGCAGCGGCGACTTCTTGGGCGGGTGGGCCAGCTGCAGCTGGGTCAGCGTGAACTCATCGCGGGCGTTGGCGGTGGCGCTGCCGTTCCCGGCCGCGACGGCGCTGGGCTGGAAGGCCTGAATCGTCACCCCGAGCACCCGGAAGATGGGCTTGGCATCGACGGTGAAGCTGCACTGGCTGGTCGCGCCGCTGGTGCTGGCCGGGGTGACCTTACGGGTCTGGCCCGGCAGGGACTCAGACAGCAGGGCCGTGCTCACCGAGCGGCAGGCCGACGGCACCGTGCGGTACTCGCCGGACTGGAAAGTGGTGACGAAGCCAGTCTTCGGCGCCGGCTTGTGCAGGCCCTTGATGGCGGCTACACCCGCGACGATGACCGCGATAACGATGGCCGAGCCGCACCAGATGAAGACCCGGCGGCGGGACTTACGCAGCCGGGCCGCCGCGGCCCGGCCCCGGCGGCGGGGCCGCCGTCCGGGCACGGGAGCCTGCTCCTCCACCTGCGGATCCGGGGGACGGAGCTTCGTCCCGCCCGGCCGGGTAGCGGCGATGCTGAGGCCGGCCCAGGGCGGTGCCTCGCTGTCATCGGCGGCGGCCCGGAACGGGTCGCTGCTGACCCACTGGTCGCGGCTGGAGCGCGCGGCGCGCCCCGGAGCCGAGCGCCGGCCGCCGGCCGGGTCCGGGCCGGACGGTGCCGCCTGACGGTAGTCCGCGTCGGGGTAGCCGGCCCGGGCATGACCGGCGCCGTGGCCGGCGCTGCCCTGGCTGGCGGTACCCTGGCCGGCCGGATCAGATTCCGACGGCCATTCCACCGGGTCGCCGTCCCACGGCTGCTGGTTCCATGCTTCCTGGTCCCAGTCCTGCTCATCGCGGCTTGGCGCGGCGTGCCGTGATGAGCGGCGCGGGCCGCCGCCCTGCGGCGACCGCGATGAGTGACCGGGCGGGAAGCCCTGCTGGGACACGACGATCCTCCGAGCGGGACGCAAAACATGCGGGACAGCGGCGTGCGGCCGCGGATCACCGCAGTTTAGTAGCGCGGACGGTGCCCCGGGCGGACAAGCCAGAACTAGGACGAGTCGGAAGTGCCGGACGTAGCCGGACCCGGCTCGCGGGACGGCGGGCCGTCCGGCGACGCCGCGAGCCCCTGCCGGACGGCGGGCGCGGCAGCCCGCCAGCGCTCGCCCCAGCCGGTGACCCGGACCGTCCGGGCCTCATCTCCCGCATCGCCGGAGCCGGCGGTCACTCCAGGCTCGCGGCCCTGGCCAGCCCCGGCGGCGATGGCGACATGCAGGAAGCTGGGCGCCAGGCCCTCGACCAGGCCCTCGCCCCACTCGACCACGGTGACGGAGGCGTCCAGGTCGTTGTCCAGATCGAGATCGTCGACCTCGGCGCGGCTGCCCAGCCGGTAGGCGTCGGCATGCACCAGGTCGGGTCCGCCGCGCAGGGACGGATGCAGCCGGGCAATGACGAAGGTCGGCGAGGTCACCGGGCCGCGGACGCCCAGGCCGGCGCCGATGCCCTGGGTCAGGGTGGTCTTGCCCGCGCCCAGCCCGCCCGACAGGACGACCAGGTCACCAGGGCGCAGCAGCCTGGCTAGCTGCTCCCCCAGATCGCGCATCCGCGCAGCGGTGGGGACAGCGACGGACTCATCGACGGCCGGCGCGTCGGGGCGCTCGCCCACATCTGCTCCTGTTCCTGGCTGGCGGCTGTTCCTGGCTGGCGGCTGGTCCTGGCCGCGATCATCCCCCGGCCGGCCGGAGCTGGCTGCCGGGCAGTGGCAGCACCCGGTCCAGCAGGCCGGTGATCGCGTCGGTCACGATATCCGGCCGCTCCAGCATCAGCACATGACCCGCGCCGGGGACGGTGATCAGCTCGCTGCCCTGGATCCCTGCGGCCAGCTCGCGGGCCAGCGGCGGGGGGACCAGCCGGTCCCGGTCCCCGATGAGCACCACGGCCGGCGCCTGGCCCAGCGCGCCCAGCGCGGCCCGCTGGTCGTGCTCGGCCAGGGCCAGGTAGAACTGCGCGATCACCTCGATCGGCGTGCCCCGGATGATCCGCTCCAGGAAATCCACGACCGCCGGGCTCACGTCCTGGTCACCGAACCCGATATAGCGAGTCGACAGGAAGGCCACGTCGCCGCCGGCCTGCCGGGCCCGCTCGACCAGCGCTGCCATCCGGCTGCGCGCGGCGCTGCGCAGCAGCGACGAGCTGGCCTGCCGGGCGACGGGCCGCAGCGGGGCCGGCAGCCAGCCGGCCGGGTCGATGCCGGCGGCGGCGGTCGACACCAGCACCGTGCCGATGACCCGGCTGCCGAACAGGGCCGGCTGGCGCGCGGCCAGCGCCATGATGGTCATCCCGCCCATCGAGTGCCCGGCCAGCAGGACCGGGGTGTCGCCGGGGGCAGCCGCGGCCAGCACGGCACCGAGATCGGCCCCGAGCTGCCCGATGCTGACCGGCGGCCGGCCCGCTGCCGCCGGGCCGGCCGGCAGTGCCCCGGACCGGCCGTGGCCGCGCTGGTCCCAGAACACCAGCCGGGCCGGGGTGTCGGCCAGCGCCTGCCGCTGGAAATGCCAGCAGTCCTGGGCCAGGCAGTAGCCATGGCTGAAGATGATGGTCACCGGGGCGTCATCCGGGCCGCTGACCTCGGCATGCAGCGGCACGCCGTCATCGGCCAGGACAGTCAGCGGGCGGCCGCGGAGCTGGCCGAGCGGCTCATCGGCAGCGGGGTCGGGGCGCAGCCGCTGCCGCCCGACGATGATCTTCTCGGCGGCGATCAGCGCTCCGGCGCTGGCCGCGACGGTGCCGACGGCCAGGCCGCTGACCTTAGTGAGCCGCCGCCACCTGCTCATCGTCTCTCCCGTCCCCGGCTGGCACCGCCTGGCCGTGCTGCCGGCGGGCGCTCTGGCCCTGGCCAGATGTTACCCCCCGGTAGCTTCGCGGAACCTTGCCGGTGAACCGAGTCACGATCTCGTAGGAGATCGTGCCCAGGGCATCGGCCCACTCCTGCGCGGTTGGCTCGCCCGCCGTGCCGGGCCCGAACAAGATGACCTCGTCACCGGCGGCGGCCGGCAGGTCGCCCAGGTCCAGGATGGTCTGGTTCATGTTGACCGTGCCGGCGATGGTGAGCCGCCGGCCGTGGACCTGCACCTGGGCCGTGCTGGAGGCCAGCCGCGGGATCCCCTCGTTGTAGCCGAGCGGGAACACCCCGAGGGTCGTTTCCGCGCTGGTGACATGGCGGTGGCCGTAGGAGACTCCCGAGCCGGGCGGAACGCGCTTGGTCTGGATGAGCCGGGTCCGGACGGTCATCGCGGGGGTCAGCCAGTCCGGCGCCCCGCCGGGCAGCGTGGACAGGCCGACGATGGCCCCGCCCGGCCGGACCAGGTCGAACCAGGAGTCCGGCAGGGTCAGCGTGGCCGGGGTGTTGGCCAGGTGCCGGACCTCGGGACGGGCTCCGGCCCGCTCGGCCAGCCCGAGCGCCTCACGGAAGGCGGCCAGCTGGGCCGGGATCGAGGGGTGGCCGGGCATGTCCGCGCAGGCGAAGTGGGACCAGATGCCCGTCACCTGAACCAGGCCGCTGGCCTCGGCGGCCAGCGCCGCGGCGACCAGGCCCGGCCAGTCCGCCGGCGTGGCACCGCAGCGGTGCATGCCCGTGTCGGCTTCCAGGTGCAGCCGGGCGGGCCGGCCGGCCTGCCGGGCCGCCGCCGCGACCTGCGCCACGACGGCCGTCGTGCTCGCCGTCAGGTCGACGCCCGCCCTGATCGCCTCGGCGCAGGGCACCTCCGGATCGCCGAGCAGGCACAGCACCGGCACGGTCAGGCCTGCCGCCCGCAGCGCCAGCGCGTCCGCGATGTGCACGACCCCGAGCCAGGTAGCGCCGCCCGCCAGGGCCGCCCGGGCGGTCGGCAGCATGCCGTGCCCGTACCCGTCGGACTTGACCACCGCCATCAGCTGGGCGGTGCCGACATGCCGGGTCAGGGCAGCGGCATTCGCGGTGATGGCATCGGTATCGACCAGGACCTCGGGCTGACCTTCCATGCCGCCAGTCTGCCAGCAGCGGCGGCGGCCGGACGCCAGCTAGGCGGGCTGGCCCGGCGGCGATATCGTGGCGGCGTAGCCCGCCTGGCCTCCGGGATGCCCCGGGAGCGGCCGGGACCGGCCGGCCCGGAGCCTGCCGCGGCCGGGCGCCCAGATCCAGCCTGCTCAGCCTGCCCCGTGGAAGCGAGTCCGTGATGCCCGACCTCATTCCGCTGCCCGTCCTGTTCGGTAACCCCGAGCGGGTCAGCCCTGGTATCTCCCCCGACGGCACCCAGCTGGCCTGGATCGCGCCGCACGAGGGCGTGCTGAACGTCTGGCTCGCCCCGGTCAGCCGTCAGGACGGGGTGGACCTGGCCGCGGCCCGGGTCATGACCGATGACACCGACCGCGGCATCCGCCAGTTCGACTGGGCCCATGACGGCCGGCACCTGCTCTACATCCAGGACACCGGCGGCGACGAGAACTGGCGGCTGCACGACGTCGACATCCAGACGATGGAGCACCGTGACCTGACCCCGTTTGACGGCGTGCAGACGCAGCTCATCGCGATGGAGCGCAAGCTCCCGAACGAGATCCTGGTCGGGCTCAACCGCGACAACCCGCAGCTGCACGATGTGTACCGGCTCGACCTGGCCAGCGGCGAGCTGACCAAGGAGCTGGACAACCCCGGCTTCGCCGGGTGGGTAGCCGACCCGCAGCTGCAGGTCCGGGCGGCGATCGCGCCCCAGCCCGATGGCGGCTTCGTGCTGATGGTCCGCGACGGCGAGCAGGACGGCGGCACCGGCGGCGCGGCCGCGGCGGGTGAGAGTGAGGCCAGTCCCGCCGCGGCAGACGCGGGCGGGCCGGCCGGCTGGCGGCCGCTGCTGACCGTTCCCGGCGAGGATGCCGGGGGCACGAACTTCGTCGATTTCAGCGGCGACGGCCAGTCGCTGCTCATGACCAGCTCGGTCGGGGCGCAGACCGCCCGGCTGACCCGGGTGGACATCGCCACCGGCGCGGTCGAGGTGCTGGCCGAGGACCCGGTCGCCGACGTCGGCGGGGTCCGGACCGACCCCGATACCCGCGAGCCGCAGATCGTCAGCGTGGTCAAGAGCCGCGCCGAGTACATCGTCCTGGACCCGTCGGTGGCCGATGACCTGGCGGCCATCCGGGACCTGAATCACGGGGACCCGATCTTCCTGAGCGCCGATGACGATGACTCGGTCTGGCTGGTGGGCTTCACCGTGGACGACGGCCCGATCCCCTACTACGCCTACGACCGGGCCACCAAGACGGCGCAGTTCCTGTTCGAGCAGCGGCCCGAGCTGTCCCGGTATGAGCTGGCGGCCATGGAGCCGTTCTCCTTCACCGCCCGCGACGGCGTGACCGTGCACGGGTACCTGACGTTCCCGGCCGGGGCCGAGCGGTCCGGCCTGCCGGCCGTGCTCAACGTGCACGGCGGGCCCTGGGCGCGCGACATGTGGGGCTGGAACCCGGAGGCCCAGTGGCTGGCCAACCGCGGCTACCTGTGCATCCAGGTCAACTTCCGCGGCTCCACGGGCTACGGCAAGCAGTTCCTCAACGCCGGCGACCGCGAGTGGGGCGCTGCGATGCAGGATGACCTCAGTGATGCCGTGGCCCACGCGGTCAGCCAGGGCTGGGCCGACCCGGCCCGGGTCGCCATCTACGGCGGCAGCTACGGCGGCTACGCCGCGCTGGCCGGGGCGACCTTCACCCCGGACCTGTACTGCTGCGCGGTCGACATCGTCGGCCCGTCGAACCTGATCACGCTGATCAAGTCGGTCCCGCCCTACTGGGCGCCGATGATCGCCCAGTTCCACCGGCGGGTCGGCAACCCGGACACCGAGGAAGAGTTCCTGTGGTCCCGCTCGCCGCTGTCGCGGGCCGAGGACATCCGGATTCCGCTGCTGATCGCCCAGGGCGCGAATGACCCGCGGGTCAAGCAGGCCGAGTCGGAGCAGATCGTGGCGGCGCTGCAGAAGGCCGGCATCCCGCACGATTACATGCTGTTCCCCGATGAGGGCCACGGCTTCGCCAAGCCGGAGAACCGGCTGCGCTTCTACGCGGCCGCCGACCAGTTCCTGGCCCGCTACCTGGGCGGCCGCGCCGCCGATCCGGAGCCCGCTCAGTAACGCGCCGCACCGGCGCACCAGCCCCCGCCCGGTGCCGGGCAGCGGCAGCCGCGAGGCCGTTACGGCTGGGACCGGGTGACGCTCCTGATGGCGGCGGGAAGCGCCGTGATCAGGTCCCCGGCACCGATCGGCGCGTCATCGGCGGCCAGCCGGCCGGCCACGCCGTGCAGGTAGGCCGCCGCCGCGGCGGCCTGCGCGGGCGGCAGGCCCTGGGCGAGCAGCGCGCCCGCCAGCCCGGACAGCACGTCCCCCGACCCGGCCGTGGCCAGCCACGCCGTGCCCGTCGAGTTGACCAGCACCGGAACGTCATCCTCCGGGCTGGCGATGACCGTCGTCGATCCCTTGAGCAGGACGGTGATGCCCAGCTCGGCAGCAGCGGCCCTGACGTGCTCCAGGCGCCGCGCCTCGATAGCGTCCCGGTCGGCCCCGGTGAGCCGGGACAGTTCCCCGGCGTGCGGGGTGATGAGGGTCGGCGCGGGCCGCGGCAGCAGCCCGGGATGGCGCGCCAGCAGGGTGATCCCGTCGGCGTCCACAAGCACCGGCAGGCTGGTGGCCAGCACGGCGGCGAGCAGCCCGGCCGCGTCATCGCCGGTGCCCATGCCCGGTCCCGCGGCCCACGCCTGCACCCGGCCGGCCCCGCTGATCACCTGCTCCGGCGGGGCGTCCTCGGTCGCGGCCACGACCGCCTCGGGCCAGTGCTGCCGGGCGGCGGTGCGGGCTGCTTCCGCCGAGACCAGCCGGACCATCCCGGCGCCGCCGTGAATCGCGCTGCCGGTGGCCAGGACGGCAGCGCCGGTGTACTGGGCGCTGCCCGCCAGCAGGCCCAGGACGCCGCGGCGGTACTTGTCGGACTCAGCGGCCGGCTGCGGCAGCAGGGCGGCCACGTCAGCGGCCTGCAGCGAGCTGACCGCGGGCGGCCCGAGGTCCGGGCCCAGCCCGATGTCGATGAGCTCGACCGCGCCCGCCCGGCTCGCCCCCGGGTCGATGAGCAAGCCGGGCTTCCAGGTGCCGAACGTCACCGTCACGTCGGCCTGGATCGCCGGGCCGGCCACCACGCCGGTGCCGGCATCCACCCCGCTGGGCAGATCCACGGCCACCACGATCGCCCCGTCGCGGCGCGCTTGCTCGGTGCGGCCGGCCAGGCCGGCCGCGGGCTCGCGCAGCCCGCCCCGGCCGCCGATGCCCAGCAGCCCGTCGATGATCAGGTCGGCCTGGCTGAGCGCGGCCGTGCCGCCCGCAGCGCCGGACCCGGCCCCGGCCAGCACCCGGCCGCCCGCCGCCCGCAGCGCCGCCGCGCCCGCCTCATGCAGCCGGTCGCTGGCTGCCAGTGCCGTGACGACGGCGCCCCGGCGGGCCAGCAGCGCACCGGCGTACAGCGCGTCACCGCCGTTGTCGCCGCTGCCGGCCAGGATCGCCACCCGGCTGCCGTAGACCTGGCCGAGCAGGCCGGCGCAGACCGAGGCCAGCCCGGCCGCGGCCCGGCTCATCAGCGCCCCGCCGGGAAGCCGGGCCATCAGGGCCTGCTCGGCGGCCCGGACAGCGGTCGTCGCATGCGCGTTTCTCATCTGGGACCTGCCGCTCTGGGACCTGCCACCCTGGCTATCTCTCCGCCACGACCATCGCTATGCACAGGCCGGCATCGTGGCTGATGGACAGGTGCCAGGTCGTCACGCCCAGCCGGGCGGCGATCGCGGCAAGCGAGCCGCCCACTTCCAGGATGGGCTTTCCCCGGCTGTCATGGCTGACCTGCGCATCGGTCCAGCGCACCCCGGCCGGGCCGCCCAGCGCCTTGGCGACGGCCTCTTTTGCGGCGAAATATCCGGCCAGTGACGGCAGCGGGGCACCGCGTTCGCCCTCGGTGAACAGCCGCCCGGCCAGGGCCGGCGTACGCTCCAGCGCGGCCTCCAGCCGCGAGATCTGCGTGATGTCCACGCCTATCCCCACGATCATGCCGCCCAGCCTCCCACGCCCGGCGGCCGACTGGTGGCCCGGCAGGCCCGGCGCTCCCGGCGGGCCCGGCAGGCCCGGCAGGCCCGCTAGGCATATCCGTGGCGCTGCCCGGCACCCGGCTTCCGGGCCGGGCAGCGCTCGCTCAGCCCGGGAGCGCGGAGCGACGGCCCGCCAGGGCCCTCAGGCCCCGGGGGCCCGCCGCTTAAGGCCCCTCAGCCTGACGCAGCCAGCCGTGCTGCGTCCCAGCCCCGCTCAGCTGGCCGGGCGCCAGTCCGGGCTGCTGCCCGGCCGGCCCCGCGACGCTCAGCGGGCCTGGACCCGACCGCCTGGATAGCCGGCCGGCGCCAGCCGGCGCCCGCGGCTGCCGGAACCGGCGCCGGGGGTGCCACGCTGGCCGGCGCCTGCGCGGCAGGCTCGGCCCAGGCGTCCACCAGGCGGTGCCGGACGGCGAACGAGGCCGCTTCCAGCCGGGAGTGCACGCACAGCTTGGTCAGCACGGACTGCAGGTGCGTCCGGACCGTGGTCCGGGACACGCCCATCTGGCGGACCATGGCCGCGGTGTCCATCCCGGCCACCAGCAGGGTCAGGCACTCCCGCTCGCGGCCGGTCAGCGTCGCGGCCAGGTTGTCGGCGTGCGAGGCACGGCGGGATCGCCGGCCGCTGCCGCCCGGGAGGTCTACCACCCGCTCGCCGCTCAGCACCCGCTCCAGGGCCGCGACGAGCACCTCGACGCCCCGCGACTGGTGCAGGTAGCCGGAGGCCCCGGCATCCATGGCCCGGTCGGCCGCCTCCGCGTCCGCGTCGGCGCTGAGCACCACCACGATGGTCGTCGGGCAGGCCTCGATGACCCCGCGGATCGTCTCGATGCCCGCGTCAATGGCCAGATTGCAGTCCAGCAGGCAGGCGTCGGGGCGCTGATGGCGCACGTGGGCGACCATCTCCTCGGGACTGCGGGCCACCGCTCCGACGTCATAGCCACGCTGGGTCAGGACGGTCGACAGCGCGTCGAGAAATATCGCCTGGTCGTCTCCGAGAATCAGTCTCATCGTGACCGCCCGGACAGCGGCAGCCGGTTAAGCGTCAGATCGCTGGACGCCATCGGGCCGTCCGGCCCGCCGGGCCGTCCGCGCGGACGGCCGATCAGCCGGCCTGCCCCCTCGGCGACTCTCATGCGGCGCCGCCGCATCAGCAACACGGTTCCCATAGCCTCTCTCCCCCTTGCTAGCCCCCGGAGACGGGTATGGCGGTTCGGGCCGCCTGCCGCATCCCGGGCCTAACTGACCCTGCTCTGGCTCATAACGCCCGGCGCGGGTAACTGAACGTACAGACAACCCCTCTAGCGCCGGAATCCTTCATGGAAACATGTTTATCGTCCCAGACTTAGCGATGACTTTACTTCCCGCTCGTGGCGAAGTTGTTGCTTTATTTGCCTATAGGAGGCTGTCCCACCACGAAAAATAATCTTCCGTATACGAAGTAGTAACTTATGGCAAAGCCAGACTCGGTATGTTATGCGCAGCAGCCGGAATGGGCGGCTCCTGGCTCGCAGGTGAATCTTCCGTTACCCCATAAGCCGCGTTCAGGGCATTTCGGGTAGCCGTCTCGTCGTATCGCCCGGCCACCCGGTCCCGGGCGGTGGCGGCCATGGCCGACGCCGCGGCCGGCGCGTCCAGCAGCCGGCCGACCGCGGCCGCGAGCCGGGCCGGCCGCCCCGGCGGAACCAGCAGGCCCGTCTCGCCGGGGATCACCAGGTCAGGAACGGCGTTGACCGCTGTCGCCACAACCGGGACGCCGCAGATCATGGCCTCGACGATGACGGTCGGGAGCCCCTCGTAACGGCTGGGCAGCGCGAACACGTCAAAGGCAGGCAGGATGTCCAGGATGTCGGCGCGCTCGCCGGCCAGCACAAACCGGCCCGGCAGCCGGGCCCGCGCCGCCTGGCCGACCTTCCCGGCCAGCTCGCCGGAGCCGACCCAGACCCCGGTCACATCCGGCCGGCCCAGCAGGCTCAGCGCGGTCACCAGGTCACCAGGCGCCTTCTGGTAAGTCAGCCGCCCGACGGCGCCGACCACCAGGCCGTCAGCGGGCAGGCCGAGCAGCGCGCGGGCCCGCCGCCGCGCCGCCTGGCTGCCAGCCGCCCGGCTGGCCCGGGCGCGCTCCGGCCCGTCCACGCAGACCCCGATGGCCTGGACCCGGTCCGGCGCGACCAGTTCCCGGCGCACGGCCTCAGCCGCGACGCCGGCGCCGGTGCACAGGGCGAGGTCGGTGATCCGGCCCAGCCGCCGCTCGATCGCGATGTACGCCTCGCGCAGCGCGCGCGGCTGGAACTGGTGGAACGGGAAGCCGTGGTAGGTGTGCACGATCCGGCCGGCGCCCGCCCGGTGCGCGGCCATCCGGCCCACGGCCCCGCCCTTGGCACAGTGCGTGTGCACGACGTCAAAGGACCGCCCGGCGAGCAGTCCCTGCAGCCGGCGCAGCGCCCGCAGGTCAGCGGCCGGGCGCACCGGGGCGCGCAGCGACGGCTCGATGATCACATCCAGGCCGGCCGCCCTGGCCAGGCCCGCCAGCTCATCGCCCTGCCCGGTGATGATGGTCACCCGGCAGCGCTCGGAGTTGACGGCGAGCGCGCCGCGCAGCGCGAGCACGCCGGCGCCGCCCTCCAGCCGGGCGATGACCGTCGCGACCCGCACCGGCCCGCTCACGGGCCGCCTGACTCCGCGGCGCGCGGCCCGGCGGCCTCGCGGCCGTCAAGATGACCAGTAACGGGGCTCCGCCGGGCGGGCGGCGGCTCAGCGGGCCGGCGCCGCGCCAGGCCATCGGAACCGGGCCGGGCCTGCGCCGAGGTGCCGGGCGGCGGGCCGGCCGGAGCCGGGCCTGCCTGCGGCGGGCGGCCCGGCGCCGGACTCGCGTGCGCGGCCCTGGCGTTCTTCGCGGCCGGTCGTGCCAGGCCCGACTGAGCCGGATGCGGCCGGTCTGATCCCGGCTTCACGGCGCGCGGCTTATCCGGGCCGGGTCGCTCGGGGCCGGGCTTGTCGGGGCCGGGGCGGACGGAGCCGGACCGGGCTGATCCGGGCCGGGCCGGAGCGGAGCGGGCCGGGCCGGAGCGGAGCGGGCGCGGCCCCTCCGGGGCCGCCTTCACCATGCGCGGCTTCCCGCCCGGCGCCCGCCCGTCAGCGTGCTGGCGGGGCCCGGCGGGGCCGGCTGCCCGGCCGCCGGCCTCGGCCTGCGCCTCGGCGGGCCGCAGGCCCGCGGCCCAGGCCACGCTCACCGCCTCGATCCGGCTGTGCACCTCCAGCTTGCCGAAGATGCTGCGGGTGTGGGTGCGGACGGTATCGGCCGAGATCATCAGCTCGGCCGCGATCTGCCGGGCCCGCTTGCCCTTGGCCATGCTGGCCAGGACATCCAGCTCGCGGGGGCTGAGGGTATCCAGCAGGTTGGTGCTCTCGCGCGCTTCCCGGACGTCCTCGCGCAGCCCGCGCAGCACCTCCCCGAGCATCTCCGGCGGGAACCAGGAATGCCCGTGGGCGACGCCGCGCAGGACGGTCTCCAGCTGGTCGGCCCCCTGGTTCTTGGACACCCAGGCGTCAGCCCCGGCCCGGGCCGCGTCGACGGCGTGCGAGACGTCATCATCGGCGCTCACGACGATGATCCGGGCGTCCGGCCACGCCGTCCGGATCCGGCCCAGGACCTCGGCCACCGCGAAGCCCAGCGGCTCGACATCGATCAGCACGATGTCGGGGCGCAGCCAGCGGATGATTTCCGGGAGCCGGGGATCATCGGTCTGGCTGCAGCCGGCCACCCACAGGTCCGGCGCTGACGACAGGCGTGATGCCAGCGCCTCGGTCACCATGCGGTAGTCGTCTACCAGCACAAGTCGCAGCACGTCCATTCACCGACTCTGCCGTGCCGGGGCGCGCGGCGCCTCATGCAGATGCAGGAGATGTCGTGCTCTCGGGCGGGACGGGTTCGTATTTTTCTGCATGAATACCCCCAGCGCAGTGGCTATTTCGTTGCTCTGCGTAATCGCGGTCTGCCGCCGGCACCAGGCCGCGCCCCCACCGAATCCGTAGCGGCCGTTCCGGCCGCAGCGCGCCGCGATCATGACCGGCCACAGCCGCCCGAGACAGCGGCTGTCTCATGCGACCAGTAGTCAGGCAGGGCGCTGTAGGGGTTGGACCCGACGTTGTCGGTGAGGAACAGGTGGCCGGCGTTCCGCTCCCGGGACAGCTTGACGGCACTGGAAATGGCCGCCTCCGGAGTGGCGTAGATGGTGTGCGCGAACCGGCCGGGACCGTAATCCTTGACCCATTTGGGAACCGGCAGGTTCACGTAGTTCTTGTACGGGCCCTCGAACACCATCACGACATTGCCGACGGACATATACGCCCGGGCCGGGAAATCACCCGGATTCAGCCAGATCGTGGCGCCGGGGATGACCTGATGGATGTAGCGGGCCAGGGTGCGGTAATAGCCGATATTACTGGTGCCCTCGGTGGGCGTCTGGTCCAGGAATATCCCCGTTACGCCATACCAGGACTGGTACTGGCGGACATAGCGCTCCGCCTCCGCCAGCGGCCGCGCACCGTACTCGGTGCCGATGTAGCCGATGACGGCCGAGCCGGAATCCTGCGCATGGCTGACCGAGCCCTGCAGGGCCATGTCGGCCGACGGGCCGGGGCCCGAGGCCGGGTTGAGGATCATCACGCCGGGCGCGATCTCGCCGTCGTGCACCGCCCGGGTCCAGTCCGGCGGCGGGAAGAAAGCCGGGACGAAGGTCGCCTGGCACGGCGGCGGGCTGGTGTCCAGGTACTTCACGCCCACCGCGATCCCGGCGGCCAGCAGCAGGATGACGATGATGACCGGCAGCGCCCGCGGCCGCCGGGGCGGCGGCCCCAGCAGCGCCGGGCTCGTGCTCGGCGCGGCGTGCGCGCCGCGGCCCGTCACCGGCCCTCCGGGCGCTGCTGGGCCCACTGCTCGGCAGCCGGCCCGGGCACCAGCGCCGGCAGCCGGTTGTACGGGTTGCCGCCACCGTGATCAGTGACATACACGCAGCCCGCGCGGCGGCGCCCCGCCACCATGAACGCGCTGGCCAGGTGCTCCGGCGGGACCGAGTACACGACGTGATAGAACCGGTCGGCCGGCCACGACCTGGTCCACTGCGGGACGGCCTGCTGCAGGTACACATTCCACGGGCCCTCGAAGGTGCCGAGAATGTCGGCGTGCCGGGCGTAGCCCTCGTGCGGGTGCACGCCGTGGTTGAACACGACCGTCTGCGCCCCCAGCTTGCGGGCCCGCCGGGCCAGCAGGGCATAGTGCCGCAGGTCGCCGGCGACGGCAGAGACCCGGTCAAACAGCACGCCGGTGATCCCGTACCAGTCCTGATAACGCTCGATGTCGGCGAGGGCGGCCCGCCACGGCCGCTGGCCGTAGTTGCTGTCGACGTAGCCGGCGATGGTCACGCCGGCGTCCTTGAGTGGCTGCAGCGCCGGGAAATAGGCCGGATCAGGCTGCTCTTCTCCCGGCCCGCTGGCCGGGTTGAGGATGACCGCGCGGATATGGCTGGCCTGCTGGGCCATCCGGGCCCAGTCACCGGGCGCCACGGCCGGGTGGAAGTAGGCCGGCACCACCAGCCGCGGCACCACGGGCCGCGGCCGGCGCCAGCTCGCCTCAGCCGGCCGCGACGGGCTCGCGGCCGGCGAGGTTCCCGTGGCCCGCCAGGTGCCGGCAGGCCGGATGTCAGGCGGCTCCGGCGGCACGGCGCCCCTCCCACAAGTCCGTCAGCGACTCCCGCAGCGAGTAGCGGGGCCGCCAGCCCAGGTCACGCTCGGCCCGGTAGCTGTCCCCCTGCTGCCAGTTCAGGCCCGCCGAGTGCGGCGAGCCGCCGGAGTCCTCGTGCACCGGGCCGTCGTAGCCGGTAATGGCGGCCATCTCGGTGGCCAGCGTCCGGGCCAGCACCCCTGAGCCGCTGGCGATGTTGAGCACCGCCCCGGCCAGCGCCGGGGCCAGGGCCGCGGCGATCGCGGCGTCGGCGATGTCGCGGACGTCGACGAAATCCCGGACCGCATCGAGCGGGCCCAGCCGGACCACGCTGCCGCGGGTCAGCGCCCGGCGGAACTCAGCCGCCACCCGCCCCGGCAGGATCGTGTCCGGCGCGCCGGGGCCGACCGGGTTGAAGACCCGCAGCACCACGGCGTCCAGCCCGGTCGCCCGGCCCAGCTCGACGAGCCGGGTAGCGGCCAGCTTGGTCGACCCGTAGACGCTGGTCGGCCGCGGCGGCGTGGTCTCCTCCACGGTCGTCCCGTGCTCGCTCGGCCCGTATTCCGCGGCCGAGCCCAGGTGCACCAGGCGGATGGACCGCCCGGTCATCCGCAGGGCCCGGACCAGCGCACTGGTCCCGGTCACGTTCAGCGCCGTCAGCGCGGCGACGTCAGACCCGGTGGCGCCGGCGCAGTTGATGACGACGTCCGGCTCCAGGCCGGCCAGCATCACGGCCAGCCGGGCCGGATCGTCGTCGGTCAGGTCCACCAGGAAGTGCGAGCGTGAGTCGGGCAGCGCCGACCGGCCCGCGGTGACGACATCGAGCCCCGCCGCCCGCGCCCGGACGTGCACATGCGTGCCGAGGAAGCCGCTCGCGCCGATCACCAGCACGCGCGGGCCCGTTTCCGGCCCGTTAGCGAACCAGCGTCGCGTCGCGGCCGGCCGCGCCTCGCGCGGTCCGCGGCCGGGTCCGGTGTTTGCTCGCCCCGTCGTCACTGAAGACTCCTGTCACCTGCGTGGTCGTGGTGGGCCAGCGATCATTGCTGGTATCCCGTGGAGGTGTAGTAGGCCTGGTTCACCGGGTCGCTGAACCACTCGATGGTCTGGCGCAGCCCCTGCTCACGGTCCACCTGCGGCGCCCAGCCGGTGCGCTCGCGCAGCTTGGTCGCGTCGCAGACCAGCCGCATGACCTCCGAGTCCTTGGGCCGCAGCCGCTGCGCGTCTTCCACGATGTCGACGTCGACGCCCATCAGGGCGGCGATCTCCTCGGCCAGCCGGCCGATGGCCACGTCGACACCCGGGCCGCAGTTGAACACCTCGCCGAACACCGCCGAGCCGGGCGCCTCGCCCAGGTCGATGAAGGCCTGCGCGGTGTCGGTCACGTAGGAGAAGTCCCGCGTCGGGTCCAGTGCGCCCAGCTTGAGCTGGCGCGGTCCGCTGGTCCCGCCCGCCATCTCCTGCCGGATCGCGTTCAGCTGGGTGATGACCTGCGGGATGACCGCCCGGGTCGACTGCCGCGGCCCGAACGTGTTGAACGGCCGCAGCGTGGTAGCCGGCAGGCCGAAGCTCAGGAAGTAGGACTCGACCAGCTTGTCCGCGCCGACCTTGGCCGCCGCGTAGGGCGACTGGGCCTGCAGCGGGTGGGCTTCGCTGATCGGCACGGTCCGCGCGGTGCCGTAGGTCTCGCTGGTCGAGGTGTGCACCAGCCGCGGCGTCTGGCAGGACCGCACCGCCTCCAGCACATGCAGCGTGCCGATGGTGTTGGTGTCCACGAAGGAGCGCGGCGCGCTGTAGGAGTACGGCACCGAGCCCAGCGCGGCCAGGTGATACACCGCGGCGGCGCCGTCCACGAACGACCGCACCGAGCCGGGATCACGCACGTCGCCGAAGACCACCTCGACCTGGTCCAGGATCTCCGGCGCCAGCGTGTCCAGCCAGCCGCGCGAGCTGTACATGTTGTAGAGCGCCATGGCGCGGACCGGGTGCCCGCGGCGCACCAGCGCCTCGGTCAGGTGCGAGCCGATGAACCCCTCGGCCCCGGTGATGGCAACAAGATCCGGCATTGTCCCTTCCCCATTTCCTTGTCCTAGTTCCGGCCCGCCAGGCGGCGGCCGGCCATGCTCAGAAGGCGTGCCGGACGGCGGCGCCCAGCGCCACGGCGGCGTACGCCCCCAGGACGATCAGCAGCCCGACGCACGCAGCCAGCTGCGACACCAGGCCCAGCTCCCGCCAGGCCATCTCGAAGGCCAGCGCGGCGGCGCTGGCTACCAGCGGCACGGCCCGGATGCCCAGCGCCTGCAGGGCCAGCGCCAGGAACATCGCGCAGCCCAGCGCCAGGTACACGCCCAGCTCCGGTAGCAGGTCCGGGCCCGGGTGGACCAGTCCGGTGGTGATCGCGATCCACGCCGCGATCGCGGTCAGCACCACGGTGGCCACCAGGTACTGGCCCATGGCCAGGCCCAGCACCATCCGGGCGCCGCGGCCGAAGACGCGCAGGTCCTGCGTCGTGCGCAGCAGGTGACGGGTGCGCCGCCGGTAGGCCAGCAGGCTCCACTCCGCTGCGCCCATCGACAGCGACAGCGGCAGCGTGGCCAGCAGCGCGCCGACATTGATCCCGCCGTGCCCGTCGGCGCCGGCGATCACCGGGAACGCCAGCAGGCCGGCGGCCACCAGCCCGAACACTGCCGCCGGAACGGCATTGCGCAGCTCGGCGGCCACGAACAGCCGGCCGGGCGCCGGGCGCTTGTTCCGGGTTACCAGCAGCGCCGCCACCAGGGCCAGCAGCGCGGTGGCGGCCAGCGAGTACCAGGCGATGTGCTGCAGCTCGGGCGGCCGGCCCAGGGCCAGGAAGACCGCGCTGCCCGCGACCCCCGGCGCCAGCACGGGCAGCAGCCACCGCTCAGCGCCCAGCACCAGCAGCACGCAGGCCCCGAGCATGTACGCGCCCTCGCCGGCGCCGAAGATCAGCACGGGCAGCAGCGCATGGGCGAACATCGCGACGCCGGCCATGGCGGCGATCACGATCAGCATCCCGGCCAGCAGGCCGGCCCGCAGCAGCCGCTTGGCCTGCCCCCGGTCGGTCGTCCGGCCCAGGCGCAGGTAACCCAGGGTGGCCAGGCCCTGGCTGACCGCCCACGCGGTCAGCAGCGCGGTGATCAGCGCGGGATGCAGGCCCGGCCCGGCCAGCAGCGCCGCGGCGGCCGGGAAGCAGATCGCCGGCAGCCCGTACAGCAGCGAGTGCAGCAGCGGCTGCCAGCGGGAGACCTGCCACGGATCCGGTGGCGGCGGCGGCTCGGCGGGCTGCCGGGGCACCTGGATGTACATCTCGTTGGCCAGCGCGAACACATCGGAATAGCCGTAGCGATCCCGGACGGTCTGGTCGCTCATCCCGTCGAACTCCAGCGCGCTGGCGATCTCCAGCGGGTCGACCGCGGACTCGCAGACCGGGCCGAACTCATCGCACAGCGCGGCCACCGTCAGCGGCGGCACGGTCTGCGTGCCGGCGATCGAGCGCAGCTTGGGGATGACGACGGTGTCCGCGTCGGCCTCCGGCCGGCCCGGTAGCTGGATGCGAATGTCCCCGGCGCTCATCCGGCAGCCTCCAGGGGCGGTGAGCCGGCCGGGCCGGGCTCGAGCTCGGATTCGGGTGCGGCGGGCTCATCGGGCACCGGGGCCAGCTGCACCTGCGCGGCAGGCACCTGGCTGGCCAGGACCTGGCTGGCCAGCACCTGACCGGCGGGCACCTCGTCCGCGGGCACCTCGTCGGCGGGCACCCCGTCGGCGGGCAGCGGCCGGCCCGGCCCGGTCATGACCGGTACCTGCTCGCCGGGCCCGGACTCGGCGGGCACGGCCGCTGCGGGCGCCGCCGCGACCGGCCCGGCTGCGGCTGGCACCGGCGGCTCGGCCGGCTGCCCGCCGCCAGGCCCGCCGGCGGGTGGCCCGCCCGGGGCCGCCGCGGGCGTCGTGGCCAGCACGTCCACTGAGGTCGCGACCGGCAGCGGCTTGCCCGCGCCGAGGAACATGTAAATCTCGTCGAAGGCGCTGATCGCCCGGTCCACCGTGAAGTACTCCAGGGCCCGCAGCCGGGCGGCGTCCCCCAGGCGCTTGCGCATGTCCGCGTCCCGCAGCAGCGTGAGGCAGGCCCGCGCCAGCTCGGCCGGCCGCCGCGGCGGCACCACCAGGCCGGTGTCGCCCACCGCCTCGGTGACCCCGCCGACATCGGTGGCGACGCACGGCCGCCCGCAGGTCATCGCCTCGATCAGGGTGTACGGGAAGCCCTCGGTGATGCTGCACAGCACCACGACCTGCCCGGCGGCGTAAGCATCGCGGATCTCCGGCACCCGGCCCTCGAAGGTCACGGCCTCGGCGACGCGCAGCTCCTTGGCCAGGGCCTGGCAGCGGGCCAGATAGGCTTCCCGGCCCGCCGGCGGCGAGCCGAAGATCCGCAGCCGGGCCTTCGGCAGCTCACGGCGCACGATGACGAACGCGCGCAGCAGCGACTCCAGGTCCTTGATCGGGTCCACCCGGCCCGCCCACGAGATCGTGGGCACGTCCGGCTCGCTGTCGAAGGCCGGGAAGTCGGCCGGGTTCACCCCGTTGTAGACCGTGCGGACCCGGTCCAGGTCGGCGCCCAGCTGCGCTTCCCAGCGCTTGTTGTACACGTTCCCCGGCGTGATGACCGCGGCCTCGTGATAGCCCAGGACGCACAGGCGGCGCAGGAACTGCAGGTACAGCTGCTTGACTGGCCACCGAAACGGGTCCTGGCGGCTGTGCAGGTAATGCTCGCGCATGTACATGCCGTGCTCGGTGACGACGATGGGTGTGCCGTACCGCCACTTGGCCGCCAGCGCGGGCAGGGCACCGAGCCCGTTGGTCACCGCGTGCACCACGTCGGCGCGGGGCGGCGGGTGCGCCAGCGGCCGCAGCGCGTGCTCCAGCAGCTGCACCGCCGTGACGGCGTCCTGCAGGGTCGGCGCGGCCAGGTCCGGGTCCGGCCACCGGTGCCGCCATGCCTCGCTGAGCAGCCGGACGGAGTCCTCGCTGGCCAGCGCGGCCGACAGGTTCCCGTACTGGGCGTAGGCGAACATCTCGCGCAGGACATCGCCGAAGGTGTCCTGCTCCTCGTCGGGCGGTGCCAGCAGCACCTCGATCAGCTCACGCACCGGCGGTCCCGTGCGCGGGCGCAGCCAGCGCGACCCGGGCGGGGGCGGCGGCGGCGGACCCCACAGCGGGATGGCCGTGAGGCTGGTGAGGTTGGCCGGCAGCTCCCAGCGCACCGGCTCGGTTCCGGTGGCCACCAGGGCGACCATGGAGAAGTCACACTCTGGCAGCCCGCGGACGAGCTGATCGCACCAGACACTCACGCCGCCGAACTGATGCGGGTAAGTGCCCTCGGCCGTCAGGGCGATGTGCACGTCAGATCAGCCGCCCCTCCCCTTGGCAGCGACGTACGCCTTGTGCAGCCGCCGCTTGATGGTCATCCGGGCCGCGGTGTCCCGCTGCCCGATGTACATCCGCGGCAGCGCCAGCGGCCCGAGCCGGGCCAGCGGCGTCTCAACAGCGCAGGCGTACTGGTAGCCGGCCTCGCCTACGGCGTGCCGGGCCGCCTCGTCCATGGAGCCGTAGGGGTAGGCAAACCCCGGGACCGGCGCGGACAGCAGGTCTTCCAGCTGATGACGGCTGGCGGTGACCTCGGCCGCCTGCCGTCGGGCCGGCAGGCCGGCCAGGTGCGGGTGCGTGGAGCTGTGCGAGCCGATCTCCAGGCCGGCGCTGGCCAGCTCACGGACCCCGGCGGTGTCCAGCAGCGGCCAGACCGGGCCGGTGTCCCACTCGTTGGTGCGGCCCATCAGGTCAGTGATGATGAAGGCCGTGGCCCCGAACCCGTACCGCCGCAGCTCGGGCACGACCGTGTCCAGCATGCTGGTGTAGCCGTCGTCGAAGGTGAGCCCGACCAGCCCGGCCGCCCGGCCGGCCTGCATGGCCCCGGTCAGCGTGCCCATGCTCACCCCGCGCAGCCCGCTGCGCTGCAGCCAGGCCATCTGCTCGGCGAACCGGGCCGGTGACACGGCCAGCTGGTTGGGATCCTCGGTGACATCCGCCACCGCGTGGTACATGAAGATCATCGGCGCGTCGCGCAGCCGCATCGCGTCTCTCCCGCCTGCCGCGCCGGCCCGCATCGCGGGCCCCGCGGCGGTCATCGTGCCGCTCCCGGTCCTGACAGCGCCGAGCCGACGGTGCGCAGCAAGATCACCACGTCCAGCCACGGCGACCAGTACTCGATGTACTGGTTGTCAAAGCGGCTGCGCTCGGCGATGGAGGTGTCCCCGTGCAGTCCGTGCACCTGGGCCCAGCCGGTCAGTCCGGCCGGCATCCGGTCCCGGTCCTGATAGCGCGGGATCTGGCGGCCGAACTGCCGGGCGAAGTGCCCGCGCTCGGGCCGCGGCCCGGCCAGCGACATGTCCCCGCGCAGCACGTTGACCAGCTGCGGCAGCTCATCCAGGTGGGAGGCCCGCAGGAAACGGCCCAGCCGGCTGCACTGCCCCGGGTCAACGGCCCAGGTGGTATCGGAGTCAGGGGTATCGGAGTCAGGGGTAGTGGTAATCGTGCGCAGCTTGAGGATGCTCGCCGCCCGCCCGCTGCCGGTCACCCGCTGCTGCCGGAACAGCGGCGACTGGCCGGTCTGCAGCCGGATCACGATGGCCAGCACCGCCAGCAGCGGCAGGGACACCGCCAGCAGGACGGTCGCGACCATGACATCGAAGAGGCGCTTGACGCCCCTGCTCACCGGGCTGTGCCCGATCCGCCGCAGCGGGATCAGCGGGATCCCCCAGATCTCGTCCAGGCACGCACGGGGCACGGCCACGCCGATCTCGTACAGCCGGGGCACGACGCACACGTCGGCGGTCAGCCCGCGGCAGGCCCGCAGCACCTCGACCAGGTCCTCGTCCCGGGTGTCACTGAAGCAGACGATGACGCGGCGGATGTGCCGGGCGACGATCACCCGGCTCAGGTCCTGCGGACGGCCCAGCCAGGGCTCGGCCAGGTCCCGCCGGGGCTCGGCATCCAGGAAGCCGGCCACCCGCAGGCCCAGCTCGGCGTGCTCGCGGAGCTGATCGGCCAGGTGCGCGCCGAAGGTCCCCGACCCGATAATCAGGGTCGGCTCGCCGAGTGCGCCGCGCCGGTGCGCGGCCCGCAGGATGGTGCAGGTGATCAGGCGCGCGGCGATGACCAGCCCGGCCGCGACCAGGGCCAGCCGCACCGCGCTCGCGGCCGGCACCAGCGGGAGCAGCAGCAGGCCGGGCAGCAGGGTGGCGGCCAGGATCCGGCCTGCCTGGTCGCTGACCCGCAGGCAGATCCGCAGCCGGTGCAGGCCGCCGGCCGACAGTGCAACGAGTGCCACCAGCCCGTAGACCAGGCCGGCGATGACGTCCGGCGCAACAGCCCCGGCCGCCGCCAGCCCGGCCAGGTCAGCCAGGGGCAGCGCCACGACGCCGGCGATCAGGCCGGCCCGGCCGGGCGCCCGGGCGGCCGGCGGCCACTCGGGACCCGGTGCCGGAGCCGGCCGGACCAGGGGTTGCGGCCCGGCACGCGGCTGGCCGATGGTGGCCGACCACGCCTCGGGGAGCTCGTTCGTCATCAGTGACCCTTTTCGTTGCTGGGCGGACGGCTCAGCGGCCGGCGGGCACAGCCGACCGGGACTGGGCCCGCGCGGAGCCAGCCAGCGCCCGGCCGACGGTGCTCGCCGCGTGGTCGGACCCGTACACGAACCGCATGACCGGGCCCATCGTGGGAGCCACGGCCGGGCCGACGACATACAGGCCCGGAACGGCGGACTGGTAGTCCCGGCCGACGGCGATGCTCTCGTCCACCGTGGTCAGCGCCGATCGCAGCTGGCTGCCGAGGAACTGGAACCGGGTCAGGTCAGGCCGGTAGCCGGTGGCGGCGATCACGTGATCGGCACTGACCTCCGTGCGGCTGCCGTCCCGGCTGACCAGGCCGAGCCGGACGCCGCCGCCGGACGGGGCGGTAGCGGACTGGATCGCCTGCCCGGTCCGCAGCGGGAACTGGCCCTCTACGCGGGTGCGCAGCCACGAGGCGCCGGCCGGGCCGAGCGCTGTCCGGGCCCGGTAGATGCGGGTCCGCTCGGGCAGCATCCGGAACAGCTCCGGGTGCCGGGAGTAGAACCAGGTACTCCAGCCCGAGCCGAGCCCGGCCTCGGGCTCCCGCATGCGCTTGAGCAGCGGGCGGTCGGGGTCCAGGGGGTTGCCGTTCCACCGGACGATGTCCTTGCGGGCGATCAGCTCGACATCGGCCCCGGTCTCGTGCAGCAGCGCGGCGCTCTCCAGCGCGGACTGGCCCGCGCCGATGACCGCGACCCGCCGACCGGAGAACTTCCCGAGGTCGGTGTGCGCTGAGGCGTGCGTGCACACGTCCTCGGGCAGGTCACCGAACGTCTTCGGCATCCGGGCGAAGTGCTCGACGCCGGCGGCCACCACGACGTTCGCGGCGCGCACCACCTGGCCGTCGGCCAGGCTGACGTCGAATCCGCCGGCCCGCCGGGCGACGTCGCTGACCAGGACCTGTTCCAGGCCGGGCACGAGCTCGTCGGCGAACCACTGGCCGTAGTTGATGAACAGCTCCAGCGACACCGGCAGCCCGTAACTGCGGTACGGGTGCGAGGTCTTCTTGCAGAACGCCTCGAGGGTGTGGCTGCCCTCGGGGTCAGACAGGTTGGATGCGAAGCCCTGGGACTTGAGGTACATGCCCTGGGGCATGGCCTCGCGCCACAGCCGCATCGGCAGTCCGAACTGGCGGAAACTCAGGCCGGCCGCGCTCAGGTGCGCGGCGACCGACAGCCCGTACGGTCCTGCTCCGACGATCGCAACGTCAACGGCGTCGCTCATGCTGATGCCCCCTCCTTGCTGGCCCGCGGCGCTGTGGGCTGCGAGACCTCGGCTGAACTTGGCTGGGTCGAGATGCCGCCGGACCCAGGACCGGCCTGGTGGCGGCGCGTATCGCGGGCAGCACGGCCGCTCGCGAAGCGGAAGTCGGCCCGCGCGGCGAGCCGGCTCACTGGCCGCGAGGCCAGCCGCCAGCCCATGCGCAGGCACATCAGGCCGAAGGGCCGCAGGTCATCGCGAGCGAACCAGGCAACCTCGTCCACCCCGCGCAGCGACTTCAGCCAGGAACTGATGCTCAGCTCGCCGTGACGCAGGTAGCCCAGTGCGCCGAGCGGGTCGTAGTTCTCGACCAGGAACCGGCGGGCCGCCTGCTCGCTGTCGCCGATGGCCTGGCCGGTGAGATCCAGGTAGGCCGCGGTCGCCACGTCGACGCCGGCCACGGTGCGGAACAGCCGGAACTGCGCGCCCAGGCGGGGATTGAAGTCCAGCAGCTTGTACTGGCCGTCGCGGCGGTCCAGGCGCAGGTCCAGGTCCATGATCCCGCGGTAGCCGAGCTTGCTCAGCATGCCGGTGACCTGGTCGCGCAGGTCCTGGTTGACCTCGGACCGGCCCAGGCTGGTGAGCCCGGCGTGCGCCGGGTAGGACCGCTCCTTGACGCCGGTGAACGCGGGCCGGCAGGCCGAGGTGGCGTCGCAGTAGCCGTGGAAGAACCAGTCCGTGCCGGCCCCGCCCGGGATGAACTCCTGCAGCATCAGGCCGGCCCCGGCCTGCTCGCATGCCGCGAAGATCGCACTGAGCTCGCGGTCATCGCTGACGACCGAGGTGCTGCGCAGCGCGCCGGCCTGCCAGGGCGTCGTGAGCTTGGCGATCAGCGGGAACCCGGCCTGGCCGGCGAACTCGCGCGCGGCGGGCAGCGAGTCCGGCACGGCCGCGGCCACCGACGGGATGCCGGTCGCCGTGCACAGCTCGTGCAGTGAGTACTTGCCGGCTACCTGCCGCGGCAGGTCCCGGGCCGGCTCGGGGAACAGGAACGACTCGCGCAGGCTGTCGCCGTGCTCAGCGAGGAAGATCGCGCCCGCATCGTCGGTGGGCAGCAGGACGGCCGGCCGGCCGATGACGCTGGCCAGCCGGGCCAGGCCGGCCCGGATCCGGTCCGGGTCACTGGCGCCGGGCTGCCAGAAGCACCGTCCGCGCAGGTACCGGGAACTCGCGGCGGGTGCCAGCGGCCCCTCGTGCACGCCGTACACCGGCACGCCCAGCCGGCCGAGACTGCGGATCACGCCGAGCCCGCCGTGATGCATGACGTTCGGGTCCAGCTTGAGGACCACGGCCGGCGTGCTGGTGTCCGCACCCGCCAGCAGGCCGCCCAGCGGCCCGCTCACCGGCGGTCCCCGGCAGCTTCGAGCATCCCCATCTGTGTCCCCCCTCGTGATGCCGGCCGCAGCCGTCATGGCACGTGAGGTCCCGACACTGCCAGGCACCACCAGCGGGAACATCCACCATCAGGGTGAGGAAACATACCCAGAGCGGCCGAGACCGCTTCCGCAGCAGCACGTGTGACGTGCGAGAACGCCGGCAGGCACGGCGTTCTCGTACGCATGGGAAGGCCGGCCGCAGGGGGTGAGAAAGCCCGCCGGAACGGGGTGAGGGGGGATGTGGCCGGACGGGTTAACGCGGGCTTCTTCCCTGCGGGATGCCCTCGAGGCGGTGCTGCCCGCTCGCCCCGGGGGCCGCTGGCGCGGCCCGGGGAGCCTGGGTGACCCAAAAGCGGGGGTTGCGGGATATTAGG